>JBFLZG010000041.1:0-18888 GCA_040756235.1 bacterium | reverse complement strand
ATTACCAAATCGTGTCGACTGGAATCAACAGGAGCGGAGCGGTTCGTCCCCGCCAGGCCGCACGAGGGAGACGCATGCGCATGCGTCCCCCCCTGACACCGTCAGCCCGTCTCTGCCTGGGCCACAGCAGGCATGGTGAAGACGCGCTGCGCCAGCTCGCGGTCGAGCATGAAGAGGCCACTGCTGTCCGCTCTCACCAGCTTGAGGTTCTGCACGACCTCGTTCGCAGAGGACTCCTCCTCGACCTGCTCCGTCACGAACCACTGGAGAAAGATGTTCGTGGCGTGGTCCTTCTCCTTTACCGCCATGTCGACCAGGTCGTTGATCCTCTTGGACACCAGCTGCTCGTGCTTGAAAGCGTCCTCGAAGGCAGCGAGCGGCGACTTCCACTCCGCGGGCGGGGCCTCGACCTGCTGGAGCACGACCTTCCCGTTCCGCTCATGCACGAAGTCGTAGAACTTGATGGCGTGGACCAGCTCTTCCTGGGCCTGCACGCGCATCCAGTTGGCAAACCCGGCGAGGTTTACCGAGGTGAAGTGGGCCGACATCGAAAGGTACAAATAGGAGGAGTAGAGCTCCCATTTGATCTGCTCGTTGAGCGCGGCCTCCATCTTTTGACTGATCATGGCCTATCCTTTCCACAAGCCGTGGATGTTGCAGTACTCTCGAACAACGAAGCGGTCGGCGCGGATGCCGAAGGGAACAGGTTCCATCAACCGTGACCCGCTGAGCGCAACACCGCAGATGGGCATTTATGGACAGCCTCCTAAACGACCCGCTGGATCGCCTTGTACACGGCCTCGTAGTCGGGCTCGCTGGCGATCTCCCTGACGAGCTCCTGGTACTGGAGCACGCCGTTGCGATCCACTACGAACACGGCCCGCGCCAGCAGGCGCAGCTCCTTGATCAGGACCCCGTAAGCGTTCCCGAAGGAGGCCGACCGGTGGTCGGAAAAGGTCCGCACCCGATTCACCTGGGCAGCGCCGCACCAGCGCTTCTGGGCAAAAGGGAGGTCCATGCTGATGGTCAGGATTTCCAGCTCCTGGCTGAGCCCTGTAGCGTCTTGGTTGAACCGCCGAGTCTCCGTGTCGCACACAGGGGTGTCCAGAGACGGCACCGATGAGATCAGGCAGGGCTTGCCCCGGAACGAGACGAATCGGACCGGTGCCAGGCTGTTGTCCAGGACCTCGAAATCAGGGGCCGGATCCCCGACCCGGACCTCGTTGCCGACCAGGGTCAGGAGATTGCCGGCCAGAGTGACCCCTCCGGTTCGTTCTTTCATGACGGTCCTCCATGCTGCCGATCCGAACCTACCAGTTCTCGGCCAGCAGCTCGAAGTAAGCCTGAGGGTGGGCGCACGCCGGGCACGCGCCGGGTGCGTCCTTGCCTTCGTGGACGTAACCGCAGTTGATGCAGCGCCAGATGACCGGCTTGCTCTTCTTGAAGACCTCGCCGGCGTTCAGGTTGGTCAGAAGCCCCAGGTACCTTCTTTCGTGCTGCTTCTCGGCGATGGAGACGTTCTCGAAGACCTTGGCGATCGCCTCGAAGCCCTCGCTCCGGGCGATCTTGGCGCACTCGGGATACATCTGGCTCCACTCTTCGTGCTCGCCTTCGGCCGCATGCTTCAGGTTCTCCGCGGTGGTGGCGACGAGACCGGCCGGGAACTCTGCTTCGACCTTCGCCATGCCGCCTTTCAGAAAGGAGAAAAACCTCTTGGCGTGCTCCTTCTCCTGGTTGGCCGTCTCCTCGAAGGCGAGGGCGATCTGCACGTAGCCTTCCTTGCGCGCCTGACTCGCGGCAAAGGTGTAGCGATTTCTCGCCTGCGACTCGCCTGCAAAAGCGGTGATGAGGTTCTTTTCTGTCCTGCTGCCCTTGATCTCCATGCCTCTTCTCCTTTCCTTCCGGCCTGGTCGAGGCCGGTCGTGGTGATGCATGCTGCCGAAACGAGTCGAAGAAACCTGCCGATTCTTGATTTTGGGTCGGGTCAACTTGATGGGAACAGAGAGACGATGTTAATGATAATCAGTAGCATTAAGGATATGTTCTTCCTGCCCTGCTGTCAAGCGGCGCCGGGCGGGCAAGTATCGACGGAACCGGTGAAATCCCCCCGTGTCTTCGGTCATCCGGCGCAGGAAGAATCCTTTCGAGTCGACAGGAGTCAGGAAGCTGGGGTATCCTTTGCAGGGTACATGAATGAGATACGGCTCCTCGTGGCCAAGTTTCTCGTCCCAGCTCAAATAGGTGAAAAATATGGAAAAGACGCCTCAGGAACGGCCTGGGGACGGCGGCGCCGGCCCTCGGGAACGGCCGGCGGAAACGGACGAGTCGGCCTTCTTCGGCTATCGCCGGGTGGCCGCTCGCGAGAAGAGCAAGCTCGTCAAGGACCACTTCGATTCCATCGCTCACAAGTACGACTTCTCCAACACCCTTCTCAGCGCAGGGATCCAGCTTTTCTGGAAGCGGAAAGCGGTCCGCATGCTGGATCTCCGATCCGGGGACAGGGTGATCGACGTGTGCGGAGGCACCGCGGATCTGGCGATTCTGGCAGCCGGCAGAACCGGCCCGGCGGGCAAGGTCGTCCTCTACGACGTGAACCGGGCCATGATGGAGACCGGCAAGCCCAAGGTCCGCCGGCGCGCGCTCGACGACCGGATCCTCTATCTGCAAGGGGACGCGGAACAGATCGCCGCCAAGAAAGGCAAATTCGACGCCGCCATGGTGGGCTTCGGAATCCGCAACCTCACCCACATGGAAACCGGCTTTCGGGAAATGTACCGGGTTCTCAAGCCCGGCGGCAAGCTCCTCTGCCTCGAATTCTCGAGCCCGACCGCGCCCTGGTTCAGAAAGCTCTATGACTTCTATTCGTTCTCCGTCATGCCGTTGGTCGGCAAGGTCCTGACCGGCTCGAGACGCGCCTACACCTATCTGCCCGAGTCGATCCGGCTCTTCCCGGATCCGGACGAGCTCGGCGCCCTGCTCGAGCGGATCGGCTTCACGTCCGTGTCCTACCGCAGGCTCACCAACGGGATCGCGGTGGTCCACCTGGGGACGAAATCCTGACGCAGCGGTTTCTCCTCACTACGCTCCAGCCGCCCGGGCGAACTGAGTGATAGGGCACTTGCCGGAGCCTACCAGAGGGACCACCCGGTCCACGCGAAAGTACACGAGATAGCGGGCCGAATCGCCCAGTTCCCGTTCGATCCGGTGCCCCTTCCTGCGAAGCAGAGAAGGGATCTGATCGCTGTCTTTCTCCTCCCGGATCTTGGTCAGGAAGAGGCGTGTGCCGAAGAAGCCTTTCCCGTTCTCCTTGAACAGATACGCTGCATGCGGGTTGGACTGCAGGTTCTCGTGGGTCTGCCTTTCGGCCATGATGAAGGCCACCGTCTCGTCGTCGACCACGTGAGGCCTGGAATAGATGGCGGCATCGACGTTCCCCGAAGAGTCCGCCGTGGCCAGGACGCCCAGGCCTTCGGCGTTTTCGAAATACTCGCGGAGTCGCATCTGCTTGTCCTCCAGAAGGGCTCCCCCGGGAAGGGGTCCGGATAAGGTTCATTTAGAGAGCGATTCGGATGGCTTGACATTTAGATGCCCGAAAGACACTCCCTTCTTCCTTATGTCATAGTTTGTCATCCCGGCCCATGTGCGGAGCGCGTGTAAGCCGGGATCCAGAAGGGTTGCACCATGCACAGCGGTAGTTCCAGGTTACAGGGACTGGACCCCGGCCTGCGCCGGGATGACGAAAAGAAAACGTGTAGAGGCGCTGCTTGCCGCGCTCGGCACCCGGGGCGGGAGGGAAATCCGGCTAGCCGTTCTTCTGCGCCACCACGATGTAGTCGGAGAGGAGCCAGTCGGCCCTCTTCAGGGTCGCCAGGGAGGCCGCGCCTGCCAACCCCTTGAGCACGACGTCCAGCCAGCGCCTCTTGCGCCGCCAGGCTTTCTGGACCGGGTGCTCGTACAGGCGCCGGAACAGCACCCGGTGCCCGTTGTGCTCCAGGTAGCAGAGCACGGCGGGAAGGCTGCTCGAATGGCGCAGATAGGTGGGGAAGCGCCCCATGGTGGTGTCCGCGCTGCGGTCCCATCCCGCCACCCGGCGGTAGAACCAGAGGTGGAAGCGGAAGGGGGTCAGCCTGGCCGTCATTCCTTTCACCGAGTAGAGGTTCGGCCCGGCCAGGATGGCGAGACCGCCGTCCCGCAAGCAGGAGAAGATCCGGTCCAGGGCCTGCCGGGGAAAGCGCAGATGCTCGATCACGTCCCAGCAGATCGCCACGTCGAAGCTCGCCGGGGGGAGCTCGATCGTCTGGATGTCGCCCTGGATCTTCTCCCGGAGTTCGTGGTTCCGGTCGAGCTGGTCCCGGGAAAGATCCAGACCGACAACGTAAGGGTCCTTTCCCAGCCGCACGTTCGACCTGGACCCGCACCCCACCTCCAGGATGCGCAGGCCCGCGCGGTCTTGGAAGGTCGAGTCCAGGAAGCCCTGGAGCTCGTCCCTTTCAGCAAAGGTGATGGACATTTCTCACGCGAGCACGCTCATGAGCGATGAGATCCCGTGGACGTGATCGCCGATCCGTCGCATCCTGGCCAGCTCCGGCTCCGTCATGGGACCTTGGGCGAGCACGGTGAGGGCCGCTTCCATCTCCGCATCGTTCTTGGGACCGCAGATCGCGACCTGAACGTGGGGATCGGACAGGACGAACCGGTAGCAGTCGGGCGCGCCGGGAGGGGTTTCTCCGGGCGGCATGTTCTTCGGCTTGAGCAGATCTCCCCATCTCGTGTTGGTGAAGGAGACGATGCCGGGTCCGCCTGCTTCCGGCAGGTAGGGGAAGATCTCCTGCTCGGCACCGCGGTGTGCCGCGTTGTACCGGACGTGGAAGACGTCGTAGCGGCCGTCCTGCAGGAAATCCCGGAAAAGCGGCCGCTTGTGGGAAGAGATGCCCAGGAACCGGAACTTCCCCTGCTCCCGGATGCGGTCCAGGGTGTCGAGCAGCTTGCGGCTCGGCGGATCCTGGTACCATCCGAGCAGGAGGACGTCCGCGCGATCTATGCCCAGGCTGCGAAGCCCCCGGTCGATGCTCAAGCCCGCGAGCAGCGGGCTCCTGGCATAGCACTCGAGCACCACGACCAGGTCCTCCCGCCGGGCGGCGGCGATCTCCCGTATGGCCAGCCCCATCCCCGGGGTCCGGACAGACCCCCAGAAGAAGTAGTTCACTCCGGCCTCGAAGGCGTTGCGGCAGGCGCGGGACGAGACGCCGTAGGCGGAGCCGATCCCGATCCTGGAAACTTTCAGGCCGGTCCGGCCCAGGTCTGCTTTGCGCGAGAAATCGCTCATCGGGCGCTCTCCTTCAACGGCTTGCGGCGCTCCTTCACCCGCGGGAGACCGGCTACCTCCAGGAGCACGAACACCAGGATCGAGAGCCGATGCGCAGCCGCCTTCAGGCTTGTCCTAAATCCCATCTCACACCTCCGACGCTCAGAGCCGTTCTCCGGCGTTCTCACATGCCCAGGTTCATTTAGGTTTATTTTAATGCCACAAGACACTATTCTGTTCAACCGAAATCCGAGATGCGAGCGCAAGCGGCATTAGGAAAGCGGTATTGAGAACGAGGCCGTGATGCTTTCACACTGGGCCGAGAGAGCCGCGGAAACATTCGGGGTCGGGTTCGACGAAGCCCTGCTCGCCTCGGCCAGGGTCCTGGCAGCGGCACGCGGGAGGGCGTCCGAGACCCCGAGCCCGCAGCTCATGAGAGACTGGGCTTCCTACTATCTTTCCGATTCACTTCCCCGGGACCCGGACCGGTTCTTCACCTTTCCGGAGACCTCACCGCCGCAGACCCGCGTGCTCGAGAAGCGGCGGTTCCGCGAGGGATCGTTCCGGTTGTACGCGTTCCCCAGCCGATACGAGGTGCGGAACCCGGCAGTCCGGGAGCTGTATGAGAGCTTCACGCAAAACCGGACCGCCTACCTGGCTCACTGGCAACATGCCGGCGGAGGCCGCAGGACCCTGGTCTGCTGCCACGGCTGGTCGCTGGGGGAGCCGCGGCAGGCGCAGCGGATGTTCCGAATGTCCAGGCTCTACGATCTCGGTCTGGACGTGGCCCTCTTCGTCACGCCTTTTCACTGGAGAAGGGCGTCCTCGCTGCGGGAGCGGCTCTCTCCGCCGTTTCCCTTCCGTAATCCGATCCTCGGCCTCGAGGGTTTCGGGCAGGCGGTGCACGACCTTGCCAGCTCCTTTCACCTTCTCCGGGACCGGGGAGCTTCCGAAATCGGACTTGCAGGAGCGAGCCTGGGCGGCTACCTGGCCGCCCTCTTCGCGTCGCTCACCGCGATGCCCGCCGTGGTCTGCCTGATCGTCCCGCTCGTCAGCTTTCACGGGATCCGGCTCCCGGTGCCGTTCCACCCGGCCCTTGGGGGCGACGACGGCGCCGCAGAGCGGGTGGCGGAGCTCTGGAAGATCCACTCCCCGCTCTCCCGCGGGTGCCGGCTCCCGCCGGAGCGGTGCCTCATCATCGCGGCTCGCGGAGACCGGCTCTGCCCCTTCGAGGATGTGCAGGAGCTGTACGAGCGCTGGAACCGCCCCGATCATCTCTTTCTGCGGGGCGGTCACGTCTGGTTCTTTCCCCGCCAGGCCAGAGGGAAGGCCTGGTACGCGTTTCTCGCAAGGAACGGGTTCATCGCCCAACCTCTCTGAACGAGCGACTTTTCACGAGCCGGGCCCGGGAGGCTTGCTCCGTACTGCCGGAAACGTCGGCAGGGACGCGCCCGTGCCGTGAAACGTTTCTATAAATCTCGGAATCTAGTTCGTTAGCTGGCTGCCGCGCGGCTCCGGGGCGAGCGGGTCCGTCCGCTCCCGGGGGCTGCCCCACCGCAGATGGCCTTTTATCGACAGCCTCTCGAAAAGGAGTGCCCCATGTCTGCATCAGACCTGAAGCCCCATCACGATCTGCTCGAGAGATACGGCAAGCGCCGCCGCGAGCTCCTGGAGCAGGGACGCTCCCTGACAGCAAGCGACCTGCCGCTGAAATACCTGCGACAGCAGGCTCACTTCACGACGCCGGCAAGCAATTATGACATGGCGCTGAAGGCTGTGGAGAGGGGGAGCAGCGCCACCGAGAGAATCCTGGAAAAGTACAGCATATCCTTGAGAGAGCTGGCGGATACCCTGGTGGTGCCGCTGGCCGCCATCGAAGAGGAGCTGACCGGAGATCTCCAGTCGCCTCTCGTCATGGTGGACAGCGAGGACGCGCAGGCCTTGAGGGAGGACGTCATCCAGCGGGGCCGGGAGAACGCGATCCGGATCTTCCGGGAGGCCGAGTGGGGCCACACGCTGCGGTTTTACAGGCCGAGCGGTCTCCTGCTGGAGTACTGTCTCGAGGACCTGATCACGGTTCTCACCGAGGCGGGCAGAGACCTTCCGCCCGAGCGGTATCCGATCGACGGGATCATCTGGCCCAAGGCCGAGCACCCGGAGCAACTGGCCTTCCTGTGCGACCTGCTGTCCGACCTGGAAGAGAGGCTCGGGCTGGCTCCGAACCGCATCAAGCTGGAGTTCCTGGTGGAATCGGGATGGGCCGTCGCCCAGCTGCCGGCCCTCGTCAAGGCGACCATGCCCAGGCTGGCGGGCATCATTTTCGGAATCGCCGACTACTCGGCCGACATCGGCCTGCCGCTGATCTTCAACAACCACCCGGTCTGCGACTGGGCGCGGGCCGCGATCGTGAACCTCGCCGGGTCCGTGGGGGTGCCGGCCATCGACAACATGACCGTGAATTACCCGGTGCCCGACAAGAGGCTCTCGGACGGCGAAAACCACCTCCTGCTCGTGCGCCGGATCCGGGAGGTGTTCGAGGACGCCCAGCACGGCCAGCAGCTCGGCATGGACGGCAAATGGGTCGGGCATCCGCTGCAGCTCTTTGCCGTCCGGCTGGCATACCGAGTCGCCATGCCGGAGGAGGAGATCGTGAGCGAGCTGGACAAGATCGAGGCCTATGATGCGGCGGTCGCGGCCGAGCAGGGGGCCACGATCATCCAGGGCGTGATGAGCGACCGGGCAACGGATCGCCACGCCCGCCGCAAGCTGAGAAAGGCGGTTGCGACCGGGATCCTGGACCCGCAGAAAGGTTTGAAGCTCGGGATCGTCACCCCGGAGGAGGTCCGGCAGCTCGGGGCATGAGGACGGAGGAAGGGGCATGGGATTGACCGAGGCACCGTGGCGAGATCCTCTGGATGCCGCTCGTGAGGTCATCGAGACCGCCGAGCGGCTCGAGGAGCGAATCGTCACCGCTCTGAGGAGCCGCATCCGGACCCGGACCGCCCCGGCAAGAGACAGCTCCCCCGAGCCGCTGGACGATCATCAGCTCGTCTGCTACGAGCTCGCCCGGAGCGCCTCCGAGCTCGCCGCCGCGCGCGCCGTCCTGGAGTATGCGGCGAGTCTCCGTGAAGCGGCGGCCGCAGGCGGGAGCGCGGAGGCGGGGCCGGCAGCGGTGGAGGAGCCGTGCGCGCTCCTGTTCATTGCCGAAATGGCCCAGAGCTTGCGCGACCGCTTGTCCGCCCGGCCCGCGGATTTCGGTCTCTCGTGGCAGGAGCTTTCCCAAAGCCTCGAGCGTGAGCCGGTCCGTTCCTTTTGCAGTGCTCGGCTTGCCGCCGCCAGCATGGAGGCGCTCGGCGAGCTGCTTCGACAGGGGCAAAAGGCGGGATCCGCCGGCGGGCTCTCCCTTCTCGACGAGGAGCACGAGGAGCAGAGGGGCCGCTTCCGCGAGTTCACGGATCGCGTGGTTCGGCCGATGGCCGAACGGATCCACCGGGAAGACCTCCTCGTCCCGGAATCGATCCTCACGCCTCTGATCGGGATGGGCGCCTTCGGGCTCTCGATCCCCCGTCGCTTCGGAGGCCGGCAGGAGGACGGGCGGGAAGACACGCTCGGCATGATCGTCGTGACCGAGGAGCTTTCGCGCGGGTCGCTCGGCGCAGCGGGCAGCCTGATCACGCGGACCGAGATCCTGGCCAGGGCCATCCGCAAAGGCGGCACGGACGAACAGCAGGCCTGGTGGCTACCGAAGCTCGCGGCCGGCGATCCTCTGTGCGCCGTGGCCGTGACCGAGCCGGACTACGGGTCGGACGTGGCCTCCATGAAGGTGGCGGCTCGGCGGACGGAAGGCGGGTGGCTGCTGGACGGCACCAAGACGTGGTGCACCTTCGGCGGCAAGGCCGGCCTGCTGCTCGTGCTGGCCCGGACCGACCCGGACCGGTCCCTGGGCCACAAGGGGCTCTCGCTCTTCCTGGTCGGGAAACCGCCGACGGA
This sequence comes from bacterium, assembly GCA_040756235.1. Lineage (GTDB taxonomy): Bacteria > Desulfobacterota > DSWW01 > DSWW01 > DSWW01 > JBFLZG01. Next base: position 9,593 of record JBFLZG010000041.1, on the reverse strand, counting down.
CGGGAAGGAATTCGATCACGTGCAGGAGGGCGGGGGGCAGGTCCGCGGCAAGGCCATTCCGACCATCGGATACCGTGGCATGCACTCTTTCTGGATCGTCTTCCGGAATTACTTCGTGCCGGAAAACGCCCTCCTGGGGGGCGAGGCCGGACTGGGCAAAGGCTTCTACTATCTCATGGCCGGGTTTTCCGGAGGCCGCATCCAGACTGCCGCCCGGGCCGTGGGGGTCATGCAGGCGGCGTTCGAAGAGGCGCTCTCGTACGCGTCGAGACGCGTCGTCTTCGGCCGGCCCGTGGCCGATTACCAGCTCACCAAGGTGAAGCTGGCCAGGATGGCCGCCCTCCTCACGACGAGCCGCCAGTTCACCCGCTCGGTTGCCCGTCTGATGGATCGGGGCAAGGGCCAGACGGAGGCCAGCATGGTCAAGCTCTTCACCTGCCGGGCGGCCGAGGGAATCACCCGCGAGGCGATGCAGATCCACGGCGGGAAAGGCTACGCCGAGGGTACCCCGGTGAGCCGGCACTTCGTGGATGCCCGGGTCCTGTCGATCTTCGAGGGGGCCGAGGAGACCCTTGCCCTGAAGGTGATCGCCCGGAGCCTCGTAGAGGAACAGTAGGGCGGCCTGCGCCGGCGGCCCCCCCGGCCGCCGGAGTCTTGCAGGGGCGCCGCTTGCTGCGCCCTTCTTCCAGCAGGCAAGCCCTGTCAGTGCTCCAGTGAGCGAGGTAAAGATCATGTCCCTGACGTTTCCCCTTCCCCCACAGGAGGAGCTCGCGCCCGGGAGCGAGGTGAACCCGGGGCAGGCCCGCTTCCCCGAGTACGGCCGATACCTCGAGGACTTCGCGCCGGGCCAGGTCTTGCGCCATCCCAGGGGTTTCACGGTGGACGCCGGGCTCGCCAAGGCCTTTGCCGGGGCCTTTCAGCAGGCCAACCCCCTGTACCTGAACTCGGAATACGCCACGGCGCACGGGTTCCCGCGGTGTCCGGTCTGCCCGCAGCTGGTCTTCAACCTGGTCCTCTCCCTGGGCGTGCAGAACGACTCCGAGAAAGCGATGGCCAACCTGGGCTACTACCGGGCGCGGTTCGTGAGGCCCGTTTACCCGGACGACACCATACGTTCCCTGACGCGCGTCCGTTCCCGCCGCGAGCGCGGCGAGGGCAAACCGGGCATCGTGCACCTCGAGACCCTCGGTCTGAACCAGTGGAGCGAAGTCGTGCTCCAGTACGAGCGCAAGATCATGGTGATGCCGCGCCGCAAGGGCGGATCGCCCGGGCCGACGCCCGCGCCAACGCCCGTGTCCGGGGACACGGCCGGACCGTCAGGTGCCGCGGCCCGCGAACGTTCGGACTTCCCCTGGCAGGAGAGCCCTCCGTATGAGCTTCCTGTCACCAGGAGGAGCTTTCCCGCGGGACTGACCGGCCAGGGCACCTACCTGGAGAGCTTTCGCAAGGGCGACATCGTCGTCCATGCAAACGGCCGCACCATCACCGACGAGCACATGGGCTGGACCGCGATCGTCGGCAACACCCATCCGCTGCACACGGACCGGGTGTACAGCACGGGCCTGAGCGGAGCGATGAGCGGCGAGCCGATCGTCTACGGCGGGCTGGTCTTCGCGTGGCTTGAAGGGCTGGCCAGCCGGGACGTGAGCGAGAACGCGCTCTGGGACCTGGGTTTCACGGAAGGCTACCACACCCAGCCGGTCCAGGCAGGCGACACGGTCGCGGCGCTCACCCGGGTGCTGGACATCGCGCCCGCTCCCGCCGCGCTTCCGTCCGCAGGGATCCTCACGGTGCAGCTCGTGGGCGTGAAAAACATGACCGCTGCGAAAGCGTTCGAGCAGTTCGGTGCGGACCTCTTCGTCAAGGAGAACGACAAGAAAGATCGCGGCAAAGAGAAGATCGGGGCCAAGATTTTCGAGATCGAGCGACGATTGCTGCTCAAGCGCCGTCCAAGTCTATAGAGCTGCGGAACTACGCTGTTTGATCGGAGGTTTAGATCATGACCAAAAAGGCGGAAGAGATGACCCGTGAGGAATCTAAGTACATGTCTTACCAGAGGGTCCCCTCGGTGCCCATCGGGACAGTGCCCCCCCTGGGCGTCCTGCCGGAGAAGATGCACGCCTGGGTGATCCGGGAGGAGCGTTTCGGGGAGCCTGCGCAGTCGTTCCAGCAGGAGTTGATGGACGTTCCGGAGATCGGTTCCAACGAGGCCCTGGTCCTGGTCATGGCGGCCGGCGTGAACTTCAACGGCATCTGGGCGGGCAGGGGAAAACCGGTCTCGGTCCTCAGGGTCACGGGGAAGGACTTCCACATCGCCGGCTCCGACGCTTCGGGCATCGTCTGGAAGGTGGGCGAGGGCGTGAAGCACTGGAGGCCGGGCGACGAGGTGGTGCTGCACTGCAACCAGTCCTGCGACACGTACTGCGGGCAGTGCGTGGGCTACGACCCGATGATGTGCCAGAGCCAGAAGATCTGGGGCTACGAGACCCCCTACGGGAGCTTCGCCCAGTTCACCAAGGTGCAGGCCCAGCAGATCCTGCACAAGCCCAGGCAGCTGAGCTGGGAAGAGGCCGCGAGCTACGGGCTCACCTACTTCACCGCCTTTCGGATGCTCGTGGACCGGGCCGGGCTCAAGCCTGGCGAGAAAGTGCTGGTCTGGGGCGCGTCGGGCGGCCTGGGCGTGTTCGCCACGCAGCTCATCAAGAAGATGGGCGCGGAGTCCGTGGGCGTGGTGAGCTCGGACGAGAAGGGCGAGTTCGTCATGAAGCTCGGCGCCAAGGGGTACATCAACCGCAGGAACTACCCCAACCTCCTCTGGAAGGACAACGCGACGCCGGCCGAGGAGAAGGCGCGCTTCGACGACTGGAAAGCGTTCGGCCGCGACTTCCAGCAGAAGGCCGGAACGAACCGGGGCCCGGACGTGGTCTTCGAGCACGTGGGCAAGTCCACGTTTCCGCTCTCCGTGTGGATGCTGCGCCGGTTCGGTCGGGTCGTGATCTGCGGCGCGACCAGCGGGTACGACCTGAGCTTCGATGCGCGCTATCTGTGGATGCACCAGAAGTCGATCGTCGGCAGCCACTTCGCCAACGGCGAGCAGGCGGCCCGCGCCAACGAGCTCGTCATGTCGGGCGAGATCAAGCCGGTCATGACCCGGCGGTTTCCCTGGGTGGAGATCCCCTTGGCGCACGAGCTCATGGCCCAGAACAAGCACCACGGCAAGTTCTCGTGCCTCGTGAGCGCGCCTGCTTTCGAGCTGAAGAACGCGGAAGAGGCCAGGCGGATCAAGATGGCCGCGTGACCCGCGGGCCTGGAGCCCGAGCACGGCGGGATTTCCGAGGCTGCAGCCCTGTCCGGACGCAGTCAGCCCGTCATTCCGGAGCAGCCCCCGGAGCGGGGGCGACATCCGGAATCCAGTCCGTGCTCCCCGTGATTCCAGGGGTTCATGGGTAGTCTCCTGGATCCCGGAAAGGGCGCGGCAAGCAGCGCCCCTACAATACGCGAGCACCCTCGAAGGACCTCGCCCCCGGCGGGCATTGACGCTTGCCGGGGGCTCTTTTATACTTCGCGCGCGAACAGCAGGCCCGGCTTCGCCGGCGGGAGACTCGAATCGGTGGGCATGCCGGGCTGGCACCCGTACACGAGTCCAATGATCCAGGAGGTTCCCATGAAATTGTTCAAGACCCTGCTGCTTCTCGCGTGCCTCTGCCTGTGCCTTGCGCCGGCCTCGGGGGCCCTTGCCGGCGGCTTCTACCTGAACCCGAGCGTGGGCGCCGCCATTCCCACCGAGGGCGACAATAGCCCGTCGATCGGCCTCGGCCTCGACGTCGGCTACGAGTTCACGAGCTGGCTCGCCGGAGGCGTAAGCTACCGTTATCTGCACGACACCGGGAGGGAGGAGCTCGAATCCACCCACCTTTACGACGTGAACGCAACGCTGTTCAAGAGACTGGTGGTCGTCACTCCCTACGTGCGCGCCGGCGTGGGGGCGTACACCATGACCTTCGAACACGAGGATTCGAATACCGACCCGCTTTTCAACATCGGCGCGGGCATCGGCCTTCACCCGATCCCCTTCATCGGGCTCACGGCGGGCGTGACGTACCACCTGCTCGCGGACTCGGTGGACTTCTTCGAGCCTATGATCACGTTCGGGTTCTCGCTGGGGAAGTAACGACCGGACGGGAGCGCCGTGCGCAGGACGCGGAGCGGCGGCCGAGCCACTCCTCCTCAACCGGCGTCCAGCTCCTCCAGCACGTAGGAAGACCAGGGGCAGAAGGTCTGGCCGACCCATTCGTCGAGGTGGTCTTCCACGTACCGGGGCGTCCCGTCGCAGAGCTCGATGCTGAGCTCGACCAGGTCCCATTCGCCGGGAACGAAGTGCCAGCTCCAGCCCTGGTTGTGATCGCCGTCCCCGGAGGCCAGGGGCCCGTGGATGTGAAGTCTCCGCTGAAAGGCGGGCAGGGCGAGCTCACCCCTGGCCTTCTCGAGCACCATGGCATCGCCGGTGGCCGCTACGAACCGGCTCGAACCCAAGGGCTGGCCGTGAAGGCCGAAGGCGAACTGCACGAGCGAGTCGGGAGCCGAAGGGGTGCCCGCCTCGTCCGAGTCGCCGCAGGCGGCAAGCGCGAATGCGAAAGCGGCTGCGGGCACCAGGAAACGAATCCTTCTCATCGCTGGACCCCCATTCCCGGGTGCGGCGTGCCCGTCTTACTTCACACCACCATTCGTGGTGAGCGGCGCGACCTCGAAGCCGCTGCCCTCGACGACTTCCACCCTGTAGAGCACGTCGAAGCCTTCGTCCGGGACGGGCGGCTGCAGCCGCTTTTGCGCCCCGAACAGCCCGGCCGCCGGCACGGCCGCGCGCCCCGGCCGCTTTCGATTGCGCGCAAAGGCGGCCTTCGGGTCGGAGGCGAAGAAGTAGCCGGCCACCTTGAATCCGGCCGCGCGCGCGGGTGCGATGTAGCGGGCGCGCTCCGCAGAGGTGACGTTCGTGTTGTCGATCACGAACGGCTGCCTGGCTTCGAGGCAGGCGGCCAGCAGGATCCGCTCGCGGTGGCGGGTCCTGAGCGTGTCGAGGCTCAACCGGATGTGCGTCTCGGCGAACCGCTCCTTGTAGAAGGTCGTCTTTCCCGAACCGGGGATGCCGCAGAAGATGACCGCCTCCATGGCCTGGCCGCTACAGGGTCCATTTGCCGAACGAGTAGGTCTGCATCACACCTCTGGCCTTTTCCTTGGCCCAGCGCTCGAGCCCCATCTTGCGGATGAGGCAGAGGTTGAACACCTTGGTATTGTGCCACAGGTTGGCGCGGTCGGCATACGGCTGGAAGAAATCGCAGGGGAAGTCCGCGCAATCGGAACAGACGCGGATCCCTCTTTTTTCGGCGCACGGGTACACGCGGCAGCGGCCGGCAAAATGGGCGCACTTCCCTCCCTGCTCCCGGCACCCGTTGCAGGTCGCCTCCTCGCCGGGAATGCCCAGCTCCTTCGAGACGGCTGCCCGGATCTCGTCATGGTCCCTTGCAAGGTACAGATAGCATTCGAAGCAGGGGAGCCCGCAAGGGGCCGTCATGTGAGTGTAATCCATGTCGTTCCTTCCCTACGAATAGAAGAGCGCTCTGAAAGGCCCGCGCCAGGACCTCGGCAGCGCGATTCCGGTGTGAGGCGTCGAGCCTGTCGAGCCGGTCGCTCTCAGCCATTCTTGTCTGCCATTCAAGGAGCCACTGGTCCCGCGAGCCCAGTGGCCGTGTCCCACCCGGGTCGCTCACGGACCCGGATGAGACGAACGATCCCCCTGAGACTCGGCACGGGAGGGAGCCCATCTCGGGTTTGCCAGCACGACGGAAGTCTCCACCTGCCGCTCGGGAATCTTCCAGTATCGGCGCAGCAGCCTGTCCTTCTCTTCCGTCGAGACCAATCGGTAGCCGTGCCGCTCGTAGAAGCGGACGGCCCAGTGCGCGTCCGCCCACGTACCGACCAGGATCGGGGAGGCGGTCATCGTCTCCAGGTGGCGGAGCAGCTTCGAGCCGATCCCCTTCCGCCTCAGGTCGGTCCGAACGTAGGCATGGCGGATGAGATGCACCGGCCCGCGGTCCTGGATCCCCATGACCCCGACGAGCTCCGAGCCCTCGGCCTGAAACCCCCAGAACCGGACCCCGTCCGCGATCTCCGAGACGAGCTCCTCCATGGGCATGTAAGGCTCATGCCACCGGTCCGCGGGAATGATCCCCCTGTAAGCCTGGGCCGCGTCGTTGATGACCTCGTACATGACCCGCAGATCATCTTGCGTGCAAAGTCGTATCATCCGGCACCTCTGCGCTCTCGGGCATGATCCCTCGTTCCTTGTCGCGGTCCAGATCACGGCTCGTCGGGATCCTCGCATGACGGCGAAAAAACTCCCACATCAGGTCATTGGCGGAGACTTCCAGGGTCGCCCGTCCCAGGACACGCTCGGCCTTGGGTCTTCCCGGCCATGTATGCCCGCCACCCACGATTTTGTAAAGGACAACCCTCTGGGGATCCTCGTTGGTGCCATAGGAGTACCGGATGACTCTTGTTCCATCGTCCTGCAGGTCAAGCAGCTCCTCTACCTCGGGTTCCGGGTCTGCCCCGGCGGCCCGGACCCAGACGGCGATCGTGTCCGGTACCGAACGGAACTGGAGGCCTTCTGCGCTCCTGGGACCGCGGCCGCCCTCGAAAGGGACATACGGGTCAGCGGTGCCGTGAAAGTGGAGCACCGGGACGGGCGCGCGGATGAGCGCCGGATCGATTTCGAGGGTGCCGGCAACCGCCGCGACCGCGGCGATGCGGTCCGGGATTTCGGCCGCCAGGCGGTATGCCATCATGGCCCCGTTCGAAATCCCCGTCACGTAGACCCTTGCAGGGTCCGCTCCGTAGCGGGCGACCAGGAGCTCGATGAGAGCGCGGATGAAGCCGACGTCGTCCACGTTCTTGTTCTTGGCGAACCCGCAGCACGACCCCGAGTTCCAGGTCAGGATCCTTTTCTTCCTGCCGCTTCCGTCAGGGTAGATGACGATGAAGCCGTGCTTGTCGGCAGCGTCGTCCAGGCCGGAAAAGCGCTCCATGGACCTTCCGTTGGTGCCCCCTCCGTGAAGCGCGATGACCAGGGGCATCCTTTTTTCCTGCGTTCCCTTTGCCGGGATGACCAGACGGAAGGTTCGCGACTCTCCCTGGACGAGTATCTCCTGATCGATCACGCCGGGATTTCGTTCTTCCGTGCATGCCATGTTCACGGAGAGCAGGATCGCAAGGGCCGAGAGAGGCAGAATTCGGATGAGACCCATCTTCGACTCTCCCGTGAGCCGGGCCGATGCAGGACCCGAGCGCGCCTGCGGCTCCGGACCTCAGATCCAGCGACGCACCCGTGCCTTGTACCTTCGGTATTCGTCCCCGAACTTTCGCTCGAGGTAGCTTTCCTCGCGCAGGATGACGCCGAAATGCGTCACGACGACCGCGGGTACGACCATTCCAAGTATGGCAAGCGAATTGAACAGAGCCGCGACTCCGATGTACAGCAGCGTCAGCGACAGATAGGCCGGATTCCGGGTCAGCCGATAAGGCCCGCCGGTAACGATGGAGGTCGTGGGCTTGCGGGCATCGAAGGTCGTGTGCGCCCGAGTCAAGGCCCACACGGCCGAAAGCACGACGAAGACGGCGATCGATACAAGGGGGGCCGCTATCCACACGATCGTCGCGCCGGGCAGGAAGCGTAGCGGAAGCCAGGCATGCAGCAGGAGCCCGACGAGAAAGGCGGCGGCGTAAATGACGGGCGGATGGGTGATCACTTCCGCCCGGTCTTGGACTTGGACGTTTTCGCTGCCCATCGATTTCCCGGCTTTTCCCGTCTGCGCGCCCATGATTTCCTCCAGGGGGCGCTCCGGAGGGTTCTCATCGTACCTTCGCGGGCACGGAAATCCAAGGGCCGGGGTCGGGCAACTGCTCAAACTGCGGCCTAGCTGGGCTGGGCGGCGAGCTCCAGAAAGCGTCTGGCCATCTGCGGCGCCTTGCCTTCATCCTCGTGCTTGAAGAACACGAACGCATCCCGCCAGTCCTGTTGCAGCACCCGCTCCACCCACGTCTTCAGCTCCGGATCGCCATAGTCGGGACGCCGCAAGCGCAGATAGCCCCAATCCCCTGTCGCCACGAACGGGACCTCGAGGTCGTCCTCCGTCTCGGCGATGCACAGCGCCACCCGATGATCGTGCAGCGCCTCGAAGACCTCTTCATCGAACCAGGACGGATGGCGGAACTCGAACGCCGCGCGGCGATGAGGCGGCAGGAATGCAAGAAACTCGCGCAGCCGCGGCACGTCCTTCTTCAGGCTCGGGGGCAGCTGGAACAGCAGCGGCCCCAGGCGCTCCTTCAGGGTCCCGGCAACGTCGACGAGGTACGAAACCGCATCGTCTGCGTCCCTGAGCCGTTGAATGTGCGTGATCCGCTGCGGCGCCTTGAGCACGAACTTGAAATCGCCGGGGACCTCGCCCGCCCACGCCTCCAGGACCTGCGCCTTGGGCATGCGGTAGAAGGTATTGTTGATTTCCACGGTCCGAAATCGATCGCCGTAATAGTGAAGCATCCGTTTCTCGGACAGGTCTTCGGGATAGAACGTGCCCCTCCACTCCTTGTAGCAGTAGCCGCTGGTGCCGACGTATAGGTTCATGTTCGGTCCTCTCCGAGCTTTGCACACGAACGCGGAGCTGCTTCCGCCCGAAAGAGGGCGGAAGCGGACCTTCGTTCGCTCAAGATCGCATATTTCCCCTCTTTTACGACGCATCCACGATCCTGTTGGATGCCGAGGTCATGGGTTGATGGCCCGGGCAGCGGACAGTCCGGGCGATGGGAAGGCGGCGGGCGGGTCTCAAATGACGTGGTGGGACTCTACGATTCAGCGGAGGCAGACTCGGGCACTGCGGCAGATCCCCGGTCTCCAGGGACCAAGGTGCGCGGGCTTCCGGGGGATGGAGGAAACGAAATCCTCCAGCAAGGGACGGAGCGCGTCCTCATCGACCTCGGAAAGGGCTCGGAGCTTCATCTCTCCCCTTTGCACCCGAGTTCGAGCAGTCGGTAAATGTCATGGGGCAAGCGCGTCGTAGCCGCGCCCGAGGAACTGGATGAGACAGAAACCATGACCGAAAGGGTCAGCCATGAGCGCGAGCTTGCCCCACTTGTGCGTGGTAACGGGTTTCTCGAGCTTGGCTCCGGCCGAAACTGCTTTCTCGACCGCTCGTTCGATGTCCTCGACGGCAAAGTCAAGATGGACCGGCGTCCAGTGGCGATCGTAAGTCCGGCGCTGCGAGGTTGCATCAGAAGCCGGCGTGCCTGCGGCCTTGACGAGCAGATAGACAGGGGCCGACGCTCCGAGCAATTCGACGCCGAAGGCGCCGAAACGGCGGCCGACCTTCAGATCGAATGCCGAAGAATAGAAGCGCACGGCCTTCTCGAGATCATCCACGTCGATGTTGACGTTGAAATCCATTGGGCGGGTCCCTTTCTCCTTTGGCCGGCCGGTGCCCGGCTCGACCATGACTTTTTGTCCCCTGTTGCCTGGCCCGTTGCGTCCGCAGCTTGTGCGTAGG
>JBFLZG010000040.1:0-24043 GCA_040756235.1 bacterium | reverse complement strand
AGTCATCGTCGGTCAGATTGCCCACGGCGCCACTTTCGACGAGATTCTTGAAGGGTATCCGGACCTGGAGCGGGAGGACATTCAACAGGCGATTGAATACGCCGCATGGCTCACACAAGAAGAAGTCGATTCGCGCTTTTGAAAACACTTCGCCGTTGTGCGAAACTTCCTTCCGTGCTGGTGTTCGCGCGTCGGTCGCGGGCTTACCGCTCAGGATGACACCAACCGAGTGAAGAAATGAAGACGAACGTTCCGACCAAAGGAGATATCATAAGGGTCCTCCAGGCGAACGAAAGCCGCATCCGGGAGCTGGGAGTGAAGCGCCTGGGCTTGTTCGGCTCCTTTGTCCGGGGAGGGCAGAGCCCCAGTAGTGACGTGGATCTGCTGGTTGAATTTGACCCGGGGCAGAAAACGTTCGATCACTTCATGAATCTCGTCTTTCTCCTGGAGGATTTACTCAGTCGTCGGGTGGAGTTGGTGACTACGGAGGCACTCAGCCCATACATAGGGCCTCACATACTCGAGGAAGTGGAGTATGTCCCTCTCGCCGCTTGATTTTCTGCGCCACATCCTGGAAGAAGCGCATTTTCTCGCAGGGCAGACCGAGACCCTGAGTCGAGAGCAATTCCTTGGGGATGAGACCGCCAAACGGGCCTTCGTGAGGAGCATTGAGATCATCGGGGAGGCGACGAAAAAAGTGTCTTCTGAATTAAAGCAGCGCTACCCTGACGTCGAGTGGCGTGCAATGGCCGGGATGAGGGACAAGGTGGTTCACAGCTATTTTGGAGTGGACTACGATATCGTCTGGGACGTGGCTATCAGCAATATACCCGAGCTGCGGATACAGATCGAGGAGATCCTCAGGCGAGAAAGTTGATCTTCTTACCTGCCTGCTTTTTCTTGCTCCGTTCTCTTATTTATAAAGAATAGAGAATCCACAGTTGGCCGGGCAGAGCGCTCCCGGAGCCCTGGGCGGACCGAAGGCACGCCCGTTCTGAGTTCTGTGGCACGTTCAATACTCCATCCTCCTCGCAGGCATGACCGAGAGCATTCAGCTCCTCCAGCGCCCCGGACCTCCCCTCTGGCACGACCGTTGCTACAGCCAGATGCATGCAGAGACCACCTTGAAAACACAGCCGTTTTTCCAACTTGGATCAAGGAGACACTCGATGGGACCGCTCACGAGAAGCCTTTTCTGCCAGGGCCTGAACGCTCTCGCGATCCCTGAAGAATTCGACGAGGTCCGGCCCGTCTTCGAGTTCCAGAGAAGGCGCCTCTCCGAAGACCCGGAAAGGAGAGCCGGCGCCAAGGATCTCTTCCCGTTCCGCCGGGTGCCGGCCCCGGTCAAGTTCGTGATCCTTGCGGCGAGGAACCCTGCCCAGCTCGAGGCGCTCGAGCTCATCTGGCAGGAGGCGTACACGGAACGGATTGGGGCGAAGAAGGGCGACCCGCGCGATCCCCGAAATCTACCAGCCACCGGTATCCGCAAAGAGCTCGACTCGGGAAGGGTGGACCTTTTCGAGCGTCTTTCCCGGGAAGTCGAAAAGCTCGAGACCTTGAAGCAGTGTGCCGCCGCCCGCCGGCTCGTTGCAGCACACCGCGAGGCACTCTCGAGGAACGACCCGGACGTGGGTACGGATGTGGAGGTCGAGGTCCTGGAAGTCGCCACCAACCTCCCCAGGGAGCTCGTGCGCCTCTTCACAGACCTTGCCGCACCGGAAGAGATACAGGGGTTCGTGAACCTTCTGTCCCGTAGAGACGCGGCCATTCGCGAGGAGATGAGAAAGGATGTCTGGGTATCGATTCACCCGGACAATTTCAACCACCAGCTGCCCTGATAGACCAAACGTGAGGCCTTCCTGACAGCAAAGCCCGCCGCCCGAATACCGTAACCGTCCGGTGAACCCCATGGGGGGGCTGGACGATGGACGGGGGGGTGGGCAGGAGGGGTGAAGGAGCAGGCGGATTCAGCTGTAGCGGTCGACAATGCTCTGAAGGTGGAGGAAGAGCTCGTCCAACTGACGAGCCAGCCTCCGGTTCCGGGTGTGGTTCGCATCTCCGGCGACGAAGCCCATGAGATGCTCGACATGGTACAGGGGCATGTGGACGACGACGGAGTTTTTCTCGACGACGGCGGCCCGGAACGTCTCCTCGTCGACGAGCGGGGCAAGAGGGATATTGCCTTGGTGGCGACCCAGGATCAGATCCCTTTGCGAGAGGGTGAAGGAGACAGGAATCGAGTCTGCCGACCGAGGGCCGTTCGTTTGCCTTGTTCTGCTCATCGGGACCCTGTCGTATGCGTGAAGCAGGGGACAGTTCTCGTTTACTACTACGCGGCCGGATCCTGTGCCGAGGCGATTCGCTCGGCCAGCCACCGGTCCGGGAGCAGTTCGTCCAGCCGGTTCATGGGGTGGGCGCTGATCCTCTCGAAGATGTCGCGCAGATAGACGAAGGGGTCGATCTTCAAGTCCTTGCATGTCGCCGTGAAGCTTTTCAGGATCGCGCCGGTCTGCCCTCCACGGTCACTGCCAAAGAATAACCAATTTTTCCTACCGAGGGCTGTGGGCTTCAGGGCTCGCTCCGCCCGGCCGTTGTCGATCTCCAGGTCGCCATCCTCAAGATAACGATTCAGCGCGGCCCAGTTCGAAAGGGTGTATCCGATGGCTTGCCCCAACGGGCTCTTGGGCAAGACCTCCAGAACGGTTCGGTCCAGCCATTCTTTAAAACCTTCCAGGATGGGTTTAGCCCTCTGCTGTCGAAGCGCCTGGCGAGAGGCAGGATCCATCCGTCGGGCGGCATCCTCGAGCCGGTAAAGCCTCCGGATCCATGCAACGGCTATGGCCGCATTGACTGGATGAGTCATCTCCGCCTCCACATAACGGCGCCGTGAGTGAGCCCAACACCCAACCTCCTTGATCCTGCCGTCCCGGTACAGTGCATCATAGCCCGGGTAGGCGTCCGCTTGAAGATAGCCGCTGAACCCTTCCAAGAACCTCGCCGGCCCATCCCGGCTCCGGTCCGCCGTATAATCGTACACCGTGTACCGATGCTGCCGGTCCCCCACATAGACCCAAATCCGGCCGGTCCGGGTCCTCGTCAGATCCCGGTCCTGGACCGGGGTTGGCGTGTCGTCGGTGAAGATCACCTTGGAGGAAAGCACCGCCCTGCACATCCGCTCGTAAAGAGGAGCCAGCAACTCTGCAGTGTAGGCCATCCAGCCGCACATCGTGCTCCGGCGGATCTCCACCCCGTGCCGCGCGAAAATTCCTTCCAGACGATACAGCGGCAAGTGATCGGCGTACTTGCTCGTGACTACGTGCGCCAGAAACCCCGGCCCCGGAAGGCCCTTCTCGATCGCCTGCATCGGTTTCCTGCCCTGAACCACCCCCTCCTCACAATGCACGCAGACATACTTCGGCCGAACGTTTTCGATCACGTAAAAGGAGGCCGGGACATACTCCAGCTGTTCGCTCACCTCCTCTCCGATTTTCCTCTTCTCCTCCTGGCATCTCGGGCAGATCTTCTCCTCGGGCGCTACATCATGGACGACCCGTTTGCGAGGGAGATCCTTCGGCAATGGCCGCCTGCCGTGTCCCCGCCCCCTGGGCCCGCCGGAAGCCGCTGGCGGTCCCGGCTTCTCCGGCGCCGCTGAGGCGTCCTCGGTTGCCTCGAGCACCCACAAAACCAGCTGTTCAGAACTGATCCGGTCTGCACGTTGCCCGAACCGGTGCCGCAGAAGCTGCGCCAGCTGATGCTTGTGCTTCTCGTTGAGCAGATTGAGCTCGCGGATCTTCTCGGCCATCTCCAGGATGACCGCGTGGCATTGAGTGAGATCTGTGGGTAGGACTGGAGCTTCTTCTTGCATGGCCCGGATCGACTGGCATGATGGCGCTTAGCAAATGCATCCACCTTTTACACTATCTCTCGGAAGAAGGCAACAGTACTTCTATCCCAATAGCCAGATCTCATCACATCAGGTCTCGCACGCCGCCCGCGCGTATCGCTTCTGCCTGCGCGACCCACTCAAGTCGATCCCTTCCAGGATCAGCGCCAGCTCGGAGGAATTCATCTCGACTCGGGGGCCCTCGACGAAAGGGAACCGGTAGGTCCCTCTCTCCAACCTTCTGTACCAGATCGCAAATCCGACCCGGTCCCAGTAAAGGATCTTCACCCGGTCGCCCTGCCTGTTCACATACACGAAAAGATGGCCCGTGAAGGGCGACTCCTCGAGCACCTGCTCGGCCAGCGCTGCAAGCCGATCGAAAGAGAGCCGCATGTCTACCGGCCGGGTGCAGAGAAAAATGCGCACCGAAGGCGGCAGACTCAACACGGCCGCCCCTCCAGCACGCAAAGGAGCTGATCCAGGGTCAGGGGATCAAATCCTTGCGGGATCCGCACCCGGTATCGGCCTCCCAGGCAGAGTTCCATTGTTGCGGGCCCCGGTGGTTCTGCCTTCTTTCTTGAAATCGTCGGATCTGTCTGTGACACGCGCACCGGAACAAATGCAGCTTCGGGGACAAGCGGTCGAGATGCCGAGGCGCGCTGGCTCTTGCGACTGGGCTTCCAAAGCCCTCTCTTCTGCAAGACCTTCTTCCACCAATGGAACTGCCTCTCCCTGAGCTGATGCTGGGAGCAATAGGCTCGTGCGGACGTCCCACTGACGGCCCATCGCTGAAGCTGGCCGATCCAGAACGTCTGCTTTCCCTGATTTATCCGGTGAACGGGATCCTGTGCCATGGCGTATCCCCCTGGATGGAGTTGATGACCATGGCAGCATTTTGGCGGGGATGGCTGATCTGGTTCAAGATGGGGATGACCGGACGGTTACCGAATACCAGTGTCAGGAGATTTCCCGTCCGGGACGAGGCCGCGGGGGCTTTACCCCCGAATACCTCGGGAGACCTGGTTGGGACCTCCTCGCCGCAGCACCTTCCAGAAGCGAGATTCTGCCCGAGATCAAGGCATTCCTCCATTCCGGCGCAACGGTTCTGATCCCTACCCGAAGCGGCCCGGAAGCGACCCTCATCCAGGCAGCCCGGGAGAGGGAGCACACGACAGCCACGGTTCCCGAGTTCAGGAACACGCCCTTGGAGCGCGCCGCCAACGAGTACGCCAGGGACACGGCACGGGCGCGGCCCGGTGACACGGTCGTGGTGCTCGAGCAAATGCCGCATTTTGCGAACCTTCCGGACGGGGACCGGGAACAGATACGGAACCTCGAATTCCTCTCCGCCTACGAGCGGGCCGCGGCTTACGGGGAGGTCTATGCGGACATGCAAAGCCAAGCCCTGAAATCTGCTCCGGGGCGCGACGCCACGACTTCCGGACCCGAGCGCGAGGCGCTTCTCCCCTACTCCGAACCCCAGGCCGGGAAAACTCAAACGCCCCTTCTCTTTCAACGCCTTCCGGAGGCGGCAGGCGGCCCGATCGACCTCGCCAGGTTTGGCGAGCAGTACCGGGAGGTCGCGAGCGCCAGGGGATCCATGGATCACGAGAAGCTTCTCCACCTCATGCGACACGAGAGATGGTGGGAGAAGATCGCCCCCGAGATGGGGGTCACCCTCTCAGACGGGTCCGCCCCACGGAAAGCCCAGGCGGGCGACATCATCGTCGAGGTAGGCCAGGAAAAGAGCGCGAACCGGGCTTTCATCGTGGACCGCCTGGGACGCCCCAGAGAGGCCGAGACCGTTCCCGTAACCAGGGGGGCGATACCCAACCTGAGCTACAACCCGACCGAGGGCGCCCCGAACTGGGTCGCGGCCGTGAGGCCCCACCCCGAGCAGCCGGGCCTCCTCATGCGCACTCCGGAAGTCGTGACCCGCTCCGGCAACCGGGTCACGGCCGACGCGTTCTTTCTGGATACCGCAGAAGGAGGAAGGTTTGCTTCTGCCGAGAAGATCCGGCCGGGCCACATCCTGGAATTCGGCGGGGACGAGCTTGCAGGCGGTGAAAGCTTCAAGAACCGCACCTACCGGTTCGTGCTCGGGAAGACCCAGGATCGCCTCCTCGTGACGGAAGTGAGCAGAGAGGAAGCCGCGAGCCCCCTCCACGCCTTCGAGCACGTGAATCCGCGCCACGTTTTCGAAGCGTACCTGGTCTCGGCCGACGGCTTCCGGAGATATCCTGAGAGTGAGCCGGAGAACAGGATCCCGGATAGAATCCCGGCAAGCTTCCGGCCACCACACCCGAATCCCTATAAGCCGGATACCGTCGCCTGCTCCTTCCGGCCACCGGCCTGCGCTTCCGCGCTGGCCATAGAACCTGAGCCGCCTCAGTCACTTGGCTTCCTCCTCGGCGGCAAGGCGCTCTTGGGACCGCTCGATGGCCGCGTGCAGCCGTCGGCTCAGCTCCTTGCGCGGGGGGAGCACGGTCAGGTACTCGGCAACGTGGATGCCGTTCTTATCGAGCTCCAGTAGCTCGATCTGCTCCCTCTTCTTGCCCGCGCACAGGATCAGTCCGAGCGGGGACTCCTCCCCGGGCTCACGAACGTTGCGGTCGAGCCAGCGCAGGTAGAGCTCCATCTGGCCCTTGTACTCGGGCTTGAACGGCCCGACCTTCAAGTCGACCGCCACGAGTCGCCTGAGCTTGCGATTGTAAAAGACGAGGTCGATGTAGAAGTCGTCGCCATCAACCTGGAGCCGGATCTGGCGCGCGAAGAAGCAGAAGCCTGTCCCGAGCTCGAGAATGAACGCCTCCAGTTCGCGAAGAATCGCGTCCTCGAGGTCCTTCTCTAGGTAGCGGTCCCGAAGGCCCAGGAAGTCGAGCACGTAGGGGTCCTTGAGCACGAGGTCGGGGCTAACCGCGTCCTGGCGGCGGAGCTCCTGGATCTGGGCCTCGACGACCGCCTCGGGCTTGCGGGATAGGGCCGTGCGCTCGTAGAGCATCGAATCGATCTGCTGCCGGAGCTGGCGGACGCTCCACCGCTGGACCCGGCACATCTCGGCGTAGAAGTCGCGCTGGAGCGGCTGGTCGAGCGGGAGCAGTTCGCGGAAGTGCGACCAGCTCAACTGTCGCGACAGCGTGGCAACAATCTCGGCGTCGCCAAAGCACTCCGAGAACTTGACCATGCGGGTCAGGGCCGCGTAGCTGAACCCCTGCCCGTACTCGCTGGCCAATTCTTGCGACAGCGTGGCAAGAATCCGTTCCCCGTAGTCGGCACGTCGTCCCTTGAGCACCTCCCGGTGGATCCGGTCGCCGATCCGCCAGTAGAGGAAGGTCAGGCCGGCGTTGACCGCCACCGCCGTCTGTCGGCGCGCCTCCTCGATGAGCCGGAGTACGTCGGCCAGCAACTCACCGATGAGCGCCGCGCTGGACGGCGGTGTCCCGCGACCTCGCTTCACCATCCCCTTGCTCAACCGGCCACCTCCCCTAGCATGCCGAGGATCTCCTTCTCGATCGCTCGGATGTCCGCCTCGATCTCCTCGAGAGGACGCGGCGGCTGGAACCTGTAAAAATACCGGTTGAAGTTGATCTCGTAACCGACCTTCCCGATCTTCCCGTCCTTCGGGTCGCGGATAGCCGTGTTGATCCATGCGTCGGGCACGTGCGGCCGGACCTCCCGTTCGAAGTAAGCGTCGACCCTCTCGGCGAGCGGAACATTCTCGGTATCCCGAAGCTCCGGGTCGGCTCGGGGTTCCCGTCCTTGTCGACGCAGACCGCGGCGGAGTCGTCCCGCTCCGAAAGTGCGCCCAGGATAGCTTTCTGCACCGGCGCCTTGAGCTTGATGCCTGAGGTCTTGGCGGCCTTGCCCAGGGCCTTTTCGAACTCGGCCCGTTCCATGTAGAGCCTGCTCGGAAGGGTCTCGAGCATCGCGAGGGTTGCTTCCTGCTCGGCCCGGCCGGCGGCCTCCTCTGCAGATTTCGCCTTGGGCTCACGTTTCTTGCTCGTAGCGAGCCCCTGGAAGGTCTTGTCCTCGCGGAGCCGAACGATGCGCTCGGGGCTCGCCTGGAAGTTCAGCCGAAGCGGGCGCTCGACCGTGATCTTCCGGTAGCCGAAGAAGGTAGTCGGGTAAATGCGGGCGTACTCACCTTCCCGGAAGGTATCGACTATCTCGACGATGCGGCGGATATCCTCGGGCCCGAGCTCGCGACGCTTCTGGCCGAGGCTCTTCTTCATCGGGCGCCACAGAGATGAGGCATCGACGAGGAGCACCTTGCCCCGGCGCGCCTTCTCTTTGCGGTTGGTCAGTACCCAGACATACGTGCTGATCCCCGTGTTGTAGAAGAGCTGCTCGGGCAGCGCGACGATCGTCTCAAGCCAGTCGTTCTCCAGGATCCAACGGCGGATCTCGCTTTCGCCGCCGCCAGCGTCTCCCGAGAACAGCGGCGACCCGTTCATGACGATCGCCACCCGGCTGCCTCCGTCGTCTACGGCCTTCATGCGCGAGAGCATGTGCTGGAGGAAGAGAAGTTGCCCGTCGCTGATGCGCGGGAGACCCGCCCCGAAGCGTCCTGCAGCGCCCCGCGCGGCCTCGTCCCGGACCGCCTCCAGATCGGCCTTCCAGTCCTTCCCGTAGGGGTTCGCGAGGAGGTAATCGAAGCGGCGGTCGGCGAAGAGATCTTGAGAGAGCGTGCTCTTGTCCGGCCCCATGATGTTGTCCGCGTCACGGCCGTCGGCGCTGGACATCAGAAGATCCGACTTGCAGACCGCCCAGGTCTCGGGGTTGACCTCTTGCCCGAAGAGGTGGACTTCAGCCTGCGGGTTCCACTCCTGGATCCGCTCCTTGGCGATCGTCAGCATGCCGCCGGTTCCGCAGCACGGGTCGTAGACGGTGCGGACCACGTGAGGACGCTCGCGGGCGGCCCGGTCGCGCCGACGACCTCCCGCCCGAGCCTTCCTCTGACGATTGGCTCAATTCTCTGACGTTTATCTGACGATTACATCCTGTCCGCACTCCTTCTGGCCTCTCCGGTGGGGCGAGAGGCCAAGAGTCGCTTCTTCCGCCCAAGGCTGCAAAGGAGGACCTGCCCCATGACCAGCATGGCACTTCGCTCGCTGGTGTAATCGCGAACCCTCTCCAGATAAGGAGAAGTCATCATGTCCTGCCGAGAAGGCCCCTGCCCCTGTCTACAAGGTCGTGCTGGTACGGGAGCGCGCCGGCCCCCATTATGCGCTCCGCAGGGCTGACGCTGCCGCCAGGGTGTTCGCATGCTTCCTCGCAGGATTCCACCGCGAAGGGTTCGCCGTGGCCCTTCTGGATACCAAGCTCAAGCTCATCGGAATCAACCTCGTGTCTCTGGGATCGCTGAACCAGGCCGTTGTCCTGGGCCGTGAACCTGCCATTCTGGCCAATGCGGAGAAGCTCATCCTGAGTCACCACCCCTCCGGCGAAGTCACTCCTTCCGAGGACCGGGTCCTGACCGATCGGCTTTTCCAGGCAGGCAAGCTCCTCGGGATCGAGGTCTTGGACCATATCGTTGTCGCTCCGGACGGCACCTTCTTCAGCTTCCAGGAGCATTCTCTGATCGATTCTCGGTGATCAGCAGGCCGCATGAGTCTCCAGAAAAAGGCCCCGCATACACGGTGGCTTCGCTCTTGCAGGACTGAACACCCGAATGGAAGGGGTACCGGGGACTATACTCCCATCATCCAGACGTGGACATGTCCTCTACCGCGACTTGGATCGTGCGACGCTGCACGCTTGACCTTTTCTTCCAGTGAAAGGTCAAGCGTTTGACCTACCGGAACAACTTCCTCGAATGAAAGGAGTCCGTCATGGCGAGCCTGAACAAAGTCATGCTGATCGGGAATCTTGGCAGGGATCCGGAGATCCGGCACACGCAGGCCGGCACCGCGGTCGCCACCCTGTCGGTCGCCACCAACGAGCGCTGGAACACCAACGAGGGCGAGAAGGCCGAGAGGACCGAGTGGCACCGGGTGATCGCGTTCGGGAAGCTCGCGGAGATCTGCGGGCAGCACCTGGCCAAGGGCCGAACCGTCTACGTCGAGGGAAGGCTCCAGACCCAGACCTGGGAGAAGGACGGCGACAAGAGGTCCGTCACCGAGATCGTCGCCGGCTCCGTGCAGTTCCTCGGCGGCAACGGGAAGAACGCTTCCACCCCTGCCAGCGAGCCGCCGCCGGTCAGGGACAGCGACATCCCCTTCTAGAGCCGACGCTCAGGGCCTCCCGGCGGACCGGCGCCGGGGGCCTGCTCCGCGGTTCAGCGCCCTGCCCCGAGACAAGCCTATCTCCTGGTACGGTCAGGACTGCGGCCTCCGGCGGGAGGCTCGGCGGGAATCGCCGAGTGTTGTACATTGGAATGGAACGGACGATACTCCTATTCCGTTCCGTGCCGGCTTCCCACCTGGAGAGGACACGGCCCTTCATGAAGGCGCGCCATTTCGACAAGAAGTTTGACAAGGGGGAAGACGTCTCTCAGGACCTGGATCTCTCGAAGGCCAGGAAGCCGCTACTCGGACTCAAGAGGATCAACGTCGATTTCCCGGCTTGGGTCATCGAGAAGCTCGACAGGGAGGCCAACCGTCTGGGCGTAACCAAACAGTCCCTCATTAGAGCCTGGATCGCCGAGCGGCTCAAGGAATTGGAGTAGCGGCGTCAAGCTGAGAACCCTCTCTCCCCTTCCGCTCCTGCGCTTCTTTCCGGCCGGAAGCGCAGGAGCGCGTGCCGCCCCAGAGGTCGACCTTTCCTGAATCACCTCTTCTTTTTGCTCCGGATCCGTTCCCTCAAGGCATCCTTCTTGCACATGCGCCATCACCATGGATGGGCGTTTTTCCACTTTCCTGCGCGCCGATCGGAGCCAAAAAGCTCTCCTCCTGATCCTCTTTCTCACGGTCCCCTTACCCCCAGTTACCTACATTGCGCAAGCTTTCGAGAGTGCGACTATCCAGTACTATGATGAGGCCTCCGACGTCGAGCGGCTTTCCCTGATCCTCTCCTCGCTCCAGGAGATCCGCCAAGCGCTCGAGCAGTCCGCCACCGATACCCGCACGCCACTGGCCTCTCTCCAAGCCGCCCGCCAATCCGGGATTCCGATGGGGCCTCCGGTTCCGGGAACCGTGAGCTCACATTCCGGCCCGAGGCCCAACCCTTTCACCGGGTACCCGGAATTCCACAAGGGGATCGACATAGCCGCCCCGCGTGGAACTCCGGTCGCGGCAGTCGCTGATGGGATTGTGCTCCGATCAGGCTGGGACGGGAATCATGGGAAGACAGTCGTCCTGGAGCATCCGGGAGGGTTCGCTACCCGGTACGGGCATCTGGACGAGATCCTCGTAGAACCCGGCGATCCGGTAGCCAGGGAGGACCTCATCGGCACGGTCGGAGATACGGGCCGGGCCACCGGCCCGCACCTGCACTACGAGATCCTCCACGACGGACAACGGATCGACCCGGAGCCGTACATCTGGCACAGAGCCCAACAGAAGCACCGAGGAATCATGAACCCATCCCCCGAACCATGGCCGTGTATTGCCACTCCCTGCTCCGCCCTCGGTGTTTACGTTCTACCACGTTTACGCCCGCTACCCAGGCATACACCTTATGCTATGGCCGGATGCTATAGCCGGTCCGAACCTTGTGTACCACTCTCGTTCCCAGCCCGTGTTTATGGAGAGAGTCCGACTCTGCTTTGAACAAGGAGCCCAAAGGATGCTGAGCATCGGCCTGCCGAAGACGCCACGAGCCGCACAGGAGTACCTGCTTCGGGACGACCCCTACTTCGGAGACCGAAACGCCTCCTGGTTCGGGAAGGGGGCCGAAGCCCTGGGGATCAGCGGCCAGGTCGAAGACAGAGCGTTCATGAACCTGCTGGACGGTATGTCCCCCGAAGGGACGCTGCTGGTACGTGCCGGCGGCCCTGGTCATAGACGGATCGCCGGCTTCGATCTCACATTCTCCGCTCCCAAATCCTGCACCCTGGTGGGCCTCGCCGACTGCAGGATCGTGGAAACCCATTCGGGTGCGGTGAAGAAGGCACTTACCTTCGCCGAGGCGCGATACGCCCAGGCCCGTATCATATCCGGCGCTAAGCAAGTCGAGGTCCCTACGGGCAATCTTGTCGCCGCGCTTTTCGTCCACATGACCTCCAGGGCACTCGATCCCCAGCTTCACACGCACGCTTTCGTCCTCAACATCACCCGCCGACTTGAAGACGGTCAGTGGAGGGCGCTCCACCGTGGAAAACAGATCACCACCAGGAGGGCCAGAGCTGCTGTCGTTTCGAACCCCTTTTACACGCACCACCTGCTCCTGGGACAGATCTATAGAAACGAAATCGCCGCTGAACTGGCCGGTCGAGGCTACACGGTCCGAATCACGGACCCGGAGAACGGGTTTTGGGAACTGGCCGGCGTACCGGAAGACCTGATCAAAGCCTTTTCGAAGAGGCGGGACGAAATCGAACGGGAGGCGGCCCATTACCTCAAATCGCGCCCCCGCGCCTTGTCGGACGAGCAAGAGGTGTACGCCCGAGCCACAGTCCACACCCGACTCTGGAAGAGGCATGCGGTCGACAGGGAACAACTCCTCGATATGTGGAAAGCAACCGCCCGGCATCTGGGCACCCCATTGGAGACGCTTCGAGACCGGGCCATGTTACCTGAGAGACCTTTCACGGAACCGACCGTCCCGGGTCCACGGGAGTGCACGCCGGAAGAGCTTCTCGCCAAGGCTCTGGCCCTCTGCGCCGAGACCCAGGACCAGATCCGGACACCGGAACATGAACTCCTCGCCGCCCTCAAGCTCGGCATCGGCTCCCTGAGGATCGACTCACTCGGCGGTGCGGCCCAGAAGATCTCATTCAAAGGAGAACGAAAACCCGAGGCAGTCGCTACCAAAGACAGCCTTTGCCGGCACAAGACCATCGCTGAGCGGGAACTCGCGTTGTGAGGCAATTCCATGGGAGGACCTAAGGTGAAAGAGAGAGGAACGATAATCAGCATCCGATTCCGCCCGGACGAGCTCTCCAAGTTACTGGACGCCATCAAAATGGCGGACCCACACGGTCAGACCACACCCGGCGCTTTCCTGAAACGAACAGTCCTGGCTTGTTGCGACCAGTCCCTCACAAGTCCCACGCACGGCGCCCCGTCCGAGGATCCGGGCGGCTCGGTAGTGACAATGGAGGCTGCCGCGTCCTCGCTCCCCAATCCGGAGAACGAGACCGTCTTTCCGGCGGCAAGCCAAGCCCACCCGCCTGTCGAGCACGCTTCGAGCGACCGGCCCTCCCCACCTGAACGGCGGCCCACCGCCAGCCCGGGCTTCGCCGGCGAACTCGACCAGGCAAGAAAACTCGTTTCCTCCGTCCATGTGCAGACCTGCGAGACCGTCGACTGGATCCATGAAAACTCCCGCAACTGCATGAGGGATAACGCCGAGTTCCTGGACGAGGCCCGCCAGCGCGTCAAGGAGAGCGTGAACACTCTCGCCGCCAACTCCAAAGAGATCGTGGTCGCGTTTCGGAAATACGCCCAGGAGACCACCGAGACGCTCGACGAGGTCGCCACCGCCACCCTGCGTGTAGCCGACAACCTGCAGGCGGAAAATCTGAGAGTTAGGCTCAAGACATTCCTTGCGGCGGCCCTGGCTGCCGCCTTCGTCGCCCTGCCCGCCTTTGGCTGGTTCGCCTGGCGGAACAGCCGGCTGGAGAGTCGCGCTGAGGCCTGGCGCAAGAGCGCCGAGGTGGTCAACCAGTACGTTGTGGAAGCCCTCTACCCCCGCATGGACGAGAAGGAACGGGCCGAGGCGAACAGTTTCTATAAGGAGAACCGGCTACCCACACCCGAGGACCAGACCCGCGCCTGGACCCAGCAGTAAGCCTCTTTGTGGAACCAGCGAGGCGCAGCCCCAGTTTGCCGCAAGGCACCCCCAAGGAGGGAACGCAAGATCCAGGCCTCCAAAGAACGTGTACGCTGAGGCTCGGCCAGATCCCCATCCCCAAGGACGTTGACACATACCACTTCTTCGTGGTGGGTGCGACCGGCAGCGGCAAGACCTACTCCTACTTCGCGCCACTTATCGCCGCGCTCATGGAAAAGGGGGAAAAGGGGATCATCCACTGCGCCAAGGGGGAGTTCACCGCGAGGTTCTACAATCACGAGCGCTCGCGAGGCCCGGAACAAACCTCATCTACAACCCCCTGGGCCGGCGCTCGCTCCGCTGGACCATCTTCAACGACATAGGCGACATCACCGACGTCGAGCGGGTCGCGCCCGGCTGCCCCCCCTCATCAAAAGACTTGCCAACGCAGCTTGACCTTCCTTCTCTCTTCACCGGAAGTCTCCTCGATTACCAAAAAGCGATTTGGATATAGTGGCTTATGCTTTCGGCCCAAAAATTGCTTTGGAAAACTCCAGGCGACGAGGATAGGCACTCATGAACGACCCGGCCGGGCCGGTCCATTCGGACTTTGAACCTCCAGGTGCCCGTGATATTCTGGGCCCCGAGGAGGTCGCCCGGTACCTGCGCAAGAGTACGAGTTGGGTTTACAAGCACTGGCAGATACTGGGCGGCAGGAAGCTCGGGGGTTCTCTCTTCTTTCCCGCGAAGGAGGACCTCTATGAGCTTGTATTTTGTCAGGGGAAAGGGATGGCGGTACGACTTCATGATCAACCGAACCCGGCACACGGGAAGCTGGTTCGAGACCAAGAAAGCGGCACGACTGGCCGAATCGGCAAAAAGAGAGGAGGTGAAAAACCCGAAGGTGCAAACGGCGAGTGCTCCGGAGACGCCAACCGACATGGGCTTCTTAGAATTGGTCAACCGAAGGCTGGATCACGTAAAGGCGTACAGCGGGAAGTGTCATTACAAGGATCACCGATATCTCGCGAAGAGGTGGGTCAAGAGGTGGGGTGATCTGAATTGCAGCCAGCTCACGCCTGAGATCGTTCAGGCGTTCGTGCTGGAAAGGCGCAAGGTTTCACCTCACGTCGCAAACATGGAAATCCGCTATCTTCGGGCGACCTTCAACTTCGCCAAGAAGAGAGGTTGGGTACAGTCAAACCCGGTCGACGGCATCGACTTTCTGCCGGTTGATAAACGCGTCCGGTACGTTCCCCATCTTGCGGACATCGAGAAGGTAATGCAGCTCGCCAACCCAGAAACGAAGGACTATCTCTGGGTGGTTCGGGAGACCATGGCCCGTGTAAGCGAGGTCAACCGGATGACATGGGACGACGTGAGCTTCGAGGGAGAGTATGTCGTACTCTATACCCGCAAGAAGAGGGGCGGACACTTGACCCCTCGAAAGATCTCGATGACCGGGAAACTCCGGGATGTCCTCACGCGGAGATATTCGCAGAGGGATCCGACCGCACCTTGGGTCTTCTGGCACGAGTACAGGAGCACCAAGACCGGCGAGAGATGTAGAGGGCCCTACACGGACAGAAAGAAATTCATGAAGACCCTCTGCAGGAAGGCCGGAGTTCGGTACTTCAGGTTTCATCCGCTGAGGCACGCCGGAGCGTCCGTCATGGAACAAAACAACGTACCGATCGGGACGATCCAGCGCATCCTGGGTCACGAGAACCGGACGACGACCGAGATTTACCTGCACAGCATCGGCCAGTCGGAGCGCGACGCCATGTCGATTTACGAGCGGTTCCGGGAGAAATTCACACACAGATTCACACACAACAAACACGAAGAGGGCTGCGGCATTTCCGCAACCCCCTGATTTTCCTGGAGCCGGCGGGCGGGATTGAACCGTCGACCTGCTGATTACGAATCAGCTGCTCTACCGCTGAGCTACGCCGGCAAAATAACCAACTTTTTGTATACCACGGCCGTTCGGGACGGGTCAATCCGACCTGGCCGAAGCCCCTTCGCGACAGCTTTCACGAGACCGCCTGGGTCAGGGGCGCACCAGGTTTATCGGAAGAACAGGTACGTGATCACCAGGAAGGAAGGGATCAGGATGCCGCCCGAGAAAAGCATGTAGCCGAAGAAGCTCGGCATCTTCACCTTGGCCTCTTCGCAGATCGATCGCACCATGAAGTTGGGCGCGTTGCCGATGTAGGTATTCGCCCCCATGAAGACCGATCCGGCCGAAACGGCCATCAGGATCCCCTCGGCGATGGGGCCGGTGTGGGAAGCCACGACCGGCAGATCGGAAGCCGACGCCATCAGCCCCTGGGTCACACCCTGGCCGAGAGCAAAGTAGGTGGCGTAGGTGGGGGCGTTGTCCAGGAACGAGCTCAGAAACCCGGACATCCAGAAGAACTGCCAGGGCTCGGTCACGTTGGTTTCCGCGCCGTGGGCCTTGAGCAGGCAGATGGCCGGGGTCATGGTGATGAAGATCCCGATGAACAGAACGGCCACCTCGATCATGGGGTAGAAGGTAAAGGCGTTCTTTTCCCGGGGGGTCTGAAACCCGTTATCACCTCCCCTGCGAGCCTTCTCCTTCTTTTTGTGGTCGAGGACATAGGAGATGAGAGCCAGAAGGATCATCGCCGGCTGTTGCATCCAGGCGACGTGAATCTCGTAGCCCGCGATCCGGTAGTCTTTCAGGAAAACGACCGAGCAGAGCACCGCCAGGATGAGCACGATGTTGAGCGCACCGCGGATTTCGAGTCGGGTCCTCTCCTGCACGTCACGGCGGAGGTCTTCCGGCCTCTCTCTCGAGTAAGCCCAGGTGTCCCAGACAAAGAAGAGGGTCAGCAGCATGCCGATCTCGGCCGCCCAGAGAGGAAACAGGCGCAGGGTCCAGAAGAAGGGCACGCCGAAAAGGTACCCCAGGAACAGGGGCGGGTCGCCCACGGGCAGCAAGGAGCCGCCGATATTGGCGATCACAAAGATGGCGAAAACGAAAATGTGCTTCTTGATCTTTCGTTCCCGGTTGGTGTTCAGCAAGGGGCGGATCAGGAGCATGGCGGCACCGGTGGTGCCGATGAAGCTGGCGAGCACGGCCCCAAGGCCGAGGAATGCGGTGTTCACCAGCGGCGTGGCCCTGAGATCTCCCTCCAGATAGATGCCGCCCGAGATGGTGAACAAGGCGACCAGCAGAATGATGAACGCATAGTAATCTTTGAGGATCTCGGCGAGGACCTCGATGCCCGACGGGCCGATCCAGAAGAGGTAAGCGGCAATGGGGAGGCCGCACAAGGCGCTCACTGCGCCCTTGTTCAGGTTCGACTCCCACCACCTCCCATGAATCAGAGGCACCAGCGCAATGGAAAGGAGAAGGATGACAAAGGGAATCACCGTCCAGGGGGAAAGGATTCTCCCCAGCTCCTGCTGAAGGTCCCTTTGGCCGTGGGCCGGCTGGTTCTGTCCTTCGGCCGCCGGCTCCTCCGGTGCGGCCGGCACCGCGGCGGCTCCTTCTTCGATCGCAGCCCCCGCCTGCTCGATCCCCATCTGAAGGGTAAGGCCGAGAGCACCCAGGAGGACCAAGGCAAAGAGCGCTATTCTCAAGGCCGTCTCCCTCCTTCCCGGCAGCGATTCCAAAGGTTCTATCTCTTATCTCAAACGCCCCGCATTGGCAAGCCTCGGGGCTTCGAGCCCGACCCGCGCCGTCCGGCAGGAAGCCAGGGATCTATTTGGCACCTGGGGAGGTCCAATCCAAGAAAAACACTTCTGTCGGGCTTTATCAGCCGGGCTTTCGGCGATGAGACGCAACGAGCCGGTGGGACGCCGGACCCGGCTCCAGCGCGCCGGCCTGGCGTTGATCCCTCTCCTGTCACCGTGTTACGCTGCACTGGCGTGCTCTCTCAAACCACTCACCGGATTCATGGTCCGATCATGCCCGTGCCGCCTTCCATCGCCCGCCGCTCGAGAAGCGGACTCTGCCCCAAGCTTCTGCTCATCGTGCTCGCTCTGGCCTCGAGCGTCGGCTGCGCGTACCGTTCCCGCAGCCCGGGGACGCGCATCAACTATGAAGAGAGCATCGGACGCGAATTCGCCCTGGAGGCCTCGGGCCAGCTCCGCTTGATGGACGAGCCGGAGATCCTCGATTTCACCCGACGGGTCGGCGAGCGACTCTCGTCCCACATCACGGGCTCTCCGTACAGCCACAAGTTCTTCGTTATCCGTGAACCGACGATGAACGCCTTTGCTGTGCCGGGCGGCTACATCTACGTCTTTGCCGGGCTCCTGTCCACGGTTCGGACCGAGGACGAGCTGGCAGGCGTCCTGGCCCACGAATTGAATCATGTCGAGGGCAACCACTTCATCCGGGGCCAGAAGAAGCTGGACGTGACCAACATCGCCACGGTCGCGGCCACGATCCTGGCGGCGGCCTTGGGCGGCGGGGAGCAGGCGGTTGCGGCGGGCACGCTCGCGCAGGCGGTCCAGATGACCACTTCTCTTCATTACAGCAGGGAGTTCGAGCGCGAAGCGGACAGGGGCGCAATCCCCCTGATGAGGCTTTCCGGGTTCGACCCGCAGGGGATCTCGTCGCTCTTTCATACGTTCCAGGATGAGGCCCGCCTGAACGCGGCAGACCTGCCTCCTTACTTCTACACCCATCCGCTCCCATCCGAGCGGATCTATGAAGTCAACTCCTGGATCAACGCCACACCTTCCTCGGGCGCGGTCAGACTCGACCCCATCCGAGGCTTCGACAAGGCGCGAGTCACGGCAAAGCTGAGAACGCAGGACGAGCAGACGGTCATTTCCGAGCAGGAAGCGGAGGCCATGAAAGCGCCGGCAGACGCACGAGCGCAGTTTCTGCTCGGATATCTGTACCTCAAGCTGGGCAACCTGCCTCTGGCCACGCACTATCTGGAAAAAGCTTACCAGCTCG
Source organism: bacterium (assembly GCA_040756235.1). Classification (GTDB taxonomy): domain Bacteria; phylum Desulfobacterota; class DSWW01; order DSWW01; family DSWW01; genus JBFLZG01. The sequence goes on along the minus strand of JBFLZG010000040.1, from coordinate 5,345 downwards.
ACAGCCGGGATCCGGACCACGCGCTGTACCTGGGCCAGGCTCATCACCTGGCCGGCAGGATGAAGGAAGCCCGGGAGATGGTCTCCACGGCCTGCGAGCTGGATCCGAGCAATGTGATCGCGGAGGTCTGTCTGGGGGACCTTCTGATGCAGGGCGGGGATCGAGAGAAGCAGCAGGCGCTCTTCCACTTCCAGAGGGCGGCCACGCTCGACCCCAGGTCATCCTTCGCTCAGTCCAGCCTGGCCATGGCGTGCGGCAGGCTCGGCCAGACCGGGAAGTCCTACTTCCACCTGGGCCTGGCCTACAAGAACGCCGGCGAGTACCTGAGGGCCCTGCACTACTTCAAGAAGGCGGTCCGCCAGCTCGACTCCAGCAGCCCCGAGGCCAAGCAGGCTCAGGAGGAGATCAAGTGGATGGAGGGCGAGTAGGCCCCGGCGTCTCCAGGATGAGATAGGGGGCGAACCGGACGGCATCGCAGGAAGTCAGGACGTAGCGCACTCCGTTCCTCCTGAAGTCCCAGGTCTTTCCCCCCGGCAGCTGCAGATTGTGGAGGTGGCCGAAGACGCAAACGTCGGCACCGTGCTTCGCCAGGAGGCGCGTCACCACGGTCTCGACTCCCCACTGGTTGGTGGGCGGATAGTGGGTCATGGCGATCCGGACCCTTGCCTGCGGGTCCATGGAGCTCAGTGACATCTCCAGCCTCTGCATTTCCCTCCGGAAGATCTTTTCGTCCTGGGCCTTGGAGCCGGGCACCGGCTCGCCGCTGCTGCTGCCGTCGCGGCAAGCTTCCGTGGTGCCCTCAGGGGCCGGCACCTGCTCGAGCGGATCCGGCGGCAACCCTTCCGCCATGTCCGGCACGTTCCACAGCCGCGTGCCGCCCACCGCCACCTCCCCCATCGTCACCGAATCGTACTGGAGAGCGACGATCGACGTCCCCTGCAGGCGCTGCCGCAGCCGGCTGATGCTCGGCCACCAGTAATCGTGGTTTCCTTTGACGATCACTTTCCTTCCCGGCAGCCTGTCCAGCCAGCTGAGATCTTCGTCCGCCTCCTGGAGCCTCATGGCCCAGGACAGATCCCCCGGCACCAGCACCAGATCCTCGCCGCTCACGCTCCCGGCCCAGTTCTCGGCGATGCGCTGCGGGTGCCCTCTCCAGTGGGCGCCGAAGACGTCCATGGGCTTCGCGCCCGTGTGGCTCAGATGGAGGTCGCCGATGGCAAACACCTTCACGAGAAAAACCTCCCTTGCAGCCGCACCGGATGCCGGGCCCCGGCCGCCGCGAGTCGACCGGCTCTCGCCGGGGCGAGCGGCGCGCGTGTGCCCGGCAGGACCGGAGGCCTCAAGGTGTGTAAAGGACGACGATCAGCTCGGTCTTCTGCTGGGACTGGTTGCGAAGGTGATGGGGGATGGAGGCATCGAAATGGAGGCTCTCCCCTTTCCTCAGGCCGTGCAGCTCCTCTCCCACCTTGATCTCCACTTCTCCTCGCATGACGTAGACGAATTCCTCGCCCTCATGGCGGTATTCTATCATCTTGTGATCCTGCCGCGGATCGATCGTGATCAGGAAGGCACGCAGATGTTTCTCCTCGGCGCCGGGCGTGAGGGTCCGATAGGAGTAGTTCTGGGCCCTCTTCATGAAGCTCTCGGCGCGCCGCCTGTCCGCCCGGATTTCGTCGGCGCGGGAGAGAAACCGGGCCGGGTCGACGCGGAACAAGCGGGCCGCCCGGAGGAGAAAGGAAACCGAGGGCGGCAGCTCGCCCCTCTCGATCTTCTCCAGCTCCTGCGGGCTCATCTCCAGGGCTTCGCTCGCCTCCTCCAGGCCGTACTCCCGCTCCTCCCTGAGGTCCTGGAGCATCGCGCCCAAGCTCACCCGTGAGGAGGCCCGCGCGCGCGGGTTCACCTCCTCGGGGGAACGGCCGTATTGCTCGACCAGCAGGCGCTGGGACCTGCGGATGAGCTCGGGCACGATCTGCCGCGCATCTCCCACGATCCCCAGATCGGCTGCCTTGAAAACGGCCGCCTCAGGGTCGCGGTTCACCGCGATCACGTAGCGGGCCTGTTCGATCGCGGCCGTGAACTGGACGGCGCCTGAGATGCCGAACAGGAGCAGCACCTCGGGGGCGACGGAGCGGCCGGTCTGCCCGATCATCCGATCCTCGTCGATCCAGTGGGCGTGCACGGCCGGCCGCGTGCCCGCAACTTCCGCACCGAGCAGATCGGCCAGGTCCCGGAGGGAACGGAAACGGGCGCCGGAGCCCACGCCGCGGCCGCCGCATACCACCACCCTGGCCTTCTCCAGGGCCTCCCCGGAGCCCGCATCTTTCTCCGCGCCGAGTCTGCGCACGCGCTCGGGCCGGATGCCCGCGGGGAAGGGAGCCCGCAGGATCTCCGGACGGCATCTCTCGTTCTCGTTCCCGGCGGCCGCGCCTTGCGCCGGCGTCGCCAGGAGCGTACCCGCGCCGAAACGGACGGTGGCCATCTGCGGCCTCTTCACCGGAGTCACGATGTTGGCGTAGATCTGGTCACCGAAGGCAGGGACGGTCTGCACGAGCAGGCCGCTCTGCGGATCGATGTCGAGTCCGATGCAGTCGGCGCAGAGCCCAGTGTCCAGGCGGGCCGCCAGCCTCGGGGCCAACTCCCGGCCGCAGTCGTTTGCCAGGAACAGAAAGATCTCCGGGCGGTGCTCCAGCACGAGATGCGCGAGGGCGGCCGCAAAGGTTTCCTGGGAGTAGGCGGAAAGCCGCGGGTGCTCCATCAGCAGGGCGCGGTCGACGCCCGAGGACCGGAAGAGCTCGAGCCTGGGCTCGAGCTCTTCGCCCACGAGGATGAGCCAGAGTGCCCCTTCCAGCCGGTCGGCGAGATACCGGGCCCGGCCGAGGAGGGCGCGGGTGGCCCTGGTCTGGGAAAGGCTGCGCGTGTCCCCGAAGACCCAGACCGCACGCCCGGGACCCTCTCCTCGCGGAGGATTCGCTTCGGGCCGGGAGGCCTCTGACATGCTGCTCCTCGTTCTCGTCCGCGGCCTCACCTGCCCAGAAGGTTTCGCTCCGCCAGGACCGCAAGGATCCGCTCGACGGCTTCACCCGTCTTTCCGTCGAACCGGTCGCAGGATCGCGACCGGTTCCAATAGGCGTAGTCCCGAGCCCTGGTCCCGGAGCCCTCCCAGCCCGCTCGGGCCGGATCGATATCGAGATCCCCCAGCCCCCATCGCGACACCGGCCGGTCCGCAAAGGACTGCTCCAGCGCCCGCAGTGAAAGCGGGATCGGCTCCTGCTTTCGTCTCAGGACCGTGACGAGCGCGGGGACCCGCATCGCCAGGCGCTCGCGAACGCCGTCCAGCACCCTCTCCAGGCGGACTTCGCTCTTGCGGACCTCGAGCTTCTCCACCTGCGACGCCATCGGCAGGTCCAGGAATTCCGCCAGCTGGGGTCCGACCTGGGAGGTGTCGCTGTCGGTCGTGCGAGCACCGCACAGGACCAGGGAGAAGTCGCCGATCTTGCGGATCCCGGCCGCCAGCGTATAGGCGGTGGCCAGGGTGTCCGCGCCGGCAAAAGCCGGATCGGAAAGAAGGATCGCTTCGTCCGCCCCGGCCGCAAGCGCCTCGCGCAGGGCCGACTCGGTTCTGGGCGGCCCCATGGAGAGGGCCACGATCCGCCCCCCCTTGCGCGCGCGGATCTCGGCTGCAAGGTCCAGGGCAATCCGATCATGGGGGTTCAGGATCCCTTCGGTCCTTTCGCGGTCGATTTGAAAAAACTCCCCCTCTCTCCGGAACACCGGCTCCCGCGGCACCTGCTTGACGCAAACCACCCAGACCGGCTTCATCCCTTCGATCTTTCCTTGAGATGCCTGGCAATCACCATGCGCTGCATCTCGGAAGTGCCCTCGTAGATCTCGGTCACCCGGGCGTCCCGGTAGTACCGCTCGATCGGATAGCTCCTGGAGTAGCCGTACCCGCCATGGATCTGCACGCCCCGGGACGCGGCGCGGCTCGCCAGCTCGCTGGCGTAGAGCTTGGCCATGGCCGATGCAGCGGAGAACGGCCGCTTCGCGTCTCGCAGACAGGCCGACTGACGGACCAGCAGGCGTGCGGCCTCCAGCTCCGTGGCCGTGTCCGCCAGGAAGTTCTGGATCGTCTGGAACTGGGCGAGCGGGGCCCGGAACTGGCGGCGCTGCAGGGCGTACTCCAGGGAGACATCCAGGCTTGCCTGGGCAATGCCCACGGCCTGGGCCGCGATGCCGATCCTCCCCACGTCGAGCGTCTCCAGGGCCATCCGCACGCCTTCGCCCGGCACGCCCAGCAGGTTCTGACGGGGCACTCTGCAATCGGTCATGAGGAGCGAGCAGACCGGGTTGGCCCGCATGCCGCAGAGGTCCTCCAGGGACCCGACCGAGAACCCGCGCAGCCCCCGCTCGACGATGAACAGGCTCATGCCCTTCTTGACCTCGCGGGCTTCCGAGCGTGCGAGCACGACGGCCACGCCGGCCAGAGCTCCGTTGGTGACGAAGATTTTGTTCGCGTTCAGCACGTAGTCGTCGCCCTCGGGAACTGCAGTGGCCTCGATCGAGGCGACGTCCGAGCCTGCGTTCGCCTCGGTCAGGCAGAAGGCGCCGATGCGCTCTCCGGAAGTCATGGCCGGCAGGATCCGGCCCTTCTGTTCCTCGTTGCCGAACGCCTCGATCGGATACAGGGCCACGCTGTTGTGTACGCTCACGGTGAGGCCGACGGCCGCGCAAGCCCTGGAGAGCTCCTCGATGGTGACGCAGTAGCTCACGGTGTCCAGCCCTGCCCCGCCGAAGGCCGGGGAAGCCTGGAGGCCGAAGAAGCCCATGGCCTTCATGGTATCCATGAGCTCCCAAGGAAACCGGGCCTGCTGGTCCAGCTCATGAGCAATCGGGGCCAGACGGGCTCCCGCGAACTCGCGCACCGCCCTGCGCACGGCCTGTTGTTTGTCGGTGAGGGAGAATTCCAAGGGATCTCTCAGTGGGGTCCGGCCCAGGCCTTCGACGCCCCGGCCCCGCTTCTAGGAGGCTGTCCAATAAATGCCCATCTGCTGCGTTGCACTCATGGCGCGGCATGGAGGCGGGGGAGCCTGCCCCGGCGAAGTCCGGGGTCATTGCGGCGTACTGCCATGTACGCCTCATTCCTCAGGATTTCGTGCGCCTTGCATCTGGACATTTCTGAACAGCCTCCAGGATTCGAATACTTGGACAGGCTTCTATCCTAGAGCCTGTCCCAAAACGCCCATCTGCGGCGTTGCGCTCGTCCCTCGTCATTGCGGCGTACTGAAATGTACGCCTCATTCCTCGGGATTTCGCGCGCCTGGCATCTGGGCATTTTTGAACAGGCT
>JBFLZG010000039.1:0-18103 GCA_040756235.1 bacterium | reverse complement strand
ATGTACGCCTCATTCCTCAGGATTTGACTCGGGCCGTCCATGGCCCTCGCCCTGCGGGCGCATCATCCTGGCGGATGATGCGCCCAATTCCGCTGTCCTGCGGAATTGTCGCGCGCCTTGCATCTGGACATTTCTGAACAGCCTCCCGGAGCCGAATTCTTGGACAGGCTCCTAGAGAACGCCATCCTGCTTCAAGCGCTCAGCGAGATTGCGGCCGGCCTCCGCGGGCGTCGCCCCGCCGATGATCCTGCACGGTCCCTGCCGCATCTCCGGGGTAAAGAGCCTTCTGAGCACGACCCGGTTCCGGCCGTCGGGCTCGAACCCGATGTCTGCCGCTCCCCATGACCGGACCGGCTTCTTCTTCGCCTCCCTCCGCTGGATCAGGGTGGGGTACCGCATCACCCCCGCCTCGTTGCTCACCATGACCGCGACGGGGAGCCGTGCCCTGACGGTCTCGTACCCGAAGGGCAGGATCCTTTCCACCACAGCGTGGTCGCCCTGGATCTCTACCCTTCTCGCGAGCGTGACGGCCGGAATCCCCAGGAGCCCGGCCACAAAGACCCCGACCTGCCCTGCGTTCCAGTCCGCTGCCTGCCTGCCGCCCAGGACCAGATCGAAGGCCCCGATCTTGCGGATGGCGCAGGAAAGGGCGGATGCGGTTGCGAAGCTGTCGAGGCCGCCGGATTCGAATTCCTCGCCCTCCACCTTCACGAGCTCGTCCGCCCCGACGGCGAGGGCCTTTTCCAGGACCGCCTGGGAGATCCTCTTCCCCATGCTGACGACCGTGATCTTCACCTTCTCCGCGCGGTTGTCCCGGATCTTCAAGGCCGCCTCGAGAGCGTTCTCGTCGAAGAGACTCAGCACCGGCGGGATCCCCTTCGGCTCCACTCTGGACGTCCGGGGGTTGATGACGAAGCAGCTCTGAGGCCCCTCCGGGTCGGGCACCTGTTTGATGCACACGATGATGTTCATCACTTCTGTCGCCTATTTCCGGAGCGTCGCCAGCGCCTTCCGGAAAGCAGGGATCACTTCCTCGTGATCTCCCACCACCCCGTAATCCGCTACCCTGAAGATGTTGGCATTCGGATCCTTGTTGATGGCCACGATCGTCCTGGATCCGATCATCCCGGCAAGGTGCTGGGTGGCCCCCGAGATGCCCACGGCAATGTAGACCGAAGGGGCGACCTTCTCCCCGGTCTGACCCACCTGTGCCTTGGGAGAGGCCCAGCCCAAGTCGACCGGCGGCCGGCTCGCGCCCACCGCCGCGTTCAGCGCTTTCGCGAGCTCCGCGAGCCGCCGAAACCCTTCCGGGCCCCCGATCCCCCTTCCGCCCGAAACGATGATGTTCGCGCCGGCCAGCCGGGGGCCTTCTTCCTCTTCGACGACCCTCCGGAGGACTTCGATCGTCAGCGCGGACCTGTCGAGCTTCACGTCCAGAGGGACGACTTCGCCACTCGCCTCCTCCCTCTTGGCGGCAGGGTCCTCCGCCCTGGAGCGCAGGGTCACCAGCCAGGGTTCCGTGGCAAGGGCATAAGCCGCCATGACGTTGCTGCTGTAAACGGGCTTGAGGAACCGCACCTCGCCCTCGCCGAGCTCGAACCCCACACAGTCGGTGATCAGGCCCGCGTTCAAGGCAAAGGCAACTCTCGGAGCCAGATCGAGGGACGTCAGGGTGTCCCCCATGAGGATGGCCCGCGGCCTCGCCTCCTCGTACGCCTGGACGAGGGCGGCACAGTAGAGCTCGGGATGATAGGCCTCCAGCAGCGGATGATCCGCCGCGTACACGCGGTCAGGGCCGTAGTGCCCCAAGTCCCGTGCCGCATCGCCCACGCCATGGCCCATGATCAGGGCATGCAGTCTGCAGCCGAGCCCGTCCGCGAGCTTCCTGCCCGCGCTCAGGCACTCCAGCGAGATCGGCAGAACGGTCTGGTCCGGGCCCTGTTCCACAACGGTCAGAACCGATCCGTCAGGATCCATGCGCGCCCCCTGTCTCCTTTTCCAGCTCATCGAAGGGAGGTACGTAATGCGACCCGTCCGAGACGTTGTTGGGATCGAATGCCTGCTTGATGCGCGCCTGCCAGAGGTGGTAGTCGTGCATGATCGGGCCGTGCAACAGATACATCTTGTGCTCCATGGCCGAGAGCCCGAAGCCCAGTGCACGGTCGATCGAGGCGCGGGTGGTGGCGTGGAGGTAGGAGGTCCGCCCTTCTTCGGTCTGGGTCTCGCTGCGGCGATCGAACATGGCGATCTCTTCCTGGTGCCCCCAGTTGCTCGTGCCTTCATAGATGCCGCCCCAGGTGCAGTCGGCCATGTCGTCGAAGAACGTTCCGTTGTCGATGTACTCCTGCTTGATCTTCTCGCCGAGCTTCGCCTGCTTCACGCAGCAGTCGAACTCGGCGCTGCTCCCCATGCTGGTAATGAACGCGCCGCCGGGCCTGAACGCCATGGCCGGGAAGACCGACCGGTTCACGCCCCACCAGAACCCGCCGTGCAAGGGAAGATGGCTGTTGTCCAGGATGAAGCCGTCGGTCTCGGCCACGATCTTCCTCAGCACCTTCTCCTGATAGGCGAATTCGCGCTCGGTATGCGCCGCGATCATGAAGAGCGTCATGTGCTGAAACGCTTTCAGGATGGCTCGCGTCGCAGGGGAGGCCAGGAGCTTGCGCATGGCCCGCGGAGCCAGGAGCCCGAACATGGCGCCCACGGCGCCCTTGCAGTGAATGTAGCCGATCTCGGCATTGCCGATCGCATAGGCCAGGTCCGCGAATTTTTCGTAGCTCGGAGAGAAGAGGTAGTACAGCTTGTGCGTGGCCGGCACGTCCTCGGTGGTGGCGTCGGAGAGCACCCCGCGGACCTGGACCGTCGCGGGCCCGTTCGGCCAGGGATAGAGCTTCACGGCGCACTTGGTGAACACGCCCAATCCTCCCTGGGCGCCGCCCCAGCCCCGCATGATTCCCCGCAGGCTCGGCCCGGGACCGTCGCCGCAGAACCAGCCGCTTCCGGAGCCGGGGGCTCCCAGCCGAAGGAGCTGCCCGTCCGGCAGCACCCATTCCACGCCCAAGGGGTTTCGCCCGCTGTAGCTCGTGGCCAGGCCGCTCCACCCGTACCCCCAGGCAGACGTGACGCTCGCGAGCTGGGAGGTGTTGGGGCCGGCGCCGATGATGTGGCAGTTGAGCCCCTTCTTCATGGCCTCGGCCTGCAGCTGGGAGCAGCACACGTACGGCTCGACCACGGCAAACATGTTCTTCTCGTCGATCTCGATGATCCGGTTCATTCTGCGCAGGTCGATCTGCAGCACGCCCTCTTCTCCGGGGCCGCCCCAGGCCGCCCACCCCGTGGAGTGCGCCTTGTACTTGACCCGGTGGCGGTTGCAGATTCGGACGATCTGCTGCACCTCTTCGACCGACGCGGGCAGCACGACCGCGGCCGGCCGGTGGATCCACGCCTTCTTGGCCAGATTGACGGCGGGCTGCCATGCGTAGGTGTCGAGTATGGCTGGTTCCCGGGTGATGTTTTCGGAACCGACCGTGCTCTCCAGCTCCTCGTACGCCTCACCGGGCAACGCCTTGCACATCAGCATCCTATTCCCCCTCCAGCGCGAGGCTGAGCACCTCGGTCACGTCATAGACCTTCAGGGCGTCTCCGGCTTCCGATACCGCTGCCGCGTCCTTGAAGACCCTTTCGCACCACGGGCAGGCCGTCACGAGAGCCTCCGCCCCGGTCGCCCTGGCCTCCTGGAGCCGGTCGTGCGCGGTCCACGCGGAAAACGCGGGCTCCGCCTCCAGGACGCCGCCCCCTGCGCCGCAGCACCAGCTGTATTCCCGGATGCGTTCCATTTCCACCAGCTCGATCCCCGGTATGGCCCTCAGGATATCCCGGGGAGGTTCGAACACGCCGAGCTTCCCGGTCTGCTTGTATTTCACCGACCTGAGGAGCTTGTCGCTCCCGTGCCACTCCTTGTAGATCTCGCCTCTGCGGCCCAGATGGCAGGGATCGTGATAGGTGATTTTCAGAGGGACCTTCTTTGCCGGCAGGATCACGCTGCCCTTGATCAGGGAGGCGAGGACCTCGGTGACGTGAAGGACTTCCACGCCGAGACCCAGCCCGTTCTTGGGGTAGAGGTACTTGAAGGTGTAGTAGCAGTCCGAGCACGGCGTGATCAGGGTCTTGCAGCCCGACGCCCGCACCCGGCTCGCCATGTCCTCGGCGTAGTTCTTCATTTCACCCTGATAGCCGAGCTCGTAGGCCCTGCCGCCGCAGCAGCCCTCTTCCCGTCCGGCAATGCCGACATCCACCCCTGCATTCCTCAGCAGCCGGACGCTCAGCCGCGCGACCTGCCAGAGATCCTCGTCGCAGGAGTACCTGCACCCGGTGTGAAAGAGCGCCTCCACGCGCTGCTCGTTGACGTCGGGCAGATCGAGCTCCGAGGCCCACACGCCCCTGTCGGCCTTGCGCATCCCGACCGTGTTGCCCTCACGCTTCATGCTCTCGATCAATTCCAGATGCTCCGGCAGCACGAAGCCTTCCTCGACGCATCTGGCCCGAAGCTCCAGGAGCACGTCGGCCACGTCGATGTCGTCCCTGTAAGCCTGACAGGCAACCTGGCAGGCGCCGCAAAGCTGGCAGCGATAGATGACCTCGGCCACGGCGTCGTTCAGCTCGCTTCTCCCCTCCAGGATGGAATTGGCCATGTTCAGCTTGCCGCCGCCGGAATAGGCATGGAAGTTGAAACGGTCCACGGACGGGCATCCCCTGGCAAAGCGCCAGCTCTTGATCTGCAGGTGCGGCGTCCACTTGCAGTGCGAGCAGCGCGAGCACCCGTCCATGTCCTTCTTCAGTGCCTCCAGGCTCATCGTCCGTGACCTCTCATCGGAAGCAGAGTTTTCCCGGGTTCATGACTCCACGGGGATCCAGGATGCCTTTTACTTTCTTGAGGGCGGCCACGGTATCCGGGCATTTCCCGTAGGCCGGACCGGCCCACGGACCGTACGGCCTCGAGAAGAACGCGCCCAGATCCATCAGCCTCGCGCTCGCGTTCCGGAACAGCTGCTCGACGGCCGCGGCCTGCTCCGGGTCTGCCGGGTCATAGAAGAGGGTGAGCTCGACGTGGCACCCCCTTCCCTGCTGGATGGGCTGGAGATAGATCCCGAGATTCCGGCCGGGAATCCGGTGTCTGGCTGCCTCGGTCTCCATCGCGCCGACGAATTCAGGAGCCCTGTCGAGGGTGGTCAGGAAGAAGACGTCGTGAAAGGCCCCGCCGGGCCGGGTCTTCCAGTAAGGCTCCGCGCTCGGTGCGGTCACCCGGGAGAGGAGGCGTTGCGCGGCGAGACCGTTCAGGCGCCGGGACGGCCGGACCCCTGTTCGCCTGGCGATGTCCTGGATGTCCTGCTCGATGTAGTCCACCCGTTCTTCGGGGAAATGCTCGTAGCCCGAGATCGAGTAGAAGGCCACCCACCGCGGGAAGTCCTCCGCCAGCTCCTCTCCGAGAAGCGCAGAGAGGTTCGCGCGATTCAGCATCAGGCAGACATCCGGAAGCTTGGGCCTCAGGATGCCGTAAGTGAAGTCGAGAAGAACGTCCGGCGTCTGTGCCCCGGCGAGGAATGCCCTCTCGGCGTGCGGCTCGAGCTCCAGTTTGACGGAGGCCCAGGTGACGATTCCCATGGTGCCCTGGGCCCCCTGGATGATCTTGGCCCAATCCGTCTGGGAGGGGCCCATCGGGCTCTTCTGTGCCTGCCCGGAGGCCCACTGCTGCTCCAGCGTTCCCGGGCCCGCGGCACCGCCCGTCCGGAACAGGTCCCCGGTGCCGAAGATCACCTCCAGGCAGCACAAGGGATCGGACATGTCCCAGTGATACTTGGGATACGTGGTGGGCTCCCGCTCGAGGAGGCTCGCCACCACCGACTTCGTCTTCCGCGGGGCGAGCGGCATGGCCACCCGCAGACCTTGCCCGGCAGCCGCCTCCCGGAGGCGGCCGAACGATACCCCGGGCTCGATCAAGGCCACCTTGTTCCGCTTGTCGAGGCGCACGATGGCGTCCATGCCAGTCAGATCCACGATCAGGGCGTCGTCCGCTTCAGGCAGCGTGTCCCCCCGGGTGCGGGGCCCTCCGGACGAGCAAGGCACCAATGCGCAACCCTCGGCGTTCGCCAGCCGCACGATCGCCTGCACCTCCTGCGCGCTGCGGGGTCTGACGACACACTTCGGCAGCTTCCCGGACACGAAGCTCATGTCGCTGTGGTATTGCCGAAGGACCTGCGGATCCGTGACCGCGCGGCCCTTGCCCACGATCTTGGCCCATTTTCCCGTCTTGACCATGGCCTCGCTCCCCGCTACCGAGGCTGCCGATAAACGGCCATCTGCGGCGTTGCGCTCAGCCTTCGTCATTGCGGCGTACTTCCATGTACGCCTCATTCCTCAGGATCTCGCGCGCCTTGCATCTGCCATTTCTCAACAGCCTCTCAAGGGGGTGTTTTTCAACACCCGCTATCCGAACAGGCGTCTTCTTGTCCTTTTCACGAGCGCAGCCGTCGTCCAGCCGACGAGCGGCGGCTTCTGGTCGAGCACGGCTCCCAGGACCCTCTCCGCAGCCTCGCCGAAGGCCCTGCCGTCCACCCGGGCAAAGAGATCCGAGATCACTCGGGCGACGATCTCCGGCTTTCGGTTGACGGCAGCGCAGCCGGCATTGACGGCTCCGGCTGCCAGGGCTCCTCCCTTCTCCCGGATGAAGGCCTCGACGGCAGGCCCATACACTTTCGCCAAGATCGGGGCGAGCGCCACGGCAACCGTTCCAAGGGAAGAAAGATTCCGTCTCGCCAGGGCCAGCGTCTCTCTCATGACCTCGGCGTCACCGCCCGTGCGCTCCTTCACGCCCTCGACCACCGCCCTCAGGGTGGCTGTCAGCACGCGCAGGCTTTCCAGCACGTCCTCGCGCGCGAGCGCCTGGAGCACAGGCGTCAGAGCTTCCCCGGACATCGTCTCGAAACGAGCGAAGTCCGCGGCGCTCAGGCGATCCTCGAAATTCCCGAGCTGCTCCCCCAGGTCTGCGCCGGGGTCGGCCAGAGCCCCCGCGAGACCGAGCAGCTCGTCCAGCGCGCCTTTCCTGTAGGATCTCTGCATGAAATCCCATACCGCCCGGGTCCGTGCTTCCATCTCTTTTCTTGTGCTCCTGACTATCCGTGTCGGATGATGATCCCGGAGCCTCCATCCGGGTACCGGAAATCGATCGCGTCCTGATCGCACACCGCGTAACAGGCTGCGCACTCCAGGCAGAAGTCACGGTAACGCGGTGAGAGACTGGCCTTGCCATGGTCGCGAACCGACCACAGGCTCGCCGCACACACGAGGGCACACCGGCCGCACCCGCTGCACTTGCGTCTGTCGTAGACGATGAAGTCGCCGGGGGCCGCACCCTCGACCCTGAAGACCAGATCCCGCACCTTCCATCGGGTGAGCCCATCCCCGCGGGCTTCTCGGTTTGCCATGTCTCGCATGCCTCCGCCATGCTTCGTTTCGTTCAAGCAGCAGTCGCCCCCTCTGACCCGGGGAGCCCCAGGGCTTTTCGAAGAACGGCCCGGATGAGCCTCCGCGGGACGATCCCGCGCAGCCGCGAGCGGATGGCCCCGGCCAGCATGTCGGCGATCCGTTCGCGGTTCCTGGCCGAGATCCCTCGCCCCAGGGGGACCAGGTTCTGTCTGGCGAAGCCGGACAGCTCGGGCAGCACGTCCAGCAGATGTTCCAGATGTTCGTTGAAGGTCGTCATGTGGTCATCGCTCCAGTCGAATACGGGGCCCGGGAACGTCAGGCTCTGAAGCTCTCCGAGGAACAGGACGATCTTCTTCATCAGCTCCGGATGGAAAGCGGAGTTTCTCCAGAAGCTCACGAACTCTCGGCCGAACCTGTACTCCCTGCTCAGGGAAGACTCCTTCCACCTCCGCTCGTATTCGGCCAGGGCGGCTGCCGAGGGCTCTCCCTTCGCTATCGCCTCTGCGGCAACCCGAGCGGCGATCCGGCCCGACATGCAGGCGTGCCAGATCCCCTCCGCCTCGAGAGGGCACGGGAATCCGCCTGCGTCTCCCACCAGCATGACACCCTCCCCATGGGTCCTGGGGGGGTGGGGCATCCAGGGGAGCAGGTGGATCTGGAATTCCCTCAGTTGCGCGTCCACGGCCCTGCACATGGCCTGGAAGGCAGGGATCTTGAGGATCCGCTTGACCATGTCCTGCGGCCGGGTATCCCAGGCGTCCAGCCATTGCCCCAACCCGAGATGAAAACCATCCCGGAAATTCACCTGGTACGCACCGCAGTAGGGGCCGAACCAGACCAGGTTCGCGGCACCGATCACGTCGTCGAGCCTCGATTCGCTGCAGGAAAAATCCACTTGAGGAACCAGGGTGATCTCGTCCCTGCGGAATCTCTTGCGGATCCCGGACCGGATCGCCACGGTCGAATGGGCCCCGTCTGCGCCGATCACGACATCTGCTTCGATCTTTTCGCCTCTGCCCGTCAGGACGCCCTTGACCTTCCCGTCCCTGCTCAGGACATCCGTGACGAGCGTCGACGTTCTCAGCTCGGCCCCGGCCTTACAGGCGAGCTCCGCCAGGAGCGGGTCCAGATCGGAGCGGTACACGCTCGTCCCGGACATTCCCCGCGGCACGCCCTCGCAGAAGAAGCGCTCCCGGTCGCGCCGGGTCTTCCCGGTCGAGAGAGTGGCGACCAGGTGGTCGGCCTCGTCCGTGATCTTGAAAATGCAGGTATCGATCTCCCGATACGAAGGAAGCCTGACGACGCTCTCCATGACCTCCGGGAAATCCTTCCACCACCGCTGGCCCAGCCCGCAGCCCGATGCGTTCTTTTCGCCGGCCCGGCCGGCCCTTTCCAGGAAAACGGTCTTGAGGCCGAGCTCGGCAGCCGTCTTGGCGGCGGAAGCCCCGCCGGGACCACCCCCTACGATCGCCAGGTCGTACCGGGCCATTTCCCCCCCAGTTCCGCGTCGCGGTCGATCCGGTCTCCCCCGCCCTCCCTCGGTCTGTACCGGCGGCCTATGTGACCCTTTTCCTTTCGGAGCGCCTTGCCGTGGCCTTCGCTCGTCCCGTTCGCGCCTGAACCTGAAACGGTGAAGAGAACGAGGACCGACGCTGCTCCATCATCCTCAGCGTCATTTCCCAGGCATGCCCTTTCAGCAAGGACAGGAAGTCAGGTGAGTCCGGGTCCATGCCCATGTACCGGGCAATGAACTGAGGCTGAACGAACAAGCCCCAGTACATCCAGCTCAGGGACAGGAAAAGGAGGAAGAGATTCGTGCCCCGGAGACGCTCTTCGTCCAGCCGCGCTTCGACCCCCTTGGACCACCGGCGCAGGACCGGTACGAGACTTTCCCACTCCACGCTTCTCAAGTCCGGGTCCTCGACCAGCCACTGGCGATAGAACAGGGGCGCATAATTCGGATGGCCGTGCAGGAGGTCGAAGAGCTCGTCGATGATCCGCGTCAGCGATTCCTCCAGCACCCGGACGTCCTTCAGGTCGCGCTCCAGCATCTTGTCCACGTAGCGGTTGATCTGATCCGTGACCGGGATGACGGTCCTCTCGAGGACCGCCTTGTAGAGGTTCTTCTTCCCGGCGCAGTGGTACTGGAGCGTCTGGATGGAAATGCCGGCCCGGGCAGCGATCTGACGGGTGGAGGTGCCGTCGTAACCCTGCCGGGCGAACAGGTCCTCCGCACAGCCCAGGATGCGCTCCCACGTATCCGTCGACGCCCTCCGCCTCGTCATCTCCCCGCCCTCCGTCAGATCGATCGATCCGGACCCTTCCGGAAATGCCGGTTGTCCGGAGTAGCGCGCGGGCTCAATCGAACGATCGAGATCGTCAATCGTTCGATTGATTCCGTCTCTATCATTTCCCGGCTGCTGCTTCAATAAAAAAATGAGGCGCAACGGAAAGATCACTACGAAGGGGCGCTTGCGCGCCGGAGCAGCAGCCTGATCCGGCCTCCCCTCTGGTTTGGCGATTGGCTCTGGGTAGTCTGTGGACCGGATTGAGGGAGGGCGGCAGGTCTTCGTGGGGTCACTCGGCGCGCAACGAACCCATGCCGACTTATTGAGAAGCCCGAGCCCGGGTGCGCCAGAGGGCCAGGGCCGGCCGCCCCCTGCTCACCCCCTGCTGCAGAGGCTCTCGCCCCGGGGAACTAGGGTTTGCCTCCCCGTCTGCGCCACCTGTAAGCTCCCCACGCTCCCAGCCCCGCCATCAGGAGCTGCAGGGTAGCCGGCTCCGGGATCGGCGCAGTCGGGGGGGGGCCCGGAGGCAAGGGAGGCACGGGCGGTTCCGGAGGGTCCGGGTCAGGCTCCCTGGAGCGGGAAGGGACGATCATCGGGCCCGTGGGTGAAGAGTGCGGGGCCACCTGATTGTAGAACGAGGCCACAGAGGGTTCTAGATACGTGACAGGCGCAGGTTCCGCGCCGGCCGAGTCGAGCAGCACGGTTTCGGGGCCAACGGGTTCGCCGGATCCGCCGAGTAGGGCTTCCGCATCCGCGGGCTGGTCTGCCGCCGGCTGGACGGACACGGCGGACAGATCCGCCGCAGCCGGAGCCTCCGGGTTTTCCACTACGGCTTCATTGCAGCAGTAGGCCCTTACCCAGGTCCGCCCGTCCGTGATGATCGCGTCGCCTGCGGGCAGAGACATCTTCCGTTTCGTGCGGACGATGCGGCCGTTCTTCTTGTAGCTCAGGTAAGCCTCGACAGGGGCTTCCAGCCTGATCAGCTGAGCCGCATTCCAGTCAAACCCGTCATAGTAGGTGCGCAGCATGGGGTCGGCCAGGACCTCGTCCTGGAAATCGCGGACGGACTTTACTCTCCCCTCGGGACAAAGGCCGTACCAGGGGCGCGCCCCGGACCCCTCGGCGGCCTGGTCCTGTGCTCCGGGGAGCGCAGGCTCATTCGGCAGCGCCTCCCCGGCCCCGATCAGACTTGCCTCCGGCGGTTCGTCCGCAAGGGTGGGAAGCACGAAGAACGGAATGCCGGATTCCTGCGGATTTCCGGAGTGCAGGGGGTCGATCCTGTGAAGAGTAAAGGTAAGAAAGAACACGGCCACGGCAGCAGCCGACAGCACGACCACAAGTGTCCGCATGAGCGATGCAGCAGATTTCTTTCTCGGACCCGTGCCTGTCGTCATCTGGAGACTCCTCGGACTTTTCCCGTGAACGGCCCCGGTGCACTGCGAGAGTGGGAATTCCACGCCCCATCAAGACGCAAGTTTCGGACCAGTCCCGGACCTTGAAAATTCTCCAACAAAAACAGGCAAGAACGCGGGCTCCCTGCGCCGAGGCGGGTCCTCAGAATGATAAGATTTCTCAGAACGACAATTTTTGGCAGCGTTCCGAAGGTTGCAGCGGAGTGTGGGGGCGGATCTGGTTGGGTTGGGCAGGGCTCTCCCGGAAGCGACGCAGGAAGCCGTCCTCCGCATGCGGGAATCAGGGCATAGGCCGATCTCATACTCGTATTACATTCTTGTATGTATTCTCGTCGTGCTTGAATTCTGCATGGGAAAGTGTGATCCTTTCCTCATCTAAATGACCATTGTTTCAGGCATTTGGGTGCGGTTTCACGGTCGAGCGGTGCGGCCGCCTGCGAAGCGTTTCGGTCTGGTCATGTGGCAGGTTTCTTGCTTTTACCACTGAGATTCTGGGTCGAATGTCTGCATATCCGCGGCAGAATGAGGGGACCGGACGGTCGCAGACCGCTCAGTGCGTGTCGACCGGAATGAGGAGGAGAGACATGAACGTAAGATCCGGCAAGTTCCTGGCAGTCTTTCTGGGAGCGGCTCTCGTGATGAGCTGCAGCACGTGGCAGGAGCAGACCCGAACGACCAAGGGCGCAGCCGTCGGGACAGCCACGGGGGCCGCGGCCGGCTCCGCCATAGGCGCCATCGCCGGCGGCGGTGAAGGAGCTTGGAAGGGTGCGGCCATCGGTGCCGTCGTGGGGGGCCTGGCGGGCGGTTTCATCGGAAACTACATGGACCGGCAGGCAAAGGAGATGCAGGCCGTTCTTGCCGAGCAAGATCGCTTGCGGCTCGAGCAGGAGCAGATCCATGTGAGCATGTCCAGTGACGTTTTGTTCGAATCAGGCAAATCCTATCTGCAGCCCGGTGCCCGCGACAAGCTCCGGCAGTTCGCAGGAGTTCTCCAGCGCTACCCTCGCACCGTAATAGAGGTTGTGGGGCACACCGATAGCCGCGGGACAGACGAGTTCAATTACAGCCTGTCTCAGCAAAGAGCGTCGGCGGTTGCGGACGAGCTCGCCGCCAATGGGGTGAGCCCTTCACGCATGGCCACGCGTGGCGAGGGTGAGTCCCGGCCGCTGGCTTCGAATGAGACAGCCGAGGGGCGCCAGATGAATCGGCGAGTGGAGGTCAACGTAACGCCGGACCAGGCATTGCGCGCCGAGCAGGCAGCGGCGGCAGGCCAGGAGCCGCACTAGCCCTGCGCATTACCCACAAGTCAATCTGAAAGATCACACTGACTCCGTCCGTCATCCCGGCCCCGCCGCGTAGCGCGTGCGAGCCGGGATCCAGAAGTCTGTACAAGGGAACGGAGGTGTCATCACGCGGAGCAGGGACTGGACCCCGGCCTGCGCCGGGGTGACGAAACTGAGGAAACCGCGGCTGTCCGCTCCCCGGTCCTCCCGAATGGCGGTTTCGAGCTGGATTTCGCGTTGCGTCCCTGATGGGCCGACCTGTGGGTAAAGGGCAGCACTAGCCCGAGCTCCTGACGGGCAGGGAAGATGCGGCGAGCCGTCTCCTCCTCGCCCGAGGCTGCATCTCGGATTTTCGGGAAGCTTCTTTCCCGGAGGCCTCCGCCTGCGGTTTACTCGCGAACGAGCTCCGCCCGTCGGTTCTGCGCGCGGCCCAGCTCGGTGGCGTTATCGGCCACCGGTTTCCCTTCCCCGAACCCGGCCGCCTTGAGGCAGGAGGCGTCGACCCCCTTTTGGATCAGGTACGCCCTGACGGACTCGGCCCGCTGCTCGGAGAGCTGCTGATTGTGCGCGTCCCCGCCCGTGGAGTCGGTGTGCCCTTCAATGGTGAGCTTCCAGGAGGAGTCGGTCTTTAGCAGGACCAGGACCTCATCCAGCACCGGTCTGGATTCCGGGCGGATGGTGGCCGAGTCCAGATCGAACAGGATCCCGTAGAGGCGCGCGCGGCCGCTCGCGGCCAGGGTCTTCTGGAGCTCGCTGCCGACCGAGCCGGACCAGTGGGGACATCCGCCCACTTCCGGCGATCTCTTGGGGACTCGTAGGTAGGTTTCTTCCTGTGTGGTTTTCTTTGTTGACGTACCAACTACGTGCGGACTATTCTGTTTGCCTGCTAAAACCTCTCTCCATTCAGCTTGAGTGCGAGACACATGTGTATCGCTTAATGCAAGATAAGGAGATCGAAAATGAGCTTTTTCAAGACGCGTCTTACGGAGCTGTTTGGAATCGAGTATCCGATCATTCAGGGAGGCATGGCGGCAGGCCTTGTCAGCACCGCTGAGCTGGCTGCGGCTGTCGGAAACGCCGGCGGCATCGGTTTCATGTGCGCCATTCAATGGCTCGATGATGTGAAGCAGTTGGAAGAGGAGATCAAGAAGGTCAAGGACTTGACGGACAAACCCTTCGGCATCAACGTTACACTGTTTCCCATGATTGATGCGACGTGGTTTGAACGGGTCTTTGACTTGATCGAAAAGTACAAAGTGCCTGCGATCGAAACCTCCGCCAGAAGCCCGGAACCGTGGTTGAAGCGAATCAAAGGCCTCGGAATTCCTTGGATCCACAAGGTGGCCCGAATCAGGGACGGCGTGAAGGCGGCAAGGCTGGGGGCAGATGCGCTCACCATCATCGGTTCCGAAGAGGGCGGACACCCTGGGGCGGAACGGAATGCCACGAGCGTCGTGGGGCCCCTTCTGGTGGATAAGGTGGACGTTCCGGTGGCCATCGGCGGCGGGTTCTGCGATGGAAGGGGTCTGGTCGTCGTTCTGGCCATGGGCGGCGAGGCCGTCTACATGGGAACGCGATTCTGTGCATCCGAAGAGTGCATCATCCATCCTAGAGTCAAGCAAAGACTTGTGCAGATGGAATACAACGAGACCGACTACATCCTGATGTCCCTCGGCGATCCGGTCCGTGCGGTTCGCAACCGTCGGACCCAGAAGATACTGGAGATCGAGCAAAAAGAAGGGGCCGAAGGGATCACCAGGTTCATGGCCAAGACAAGCGAAGGGCTGGGGCTCGGCGGATTGACGGCGATGAATACGGGCGACGTGGAGGAAGGAATCCTTCCTCTGGGCATGGTCAGCGGACGGATCAGTGAAATCAAGCCGGTCAAGAGGATCATCGACGACATCGTAGCCGAAGCGGACGAAATCCTTCGGAAACTGTCGGCCCGGAAGTACTGGAAAGCCTGAGGGAAAGGAGCCTCCGGTGATCAGAACAAGATTGACCCAAATGCTCGGGATCAAGTATCCGATCGTGTGCGGCGGCATGATGCGCTTGGCTTATCCTCCCCTCTGCGCGGCCATATCGAATGCAGGTGGATTGGGAAACCTCACCTCGGCCATGTACGACACCAAAGCGTCCTTCAAAGCGGCCATCCGGGAAGTGCGGGAGCTCACCGACAAGCCGTTCATCGTGAATGTGACTTTGCTGCCGTCCATTGCCCTGGGTCCGGAGCAGTACATGGCTTATTTCGACGCCTGCGCCGAAGAGCGAATCCCGGCCATGGAGATCGGCGGAGTCCCTCTCGACCGATTCGAGGGAGGAAAGTACTTCAGAAAGCTGAAAGACGCGGGTGTCAGACTGTTTCACAAGGTGGGCTCGGTCAAGCATGGAAAACACGCGGAAGAGGCCGGGTACGACGGCGTGATTGCCGCCGGGGTGGAGGAAGGAGGCCATCCGTTGAACGAAAACGTGGCCACCAGTGTGCTGACCCCTCGGATGGTGGAAGAGCTGAGCATCCCCGTGATTACCGCGGGCGGCATGTCCAATGGACGAAGCCTGGCCGCCGCCCTTTGCCTGGGGGCCGAAGGGATTCTCATGGCGACCCGCTTCATCAATACCCACGAGTGCAGGACGCATCAAAAAGTCCACGACGAGCTCATTCGTCGAAATGAAAACGAGACCGTCTTGTATGGAAACACGATCGGATTGCAGGGCCGAGCGTTGCTGAACGATTCCATCCGGAAGGTCATGGAGATCGAATCCAAGGGCGGCGGGCTGAATGAGATCGTCCCTCTCATATCAGGGAAGTACGGGGATGATATCTGGCTGGAAGGGAAGATGGATACCGGCCTCGTTCCTGTAGGTCAGTCCATCGGGCTCGTCCATGACACGGTCTTCTGCCAGGAATTGCTGGACCGGATCGTCAAGGAAGCCGAAGAAGTCCTTGCTTACAATGCAGGTCGGTTTATCTAGTGCCAGGCCGGTTGCGACCTTCCTCCTGGGCATCCGGCAGATCGAGAGTGAGGAACCGGCGATACGCCATGGCCCTGTTCACGGAGAAGCGGTGTCGTGGCTGAAGACGCCCTTGCTCCGCACGCACCCAAGCTCAGGCATCCCGCTATCGCTCATTCAGCTGGGGGCACGCTCTGGAGATCAGCCGTAGGACGGCATCTGACTCGTCTCGCGAGAGCCCACGATCTCCTGGTAGCTCCTCAGGAGGCGCGAGGCGATCAGCCCGGCCAGACGCCGCATCACCTTGAATCCCTCTGCGGGATGCTTTTCGAGTATGTGCATGAGGCGGTTCGCGTCCACCTTGATGACCGTGCTCTCAGTACGGCACTCGGCCGAAGCCGTATACTGGTTGGGCTCGACCAGAGCAGACCACCCAAAGACATCTCCGGGACTTACCGGCATGGACAAGAGCCCCGCTCCTCCGACGGCGAGATTCACCCAGCCGTCCTCCAGAATGTAGAGCGATTCGGCGACTTCTCCTGCACGGAACACGACCTGGCCCGCAGGAAGGATCTCCTCCTCGGCCACTGCCGCAATTTCATCGATGATGTGGGAAGGGATATCGTGAAACAGCTCTGCCTCTTTGATGAACATGTCTTCACCTCCTGTCACCCCCCACCTGGATTGTCGCCAACATTATAGCACAGCGAAGCCAGTGCGCTCGGGAGCCTTGCTGTCTTGCCGTTTCGCTCTATGTCGGGTGAAAGGCAGCAGGGAATGTAATTCGCTTATGCGATCTCCTTCAGCCTTTCGCGCAGCTCGCGTTTGAGGATCTTGCCGGTCGGTGTGCGGGGGATCTCGTCCACGAAGACGAGGGTGGCCGGGATCTTGTGGTTCTCCATGCGCTCGCCGCAGCGCCTCCGGATGTCCTCTTCCGTGACCGTGACCGGGCGAGAGCGATCGAGCACGACGAAGGCGGCAACGACCTCCCCGAGCTCGCGGTCGGGCCTGCCCACGACGGCCGCATCCGAGATGCCCGGCATGCTGTTCAGGACTCCCTCGACCTCCGCCGGGTAGATGTTCACGCCGCCCCGGATGATCATGTCCTTGACTCGGTCGACGATGTAGTAGTAGCCCTCCCGGTCACGGACCGCCACGTCTCCGACCGTCATGTGCTTGCCCCGGAAGGTCTCGATCGTGGCCCGCTCGTTCTTGTAGTAGCCTTCCATCATGATCGAGTTGTACATATAGAGGATCCCGCGCCGGCCGTCCCGCACCGGGTTGCCCGCCTCGTCGAGAACGAGGAGCTCGTTGTCCGCAAAGGCCTTTCCCACGCTCGCCGGGCGCTCGCGCATCTCTTGAGGCGAGATGAGGGTGTTCACGCCGGTCTCGGTCGAGCCGTAGTATTCGTACAGGCAGTCCCCGAAGCGGTCGAGGAAGCCGAGCTTGTACTCCGGAATGAGGGGCGCGGCCCCGCAGATCACGGTCCGCAGGCTCGAGACATCGAGCTTCTTGGTCGCCTCTTCCGGCAGCCGAAGGAGCCGTGCCACCATGGTCGGGACCAGGTGAACCGATGTCACCTTGTGCCGGTCGACCAGCTCGAGGAACTGGAGGGGGTCGAAGCGCGGCTGGAGCACTGCGGTTCCGCCCAGGATTGAATTCACGATGCTGAAGTAGGCGGGGGCCGAATGATAAAGAGGACAGCAGACCAGGTGCACTTCGTCCGGGCCCATCTTGAGGAAGCGGATCGTCTCGGAGAGATAATTCAGGACTCCGGGGCGGTTGATGAAGTCGGTCTTGCGGGCGGCCCCCTTGGGCTTGCCGGTCGTACCCGAGGTGTAGATCATCGAGCTGCCCACCTCCAGGGCCGCCGGCAGGTTGTCCAGGTCCACGTCGGGCGGGTCCCGAAAGAGGTCCTCGTAGTCCGCCGCTCCCGCAGCGGAGCCCCCGAAGCTCGCGAAGCCGCCCGGCAGAAGCTTCGGATATCTCGACTTGAAAGGGAGGATCCGGTCGGCGAACTCGTGACAGAAGAACAGGACCTTGGAGTCCGAGTTGTCGACGATGTACTCGATCTCGGGGGCCTTCATCCGGTAGCCGACCATCACCTGGCCGACCTGGAGGTAGAACAGGGCCTGGGCGATCTCAAAGCACTCGGGAAGGTTGTAGGTCATGATCGCGGCCTGGTCGCCGGCCTTGAGCCCCATGGCGTGCAGGCGGGATGCCAGGGCCCGGGCCCTCTGTCGGAGCTGCGCGTAGGTGAGGGAGCGCTCCAGGCCGATGACCGCGGTCTTGTCCGGGTGGTTAACCGCATGGATCTCGAGGAAGTTGATCGGCTTCGCGGGTGCGGCGTCGGCCATATGTCGCTCCTTCGTGCGTGGTGCCGTCAGGGGTCGAATGTGCGGAGCAGCATAGGGGAGCGGGAATTTTCAAGTCAAATGGGGGCGGGGGCCGGGATCCCATGAAGCATGGGGATTCCCGCTTTCGCGGGAATGACGGGGTTTGATGGGCACTGAAATCCCCCCCGACCCCCCTTTGCGAGAGGGGTGATCAACGTCAAGAATTCTTCCCGGCGACGACAATTAAAGTTCCCGTTCCCCTCCGTGGCACCCTCGGTCCCCCCCGGGGGGGACCGAGCCGGTTTTATAACAACGTTCATGTTTCCTTTGCTTGTTTCGATTTCTCCAGC
>JBFLZG010000038.1:40064-51436 GCA_040756235.1 bacterium | reverse complement strand
GGCGCTGAAGGGGCGACGCATGCGTCGCCCGGCAAGGTGGCGGCTCTTTCCGTCATCCCCGGCCAAGGCCGCAGTGCGGCCGCGAGCCGTGGACACGAAATGTCGCGGACATTGCGAGGGAGCCCAAGGCGACCGAAGCAACCCCCCTGAGTCCGGGAGGTTGCTTCGCCGAGCTCGCAATCTCCGGAAAGCCCCGTACCTGGATCCGGGTTACTGCGGGATTCCCGTTTTCGCGGGAATGACGGTCTGACGGAGCAGGGACCGGATTCAGGTCTGCGCCGGATAAAAGAGAGAAGGGATTCTGCCCCATGCATGCCCAGGAGAGTCCGGACGATGTGGTGATCGTGGAAGCGGTCCGCACCCCTTTCGGAAAATTCGACGGGATCCTGAAGACGACCTTGAGCTTCGATCTGGCGGTGCACGTGCTCAAGGAGGTCCTGAGGCGGACCGGTCTCGACCCGGCCGAGGTGGACGAAGTCTACTACGGGACCTGCATTCCGGCCGAGTACGCCATCTACACGAACGTCCCGGCGCGCCAGGTGACGCTCCTGGCCGGTTTTCCGGCCGGGTCGATCTCGCTCACGATCGACCGCGCCTGCTGCTCCTCCATGACCGCCCTCAGGCTCGGGTACCAGGCAATCCGGGCGGGCAGCGCCGAGATCGTCATTGCCTCCGGGGCCGAGAGCATGGGCAACACGCCGCTCATCGCCAGCGCGGCCAAGGTGCGCTGGGGCAGCCGGCTCGGCCCGGTCGCGCTCGAGGACGTGCTGTTCGAGCTGGGGTACGGCCGCAAGGGGTTCGCGCCGGTGGCCACGGACTCGGGAGAGGTGGCGGTCGAGTACGGGGTCTCGCGCGAGGCGCAGGACCGCTGGGCCATGCAGAGCCACCAGCGCTGGTTCAAGGCGTTCGAAGAAGGCAAGTTCAAGGTGGGTGAAGAGCTCATGGTCCTCCCGGTGCCGCAGGGCAAGGGGGACCCGATCCTCATGGAGCGTGACGAGCAGCCCCGGAAGGACTCCACCCTGGAGAAGCTCGCCAAGCTCAAGCCGGTCTACGGCAGCCCCACGGTCACGGCCGGCAACGCGCCGGGCATGAACTCCGGCGCTTCGGCGATCCTCATCACCACCCGCAGGAAGGCGCAGGAGAAAGGGCTCGAGCCACTGGGAACGATCGAGGCCGTGCAGTGCGCGGCGGGGGCGCCCAAGTACATGGCCTGCGTGCCCGCCATCGCGATCGAGAAGCTGCTTGCAAGAACCGGCAAGACCATCGACGAGATGGACTTGATCGAGATCAACGAGGCTTTTGCCGCGGTCACTCTGGTCTCGCTCAAGATCCTGGCAAAGGACGCTCCGGGCAAATGGGAGGAGCTGCAGCGCAAGACCAACGTGAACGGCGGGGCCATTGCCATGGGCCACCCGGTGGGCGCGAGCGGCGCCCGGGTGACGATGACGCTGATGTACGAGCTGAGGCGGCGGGGAGGCGGACGCGGCGTGGCCGCCATCTGCGGCGGGCTCTCCCAGGGAGAGGCGGTCCTGTTGCGGGTGTGAGGCTCGATGTCTTTCCGTCATCCCGGCCCATGTGCGGAGCGCGTGCGAGCCGGGATCCAGAAGGGTGCATCACCGGCAGCTGCAATCACGTGGGCGCAGGGACTGGATTCCGGCCTGCGCCGGAATGACGGAGAGCATGCGGCCGCGCCTCCGAGTCCTCCGGAATGAGTGGTCGCACGAGGGTCTGACCGGATTTATGACACACCCTCGTTCGCCGGAATGACGCGGAACGCGCAGGGCAGTTTTGAGACCCTGCCCCTACAGGACAGGGTGGACGTTGCCGGGGCGACGCATGCGTCGCCCTTCCCGAGGTGATCCGCGAAATTGCGCAAATCCGAGGTGAGCGCGATGAAAGCAGCGTGGCTCAAGGAGGTCGAGGGACTCACGCTCAAGGGGCAGATCCGGGTGCCGTACACCTGGTGGGTCGGGGAGGTAGGCAGCCGGTTTCTCATCGCCCTCAGAGACGAGAAGAAGATCCTGGGGAACCGTTGCCCGCGGTGCCGGACCGTCTTCGTGCCGCCGCGTAAGAACTGCGGCCGCTGCTTCGTGGATACGGACGAGTGGGTCGAGCTCTCGCAAGAGGGCGTCGTGACCGCCCACACGCTGGTGCGCTTCGAGCACCCTCTTCAGCCGGTCCAGCCGCCCTTTGCCTATGCCCTGATCCGGCTCGACGGGGCGGACGTCTCGCTCCTGCACCTGATCAGGGAGGACCTCGACCGATTGAAAACCGGTGCCCGCGTCCGGGCCGTATTCAAGGAACAGAGGACGGGCCACATTCTGGATATCGATTCCTTCCGGATCGTCCGAGGCTGAAGCGCGAGGTGGCAGATGGACAGGATCGCGATCGCGGGGGTGGCGCAGACCAGGTACGAGGGGCGCAAGAAGGACGAGACGTTCCATGATCTCGTCTACGAGGTGACGTGCCGGGCGCTGGAGGACTCGGGGTTCACGCTCGCGGAGATCGACAACGTGATCACCGTCTCGAACGACTTCCTGGACGGCAGGACCATCTCCTCCATGGCGGTCGGGGAGGCCGCGGGGGGCTGCGACAAGAACATCTCGACCGTCGAGGGCGACGGCACGTTCGGTGCCTTCTACGGCGCGATGCGGGTCCTTTCCGGCTTCCGCACCACGCTGGTCGTGGCGCACTCCAAAGGGAGCGAAGGGGACATGCGGGCCGTAACCAACGGCATGTTCGACCCGATCTACCAGCGCGCCCTCGGGATCGAGGCGGTCTCGGCCGCGGCCCTGCAGGCCAACGTCTACATGGAGCGCTACGGCATCCCGGAGGAGGCCTTTGCCCGGGTTTCGGTCAAGAACCACGGCAACGCCCGGAACAACCCGTTCGCCCATCTGCCGCTGGAGCTCACGGTCGAGGAGGTGATGCGCTCGAGAAAGATCGCGGACCCGATCAAGCTCCTGGACTGCTCGCCGGTGAGCGACGGGGCGGCGGCGGTCATCATCGCCAACGAGCAGATGGCCAGGAAAGCGCGGCCGAAGCCGGTCTGGGTGAAGGGCGTGGCCCACTGCGCCGACGACTACTTCCTGGGGGACCGCGACCTGGCAAACCCGCTCTCGCTGGGGGACGCGTCCCGCAGGGCCTACGAGATGGCGGGCATCCACAGCCCCCCGGACGAGATCGACGTGGTCGAGCTCTACGATGCCTTCAGCTACATGGAGCCGCTCTGGCTGGAGGGGATGGGGTTCTGCGCGCCGGGCGAGGGCGGCCGGTTGATCGAAAAGAAGGTCACGACCCCGGGCGGCCGCCTGCCCGTGAACCCGTCCGGTGGGGTGCTGTCGGCGCACGCCGTGCTGGTTGCGGGGCTGGCGCGGCTGATCGAGGCGGTCCTGCAGCTCCGGGGCGAGGCCGGCGGCCGCCAGGTGGAAGGGGCGAAGACGGCGCTGGCCCACGGCATCAACGGCCCTTGCGGGCAGAGCCACTGCGTCTGGGTCCTGGGCCGGGACGGGTGAGGGGGCGAGCCATGGCGAGACGGGTGGCCATCGTGGGGACCGGGCAGAGCGAGCACCGCAGCCACCGGCCCGACGTGAACGGCAGGGAGCTGATCCACGAGGCCGTGAGCCGGGCGCTGGCGGACTGCGAGCTTACGATCCGGGACATCGATGCGATCGTGATCGGGAACATGGACCACTTCGAGTCGGTCAACTACGTCGACACCTGGAGCGTGGAAGGCTCGGGCGGCTATCTGAAGCCGATCCTGAAGGTGACGACGGGGGGCACGACCGGCACCTCGGTGGCGATCGCGGCCTATTACCACGTCGCCTCGGGGCTGTTCGACCGGGTGCTCGCGATCGGCTGGGAGAAGAACTCCGAGAGCGACACGACTGCGGCGATCGTCACCTGCAGCGACCCGATCTGGGACCGCTTCTCTTACTCGGGCGCCATTCCGAGCCTGGCCACCGAGGCGAGCGCCTACATGGAGAAGTACGGCGCCACCCAGGAGGACGCGGCCCGGGTCGCGGTCCGGGACCGCAACCACGCGCTCAACAACCCGTATGCGCACCTCCGGAAGCCGATCACGGTGGCGGACGTGATGGCTTCGCCCATGCTCGCCTGGCCGATCAAGCTCCTGGACGTGTGCCCGAGAACGGACGGCGCCTGCGCCGTGGTCTTTGCAGCGGACGGGGTGGCCCGGAAGATCGCGCCACGGCCGGCGTGGATCAGGTCCTGCGCGGTGCGCCACACCTACACCTGGTTCGGCGACGCCAACTACGATGCCGGGCTGGAGTCCCTCCGGAAAGCTGCGCAAGAGGCGTACGCCCGGGCCGGCATCACGCGGCCCACCGCGGAGCTGGACGTGGCGGAGCTCTACCTTCCTTACTCGTATGCGGGCCTGAAGTGGATCGAGGACCTGGGCTTCTGCGGCCCCGGAGAAGGGCCGAAGTTCGTGCGCGACGGGCACACCGACATGGGCGGCAAGATCCCGGTCAACCCCTCGGGCGGCGTGATCAGCACCAACTGCATCGGCGCGACCGCGCTCCTCAGGGTGGCCGAGGCCGCGCTCCAGGTCATGGGCAGGGGCGGGCCGCGCCAGGTCCCGAGCGTGGTGAACAACGCCCTGGCCACCGGGTTCGGCGGCTGCTTCTGGTCGGACGTGGTGATCCTGAGCTCTGAACGTCCCTGATAGCTGGCTGGAAACGAGGTGCGAGATGGGGACCGAGCGGGACTATAGCAGGCTTCTGACGGTCACCTGGGCCAACCCGATGCCGTACGAGTGGTCGATCGGCAAGTACGGGAGCCTGTTCTTTCATGAGATGAAAAGGAGCCGCCGGTTCGTCGGCAGCCGGTGCCCCGGGTGCGGCAAGGTCTACGTGCCGCCGCGCCGCATCTGCGGGCCGTGCTTCCTGGAGCTGGACGAGATCGTGCGCCTGCCCGACACCGGAAAGATCACCGCCTTCTCGGTGGTGAACTACCCTTTCATCGACCCCGACACCGGCGAGCAGCGCCCCATTCCCTACACCTACGGCTACATCCGCATCGACGGCTCGGACACGATCTTTTCCCATCTCATTCATGAAACCGACGTGGCCAGGATCCGGGTGGGGATGAAGGTCCGGGCGGTGTTCAAGGACCCTGCGGAAATGCAGGGGAACATCCGCGACATCCGCTGGTTCGAGATCGTGGATCCGGGCTGAACCGCCACGGCCGGAGGAGGCTGCTGCCAGCACGCGACTCGCCCCGCCAGCGGCACAGTGCCCCGAAGCGCCCGAACGGATGGGAACCGGAGTGACGAGCTCAAGCGTGCTCTTCAATGCCCGGAAACGATCGGTCCGCTGTCCCCGTGTCGCGAGCGGACGGGTGAGAGCGGGCACGGTCCATGCGCCGGCGGGCGGCATGGGCGATTGCATCCTCATGGATTTCCACAAGGGCTTCTTCGCGGTCTCGGACGGAGCGAGCCGCAACCCGGCAGCCTCCTATCATTTTCTGTCCAGGTTCGCCGAAGGGCTGGACCGCATCCGGCCCTTGGACCCCGGCATCTTCCTTTCGCCCGCGGCGTTCCGCAGCGCACGGGACGAATTCCTCGCCCAGGCCGGGGCTACCCTCGAGCAGATCCCCTACACCGAAAGCTGCACGTTCACGGGGCTCCTGATCGCGAGAACCCGACGGCAGGGCGCCCGGGGCATCCTGCTGCACACCGGGGACAGCCTGCTGTTCCAGGTCGACGCTCGACCGGGCTCGTGCAGGCAGCTTACGACCAACAACTTCTGGATGGTCGGAAGATCCAAACGCTACTTCCAGATCGACGAAATCGATCTTCCGGACGAGTCGGTGTTCATCCTCGCCACGGACGGGATCTCTGACCTGGGCTCCGAGGGGAACGCGACCACGAGCGAATCGATCGCGCGCTTGTCCGCCCGCCATCCCATCGAAGGAGTAGCCGACGAGATCGTGGAGAGCATCGACCTGCACACCCCGAGGACGGACGACATCGGGGTCGTTGTCCTGCGTCCGGACCGACTGCTTTCCGCGCCGGCAAGATTTCTCGTGGGGGGCACCGGGGGGGAGGAGGAGACGGTATACCGGGAGCGCTGTCGAGACGGCACCTACGAAGACCGCTACCTTCCGGCCCCCGGTGCGGCCTGCTCTGGCGGCCCTTCGCAGACGGGCCGGGACGACGAAGACTGAGGGGCGGCTCTGAAAGATCCGGAGATTGCGAGCTCGGCGAAGCAACCTCCCGGACTCAGGGGGGTTGCTTCGGTCGCCTTCGGCTCCCTCGCAATGTCCGCGACATTTCGTCCTCCGGCTCGCGCGCCCTTCGCAGACGGGCCGGGTACTACCTCGCTCGGGTCGACGGCGCCATCCTGGCCTCGACCTCTCTGATGAGCTCGTCCGCTTTCGAGACATAGAAGCCGGAGCTCAGCTCCTGCCCTTCGTGTCTCCAGAGCACTTTCAGGATCGGTTTGCCGAGAACCCATTTGCCGGCGTGCCAGGTGCCGAGCCGGAGGCCCGTCATCTTTTCGAAGGGGATGATCAGAGGGGCCTTGGTGAGGTAGCGCCGGAAGCATAGCGCCCGGTCATCCAGCCAGTACTCGCCGTTTCCCCGGGCGAAAAACCCGTCCCGTCGGAACCGCTTCCACCATTTGCCGCCGATCTCGGTTCCCAGATAACTGCCCACCCGTGTGTCCATGGAGGCACCGCATCCAGGGTACGTCATCTTCTGCGCGTAAAGTGGAGAGATCGCGGCAGGTCCGGCCGCCCCCGAGCCGTCATAGCCTCCTTGTTCCGCCGGAGTCAAGCGCATCCTTGAAGACGCGCACCTGAAGATCCCGCTCCCGCGGCTCACCGACTGCGACACCGCGTCCTGTCGGCCGAGCAAGAGCGGCCGTGCCAACCTCCGACAAGCCCGGCGCACATACAATCATTTCGATTCAAAAATAAGTTACGAATTCGTACCGGCTACGGAATCCACCTGATTCTTCCCTGCCGGCGATGCCCCCTAAACTGATAGTGGATCCTTCATCGCGGCGCTCGACCTCGAGGTCCCGCGGGGACCCCCTGCCTCTCACGCCGCCGATCGCTGGAGGAAAAACATGCGAACCCGCAGAATCCATCTGATCAGTCCGAGAACGGACGCGGTGGTTGCCCGTCCGATCTACCTGAATCGGGCCCTTTGCGCCCCTCTTGCAGGGCTCGTGGCGGTAGCGGCCCTGGTCCCGCGGGATCAGTACGAGGTCGTGCTGACGGACGAAAACGTGGAGCCCGTCGACTTCGCGCTCAAGGCCGACCTCGTCGGCATCTCGGCCGTGACCTCTCACGTGAAGCGCGCTTACAAGCTGGCCGATGCTTTCCGCAGCCGGGGAGTGGCCGTCATCCTGGGCGGCGTGCATCCGAGCTTCATGCCCACCGAAGCGCTTCAGCATGCGGATGCGGTGGTCGTCGGGGAAGCGGAGGGGGTGATGGAGAGGGTCCTCGAGGATCTGAAAGGAGGCCGCCTGGGGGGCATTTACAAAGCAGGGGAGCTTCCTTCCCTGGCCGGGATCCCGATTCCGCGCTACGACCTGCTCAAGCCGCATCGCTATCTGAATCGAGCCGTCATTCAGACCTCCCGGGGATGCCCCCACGGCTGTTCCTTCTGCACCGAGCACCTGCTGAACGGGCTCGCTCTTCGGTCCCGTCCCATCGACGAGGTCCTGCGCGACATCCGTTCGGCAGGGGAGCGTCAGATCATCCTGAGCGACCCGGACCTCTTTTGCTCCCGCACCCGCGCGCTGACACTGATGCAGGCCCTGAGGGGCATGGGAATCCGGTGGCAGGCCTCGGTGGACAGCCGCAGTCTCCTGGACGAGCAACTGCTGGATCTCGCCGCTGAGAGCGGCTGCTACATGCTGGCCATCGGCTTCGAATGGATCTTCCGAGAAGCCGCTCAGAACGGCCACAGACCGTGGCGCCGGCTGGAGGCGTTCCCGTTACTGGTGGAGAAGGTCCGGAGCTCCGGGATCCTCGTGTTCGGGCAATTCGTCTTCGGATTCGATCACGACCGTCCGTCGGTGTTCGAGGATACGGTTCAACTGGCCATCCGTGCGGGCGTCGACGTTGGCTCCTTTTCCATACGGACCCCCTACCCGGGAAGCCGGATCTGGTTCGAGATGCTCAACGCAGGGCGGATCACCACGTATGATTGGGACAGGTACGACCAGAGGAATCTCGTGTTCCGGCCGCTCGGGCTGACTGCGGAGGAGATCCGGGATGGGCACGCGAACGCCCTGGAGCAGTTCTATTCGCTCCGGTCCTTGCTCGCGCGCTTCCCCGGGTTCGGCTCCGGGAGCCGGTTGGACTGGACTCTTTATAACCTGTTCTTCAAGAAGGGAACACGAAGGTCGGCAAGCGCGGACCATCCGCCCGAACCGGCGGAGGTCCAGGTCCCGCCACATCACGCAATTCCACCGGTGATGCCCAGGATGAGAGGCTGGGAGCGGTTGATTCTGGAAGAGGCCCCGCTGTGACTTGGCGCGGGCCACGCCGGTCCCTCCGCCTGGTTGTCAGCTTGTGACGCAGCCTCTCACCCGAGAACGAGCCGGAGCTCGTGAATATAGGGGCACGGCAAGACGCCGTGCCCCTGCCTGTCAGGTTCTCACGTTAACAGACCCGTTACGGCTCAGCGGCCGGACGTTCCGGCATCCGGCTGCTCCTGCTGGCCTGACTGAGGCGAGGGTGCCTCCGTCCCTGTGCCACCGGCACCCGGAGCGGCTGCTCCACCCTGCTCCCGCTCGGCCTGTCCGGCAGGGCTCAAGTCGATCCGGGACGCCATGATGACCGGGCCTTTCTGGTTGACCTCCTCGCCGATCTGCTTCTTCAGATCGCCCGTCAGTTCCATGACCGTGCCGGTCACCTGCACGACTTCACCAGGCTGGAACTTCCTGCTCTCACTGACCTGCGGCCCTTCGGGCAGCACCACGATCCCCTCGCCCAAGGTGAAGCCACGGGTTCCGATGACATCATCGACCGTGCCGTTCACGGTGACCGTCTGGCCGTAATAGTCCCGCGGATTTTCTGAAATGGACCGGACCGTTGGCGCCTCTGCCCGTTGCTCGCGCATCGAGTCACCGCTGTAGCCCGTATAGATCCAGTAGCCGATCCCGACCAGGACCGCCAACCCAATCAGCCACCATGCCCAATTCGCATCGCGCCGTTCTCGTCTTGGTAATTGCGGATTTGCCATGTTCG
This sequence comes from bacterium, assembly GCA_040756235.1. Classification (GTDB taxonomy): domain Bacteria; phylum Desulfobacterota; class DSWW01; order DSWW01; family DSWW01; genus JBFLZG01. The sequence goes on along the minus strand of JBFLZG010000038.1, from coordinate 42,208 downwards.
AACTCCCATGTTTGAAGGTGGTCCTTCCCCTCGCGCTGAAGGGGTCTCCTTCACCTCCGTTCTAGATGTGACGGGCATGCCGGAAGATTCAGGAGGCTGTTAACGTCTCTCCGGGCGGGCGTTTTTCGAAGGCCTTCTTCAGGTCGGGGGCGCGGCCCAGGCTTACAGGATAGCCAAGTCCTGCCGAGGTAACGGATCAACCATCAGAGCTTCGGCCGCCGACCGGTAGGTAGAGGCCTTCGCGCAGGAAGTACAGCGCGGCTTCCCGGACCGGCTCGCCGGTCGACCTCTCCCAGGCCTCCGCATAGAGACGGACCTGGGGAGCGTACTCCCGGACGAGACGCTCCGGGCTCCTGCCCCTGACGAGATCGGTCTTGTAGTCGACGATGACCCAGCCGTCTTCCTCCAGGAAGACCAGGTCGATGGCGCCGCGCAGGAGGGTCGGCAGCGGCTCGCCCTCGCCCTCCGCGAGCACTTCGAAGGGAACTTCTGTCAGCCGCTTGCGGCTCCGGAGGGCGCGCTGCCAGAGAGGGGAAGAGAGGACGGCCCGGACCTGCTCGACGGCTTGCTGGGCAAGCCCCACGTCGAGGCCCTGTTCGGCCAGCGCGGCCTCGGCCGGACCCAGGAGGCCGGCTGCCGGCCGTTGCGCCGCCAGGTCGAGGAGGGAGTGGAGCGCGGTCCCCCACTCGATCCCGTGCTCGCCGTCGGGAAAGGACGGATCCTCCACGCGGCGCTGCACGCCTTCGGGACGGGTGGCCTCCGCGCCGCTATCACCGTCCTCGTGCTGCGCACCGCACAGGACGGCAGGCGCGCCGGCGGGAGCCGCGCAAGGCGACCCCGGGCGCAACGGAGGGGAGTCAGGCGAGCCGTCCGGGACCTCGCTCGAAGCCGGGCGCGCTGCGGGCGCGGGACCTCCGCCGGGGACAGGCACTGCGGCCGCGGCCATCTCCGAGGCGTACTCCTTCACCCTGCGCAGGGCACAGGTCGGAGCCGAGCAGGCCGCCACCCTTCCGGCGATCGCCTCCTCTGCGGCCGAAACCTCGTCACAGGAGATCTCGCCCTCCGGGGGGGCCGCGGGGCCCCCCGGAGGGCCGGGGTCCGGGATCTCGGCTTCGGCAGGCAGGAGCCCCGCGAAATATTTCCACGGGTTGTACTGGTTCGCGTTCTTTTTCCCGGTCTTCTGGGTGATGATCACGGCAGAGCCGGCCCGCGTGGCCGCCACGTAGCGCAGCCGCAAAGCTTCCGCCTCCGCAAAGCGCTTCTCTTTCTCCGCGAGGCGGTCCCAGCCCTCGGGTTGAGCCAGCACCGATTGCGGGCGGTTGCCCTTTTTTTCGCCAAGGACAGCCATGTAGCCCGCGATTCTGTCGCCCGAGCGGTCGACGTGAAGCTCGGCCGGATGATCCCATTCGCCGGACGGATCGGCGAGAAAAACGACCGGCGCTTCGAGCCCCTTGACTTTGTGGAGGTTCATGATGCGGACGACGTTCCCCTCCTCGGAACGGGCGGAAATGCCGTCGTAGCACGGATCCCTCTCGAGCAGGGCGCCGAGGCATTCGACGAGCTGAACGTTCGTCCACATCTGGCCCCGGAGGCCCCGAAGGATCTCGATCGCCTTGGCCAGGCTCCCCGCCTCCACGCCGCCGCCCGGCCTGGAGGCGGCCAGGGCCGGGAGGCCCAGATCGGCCGCGATCTTCTCGACTGCGCACACGGGCGGAAGCCTCGCGAGCCAGCGTCCATACTTCTTGAGCCTGGCAAAGGCGTCCTGAAACGAGCGCAGGGCCTCATCGGAAGCGGTCTCGCGCAGCTCTTCCGGAACCTGAGTCTGCCAGGAGAACCTGCCGCCCGCTTTGCGGAACGCGTAGAGGTCCGCGTCGCTCACGCCGAACAGCTCGCTCCTGAGGACAGCCAGCAGCGCGACCGGATCATCGGGCCAGATTGCGGCTTTCAGGCAGGCGTACAGGAGCCGCAGCTCGCCGATCTCGTTCAGGGCGCTGCCGCCCGTGACCTGGTGGGGCACGCCGCAGGCCTCGAGCTTGCGCGCGTAGGCGCTCAGCCGTGCTCGGTTGCGGGTCACGATCATGAAGTCGGAAGGCGCTGCCGGCCGGCCGGCGGGGCCCCGGCCGGGCCGCCGCCGCGGGCCGGCC
>JBFLZG010000038.1:0-40054 GCA_040756235.1 bacterium | reverse complement strand
TGCGCGGTGGGGGGCCAGGACCTGTTTGGGGCCGGCCGCGGCCGGCCGGCGGGCGGCCCCCGGACCGGGCCGCGGCAGGGTCCCTGCCCCCGGTGCGGCCGCCGCTCCCGGTCCTGCGCCGGAGTCCAGGACGTGACGGATGATGCGGGCGATCAGCTCCGCTTCGTAGTCGGTGGCGAGGTCTCTCCTGCAGGAGTCCTCCGGCACCCGGAGGCACCAGACCCCCTGGAGCGGCCCGCTCCCGCCTTTTTCGCGGTCGCTCCGGCCGCATTGCAGGGGAACGTAGCCCGGCGAGACGTCGGATTCGTCTTGCGGGAACCGGAGCATCGAGCTGGCGCCGCCGTCCTCCTCGGGCCCTGGTCCTGCGCCGTCCGCTGCCGCACCGGCGGCCGGGGCCGTACCGGCTGCTTGCGCCGGTCCGAAGACCCGGTTGATCCAGTCGATGAGCGGGCCGCTCGTCCGGAAATTGGCCGAAAGGTTCACGACGAGCCCCTCACTCCCTTCGGCGCCGCCCTGGCGCAGGATCTCTTTCACCTCGTTATAGGTGACGATGTCCGCCCGGCGGAAACGATAAATGGATTGCTTCGGGTCGCCCACGACGAACAGAGCGCCGGGCCGGGGCCGGCACTTGCGCCAGCTCTTTTCGGCGGGATCGGTCGCCGTCAGCAGGAGCATGACCTCGGCCTGGACCGGGTCGGTATCCTGGAATTCGTCCACCAGGAGGAAGCGGAAACGATCGCGGAAATAGATCCGCACGTGAGAATTCTCGCGCAGGAGATGCGCGGCCCTGACGAGCAGGTCCTGGTAGTTGAGAAGGCCCCGCTCGCGCCGCATGCGATCATAGACCTCCCGGGCCAGCTCGAAGATCCGGATGACCGGCCCGTAGCGGTGCTCGTACCAGCGCGTGAGAAGCGGCAGGGCCACTTCCTCCCGAAACTTGTTCCACCGGCCTTCTTCGGCCCGTGCCTGCTCCTTGGTGAAGGCCCCCTCCCGGGTCCATTCCTTGAACACGATGCGCCGCTTCTTGTTGAAGAGCTCGAGCATTTCCATGAGGCGGGCCGGACGGGCGAGATCGTCACAATGAGAGAAGACGCGCGGCAGCCGTCTCAGCTCAGGGATGAGGCTGTCGTTCCCGCAGTCCCCGGGCAGGCGGTCGCAGAAACCGGCCACGTGTCTCACGTAGGCGCGCAGGGAGGCGATCGCGCTGCTCAGGTCCGGCAGTCGTCCCCCGTCCCGGGGCACGGGCCAGTGATGGACGTCCGGAAAGTCGGCGTAGGTCCGGAAACCGCACTCCAGATCGGAAAGGTCGAAGCCCAGCCGATCCAGCTCGGGCCCCAGCCCTTGCGGATCGTCGGCCGCGACCCTGGCTGCGAGCTCGCTCCAGGCCTCCCTGCGGAGCCGGTTGTCCGCGTCCTCGTCGATCTCCTCGAACCCGACGTCCACCCCGGCCTCTACCGGGCGTTCCCTGAGCAGGCGGGCACAGAACGAGTGGATCGTCCCGATGAAACACTGCTCCAGGTGCGCGAGCGCCTGTTCCAGTCTGCGCCGCTCGATGCCCTCGGCTCCGCGCACCGCTTGCTCCAGGCTCACCTGAAACCGCGCCCTGAGCTCGGCCGCGGCCTTGCGCGTGAAGGTGACGGCAGCGAGGTTGCGGGGGTGCTCGCACCTGCCGGTCCGGATGAGGGCGATCATCCTGCCCAGCATGCAGGTCGTCTTGCCGGTGCCGGCCGCGGCCTCGACCAGGAGGTTGCGATCCAGCTCCGTGAAGATCAGCGAGCGCTGGGCCTGATCGGGCGCTCCGGAGGGCGCTTGAGCGGTGACTTCAGAGAGCCCGCCGCCCGCCACCGTGCTTCCCGTCATTCCGTCCATCGTCTTCATTCTCGCCCCATTGCGGTCCTCTTCTGTAGGGGCGAACGCATGCGTCGCCCGGAACGTTCTCACGCTGTCTGCTCTTCGCCCTCAGGCCCCCGGAGCGCGCGATAGGCCGCGAGCTCCCGGTTGGCCGGGTTCTCGAGCTTCCTCTTCACGGCCCTGGCGGCTGCCTCCGGATCGCCGAAAGCCTCCCTGAATTCGCTGAAGCTCACGTCGCCCGGATCGTCGCTGAACGGGAAGCAGCCGCTCCGCATCATCTCGCAGAGCCGGGCCAGGATCAGGCCCCCTCCGGCCAGCTCACGGGCGCTCCACAGGATCCTCTCGCCGTGGGCGCTGCGGGCCGGAAAGAAATATCCGAACAGGGACACCGAGGCTTGCGCGCAGACGGCCTCCTGCAGGCGCGCCTCGGCCAGGGCCAGGTAGAGCGCACTCTGGACGACCCTCCCCTGGTGGAAAGGATCTCTCCTCCTGCGCCCGTTCTCCGCGTACTTCCAGGTCGAGCCGGTCTTGTAATCCCACACCGCGTACCGCTTCCCGCCGCCTTCAGGCACCTCGTCCACGCGGTCGATGCGGCCGCGCGCGCGGATCCGCTGCCCTCCCGGCAGCTCGATCGTGACCGGCTCGAGGGTATCCAGGATCGTCCCTTCACCTTCGGAGGGGAGGCCGATCGCCGCCTCGAAGCAGAGGGGCCGGCTGCCCCTGCAGTGGGCCTCTTCCTCCAGCAGGAAGATGCGCGCCGCCGCGCCGAGCTCCCTGGCTTCCCGCTCGAAGACTTCTCGGCTGGGCGGCGGCTTCTCTCCCTTGCGGCGCGCGAGGGCTCCCTCGAGGATCGCCAGGAGCAGTCCGCCGTCCCGCGAGCCGTCGGGAAGGAGATCCCGTGCGCGCAGGCGGCTCATGAAATCGCGGAAGACCTCGTGGAGCAGCTCGCCCCTTGCGACCGGCTGGAGCCAGGCGTGCGGGTCGACGAGCGTCTCTTCCAGAGGCCTGATCCCGAGGACGTACCGAAAGAAGTACTCCATCGGACACGCCCCGAGCTTCTCCAGGCGGCTGGCCGAAAGGACGGGCCCATCCGGGCCGGTCGGGTCGTGGTCCGCACCGGCCGCCGGCACCCAGCCGTCGTACTCGGTGAACCGATCGCTGCGTCGGGCGTCGCGTGCACGGAAGCCGCGGCCGAGGTGCGGAAAATGCCGGGCGATCACTCCTTCCGGGCGCTGCGGAGCCCCGGCCGCCGAGAGCCGCGAGAGCCACCATTCGTTCCCGTCGAGCGCCCGGCCCGGCGTCACAGGTGCGAAGCAGGCCGGTTCGGGAAGGCTCGCGACGAGCTTCTCCAGGTCGGCCTCCAGGTCGCCCGAGAGGATCCGATAGGCGGAGACGACGACCGGGCTCGGAAACATCTCGCGATCGTCGGAGAGGCTGCGGCAGCAGTAGCTGAGCGTCACCTTTCCCCGAAGACGCGCCAGGAGCTCGGAAAAGCCTTCGAGACTCCTGGCCAGCCTGCGGGCGGAGGTCGGCAGATCCGCGGAGATCCTCGCCCGCTCGCCATCCAGGAGCAACGGGTCCTGGAGGCCGGCGCCCGGGAAGCGGGTGTCGTCCAGGCCCACGATAAAGGTGTGCTTCCGGCCGGAGTGGCCGCCCGAGGAGAGCGGCGCCACGTGCAGGCACCCGGGCCTCGGGCCGAGACCCAGCACGTGCGCAGACCGGCTGAGCTCGGCCAGCCACTCGTGGACGTCCAGGCCCGGCAGGTCTTCGCTTCCAAGAGCGCGGCCGAGATCCCGGATCTCCCGTACGAGCTGTGCATGGACGTACTCGTCGAGCTTGCTCCCTCGTCGGGCGCGAGCGTCGAGGAAGCGCAGCGCCCCCTCGAGAGCGCTCCGCTGGACCGAGCCGCTGCCCGGCGGCGCGCCGCCGCCTTGGCCTTGGACGGCGGCGGCCTCGCACGCCAGCAGATCGCCCGCCAGGGAGCGCAGGGCGCGCAGGGCCGAAAGCCTCTCACGCGGATCCGCGCCAAGACGCCTTGCCGCTTTGGGGCCCTCATCGCCGGCGTCTTCGCGGGCCGCGCGCGCGCCGCGCGCGCCATCTTCTTCCCTGCGGCAGGCGACCTCGGTCGCGGCGATCTCACGCTCGAGCGCATCGAGGTAACGCTCCCGTCCGCCGCCGATCGGGACGGAGCGGAGAATCGCCCCGAGCATGGTGAAACCGGGAAGCCCCTCCCCCAGCTCGAGGAGCCCGTCCTGCACCATGCGGACGAGCACCGACTGGGGGTAATCCTCCCGGATCCAGGCGAGCCAGCCCGTAAGGGCCCTGGCCGGCCGGGAGTAGCGAGGCGGTATGCCTTCGGCAAAGCTCATCGGGACAGCGTCCCGGTCTTCGGGCACGAGCAACCAGGCGCGCTCGTAAAGGAGGGGAACATAGGTCTCGGAATCCGGGTGGAGGATTTCCACCTCGTCCAGCGGGATCCTCTCCTCCGCACATCGCCTCAGGACCTCGCGCACTTCGTTCGCCTCTCCCACGGCACGGAAGATCTTCACCGTGCCGTCGGCCGCCGGCGCCGGTGCTTGCGCCGGCCGGAGCACCCAGGAAAGGAGCGCGGCGTCGGTGGCGTCACCCTCACGGCGCCGGGCCGGCAGGTCGCATTCGAGGACGACCTTGCTCGCTTCCGGGACCGAGTCCCAGAGCAGGCGCTCGAGCGCGCGCAGCTGCCCGAGCGCGTCCGCGGGCAGCAGGAGCCGGGCGTCCGCGGGCAGCGCGTCCGGGTCCCGGCGCAGACGGGCCGCCGCCTCGCGCAGCGCGTCCGCATCGTCCAGGAGCTTCGAATCCTCCAGCTCGCGCTCGTACTCGGCCAGCAGGAACCGGATCTCCTTGCCCTTGGCCTCTACTTCGAAACATGTTTCGGCGAGCTCCGCCGCCCTCTTTCCGGCCAGGCGCAGGTCCCTCAAGCAACCGAGCAGCGTGCGGAGGAGGCCCGGACCGGCCTTCAGGGGCGTGAGGTACCCCTCGCTGCCGGCCGCTGCCGCGAGGCGCCCGAGCACGCGGCCCGCGAGGATCTGTGCGCGCTGCCCGCGCAGGAAGGTCGCGCCCAGCCGGTCCATGGCCGGCGCGGCGAGCTCCATGGCCATGTGCCGCAGAGTCTTCACCCGGACGTTGACCACCGGCTGCCCGGAGCGCGCCACCCGGTCCACCCATTGGAACCCGACCCGAACCGAAGGCGCCAGGAGCCACTTCTCCTCGATCCGGCGCTCCCTGCAGACCTCGGACAACGCCTGCGCGAGCCGGTTCAGCTCGCCCGGCCTGCTCCTTCCGTCTCCCGGATCCATGCCGACCCTTTCTCCTGATATCATGAGCCGAGGCCCTTTCTCAGGTCCCGAGCGCCCATCTATACACGATCCGGAGGGGCGGAGCCACTACCCCTTTCGCGCGGCCCGCGGTGCCGCACCGTGCGCCGCGCCATCGCAGTCCGCGCTCGCGCAGACTCCGGGCGCTCCCAGGTGGCGGATGGTTTCTTCAAAAATTTACCGGGAGATTGTGACAGATCCGGTCACTGCGAACAGCTGGCGCGGTCCGTCGCGGAGGAGGCTGTATCAGGAGGCATTTGAGACCGTCATTTGCGGGGCCGAGCTCCGAACTTTGTTGCCCTCCGTCGCTTCCGGCCAGGAGAGCTCGACCTCGAAGCGCATCCATTCCATGCCCGCCTGTTTTCCGGGCTCCAGGTTGTCGAGCCGGTATTCAAGGATCCGCAGCGTGCCCCGGCCGAAGCGGCGCACGGTCTCGATATCCTCGGGCGAAGGCGCGGTTCTTGCCTGCGGACCGGCGACGGTCCGACCCACCTCGGGGGAAAAGATGAACCCCCGGATCTCGCCCGGGGCATTGACGTTCTTGTCTCCGGCTTCGTTGGGGCCGGTGTTGTCGGCATTGCGGAAATGCCAGCCTTCGATGTCGCGCGGGTTGGGCACGAAGTGAAACGGTGGCGTGAGGCGGGAGAGGTCCTCGTTCCGCCCCTGCTCCTTGACGGTGATGGTCCAGCCGGCCTTCCCCGGCTCCAGGCGAAAGACGAGACCGGGGCCAAAGGGGCGCTCAAAGGATTCCCCGGCCTGAAGCTCGGCCGCGAACGTCACGCGGGCCCGGCGCTGCGCGGACGCGCCCTCGGCGCGCGCGGCCGCAAGCCGCGCACGAAGATCCGGCAGAGGCATCTCCTGCGACGCCTCCCGGTTGGCCGCATCGTCGAATGCCCACGCACACTCGCACGCAAGGACAGGCGGCGCCGGTCGCAGCCCGACGGCGGCAAGCGTAGCTCCGAGGAGCACCTTCAGCAGGTGGCAGGCTTTGCGCATAGACATGCTTCCTCCGTGCTGCGACCCAGACGACCCCGTAACCGACTCGTCCGGGCAAGGCTCAGGGACCGAGTGGAGCCGGGACGACCTGGCCGTTCATGTACACGCGAAGACCGAACTCACCGCCGATACGGGGCTGGGACCACATCCACTGCACATGCCAGTAAGATGTTCTGGCGTTTTCATCATACCGGAGCCCGATGGAGTGAAGGTACTGGCCGGTAAGGTCGATCCTCTTATCCTCGACATTGCCCTCCGCGAGATCGAGGGCCCGCCGCAGCGGCAGGGGCGGCTCACGCGCCGTCAATGGTCCTGGCTCGGGATCCTCCCGGCACATGAGCTCGAAAAGCTCGCAGAATCTTGCCCTGTCCCTCCCTTGCGCGAATACCTTCTCCGATCGAGTGACGACAAAGGACTTGCCGTCGTAGACGACGGACTGGAGCAGCCCCTCATCCGCACCCAGGCGGTGGTAGCGGATCATGCGCGGATTCCCGTCCGCGCCCGGCCCGAGCGTCTCAAATGCCTTCGGGTGCAGGAAGAGAGAGCCCAGGTAGCGGTACGCCGACCCCTCCTGCTTGAACACGTAGTGCATTCCGCCGGCGTTTCCCCTGTCAACCGTGGACCCGATGAAGAGTGCGGGTTGGCCCTCGCCGTAGAGGTCCGCCTGAAACTCGGATAGAGTCCCCGGGCTGGCGGCTTCGGGACCAGCGGAGATGACGAAGCACGCGAGGGCCCAAGCGCGGGGGTCTTGGATCGCCCCGGGGAGCGCAGCATCCGGGCACGGGGCGCCCCCGACCGGCCCCCGTTGCAGACGGGCCTCCGTCTCCTCGAGATAGAGGTGGGGCCTCTTTTCCATGTCCGCCGCAACGAACCGCACCAGGGGATCCGGGTCCTTCAAGGCGACCTCGAGGCAGGCCTTGTAGTTTGCGGCGGCGCGGGTTGTTGCATCGCGCGCCCCCCTTTCCCCTCTCAGGATCTCGGTCGCGCACCGATAGCGGTGGGCAAGGAAGAGATTCAGGTAGGGCCTGAGAGGAGTCGTGGGATGGCTTGCCAGGAAATCCGCGGCACAGGCAGCCTCTTTCAGCGGGACCTCACTGAACCCCTCCCATTCGTAGGCCAGCACGGCGGCGGCGGCGTAATCGCAGGCTGCCTTTTCGATTCCTGGGGTGTCGATCAGGGCGACCATGTCCCGCTCCATGTGCCGCCTCTTCTCCACGGCCCACACCTCCGGGCCTCGTGGTCTCTCGACCTCGGGCAATCTGGACCGAAATGCCTCTGCTCGCGCGGCAAAGGCCTCGATCCTGGGCCGCACCTCATCCGGCACGTCACGGCGCGCAAGCGCGTCCGGGTCTGCGAGGCTCTCGAAAACGGTTCCGAAAAGGATGGCTCCTGCAAGCACCTCGGGCGGGGCGCCACCATGAGCCCGGGACGGGGCCAGAAGCGCGAACGAGCAGAGGATGGCGAGCGCAAGGAGGCACCACGGATGAAGCAATCCCTCCCGGCTGGCGAACTGGGTCGGCGCCTTCGAGCACTTCCCGGAGCTACCGTATGGACCTGCCAGCATGTTATCGATCCCTCCCGAGGTACCAGTCTTTCCAGCGGTCTGTGGTCTCTTTGCTTTCACGTTCCGGAGCATTCCAGACAAAACCAAAGTCCCTGACGGCAAGTCTCTTGAGCGATTCGCTGGCCCAGTAGCGTGTCGTCTCCAGCCCGGGGGCGGTATAGCCGGCGCCCACATGGCTGGACATGTCCGAAAGCGCATCGATCAGGAACGCGATCGAGCTGCGGTCGCCTTGGGTGCCGAGGGCCATTGCCGCGCGCGCCCGGAGGGTGAGTTGACTCGAGTGGAGAGCCCGATGGAGCGCGCCGGCACGAATCTGCTCCCCACGATCGATTCCGGCGAGCAGGCCGGCCGTCTCTGACTCAGGCAGTGGCTCGATCGGCGGTGCCTGCGGAGCAAACCTGCACGGGCAGAAGGCTGCCGCGAGAATGACCCCGCAACAGCGGGCCAGCAACGGAGCTCTCATGGGCTTGTGTGTCCGCAACGGGCACGCCGCAAGGCGCACTCCGGCGACGACCTTCTGAGGCGATGGCGCGATGACACCATCGTGAGTCCAACATATCCTATCGGTACTTCCTGTCTGCTTTCGAAGGTAGGAACGAAGAGAGTCGTGAAAAAGTTTCAGGGGAGCGCATCGGTCACATTCGGCGCGACCACCTCCCGACCGTGAGCTTCGAGCAGGCGCCGCAGGCGACCCGTTGCGCCTAACATGGCAAACGAGCGATCGCTCTTATCCTCGAGCCTGTCCCCAACCGCCGGCCTGCGGCGTTCGGCTCTGGGGCATGAGAGGCGGGGAGCCTGTCGGCACAGGCCCTATCCTTCCTTGGCCTTGGCCAGGCGCAGCCCCGCAATCTTCACCGCACCGCGGTGGTAGCCGCTTGGAAACAGCGCCTCCAGGTCCTCGAGCTCCAGATGATGCTGCGCGCAGGTTTCATAGACCGTGGGGACGACTCCGGTCCGAGCGAATCCTGCGCGCAGGCTGCGAATGACCTGCCAATGCTTGTCCGTCAAGCTTCCGATGATGCCCAGCTCATCCGCCTTGTGGATGGCAAAGTCTTCGTCCCAGTCCGACGGATTCACGAGGTATCCGCCCGCATGGACACGGTACACCTTCTCTTCCCGGACCTGCCGCGCCTCGGGGGCCTGGAGGCGCGTCCTGTCGTACAGCGCCTCGCTGTAGCCGGCCAGCACCATGGCGCCCCTCCGGTATCCGGTCGGGAACAGCCGCATCAGATCCCCGATCCGCAGGCGGTTGCTCTTGCAGGCCTGATAGACCGTAGGCACTCTCCCCGTCTTGTCCGCTTCCTGTCTCAGAAAGCGGATGACCTTCCAATGCTCCTCCGTCAATCCCCGGGGAATGTCGACGGCGCTTGCCATCCCCTGGGCGAAATCCTCGTCCCACTGGCCCGGGTCGACCAGATAACCGAGATCATCCACCTGGTACGTCTTGCCCTTGACGACGATGGCTTCCATGACCGCCTCCTTTGCTGGAGTTCACTGGCTCAAAATCGCCGCTCTGGCCAGAAGATCGAAAACCCCGACGACCTGCACATCCATCCCATGACCGTTCATGAGCCTCTTCATCTGGCGCCTGCAGTTCGCGCACGGGGTGCTGACGAGCTGCGCGCCTGTCTTTCGAACCTGTTCCGCCTTCTTCTTCCCGGAGAGCTGCACGCAGCGCTCCTCGAAGGTCTGGTCCATGCCCGCCACGCCCTCGTTGCCGTCGAGCACGGCCAGCCCGCCGCCGCCGCCGCAGCACCAGTTCTCGTAACGGTTGGGCGTCATCTCGATGAACTGATCCGCACAGGCCTGCAGCACGACCCTGGGCTCCTCGACCAAGCCGCAACTCCTGGTGTAGTTGCAGGGGTCGTGATAGGTCACGGGCATCGGGTTCCTGGAGGGATCGAGGCGGATGGCCCCGTCCCGGATCAAGCCCGAGGCCAGGGTGAAGATGCTCACGACCTCGAACGGGAGCGGGCCCCAGAAGGTCGGCATCAACTGCTTGGCGACCCGGTACGCGTGCCCGCACTCGCCCATCACCAGCTTCTTGACTCGCAGCCGGACGCACGCGTCGTACAGCCGTTTGTTCTTCCTCCGGATGTGCTCCTCGTCTCCGGTGAACAGGCCGAAGTTGGCGCCGTCAAAGGCCTGGCTGCACATCGTCCATTTCAGGCCGGCGGCGTGGAAGAAGATCGCGCACCCCATGAGGACCTCGGGGGAGGAAAAGAGGTCTGCCGATGGGGGGACGAACAGGATGTCCGCCGGCTCATCTACGGGAATCGACACCTGAACGCCTTTGTCCAGCCGGATCTCGTCCTCCAGGAAGGACAGCATGTCCTTGAGCGCCATGGCGGTGACCCCTTCGTCATTCCCGAACTGGTCCGACACGTCCTGGGTGTCGGCCAGCTTCTTGGGAGTCTTGCCCAGCCGGTGGAGGATGGCCCTGGCCTTGCGCGTGATCACCGAGTTGTCGATCCCCAGGGGGCAATACTGCGCGCAGCGGCGGCACGCGGAACAGCTGTAAAAAGCACGCGCCCACTCGTCGACGACGGCCTCCGTGAGACGAAAGCGGCTGAACAGCCGGCCGAGGAAGGTTGCCTGGGACTTGTACAGGGTACGCAGGAAATCGGCTCGCTTCGCAGGATTCGTTTCGCTGCAGGGATTTCCCTGATACACGTGACAGACCTCGGCACAGGTCCCGCAGCGGGCGCAGATCTCCAGGTAAAGCTCGACCGGATGGCCCCAGCTCTCAGGGTTCTTCGCCCACTCGACGACTTGCGCGTGTTGCGCGATCGGCTGTTCCATGTTCGCTCCCCTTCATGGCTTGAGAAGCAGGGATTTCGTGAAAAAAACGCCGGGGATGTGCATGAACTTGCTGAACGGCACGATGATCAAGAGCGCCTGGGCCAGCAAAAAGTGGATGAGAAACAAAAGGTGAGAAGGGGCGGTGACCGGCTGCAAGAGGAACAGCCCCCGCAGGAACGCCCGAGTCTCAGCCAGGTCGGACCCCGGCATGAACCGGAGGGCGTCGCCTGAGACGATCACGGCCAGCAGCACGCCAAGCACCAAGTAGTCTTCCCGCCCGGAGATCTCGCGGACACTCCGGATGACCAGCCTTCTGGCCAGCAGGTAGCACCCCATGGCGAGCACCAGGATCCCCGCTCCCCCGCCGATCCATTGTCCCAGCGCATCCGCCTGATCGGTCGCCACCCCGAAGGCACTCCTGAGCCGCGGGAACTCGGCCACGAGCCGCGCATGCCCCGCCAGGACCAGCAGCAGCCCGGCATGGAACACCCACGTGCCGCCCCACAGGCCTCGGTTGCTCTTGAACAGGGATTCGAAGACGAAGATTTCCCTGAAGATCCTCTTCCACGCGCCGGCCGTCGACCCGCCGGACGGAAAGAGCGTGAGCTTGGGTCTCCCGCCCTTCATCCACCTGCGGGTCCGCGCGAGGATGCCCGTGAACAAGACCGCAATCGTGATCCAGGGGAGGATGCGGCAGACCAGGAAAGCCAACATGTCTTTGCCTCAAAAGGAGGGGCCTATACGGGATCCGGGTTCCCTTTCACAAAAGGCATCGGAGTGTTTATGGAATCTCATTAGAGTCTAAAACCGCTTTTAGACTTCTATAGCACTCTTATAGGAGTCTCGTCAACCGGCAGAACCGATCCAGCAAGCCGCTGCACGGCCATCCCTTCCGGGGCGACCCCCCTTTCGACCGCACGAAATCTCGACTCCCTGTGGCCCCCAGGCCCGGCCGCGCGTTCCAGCGGCCTTCCATGGGACATATGGACCGCGGCGACATCCAAGAAGGGAAGAGCGGGTTCCGCAGCCATTCCGGACCGGCCGACGCCGCCGGCCGGCCGGCCATTCTCAAAGCAACGATCTGAAAGCAACGATCTGAGAGCAACGAGAGGAAAGAACGGGTGAGCATGAACCGGAAGGGGATCCGCTACCTGGCGGACATCCGCAGGGACGAATGGGCCAAAGTCGCTCTCATGCACCTGTTCTTCTTTCTCGTGATCATGGTCTTCCAGATTCTCAAGCCGATGAAACAGGGGCTGTTTCTGGAAGCCCTGGGGCCGCGGGCGGCCGAGTGGGAGCTCATTGCCAAGCTCCTCAACATCGTTGTGGCGGTCGCGGCCGCGGCGGTCTTCTCCTATCTGGCCGGACACCTGCGCCGCACCCACCTGACCGCCGTTTTCGGGCTCTTCTTCTTCGTTGCCTTCTTCCTCTACAGCCGGATGCTGGCCTCTCCGCCGGGGGCGCTCGCGATCTGGACCTTCTACCTGCTCGGGGACCTCTTCTCGACGGTGATGGTGGCGGTCTTCTGGGCCTTCCTGAACGACATCTCTCCGCCCGCCCAGGCCAGGCGGCTGTACGGCGTGATCGGCGCCGGAGGGGTCATCGGGGGGTACGTGGGAAACACGGTCGTGCGGGAGTTCGTGGAGGCGGCCGGGACCGACACCCTGCTTCACGTCTGCATGGGTCTGACGGCCGTCATCATGGTCCTGGCGCGCGCGGTCGACGCCCGATACCTGGGAAAGCGCAGAGGCAGCCGTCCTTCTCGTGCGCGGCAAGCGGGAACGGAAAGCGCACCGAGCCCCGCAGGCTCCGGCTCCGGGTGGGCCCAGGCGGTGGAAGGGGCAAGGCTCGTCCGGAGGTCCGGCTACCTGCTTTGCATAGCCGGCCTCGTCGGCATCTACGAGATCGTTTCGGCCACCATCAATTATCAATACAGCGCCACCGTGGTTCATCTGGTCGGAGGCGCTGCCGACAAGCAGGTCTTCCTGGCCACCGTGGGTCAGGTGACCGGTATCGTATCGATCCTTTCCCAGATCCTGCTGACCGGATTTCTTCTCAGTCGCTTCGGCGTCGGCGCCGCCCTCATGCTCTTGCCGGTCGCGGTCCTGGGGAGCTCTCTGGGATTCCTCCTGGCGCCTTCCCTGGCGATGGGTGCGGCCATGGTGGTGAGCTCCGACGGCCTGAACTACTCCATCTACCAGACCTCCAAGGAGGTCCTCTACACGCCGACGTCGAGAGCGGAGAAGTACAAGGCCAAGGCTTTCATCGACATGTTCGTACAGCGGTTCTCCAAGGGCATCGGGATCGTCATCAGTCTGGCGTTCGCGGCCATTACCCAGTACGGCGCCGTCCGCTTCCTGAGCTTGTTCGTCGCAGCGCTCCTCGCCGCGCTCATGTTCCTCATCCGATATCTGGCCGGCGCATTTGAGAGAAGGACGGGGGCAATCGAAGAAGCACCGATCACGAGCGCCGACATCCGAGCTCAGGAGCCTGAAGGTCGTGAAAGCCGCGTCTGAGAGGCTGGCGATAAACGGCCATCTACCTTCCTGAGGGGCACGTGCCGGGCGGGAAACGAATCGGGCCGCCGCGGCATCTGTTGTCACATCGAGGGGCCGGTCCGTGCCATCGATCGTACGGTGCGACCGGAAAAAGAAAACGCAGATCCAGACGCCCGATCGGGCTCTCCTTTCGGGCCGACATCCGGCCGGCGAACCTGACGTCGGCCGGACTCCACCGGACGGGGAGGGCCGGAATGGCGAACCGTGTCTGCGCGGCGGCGGTCGCGGCCGCGGCGGCTTTCCTCCTCCTTGCGCTCATTCCGGCCTGGACGCAAGCCGCTGGCGTTCCATCCCCCTCCTCCCCGAACGAAGCGCAGGGCCCGCCTCAGGAACCGTCCCCGGTGTGCGACGAGGCGCAACGTTCCCTCCGGCATGACCTCCGCGACGTCTTCTTCCGCGTCCCGTCCGTTCTCAAGGAGCAATGGATCAGCCGCGAAGGGATCCGTTTTCATCTGATGACCGCACCCCTCCTCGGGCTCTCCTTCATCGAGGAGCGGGAGGTCTCCGACTTCTTCCGCAGGAACCGGATCGGAAAAGACACCATCGCGGACACGGCCCTGGACCACGCCGGCGGCAGGTTCTTCCCGCTGTTCGCCGTTCCGCTCTATATCGCGGCCCGTCATTTCCACAACGACGAGGCCGCAGACCTTGCGATCGACATGGCCACTTTCTCGATGACCGCCTATCCGCAACTGCTCGCCATGCGTTTCATCGGCGACCGGCCCAGGCCGAACGGGGAGGAAGATCTCGCCTTCGGATTGAAGTCCACCTCCTCGTTCCCTTCCGGGCATGCGGCCATGTCCGTGGGCATCGTCAGACTGATCGACCACCACTTCGGCAAGGCCGTCGGGATTCCTCTCTACCTGGTCTCGGCAGGCGTCTCCTACCAGCGGCTTGGCAACGGAGATCACTATCTGGCCGACAGCATAGGCGGAACCATCCTGGGCCTGAGCGCGGCACAGGCCGTCATCCGCGTGCGGGAGCGGAGCCGGGAGCCGGAGGAGGACGAGGAGCAGGCCAAGAAGCCCGCCGGCCGACCGGAGCAAGCCGTCATGGTGCTGCCGATCCTGGCTCCGGACGGGGGCGGCTTCGCCTTCTCCTGCGCGTTCTGACCGGGCCGGGAAGCATGGCGGGGCTCCGGCGAGGGGGGCGCCTCGAGCCGGATGGAGGCGTCCGGACGCCGGAGGACGAGGCGCAGCCCGGGGTCGTCCGCGCTGCGAGGAGAAACGCCTCATGCGCATGCTCCTGATCAGCCTGGCGGCCATCACCTGCCTGGCCGCGAGCCACCCTGCGGCGGAGGGGAGGGCGGAGACCGAGCCGCGGGAGATCGAACCGGAGGCCGGCGCATTCACACAGGCGGCCGACGAGGCGAGTGAGCGATCCCCGTTTCGTTCAGAAGAGAATCTGCTGCGCAAGGTCCTCCACGCGCCCAGCTACCTGTTGATACCCTTCAAGGAGCCGGTCAAGCGCTTTCTGATCTTCGCGGAGCGCATCGCCCTGGTCGACCGGGTCCTGGACGTCCTCTACTTCAACGACGAGCAGACCGCCGGATGGCTGCCCAACGCCTCCTTCGGCGGCAAGACCGGTTTCGCCCTGGGGGGAAACGTCTTCCATCATGATCTGTTCCGCCGGGGCAAAGAGGTGAGCTTTTCCTTTCTGGGCGGCCCGGAGACGATCGAGGTCGAGCTTGCGGTCCTGGATCCGGCCGTTCTCGAGACGCCGTTCGTCGCGCAGTTCGACTTCCTGTACCAGGAAATCAACGATCAGGACGTCTTCCTCAGCCTGCGGGATGGGGCGTTCACGACCGGCCAGGGGGTCGGTCCCGATGACGAGCGCAACTACGACCTGGACCAGGCGACCGGCTCGCTGGACGTGGGCTACCGGCTGACGCCCACCTGGAGGCTGGGCGCAGTCTTCCGCTACGCGGCCGTAAGGGCCGGAGGGAGCGGGGACAGGCCAGCCCCCCGGGAGCTGGAAGGCATGAGCGACGATTACATCCGGTACGTCGGCACGGAAGGCTACATCTATCTGGACAGCCGCAACAGCGCCTTCCGCGCGACCCGGGGCTGGGTTGCGGACCTGCGCGGAGGCGCGGTCGGAAACGTCCGGGGAGAGGACGAGGCCGGCAGGGACCTGCGCTTCTTTCGTTACTCGATGGAGCTCCAGCGCTACCAGCAGCTCTTCGCCTTCCTGCGAACCCTGGTCGTGCGGGCCCTGGTCATTCGGACCGAACCTCTCCACAGGGGCGACGGAGTTCCCTTTTACTGGCAGCCCGCCCTCGACGAAGACACCGGGCTGCGCGGGTACACGAGAGGGAGGTTTCGCGACCGCGGGGCCGTGCTCTTCAACCTGGAGTACCGCTACCCCGTCTGGGACACGTGGGAGGGAACGGTCTTTCTCGACGAAGGCCAAGTCTTTCACCAATACGGAGACATCCGCTGGGAAGCCTTCCGCTGGTCCGCAGGGGTGGGCGCACAGTTCTCGACCCGATCCCGGTTTCTCCTTCGAACCCAGCTCGCAGTGAGCGACGAGGGAGTGGTGGGCCTGATCAAGTTGAGCCAGGCCTTTTGAGCTTGCGACACGCATTCACAAGTTGGCGAGGAGTTGCTTTGCTCGGCGGCAACGTGGCGACTGGTTGTAGATGTCGGAGACGGCGAGGACCGCTGATCGCCGCGGCGGCGGCGGCCTTCCTGGGGCTGGCCCCGGCCTGCCTGCCTGCCGACCTCCTTCCGCCCGAGCCGCCGCTGGTCTGCAGGGCGAACGACGACCGGCCCATTCCGGAGCCGCAGGAGCTGGAAGAAGGCAACTACATCGTCTGGAACGGTGTCGATGCCATGCTGTTCAACCAGCTCGAAAAGGCGCTCGACGCCGGGTTCCTGGGCCGCAAGATCGGTGCCTGGCTAAGGCTCGCGGGGCCCAAGGAGGCCGGGGACGTGAACGCCATTGACGAAGTGCCGGACTCCACCTGGTTCGTGAACCGGCACGCATGGCAGAGGATGTCCCTCGAGGACCTCCGGCGCGGCCCCAACGTCGCCGGAGGAGGACCGGACGCCGGTGGGCCGCTCACGATCGTGGAAGGCAAGTCGGGCCTCCAGCCCGGATTCCAGGTCGAGGACCGCAAGGGCGACCGCTACATCGTCAAGCTCGACCCGGCCCTCTACCCGAAGCTGGGAACGGCGACCGAGATGATCGCCTCCCGGTTCATGTACGCGGCAGGGTACCACGTCCCCGAGTACTACCTGATCGACATCGACCCCGCCCGGCTCGCCATCGCCCCGCAAGCGACGATCCGGGGCCGGTACAACATCGAACGGCTCATGACCCCGGAAGACCTCCGGGAGATCCTGGCCCTGGCGGCCCGCAGCCCGGAGGACGGCACGTATCGGGCGACGGCGAGCAAGTTCCTGCCCGGGAAGCCCAAAGGCCCCTTCCCGCTGGTCGGAGTCCGGGAGGACGACCCGAACGACACCGTCTTCCACCAGGACCGGCGCCCGCTGAGAGGGTTGCGCGTCGTCTCCGCCTTTCTCAACAACACCGACTCGCGGCGGGGAAACTACCTGGACGTCTACGTGGGCCGGAACACGACGGGGCACCTCGTCCATTACCTCCTCGACTTCTCGGCCTGCATGGGGTCGGGCAACATCAACCCGAAAGAGCCCAAGTACGGCCATGCCTATTTGGTCGACCCGGAGGACATCGTGATGTCCTTCTTCTCCCTGGGGTTCTGGATCAAGCCCTGGGAGCGTCCGGCACAAGTCACCTTTGCTTCCGCCGGGTCCTTCCGGGCGGAGGACTTCGATCCCGAGGAATGGAAGCCGAGCTACGCCAATCCCATGTTCCAGCGCATGACGGACCGGGACGGCTTCTGGGCGGCCGTTATCGTCACCTCTTTCTCGGACCGGGACATCCGCGCCATCGTGGACACAGCCCGCTACGACGAACCGGAGACGGCCCGCTATGTCGTCGATGTCTTCATCGCGCGGCGCGACCGGATCGGCCGCACCTGGCTCGACGCAAGCCGGATCAACCCGCTCGACCGGTTCGAGGTCCGCGCGCGGCCTGAAGGCTCTGACCTCAGGTGGCGGGATCTCTCCGTCGAACGGGGTTACAACTCCAGCGCGGACACGCTCTACCGCTACCGCCTGGCCGCCGTGATCGAAGGGGGCCGGCTGACGCGCCGGGCGAGCTCCTGGAGTACCTCCGCCCGGCCCGGGATCCCTCTGAGCCGCCAGGATCGGCTGCTCCACCTCACTCGCATGCCGGGCGCCACGTATGTGATCGACATCCGTACGAGCTGCGACGCAGGCGCGCACTGGAGCCCGCGCCTTCTCGTGTACGTCAGCGAGACTCCCGCGGGCGCGCTCCTCGTGACCGGGCTGCGCAGGGACACGTGAAAGGAGCGCGGCCGCAGGCGTCCTTTTCCCGGGCAGGGCAAGCCCTGCCCCTACAAGATTCTGCGCCCCGGGGTTGTCTTGCAGGGCGCTGCTCGCTGCGCCCGTCTGAGGGATACTCCGTCATCCCCGGCCAAGGCCGCATTGAGCCGGCGGAGCGAGGGCGCGAAGCTTGCGGAGATTGCGAGGGAGCCGTAGGCGACCGAAGCAACCCCCAGAGCCCGGGAGGTTGCTTCGCCACGCTCGCAATCTCCCGTTACCGGAAGCCGCTTGAGCGGCCGCGAGCCGGGATCCCCCGGAGCAGGGTCATTCCCGCCTGCGCGGGAATGACGGTCGGGCTCGCTCGCGACATGCTTTTCCTTGACCCCGCTTCGCGATAGCCCCTATACTGGCCTGGCCCTTAGCGACCGCTACCACCAACCCCGGAGGTGACCATGAGCGACGAGATCTATAAGAAGCTCGCCGGCGTGCTCGACACCCTGCCGAACGGCTTCCCTGCAACGGACAGCGGCCTGGAAATCAAGATCCTCAAGAACATCTTCACGCCCGAGGAAGCCGATCTTTTCTGCGACCTCAGGCTGACGCCCGAGACGGCCGAAGAGATCGCCAAGCGGACCGGCCGGCCGCTCAAAGGCCTCGCACAGAAGCTCACCGCCATGTACGAGCGCGGCGAGATCCTGCAGGTGGATCTGGGCGGCGCCAAGTACTTCAGGATGGTCCCGTGGGTGGTGGGGATTTACGAGTTCCAGATCCGCCGCATGGACGCAGGGTTTGCCCAGATGTGCGAGGAGTACATGATGCACTGGGGCGCCCAGTTCATGATGTACGGCCCCCAGGTCATGCACGTCGTGCCGATCGAGGAGGAGATCACGGCCGGCCAGGAAGCCCTGCCCTACGAGCAGGTCTCGCACCTTCTGGAGGATGCGAAGTCTTTCATGGTCAACGACTGCATCTGCCGCAAGGAGCAGGCCCTGCTCGGCCACGGCTGCGCCAAGCCGCTCCAGGTGTGCCTCGGCCTCGGCCCGCTGCCCGGAATGTTCCACGACAACCCGCTCGGCGGCCGCGTCATCACCAAGGAAGAGGCGCGCGAGGTGCTCCGCAAGTCCGAGGAGGCGGGGCTCGTGCATCTCACGAGCAACGTCCAGAACGGCCACTTTTTCATCTGCAATTGCTGCGGCTGCTGCTGCGGCGTGCTGCGCTCCATCAACATGGGGCTGCCGAACGTCACCAACTCCAACTACTACGCCGAGATCGACCCGGAGGCCTGTTCCGCCTGCGGCATCTGCCTCGAGGAGCGCTGCCAGATCAAGGCGATCGAGGAGGGTGACAATACGTACAGCGTGAACCGGGAGCGGTGCATCGGCTGCGGGCTGTGCGTGACGACCTGCCCGTCCGAAGCCATCCGGCTCGTCCGCAAGGCGCCCGAGAAGCACGTCGTGCCGCCCAAGGACGAGGACGCCTGGCTTGCGGAGCGGGCGCGCCAGCGGGGCGTGGACTACAGCGCGTACAAGTAGGGGCGTATGGCCATACGCCCCTACAAACGGCGCTTTCCGGCGGAGTCGTCATCCCGGCCCGATTGCGTAGCGCGTGACCCGTAGGCGCGAAATGTGGCGGACATTGCGAGGGAGCCGTGAGGCGACCGAAGCAACCCCCTGAGCTCGGCTGAGCCGGGAGGTTGCTTCGCAAGGCCTCGCAATCTCCGAAAGGGCCCCAGCGGCGCGCGAAGCCTGGGGAACGAGTGGCTCACACGATCAAAGGGTTGAGGGTGGGGAGCCTGTCCCGGCGAAGGCCGGGAACGACAAACGAGCCGAACGCCGCAGATGGGCGTTTTTCAACAGCCTGCCGACGGTTCCACTTTCACCGCGCACACCTTGTACTCCGGGATCTTGCCCACCGGGTCGAGGGCGGAGTGGGTGAGCCGGTTCGCCGCCATCTCGTAGAAGTGGAAGGGGATGAAGACCGTCCCCGGCTCCACGACCGGCGTGACATGCACCGGGATCCGGATCTCGCCGCGCCGCGAGCTCACCCGCGCGACCTGACCGTCGGCCAGGCCCAGCCTCTCTGCGTCCTTCCGTGAGACCTCCATGTAACCGTTCGGATAGCGGAAGAGCATGCCCTCGCTGCGCCCGGTCATGGAGGCGCTGTGATAGTGGTAGAGCACGCGGCCGGTGGTGAGCATCATCGGGTACGAGGCATCGGGCAGCTCGTGCGGCGGCAGATAGTCGATGGCGTGGAACAGGCCCTTGCCGCGCGTGAAGCGGTCGCGGTGCAGGAAGCGCGTACCGGGGTGCTCCTCGTTCGGGCACGGCCACTGGATGCCGCTCTCCTGCTCCAATCTTGCGAAAGAGATGCCGGCATAGCTGGGCGTGAGCGCACGGATCTCGTCGAAGATCTCTTCGGCCGAGCGGTACGGCATGGGAGAGCCCATGCGGCCGGCCAGATCGGACAGGATCGCCCAGTCCGCTCGTGACCGGCCCGCCGGCTCGACGGCCTTGCGCACCCGCTGCACCCTGCGCTCGGTGTTGGTGAAGGTGCCGTCCTTCTCGGCGAAGGTGACGGCGGGCAGCACCACGTGAGCCAGCCGGGCCGTCTCGGTCAGGAAGATGTCCTGCACCACCAGGAAGTCCAGCTTCTTGAGACTCTCCTCCACGTGCGTCAGGTCCGGGTCGCTCACCATCGGGTTCTCCCCCATGACGTAGAGCGCCCTGACCTTGCCTTCGTGGGCGGCGTTCATGATCTCCACGATGGTCAGGCCCGGTTTGTCCGAAAGGGGTGCGCCCCAGGCTTTGGAGAACTTCTCCTGGATGGCCGGGTCCCCGACCTTCTGGTAGCCGGTGAACACGTTGGGCAGGGCGCCCACGTCGCATGCGCCCTGCACGTTGTTCTGGCCCCGGAGCGGGTTCACGCCGCCGGACGGCACGCCCACGTTGCCGGTGAGCATGGCCAGGTTGGCCAGGCTCTTGACGGCGTCCGTTCCGGTGATGTGCTGCGTGATCCCCATGGCGTAGCAGATCGAGGCGGGCTTGTCGGCGGCAAAGAGCCGTGCCGCGGCGACGATGTCGGCCGCCGGGATGCCGCTCACCTTGGCGACGTATTCGGGCGTGTACTTCTTCAGGACCTCCCTGAGGCCCTCGAACCCTTCGGTCCGCTCCTCCACGTAGGCCTTGTCGTAGAGGCCTTGCTCGAGGATCACGTGCAGCAGGCCGTTGATCCAGGCCACGTCCGAGCCCGGCTTCTGCCGCAACCAGAGGGTGGCGAAACGTGTGAGCGGAATGGCCCGGGGGTCGATCACGATGAGCTTCGCACCCTTCTGGGTCACGGCCCGCTTGATGTACGTGGCGATGACGGGGTGGTTTTCCGTCGTGTTGGTGCCGGTGATGAGGATCACCTTCGCGTCTTCGATCTCCGCAATGGAGTTCGTCATGGCGCCACTGCCGAACGCGGCGGCCAGACCGGCCACCGTGACGGAGTGTCAGAGACGGGCGCAGTGGTCTACGTTGTTGGTGCCGATGACCCCCCTCATGAATTTCTGGAACAGGTAATTCTCTTCGTTCGTGCATCGGGCCGAGGAGAACCCGGCGATGCGGTCGGCGCCGTGCGCCTCCCGGATGCGTTTGAGGTTGGCGGCCACGGCATCCAGCGCTTCGTCCCAGGTCGCCTCGCGGAACCCGCTTCCCTCGCGGATGAGCGGGCTCTTGAGCCGGTCCGGGTGATGGATGAAGTCGTTGCCGAAGCGGCCCTTGACGCAGAGCCGGCCCCGATTCACGGCCGAGCCGTCGATGCCGGTGACCCGGACCACCCGGCCCTGGAGGACGTGAAGATTCAGGTTGCAGCCGGTCCCGCAGTACGTGCACACCGACCGCACGATCGTTTCCTCCCAGGCCTTGCCATAGGGCATGCGCTGCTTCGGGGCGATGGCGCCCACCGGGCAGAGCTGGAGGCACTCGCCGCAGAAGACGCACTCCGACTGCGCGTAATCCGAGTCTCCTCCGGTCACGATCTTGGCGCGCGGCCCCCGGTAGCCGAAGTCGATGACCAGGTTCACCTGCTCTTCCCTGCACCCCCGCACGCAGCGACCACACAGGACGCACTTGTTCAGGTCGCGGACGATCATGGGATTGGAATTGTCGAACGGGATCTTGGGCGGCTCGATCGGGAAGCGCGGGTGCTCGATATCCAGCTCCTCGGTGAGATCCTGCAACTCGCAGCGGCCGTTCGAGGCGCAGTTCGGGCAGTCGTGGTTGCCGCTGGCCAGCAGCAGCTCGACGTTCATGCGCCGGGCCGCCAGCACGCGCTCGCTCCGGGTCCGGATCACCATGCCGTCCCGGTCGACGGGGGTGACGCAGGCCGGCACGAGCGACCGGGCGCCCTCGACCTCCACGACGCACACGCGGCAGGCGCCTGAGCTCCTCAGTCGGGGATGGTAGCAGAGCGTGGGGATGCGGACGCCGCCCGCCCGGGCGGCCTCGAGGATCATCTGGCCCTTGACCGCCTTCAGTTCCCTTCCGTCGACGAGGATGTTCACGAGGTTCTCGCTCATTTCTCTCTTGGCTCCTTGTGAGCGCCTGTTCGCAGGTTTCGGGTCATCCTTTATTCGATCGCGTCGAACCTGCAGCAGGAAACGCAGGTCATGCACTTGACGCAGAGCGCCTTGTCGATCCTCGCAGGCTTCTTCTTCTCCCAGGCGATCGCATGGGCGGGGCAGGCCTTGGAGCAGAGACCGCAGCTCGAGCACTTCTCCGGGTTGACCACGAACTGGACGAGCGCCACGCACGCGTGGGCCGGACACTTCTGCTCCTGGATGTGCGCGTCGTACTCGTGCCGGAAGTAGCGCAAGGTCGAGAGCACCGGGTTCGGGGCCGTCTGGCCGAGACCGCACAGGGCGGAGTCCTTGATGATCCGGCTCAGCTCCTCGAGCTGGACGATGTCCTCGGGCCGGCCCTCGCCTCGCGTGATCCGCTCCAGGATCCTGAGGACCTGCTTGGTCCCCTCCCGGCACGGCACGCACTTGCCGCAGGACTCGTCCTGGCAGAACTCCATGAAGAAGCGCGCCATGTCCACCATGCAGGTCGTGTCGTCCATCACGATCATGCCGCCCGAGCCCATGATGGCGCCGGCCCGGGTGATCGCCTCGTAGTCGGTGGGCGTGTCGATCTGCGATTCGGGCAGGCACCCGCCCGAGGGGCCGCCCATCTGCACGGCCTTGAACTTGCGCTTGTTGGCGATGCCCCCTCCGATCTCGAAGACGATCTCGCGCAGGGTCGTGCCCATGGGCACTTCCACCAGGCCCACGTTCTTCACGGCGCCGGTCAAGGCAAAGACCTTGGTGCCCCGCGACTTCTCGTAGCCGATCTCCGAGTACCACTCGGCGCCCTCGCGGATGATGGTGGGGACGTTGGAGAAGGTCTCGACGTTGTTCAGGATCGTGGGCTTGTTCCAGAGCCCCTGGTAGGCCGGGAAAGGAGGCCGGGACCTGGGCATGCCGCGCCGGCCCTCCACGGAAGCCATCAGCGCCGTCTCCTCGCCGCAGACGAAGGCGCCGGCCCCCACGTACACCTCCACGTCGAAGGCGTACCCGCTGCCCAGGATGTCGGCCCCGAGCAGCCCGTAGGCCCGGGCCTGCGCGATCGCCTTGTTCAGCGTCTCCACGGCGATCGGATACTCGGCGCGACAGTAGATATACCCCTGGTGCGAGCCGATCGCCCTGGCCGCAATGATCATGCCCTCCAGGACCGAGTGCGGATCGCTCTCCAGCACGGCCCGATCCATGTAGGCGCCCGGGTCGCCCTCGTCCGCATTGCAGAGCACGAACTTCTCCTCGCCCGGAGCGCCCTGGGCAAACTTCCACTTCATGCCGGTCGGGAAACCGGCGCCGCCCCGGCCTCGGATCCCGGACTTGGTGACGACCTCCACGATCTGCTGGGGCGTCATCTCCGTGAGGGCCCTGGCGACCGCCTGGTAGCCGTCCAGGTAGATGTAATCGTCGATCGACTCGGGGTCGATCACGCCCCGATTCCTGAGGACCACGAATTTCTGCTTCTGGAAGAACGGATCGTCGGCTTCCGAGAGGAGGAATTTCTCCTGGACCACGCCCCCCAGGACGTGCCCGTCGACGATCTGCCGGAGCCTTTCCAGGTCCACCTTGCGGTAGCGGGCCGCCTCCTTTCCGTTGGGCGCGACCGTGAGGATCGGTTCCATGCCGCAGAAGCCCACGCAGCCCGTGTGCCGGATCTCGTAGTCCTGCGGGTCCTCGCCCTTCTCGCGGAGCAGCTCGGGGAGGCTTGCCCAGACCTCTCCGGCGCCCGAGGCGATCCCGCAGGTCCCCATGTGCACGGTGATGCAGGCCTTCTTCTGCTCCCGCATGCGGGCGCGCGCGCCGGAGACGTCCGCGCGGATCCGATTCAGGTCTTCAGGCTTCAACTTCGTCATGTCGCCGACTCCCCAAGGGCCGCTCGCCATTTGTCTCAACGGCAGGGCCGTTACGGGAACTGTTCCAGGATCGCAGGGATCTGTTGCGCGCGGACCTGCCGGAACGGCTTCTCGTCGACCGTGATGACCGGCGCGATGCCGCAGCACCCGAGGCAGCGGACGGCATCGAGGGAGAACTTGCGGTCCTCCGTGATCCCTCCGACAGTGCACTTGAGGTCCCGGCTCAAGGCCTCGATGAAGTCCTTGTTGCCCCGGACGTAGCAGGCGGTGCCCATGCAGATTTTGATCTGATGGGCCCCTTTCGGCTTCATGCTGAAGAACGAGTAGAAGCTCACCACGCCGAAGACTTCGCTGAAGGAGAGATTCAACCCTTCCGCGATCTTGCGCTGCAAGGAGATAGGAAGATACCCGGTCACGTCCTGGACGTCCTTGAGCACCGGGATAAGAGCGCCGCGCCTGCCCCTTTTCGCGGCCAGGATGGCATCCACCTCCGCCAGTTTTTCCGGCGAGAACTCCTCCACGAGAGAGACCTCCTTGGGCCCGGCCTGGGCAGCCTCCGCGAGCGCCATAGTTTCCTCCAAATACGGTCATTTTCAATGAAAATAAGGAAGTTAACTTAGCACATCGATGCAGGCTGGTCAATCAGCTCCGGGCTCTCCCGCGTCATTCCGGAGGACCCTGCGAAGCAGGCGGCATCCGGAATCCGAGCCCCTGCACCCCGTGATTTGCAGGGGCGACCGGCCGGTCGCCCCTGCAATGCCACGCAGGCGCGGGCCGGGATGACGAAATACGACACAGCTGCCAAGGGCGTATTACGCGAATTTACGCCTGGAGGGAGCGAGTGCGGAGCGAGCAGTCGCGCGCCGCGCCTGAGGTCGTCTACTTCTCACGCGTCTTTCCGGATTCCCGGAAGCCCTCCGAAGGGGCGAACTCTTCCGGAACGGGCGCCTCGAGGACGAGCATGCGGCCCGTCGCCGGATGTGCGATTGCGAGCCTGTGGGCATGGAGCATGAGCCGCCGGAAGCCCTCCCCCCCGTAGCGCGCGTCGCCGAGCACGGGCAGGCCCCGGTGGGCCAGATGCAGCCGGATCTGGTGTGTCCTGCCGGTCTGCGGGCTGGCCTCCAGGAGCGCGGTCCCTCCGGCGCGCCTCTGCAACACCCGAAACCGGGTCACGGCCTCCCTGCCCTCGCCTTTGGCGCAGCACTGATAGCGGCCTTCCCGACGCGTGATGGGAGCCTCCTCCAGCCATTCCTCGTCGGCGGGGCTCCCGCGCACGACGGCCAGGTATTTCTTCTCCACCCGCCTCTCCCGGAAGCTGGCCGCGATCGCCCCATTGGCTCTGGCCGAGAGGCTGAAGAGCATGACCCCCGAAGTCTCCTGGTCGAGCCGATGATGCAGGCCGATGTATGGTTTGCCGCCCCGGACCGCGCTGCCGAGAGCGCTGGCGAGAGCGGCGAACACGTTGTTGTGGGCATCGTAGGGCGTCGCCTGGGAGGGGATGCCCGGCTCCTTGTCATACGCCAGCAGACAGGAATCCCGATAGAGGATCCGGCTCGGGTCGACGGCATAGAAACGTTCCGTGCCGTAGCTCGGAATGTTGAGGGTCACCTCGTCGCCCGGCTGGAGCACGCGGGAGGGCTTGCGTTCCGCCCTTCCGCCCACCCAGACCGACCCGAAGTCGATGAGATCGAGGATCCGGTTCAGACCGAACGGGGCCACCCTCTGGAGGAAACGGTCCAGGGGAACGGGGCCGCCCGGCGCGACGCGATAGAGGTATTTCATGTCGTAGCTCGCAATGCGCACGCTCTTCGCATATGATTCACGCGCCGGACCAAACGTGCCCCTGGCCGGACCGCTTTGGGAGGAGCGCCATGGAAAAGCCCGTCCTGTTCGAGCTCGACGACCACGGCATCGCCCTGATCACGCTGAACCGGCCCGAGCGGCGCAATGCGCTCAATCAGGAGCTGCTCGCGAGACTCTACGACGCGATCGACGAGGTGGCCGCGAACCCTTCCATCAGGGTGGCCATTCTCACCGGAAACGGCAAGTCCTTCTCTTCCGGCATCGACCTCGCCGTGATCGGGACCGAAAACCTGCTCGATCCGCGGGGGGACGGGAAGGACTTCCCGGACGTGATCGGCGCCTGCGCGAAGCCGGTGATCGGGGCCGTGAACGGGCACGCGATCACGGGCGCGTTCGAGATCGCGCTCAACTGCGATTTCCTGATCGCCTCGGAGAAGGCCTCCTTTGCCGACACCCATCTCCGGGTGGGCCTCCACCCCGGCTGGGGCATGACCCAGCTCCTGCAGGAGGCCGTGGGCCGGCGCATGGCCATGCAGCTCTCTCTGACGGGCCGGACCATCGATGCGGCAGAGGCCCTGAGAATCGGCCTGGTCAATGAAGTGGTACCCCACCACCAGCTCCTTCCGAGAGCGCGGCAGATCGCGGGGGAGATCTGCGCGGCCAACCAGGAGGTGCTCGCCACGGTCAAGGAGGTGATCGAGTTCCGCGACCGCGCCACCCTGAAGGATGCCCTGGCCGAGGAGCGCAGGTCCATCCAGGAGTTCATCCGCAAGGCCACGGCCGCGCGCGGGAGAACCTGAGGCGCGGGAACGCGCCCGACGAGCGGCGCGTTGATATGTCAAGGGCGGCGGGTGCACCTTCTCGATCGTCGCCCCGGCAGCGTGCATCCTGGCAGGGTGGACAAATCCGAAGGCGTGTCCACCGACCACGGTTTACCGGGAGTCCACGGTACTGCTTGCGGGGGCGGCTGCGCGCTTCTTTCGTTCGAACCACTCCACGCACGCGTTAACGATGTCCTCGGCTCCTTTCCGCCAGGAGCGGCCGGCGGCGCGCTCGAGGCCGGCCGTAACGAGCCGCGCGCGCAGCTCCCGGTCCCACAGGATCCTTGCCATGGCTTCCGAGATCTCCCGCGCGCTCGCGGGGTCGACCGTGAGCGCCGCATCTCCCACCACTTCCGGCAAAGAAGAAGCCCGCGACGTTACCACCGGACAGCCGCACGCCATGGCCTCCAGGGGCGTCAACCCGAAACCCTCCTCGGAAGACGGGTAGACGTAGAGATCGGCCAGGTTGTAGTAGAGCGGCAGCTCCTCGTTCGGCACGTAATCGAGGTACAGAACATCGCGCTCCATCCCCAGCGCGACCGTTTCCTTCCAGATCTCGCTGAAATGGGGCGTCTTGGGGCCGATGACGACGAGCTTCTGTACAAGCCCGCGGCGCGCCGTGAGCATCCGGTGAGCCGCAAGCAGGGTCTTCACGTTCCTCCTCGGATCGTGGGCTCCAACCGTCAGCACGAACGCATCCGGAAGACTCAGCTCGCGCCTGAGCTGAGCTCTCCTGGGGCCGTCCAGACCCAGGGGCCGGAAGTGGTCGGCCACCCCGGTACGGAAGACGATCACCTTCTCAGGGTCCAGGCCCAGCTCCTCGACGATGCGGACCCGCGTCGCCTGCGAGAGCGTGAAGACCCTCTCCGCCCTGCGCGCGCAACGCGGCACCAGGAGCCGCCAGTACCGTGTCCAGGCGTCCGTCTGCGCCCTGCCGGTGAGAAAAATGAGATCGTAAAGGATGAGGGCGACCGGGACCGGGCTGCGCAGAGGCGTAATGGGGTCCATGCACACCAGCAGGTCAGCGCTTTCCAGCAGCGCCCGCCCGGGCAGGTAGACCTGCTTCCAGAAAACGTTGCGTCCGAAGTTCAGGAGCTGGGCGGCAAACGGACGCTTCCCCTCCGCAGGAGGCCGGCGCGGGGGGCCGTCCGGAATGCAGCGGCAGGCCGGTTCCGGGCATGGCAGGGCGCGCAGCTCGCGGGCCAGACTGCGCACGTAGGTGCCGATCCCCGTGACGTTCCTGGTCTCTTCGCGGGCGTCGAAAAGGATCCTCATGATATGCAGCTTTCGCGTGTCGCGGGACAGGTTTCCGTATGCCCGTGTGCGCAGGAGCGAGCGGACGAGCGGCTGCAAGCCTTGGTTGGTGGACACGCCTGCGGCTTCCTCCACCCTGCCGACGGCTCACGCTGCTCGCTCTCTTCCGTCATTCCGGCGCAGGAGGCTGTGTCATAAATCCGGTCAGACCCTCGTGCGACCACTCATTCCGGAGGACTCGGAGGCGCGGCCGCACGATTTCCGTCATTCCGGCGAAGGCCGGAATCCAGTCCCTGCGCCCAGTTACCACAGCTGGTCCAGGTGCACCCTTCTGGATCCCGGCTTGCGCGCGCTCCGCAATTGGGGCCGGGATGACGAAATAGGACCCGGCCTCTTCCGCGGGAATGGCGATCTGCCGCCCGATCAATGCTCCCACCCATGTCTTCTATCATACCCGGGGCCGGCGCTGTCCAGCGCACCCTTGATCTTCTATAATGAATGCGCCAAACGATGCGCGGAGGGAACGTGCACAAGGCCACCGCCGGCGCCGGCAGCAACATCGCCTTCGTGAAATACTGGGGCGTCCGCCACGGCGGCGCGGACCCCATGGTCCCGCTGAACCCGTCGATTTCCATGACCCTCGAGGAAGTACGGACCACGACCACCGTTGCGTTCGAGCCCGGAGCCGCCGGCGACCTCTTCACCCTGAACGGCAGCCCCGCGACAGCCGATGAGCTGCGCCGGGTGGGGCGCGTCCTGGATGCGGTCCGCCGCCGCGCCGGCATGCGCCGATTCGCCCGGGTCGTATCCTCCAACAATTTCCCCACCGCCGCGGGGATCGCCTCGTCGGCTTCCGGGTTCGCCGCCCTGGCCCTGGCAGCGGCCCGCGCAGCCGGCCTCCCATACGAGCCGCCGGACCTCGTGGAACCGGCCCTTTTGGGATCCGGCTCGGCCTGCCGGTCCCTGTACGGCGGATATGTCCTCTGGCAACCGCCGGCCGCGGGACGCCGGGAATCTACCGTACGGGAGGTCGCTCCCCGAGAGCACTGGCCCCTGGCCGACCTCGTCGTCATCGTGAGCCGGAAGGAGAAGAGGGTGAAGTCCTCGGAAGGGCACCTCCTCGCCCGCACCAGCCCGTTCCTGAGGGCGAGGCTGGCCCAGGTGGAAGGCCGGATTGCCCGGGTCGAGAGGGCCATCTTCGAGCGCGACCTGCGCGCACTGGGCGAGGTCATGGAGGCCGACGCCCTGTCCATGCACGCGGTGATGATGACCTCCACGCCCGCCCTGCTGTACTGGCAACCGGCCACGGTCGCCGTCATCGAGAAGGTGCAGGCCCTGCGCGCAGCCGATGCGCTCGCCTGCTACTTCACCATCGACGCCGGCCCCAACGTGCACGTGATCACCGCGCCCGAGACCGCGCGCGCGGCGGAGCAGGAAATCCGGCGCATCGAAGGGGTGGAGCAGATTCTGTCGTGCTCCACCGGGGAAGCGCCCCGGCTCTTGCAGGAGCACCTCTTTTGAGCCCCGGTCGATCGGCAGGCCGGCATCGATTCTTCAACCTCATGGTGATTTCGGACGATGAGTCAGTAGAGCCGAGGGTGGTACCTCGTGCATGACGATGCGGGAGGATCGTCCGGGATCC
The DNA here is from genome assembly GCA_040756235.1 of bacterium. GTDB lineage: Bacteria > Desulfobacterota > DSWW01 > DSWW01 > DSWW01 > JBFLZG01. Next base: position 10,590 of record JBFLZG010000038.1, on the reverse strand, counting down.
GGTCGCTCCCCCGCTACATCCCAGATCTCGGGAGCCTCGCCTGAAATGTGCGGAATCTGCGGCATCGTGACAGCGGAGCCGGCCCGCAGGCCGGCTGAAGTTCTCAAGAGGATGGTCCTTCGGCTGCGCCACCGGGGCCCGGACGAGTACGGCCTGTTCGAGGACGAGGGCGCCGGCCTGGCCCAGGCACGTCTGAGCATCATCGACCTTTCGACCGGCACCCAGCCCATGCACAACGAGGACGAGAGCCTCTGGATCATCTACAACGGCGAGATATTCAACTATCTCGAGCTGCGCGAGGAGCTGCTTGCCTGCGGGCACCGGTTCTACACGAAATGCGACACCGAAGTCGTCCTGCACGCCTACGAGCAGTACGGGCCGGGGTGCCTGAGCCGGTTCAACGGACAGTTCGCCATCGCCATCTGGGACCGCAACCGCCAGGAGCTGTTCCTCGCCAGAGACCGCGTGGGGATCCGGCCCCTGTACCTTCACGTGTCGCCGGGCCTGCTCGCCTTTGCCTCGGAGATCAAGTCCTTGCTCCTGGTACCGGGCTTGACCGCCCGCCTCGACCCCAGGGGCCTCGAGCAGACGCTGACGCTCTGGTCCACGCAGGCGCCCCGAACGCCGTTCGAAGGCATCGAAGAGCTCGAGCCCGGCCACTGGCTCCGCTACCGGAGCCGGGAGGGGTCGCTCTCCCGCAAGGCCTACTGGAACCTGCGGTTTGCGTCCGAGGAGGAGCTGGACAGGAGGCCTCTGGCGGTCTGCAGGGAAGAGTTGCGCAGCCTGCTCCTGGACGCCTCGCGGATCCGGCTTCGGGCCGACGTTCCGGTCGGGGCGTACTTGAGCGGAGGCCTCGATTCCTCCGTCATCACGACCATCGTCAAGAGGTTCACCGACACGCCTCTCAAGACCTTCTCCGTGAGCTTCGAAGACAAGGTCTTTGATGAGAGCGTGCACCAGCGGCGGGTCGTCTCCCACCTCGGCACGGACCACCAGGAGGTGTTCTGCACCAACCGCGCCATCGCCGAGCTCTTCCCGAAGGTGGTCTGGTTTGCGGAAAAGCCGCTCCTCAGGACCGCGCCCACGCCGCTCATGCTCCTTTCCGGCCTGGTCCGGGAGAACCATTTCAAGGTGGTGCTCACCGGGGAGGGCGCGGACGAGTTCCTGGGCGGGTACAACATTTTCAAGGAGGCCAAGATCCGGGCCTTCTGGGCCAAGGACCCATCCAGCCGGCTGAGGCCCCTGCTCTTCCGCAGGCTCTACCCCTACCTGGAGACCCCGGGCCAGGGCAAGCGGTCCTTTCTTCAGCTCTTCTTCCGGCAGGGGCTGGAGGAGACCGGGCAGCCGACCTACTCCCACCAGGTCCGCTGGCGCAACACCGCCCGGATCGGAAGCTACCTCGCCGACGGGGTGCTGGAGGCCGCGGACGGCTACGACCCGGTCGAAGAGCTCACCAGCCGCCTTCCCGACGGATTCGGGAGTTGGCCCCTGCTGCACAAGGCCCAGTTCCTCGAAATTCAGACCTTTCTGTCCTCCTACCTGCTGTCCTCCCAGGGAGACCGGATGGCCATGGCCAACAGCGTGGAAGGGAGGTTTCCCTTTCTCGACTACCGGGTCATGGAGCTGTGCGCGAAGCTCCCGCCTTCGTACAAGCTGCGGGTCCTGGATGAGAAGCACCTGCTCAAGCAGGCCTTCGCGCAGGAGCTTCCGCCCGAGGTCATCCGCAGGCCCAAGCAGCCCTATCGCGCCCCGATCTCGCGGAGCTTCTTCGCGCCCGGGGCGCCGGACTACGTGGAAAGTCTCCTGGCAGGCGAAGGGATCCGCAGGAACGGCTGCTTCCGGCCCGAGGCGGTCGAAAAGCTCTTCCTCAAGTGCAGGAACCCGGAGGCCTTCGTGAGCGAGGTGGAGAACATGGCCGTCGCCTTCATCCTTTCGCTCCAGCTCCTCCAGGAGCAGTTCCTCGGCCCCGGCTCGAGCGAAGAGCCGGACCCGGATTCCGTGCCGTTCACGCATTTCAAGAAAGGCAAAGGCGAAGGTTGCCTGTAGGGGCGAAAGATTTTTCGCCCTTCCGGGCGCCCCTACATCTTTATGACTCTCTGCAGGGTGCTCGCCAGATCCCGGAGCCCGTACGGCTTCTCGATGACCGCCTTGAAACCGTGCTTCCCGAATTCGGCCATGACCGGGTCATTGGAGTAGCCGCTCGAGGCGATGACCTTTGCGGCCGGATCGATCCTGAGCAATTCTCGAGTCGCCTCCCTTCCGCCCAGCCCTCCCGGGATCGTCAGGTCCATGAGGACGGCGTCGAAGGGGCAGTTGAGCTTCAGGGCCTGCTCGTACAGCTCGATCGCCCTCCTGCCGTCTTCAGCGGCCGCCACCTCGTAGCCGAGTCGCCGCAGGGCGCCGCCGGCGGACCTGCGAATCAGGGGCTCGTCGTCCACGACCAGAATCCTGCCCTTGCCCCGAAGGGCCGCCGTCCGGCCGGTTTCAGCGGGAGGGGACGGTCGGTCTGATGCTGGCAGATGCACGGAAAAAGTCGTTCCCCTGCCCACCGCCGACTCCACCCGGATGCACCCTCCGTGGTTCTTCACGATGTTGAAGGACGTGGACAGCCCGAGCCCGCTCCCTTTCTGCTTGGTGGTGAAAAAAGGATCGAAGATCTTCTGCAGATGGATCTCCGGTATGCCGACGCCCGAATCGATGACCGAGATCCGCACGAATCGGCCAGCAGCGAGCGGCAGCCGGTCGCTCTCTGCGACCGCCACATTTTCCGCCCGAATCGTGATGACCCCGCCTTCGGGCATGGCCTGGTCCGCGTTGAGGGTCAGGTTGTGGATCAGCTGCCCGATCTGACCCTCGTCCGCCTCGACCGGCCAGAGGGGCTCGGGTATGCGGTATTCGCACCGGACGCTGGAACCGCTCAGGGCGAACTCCGCAGCATCCACGATCAGCTGCTGAAGGGCGACGGTCTTCTTGATGGGCGCTCCGCCTTTGGCGAACGTCAGCAGCTGCTGGGTCAAGCCCTTGGCCCGAAGCGTCGCTTTTTCCGAGTCGGCGAGTATATCCAGGGGCTCTCCCTCCAGGCCGCCGCAGAGCCTGAGGAGCGAGAGATTGGCGAGGATCGCGGTCAGGATGTTGTTGAAGTCGTGGGCCAGCCCGCCGGCCAGGGTCCCGAGGGATTCGAGCTTTTGCGTCCTGAGAAGCTCCTGCTCCATGCGTTTCCTGTCGGTGATGTCCCGGTGCATCATGTAATAGACCGGCACGCCGTCGATCTGGATGACATGGGCCAGGACTTCAACCGGGACCTCCGCACCGTCGCAGCGCAGATCGACGGCTTCGAAGGGGTGCATCTCTCCGTCTTCCCGATCCTCCAGGAAGCGCGCGAACATCTCCCGGGCCAGTCCCTCCATCGAAGTCGGGTGCAGCCGCCACACGGGTCTGCCCTGGAGCTCTTCCAGAGGTATCCGGAGCAGATCCTCGGCAGCCGGGTTCGCGTCGAGGATCGTGCCCGACTCCGGATCGGCCAGGAAGATGGCGTCGAGCGATCCTTCGAACAGGGCCCGGAACCGCTCCTCGCTCTCGCGCAAGGTGTCCTCGGCGGTCCTGCGCTCGGTGATGTCCCGGGCGTTGATCACGACGCCCCGGACGTCCGGATGGTCGACGAGGTTCCTGTAGACCCCCTCCAGGATCCGCCACGAGCCCTCCTTGTCCCGGAACCTTCCCTCCGTCCTTCCCGAGGCGCCGGGCGTCCGGAGGACCTCGGCGAATTTTTCGAGCATGCCGGGCAGGTCCTCCGGATGAACGTACTCGAATCCCTTCCTGCCGACGAGCTCCTCAGGCTTGAAGCCGAAGAACCGCTCGATGGAAGGGCTCTCGTAGACGATGCTGCCGTCGGCCGCGACGACGGAGATGATGTCCGAGACGTTCTCGATCAGGGCGCGGAAGGAGGCCTCGTTCTTCTGCAGCTTCCCCTCGGCCTCCTTGCGCTCCGTGACGTCCCGGGCGTTGATCACGATCCCCCGCACCTGGGGCTGTTCGCGCAGGTTCGTCATAACCCACTCCAGGGTGCGCCAGGTTCCGTCCTTCCTCTGGAAACGCGCTTCCTCCCGCCCCATGGCGCCGGGGGTCTGCAGGATTTCGGAAAAAGCCCGAGCCGCCTTGGGCAGATCGTCAGGATGGATGTATTCGAAGGCGTTCCTGCCGACAACCTCCCCGGGTTCATATCCGTTAAGGCGCTCGGCGGACGGGCTCTGGTACAGGATTTCGCCGTCGGCGGCGAGCACGACCACGATGTCGGAGACGTTTTCGATCAGGGCCCGGAAGGCGCTTGCCCTGAGCCGCTCCTCGCTCCCGCTGCGTGCTGTAACGTCACGCGTGTTCCTCTTCCCGCTCATGGCCCCCCCGAGCCCAACCCAGTTGCCGGTTGCCCATCATCGGCCGGAAGGCGGCCGCGAGGTCAGGCAGCCGACCTCCTCCGAAAGCCGCCCTCTCGTCTCAAACACCCGCATCCTGCAGGGCCGCGTGCACGATCGCCCGGGCTTCGTCCTGGATGCGGCTCAGATGTTCTTCCCCATTGAAGCTTTCGGCGTAGATCTTGTACACGTCCTCGGTCCCGGACGGCCGGGCGGCGAACCAGCCGTTCTCGGTCGTCACCTTGAGGCCTCCGAAGGCCGCCCCGTTCTCGGGCGCATGGGTGATCTTGGCCACGATCTTCTCTCCGGCCAGATTGGAGGCCTTCACCCGATCGGCCGAGAGCCTGCTCAGGGCCGACTTCTGTTTCCGAGTGGCCGGCACGTCGATCCGTTCGTAAATCGGAGCGCCGAGCTTGCCCGTGAGCTCGCCGTAGTGCTCCGAGGGGTCCTTCCCGCTCCGCGCCGTGATCTCGGCTGCCAGCAGATCCAGGATGATCCCGTCTTTGTCGGTCGTCCAGACCGTCCCGTCCCGGCGCAGAAAAGAGGCGCCGGCGCTCTCCTCCCCGCCGAATCCGTAAGAGCCGTCGAGCAAGCCCTCCACGAACCATTTGAACCCCACCGGCACCTCGGCGAGCCTCCGGCCCAGGTCGCCCGCGACCCGGCGGATCAGGCTGCTCGACACCAGGGTCGTGCCGATCGCCGCGTCTACTTTCCATCCGGGGCGGTTCCGAAAGAGATACGAGATCGCCACCGACAGATAGGCGTTGGGCGACATCAGGCCCGCCCCTCGGGTCACGATCCCGTGCCGGTCGAAGTCCGGATCGTTGCCGAAGGCGATGTCGTAGCTGTCCTTCAGCCCGATCAGGCGCGCCATGGCATAGGCAGAGGAGCAGTCCATGCGGATCTTGCCGTCCCGGTCCAGGGTCATGAACCCGAAGGCCGGGTCCACGATCTCGTTCACCACTTCGATTGCCAGGCCGTAGCGCTCCGCGATCGGGCGCCAGAAGGCGATTCCCGAGCCGCCCATGGGATCGGCGCCCATGCGCAGGCCCGACGCCCGGATCACATCCACGTCGATGACACCGGCAAGGTCCTCCACATAAGATCGCATGTAGTCGTGCTCGCGCGTAGTCACGGCCCGCAGCGCACGGCTGAACGGCAGCCGCTTGACGCCCCCGGTGTGCGCGGCCAGCAGCTCGTTGGCCCTCCGCTCGATCGCCTGCGTGACGCGCGTGTCCGCCGGGCCGCCGTGCGGTGGATTGTACTTGAATCCGCCGTCCTCGGGCGGGTTGTGAGAGGGCGTGATCACGATGCCGTCGGCCAGATCCTCCGTTCTCCCCCGGTTGTACGTCAGGATGGCATGGGAGACGACCGGCGTCGGCGTGTAACCCCGCCCGGCCTGGATGCGCGCCTCCACGCCGTTTGCCGCCAGCACCTCGAGGGCGCTCATGAACGCCGGCTCCGAAAGGGCGTGCGTGTCCATGCCGATGAACAGCGGCCCCGCGACCTTCCGGCCGCGCCGGTATTCGCAGATGGCCTGCGCGGTCGCCAGCACGTGGTCTTCGTTGAAGGTCGCTTTAGAGGAAGATCCCCGATGGCCCGAGGTGCCGAAGGCGACCCTCTGCAGCGGGTCCGAAGGATCCGGGTGGATCGAATAGTAATCGGCCACCAGCCTGGGCACGTTGACGAGCAGCGACCTCGGGGCAGGCTTGCCTGCCAGAGCGTGAAGCGCCATGTTCTCTCCCGCCTCGATCCCGGCTTTCGGTTGAAGGGGCTGCCGCACTTTTTCGTTTGCCATCCTGCATGACTTCAGTCTGAAGGCCGGAGCATGGATTTTCAAGGATTCCCGGAAAGCCGGCGAGCCTACCCGCGCGCGCAGCACATCCGGCGCGCCTTGACATCCGGCAGTGCGGCAAGCTAATTATTTCTTCGGCGGCTGGAGCCGACCTGACTTTTGGCCAACCAGAATCCGTAAAACCATCCGGAAAGGCTCTTCCATGCTTTGCCCTCACTGCCGCAAGGTTTTGCCCTCTATCGTTTGCGCCCAATGTCAGGCCGAGATTCCGGAAGAGAGCGCCTTCTGCCTTCGCTGCGGCCAGCCGGTCGCAGCTCCGGAGGCGGAGAGCGGGGACCCGGACCCCTTTGCCGATCGAGTCCTGTGCTCGGACGGCACCTGCATCGGCGTGATCGGCCCGGACGGGCGCTGCAAGGAGTGCGGCAAGCCGTATGAGCCCGAATCCCCCGCCTGAGCCGGCTCCGCTGCTGCAGGCAAAAGGTTGGAAGTCGACAGACCCGTATCCTTCAGCCCGGAAGCCATTCTTGCGCGACTGCTAATCCGGAGCCTCCGAACAGGCTCGATTTCAGAGGCCGTTCAAAAATGCCCGGATGCACGGCGCATGAGTCCGGGGCGAAACATTTTTCGCCCCTCCGGGTTGCTCGCAACAGGCTCCGCAGATGGGCCTTTCTCAACGGCTGCTGAGGACTCCCCCCGTGCCCCTGAAGCTCGTGATCCTCGACTGCGACGGCGTCCTGTTCGATTCCCTGCAGTCCAACATATCCTACTACAACGCCGTGCTCGTCGAGATGGGCGAGCCGCCCATGGATCCGGAGGCACAGCGGCTCTGCCACATCTACTCCACCCCCCAGCAGTTCGCCCACATCTTCCGGGGGGACCCGGACAAAGAGCGGACGGCCGTGCGGATCGCGGCCGAGATGGACTACACGCCGTTTCTCGACGACCTCGCCCCGGAGCCCGGCCTGCACGAGACGCTTGCGCGACTCAAGGCCCGGTACCTGCTGGCCATGGCCACCAACCGGGGCAGCTCGCTGCCTTACGTGCTCAGGCGCTTCGGCCTCGAGGAGACCTTTGCCGTCGTTTCCTCGATCGCCCGGGTGGAGCGCCCGAAACCGGCCCCGGACCTTCTCCTGTACTGTCTGCGCGCGACCGGCGTGAGCCCGGCGGACTCCGTATACGTGGGCGACATGGAACAGGACCGGGTGGCCGCGGAAGCGGCAGGCGTGCCGTTCATCCTGTGCGGGAACAACATCCGACACCCGGTCCGCATCCGACGGCTCGGTGAGCTGCCCGCCCTGCTGGAGAGGCTGCCGGGATACAGCTTGTGAGCGCCCGGTGAAAAGAGAGGACCAGGTTTCAGGTGCCAGGTGCCAGGTTTCGGCACCCCGCCCCTGTGCTCCCAAGAGAGCCCAATGAGAGTACGTGTCAGGGGCTGGGGCAGCGAGGGCTGACACCCGAAACCCGACACCTGACACCTAACGGAGACGATATGGAACGAACCGTTTTTTGCGGCAACGATCGCGTGCGGATCTCCCTGCCGGACCATACCAGGCTCGTCTTTCCGCCCGATCCGATCACCGGAATCGGATGTTACGGCAGCGTCGTGCGCCAGGCGATCCGCAACCCCCTGGGCTGCCCGGCTCTGAGCGATCTCGTCAAGCCGGGCTCTCGAGTCACGATCGCTTTTGATGATCCCTGCCTTCCTCTTCCGCCCATGCGTCGCGACGTCCGCGGCAAGGTCATCGGCGTGGTCTTGGAGGAGCTGTTCCGGGCCGGCGTCCACAAGGACCGCATCCGGCTCGTGTGCGCCAACGGGCTCCACCGCAAATGGACCCGTCAGGAGCTGCGCCGCATCCTGGGCCGGCGGATCTGGCAGGAGATGGGACCGCAGAGGATCCTCAACCACGACGCCGAGGACCCGGCAGGGGTGGTCGAGCTCGGCAAGAGCGCCTCCGGGCACGTGGTGGAGGTCAACCGACTGGTCAAGGAGTCGGACCTCGTCATCTACGTGAACGTCAACTGGACCTCCATGAACGGAGGCTTCAAGTCGATCCTGGTCGGTCTCGGGACGTTCCGCAGCATCCGCTGCCACCACAACAGCGCGGTCCTGGAGCAGGGGACCCTGATGGATCCGGAGCGCAGCCGGTATCACCGCATCATGGAGGAGATGGGCGCGGTCCTCTCTGCCGGGGCCAACGTCTTCACCGTGGAGACCGTCCTCAACAACCGCATCTGGGGACCGCTCGCCGCACGGTTCCTCTCGCTCGACGGGGCGCAAAAAAAACTGCAGGGAGGCGGAGCGCCGTCCCCCGAAGCCCTGCCGCTCGAAAGATGGTTTCGGCGGCTCCCCGCGCGCTGGAAGGCTTCCCTCGCCTCCTGCCTGCGGAGCGCCTACCAGCCGATCGGGGTCCACGCGGGCCGGATCGAAGAAGTGCACCCCATGACCCTCCAGATCCTGGACCTGCAGCAGAACACGGCCGTCCAGGGCCAGACCGACGCCCTGCTCCTGGCCATGCCCAACCTTTCGCCTTATGCCGCCTTCTCGCAGATGAACCCTCTCCTGGCCTTCAACATGGCGCTCGGATACTCGTTCAACCTCCACCGCAGGCGACCTCTGGTGCGGGACGGCGGGATCCTGATCGTCATGAACCCCTTCTCTCCCGGGTTTCATGCCCGGCACCACCCGTCGTACGTCGAGTTCTACGAACGCGTGCTACCGGAGACCCGCGAGCCGCGGGAGATCGAGGAGCGCTTCGAAATGGACTTCGCCCGGCGCCGGGAGTACGTCCACGGCTACCGCTTTCAGTATGCCTACCACGGCGTGCACCCGCTGTACGTCTGGATGTGGGGGATCCTGGCCATGAAGCGGCTCTCCCGCATCATCGTCGTGGGCGCGGAAGACCCGAAGGTCGTCGGTCGCCTCGGGCTCGCCCCGGCCGCGAGCCTGGAACAGGCCTTCTCCATGGCCGAGGAGATCCTGGGCAAGGGCTTCTCTCTCACGCACCCGGTCATGCCGCCGATCTTCTGCGCCGACGTGCAGGTATAGCCTGCCAGGAGCCCGTTTTTCGACGGGCTGTGGGATCAGGGGAGCCGGCCCCAGAGGTCACCGAATTCCTCGGATTCCTCGCCCGTGTAAAACAGGTGCAGGTCCTCCTTGGCCAAGTGAGCCGGGTCCGCCCGCAGGAGATACTCTTCCGCGTGCTGCCGGTCGGCTTTCGCCGCGGCTTCCATCTGACCGAGCTTCTCGGTGGCTCCGCTCCGGACGAGCATGGCCTTGATCTCTTCGAAGAGGGTCTCGCTGCCTGACAGCAGGACTCCCTCCTGGAGAATTTTCACGGCCACCATCTTCTTGAAGGAATCGAAGCTCAGCTGCTCTCTGACTCGTTCCAGGCCCTTGACCACGTAATCGATCTCTTCCCTGAGGCCCGGCGTGATGAGGGTGCGATACTTCTCATGATAGATCGTACGGTCGAGCTCCTGCAGCAAGTCCCCAGGCGCCCCGTCGTCTGCGACCACGATCAGGTCCATGTCCGAGCCCTGGACCATCTTGCCTGTGCTGTGTTCCGGCCTGGGGACGTCATGGGCCATGCCGTACACGATGTCGCCTGCCAGGATGAAGCAGATCCGCTGTTCTTCCGGCCAGGAGGGTGCGAAATCGTTCCAGATCCTGCCTACGATTTCCTCTGCCAGGGCGAGCTTGGATCGGCTCACCTCGCGGATGTGCCGGAGCAGCCTCTGCGCGCTCGGCTCCAGGACATTCTCATCGCCTGCGAGGCCCACGACCGAATAGGTCAGGAACTCTCTCAGGATGGAGGGGGAGAGCCGCGCGAACCCGTCGACTCGCTGGTCCAGCCGCAGGTATCGGGTGCCCACGACCCGGACCTCCAGGCGCTCGGAGAGCTTGCACGCCCTCCACAGCACCAGGCCCTGAACGCTGAGCGCGTCCAGCACCTCGGAGCCGGTCTGGGGGCCCTTTGCCCGGATCAGCTCGATCACTCTCTCTTCGACGGGTTCCGCCATGGGTCCCCCGCTAGCCCTGAGCATTACCCGCAAACCAGTCCGAAAGCTCACGGGCCGTTGACTCTGTCCGTCGTCCCGGCCCCTCTGCGAAGCGCGTGAGAGCCGGGATCCAGAAGTCTGCATACCCATCACGGGGTGCAGGGACTGGATTCCGGCCTGCGCCGAAATGACGGGAATTAGCCTGATTTCCCATGGCGCCCCGATGGTCCGTCTTGCGGGTAAAGGCCCCCGCTAGGAGCCTGTCCAAGTATTCGGCTCCTGGAGGCTGTTCAGAAATGTCCAGATGCAAGGCGCACGAAATCCTGAGGAATGAGGCGTACATGGCAGTACGCCGCAATGACCCCGGCCTTCGCCGGGGCAGGCTCC
>JBFLZG010000037.1:0-45688 GCA_040756235.1 bacterium | reverse complement strand
GTCAACTTCGTGTACGAGCCGTTCCGCTTCATGGTCCAGTACAGCACCATCATGGGCAGCTTTGCCAACTTCGGCCTGTTCCGCGACCGCGACCAGGTCGCCGTGGCCCTCACCTACCTCTTGAACTGAAAGCCTCCACGCCGTGTTGTTCCAGGGGGCCCTTCGGGGCCCCCTTTTCTTTCAGCGCAGTGCGCGCCGGCGCCCGCGGCCCGCCCCCCCGCCCTCTACCCTGTAACGGTTAGCCTAAAAACCCCCTTTCCGGGGATTCTCATCGAGTCCCGGACGCGATATGTTGGCGCAAAAGATCTTCTCCCCAGCACCCTGTCAAGAGCCCTGGCGCCTGCTGTTTTGACTTTGTTCCGTTTGGCGCAGCCGCCGAGAATCGCCGGCTGCGTCCTTCATCATGTCCGTAGTGAGTTCCGGGGGCTTCGGTCTGACCGCCGGTCTCCGATAACCGCCACCCAGGAGGGCAAGCCATGGCAGAGCTCACGAGCCTGTTTTCCCCCATCCAGCTCGGCAAGAAGTGCACGGTCCGGAACCGCATCCTCCAGTCGGGCCACGTGACCGGCTACGGCGAACACGGCCTCCCTTCGGACCGTCACGTCCGCTATTACGAGGCCAGGGCCAAAGGAGGGATCGGCCTCATCGTGATGGAGGCGGTCGCCGTCTCGCCTCACGGTCAGATCATTCACCACGTCGTGCAAGGATGGCGGGACGAGGTGGTTCCATGGTTCCGGAAGATCAGCGATGCCGTGCACGCGCACGGCGCCAAGATGTTCTGTCAGGCGTGGCACAACGGAAACAAGAACAGCGGGTACTTCAGCTGGACGCAGGCCCAATCCTGCTCGGACGTACCCTCCCCGGCGATCGGGGAGGTCCCCGAAGCCATGGATGAAGAGGACATCCGCGAAGCCATCCGCCAGTACGCGGATTTCTGTCTGCGGCTTCAGGCCGGAGGCTACGATGGGGTGGAGCTCCATTTCGGTCACGGCTACCTGCCCCAGCAGTTCCTCTCTCCGTTCGAGAACATACGCAAGGACCGCTACGGAGGAAGCCTGGAGAACCGGATGCGCTTCGGCCTGGAGCTGATCGACGCGGTCCGCAAGGCCGTGGGTCCCGATTTCGTGGTGGGTCTGCGGACGAGCGCGGACGAGATGGTGCCCAAGGGGCTCACCCTAGATGACATGAAGGAGATAGCCCCCATCTGGGCCAGGACCGGCCAGATCGATTATCTGAACATGACGATCGGCACGTACAAGTCCCTCGCCCCGCTCATCGCACCCATGATGGTGCCGCCCCGCCCCTTCGTCTTCTACGCGGCGGAGATCAAGCAGCTGGTCGAGCTCCCGGTCTTCGCCGCCATCCGGATCAACGACCCGGTCACGGCCAACGAGATCATCAAGAACAACGAAGCCGACATGGTCGTCATGACCCGGGCCACCATCTGCGATCCCGAGATGCCCAATAAGGCTCGCGAGGGCCGTCTGGACGACGTCCGCCTGTGCGTGGCCTGCAACGAAGGCTGCTGGGAGCGGATCACCCAGCGCGATCCGATCACCTGTATGCAGAACCCGGAGGCCGGCCGCGAAGGAACCTTTCGAATCACCCCGGCGCCGAGCCCCAAGAAGATCCTGGTGGCCGGCGGAGGCGTGGCGGGCATGGAGGCTGCCATCGTGGCCAAGCAGAGAGGCCACCGGGTGACCCTGTGCGAGAAGACCGGGGAGCTGGGCGGCGCGGTCCTCATCTGGAGCCGGGCACCTGCGCGCCAGGAGGCCGCCCAGACGATTCGATTCATGAAGCACGAGCTGGAGCGCCTCGGTGTGGAGGTACGGCTCGATACGGAAGTGACCCTGGCGCTGGTCGAAAAGGAAAAGCCGGATGCCGTAATCGTCGCGACCGGCGCCACCACCATCGACAAACCGGCCCCGGACGTGGTAGGACCAGATGCTGCCATCGAGATCGCAGTGGGCGCCCACGTGGTCACCGCCGAGGATGTGCTGGATGGCAAGGTGCAAGCGGGCCGACGGGTAGTCATCGCCGATCAGCAGAACTACATGAAGGGGCTCGTCACGGCGGAGGTCCTTGCCGACCAGGGGAAGGAAGTCACGGTCATCATGCCCCTGCCCTTCCGTCTCCTCGGGAACAACCCCTACGACATGGACGGACCGACCCATGTGATCCAGGTCATGAACCTGACGGCCAAGGGGGTCAAGCGGGTGAGCGACTTCGAGGTCAAGAAGGCGCGGCCCGGAAAGGTCGTCATCCGCAACGTCTTCACCGAGCAGGAGCAGGAGCTGGATGCCGACACCCTCGTCCTCTCTTACTGGCGCAAGGCGGACAAGAAGCTCTACGGCGAGCTCAAGGGCAGGGTGAAGGAGCTTTACAAGGTCGGCGACTGCGTGGCGTCCCGGCGTCTCATCAACGCCATCTACGAAGGGTACAAGACGGCCATGGATATCTGAGCGTCGAGCTCGGAAGGGCACGCCGGGCACGAAGCCGCCGGTCAGGATTTCACGCGGCCCGCCAGAGTGGCAAGACGCAGCTAGGGGCTGATCAAGGGCTGCTGTCCACGAATTCGGTGACGTATTCGGCGAGCTTGTTTTGCTCCGTAGCGACTGGCGACCGGCGGCAAATTCCGGATATTGCGAGGACCGAAGGTCCGCGGCAACCTCCCGGTTACCCGGGGATCGCCACGCTCGCGATCTGCAGCCGTGGTTGGTGGACACGCCTGCGGCTTTGTCCACCCTACCGAGTGCTCACGCCGCTCGCTCGCGACATCTGGCCCTTACAGGCCGTCGCTTGCCACGCCTCCATTTGGATGGCGCTTGGCGCGGAACACGTCACCGTACTTGTGATTCGTCTGGTAAGCACCAAGCAGGTCATCCATGCAAGAGATCTGGACGCTTGTGGAAATTGCCGGTGAGAAGATCCTCAGGAGCTCTGCCGAAGCGCTTTCGGAGGCCGTGCGGCAGGCGCGACAAGTCAAAGGGCGCGCCACGGTGCTGGTCCTCGGCCCTCAGGTGACCGAGCGAACCCTGCAGGAGTTGCGCAGCTACGGACCTGATCGCGTTTGCGTCGTCGAGGACGCGGCGCTCGCCGAGTACTCGACCGAGGGCTTCGCTTGCTGCATCGCACGGGTCCTCCGCCAGGAGCGGCTCGACCTGTTCCTGTTCGGCAGCTCGGTCGTTGCCCGGGACGTGGCGCCCCGAGTGGCCGGCCGGCTCGGGTGGAGCCTGGTCACGGAAGCCACTTATCTCCATCCGCAGGGCGATCGGGTCGTGGTGACCCGTCCCGCCTATCGGCCGCACGCCTCCATGCTCGCCACCTCCCGGTCTCCAGGTCCGCAGATGGTGATCCTTGCCCCGAAGGTCATGGACGTCGAGAAGCCGGGCCCCGGCCCTTCCTGGTCTCTGGATCGCTCGTCCGGCCCCCTTTCCTTCCGGTCGAGCCAGGTCCGCGTCCTCGAGCGGGTTCAGGAGATTCCCTCTCAGGTCGACCTGACCGACGCCGAAGTCATCGTCGCCGGCGGCAAAGGGATGATGAGCGGCGAAAATTTCCGGTTCCTGGCAGAGCTGGCCGAGCTCCTCGGAGGAACGGTCGGCGCCTCGCGCATGGCCGTGGACGCGAAGTGGAGCCCCCGGGAGTCCATGGTCGGCGTCACCGGAAAGCTCGTCTCTCCGGAGCTCTACATCGCCTGCGGCATATCCGGCGCCGTCCAGCACGTGATGGGCATGAAGTCCGCACAGACGATCGTCGCGATCAACTCGGACCCGACCGCGCCCATCTTCCGCATCTCGACCCTGGGCATCGTGGGGGACGTCCGGCAAGTCCTCCCCGCGATGATCGAAAGCTTCAAACAGGCAAGGGCGCAGGCCGCGCCCCGGGAGTCGCTCCAGTGAAGCGCGAAGGCCTTCGGATTACCATCCTCGTCAGCGCCGTCCACGACTGCCTCAACGCCGTGGCGATCGAACCCGGAGGGAAGAACATTCGAGCTTCTTCTCTTCGCTGGATCCTGAACCCTGCCGACGCCTTTGCCCTGGAGGCCGCCCTGCGCCTGCGAGAAAGAATCCAGGGCACCCGCATCCGCGCCGTCACCGTGGGCCCGCCCGAATGGGAAAAGGTCCTGCGCGAATGCCTCGCCGTCGGAACCGACGAGGCCGTGCGCATCTGGGACCCGGCGTTCGCCGAATCCGATTCCTACGCCACCGCCTTCATCCTGGCCGCGGCCCTGCGCAGCGAGCCGGCCGATCTGATCCTGGCCGGATGGCGCAGGGCCGATCTCGAGCACGGCCAGGTGGGCCCCATGATCGCGGAGATGCTCGGCCTGCCTCAGGTCACCGCGGCCCGGGAGATCCTGCCCGCTCAGGGGAACCGCGAGCTCCTCGTGCGCAAGAGGGTTCCGGGCCACACGCTCAAGCTCTCCTGCTCCCTGCCGGCGCTCTTGACCGTCGAGAAGGGGCCGGTCCTCCGCTACCCCAAGTTCATCGACCGGCGCAAGGCCCGCTCCCTTCCGGTCCGTTTTCTGGATCCGGCGGCCCTCGGTCTCGACGCCGGCCAGGCGGGCGCCTCCGGCTCTCTCACCCGTCTCGAGCGAATCACTCCGCCCAAGCCTTCCAAGAGGAGCGCACTCGGCTCGACCGTCGGCGGCATGAGCACGGCGGCCCGGCTGCAGCGCATCATGGCCGGAGGCCTCCAGGAAAAGAAGGAAAGCAAGATCTGGGAGTGCAAGGACAAGCGGTCCGTGGAGCGGGTCGTGGAGCACATGGTCAAGGAAAAGATCCTGAGCCTGTAACCCACGCCGCCGAGGAGCAAAGCCATGCTGGAGCTGAAGAACGAGCACTTGTTCGATGCATGGTTCACGGTCTGTCCCCTGGCCGAGCTCCTGCCCGTGGGGAACGGGGGGTGGGGGACGCGCGTGATCGCGCCCGTGACCGGAGGGAGCTTTCAGGGACCGAGGATGCGCGGGACGGCCAGGAATCTCGGAGCCGACTGGTTCCTCATCCGCCCCGACGGCGCCTTCGTCGTGGACGTGCGCATCCTGCTCGAGACCGACGACGGCGCCCTCATCCACACGTACTACCCGGGAATCGTGGACCTGACCGAAGAGCAGACCGCGCAACTGGCTTCGGGAATCTTTCCTTCGATGATTGCGCCCGTCCACACCACGCCCCGCTTCGAGACGGGCCACCCGAAATACCTCTGGCTAAACCGGGTCGTAGGGGCCGGGATCGGTGAAGTGGACACCACGCTCGACCCTCCGGAGGTCCGCTATTCCGTTTATGCCCTGAGATGATCCGGCCTCCCGAGGTCCGGCAAGAGGGGACTCCCATGGCCCGCACCTGGTTTCCCGAGCTCTGCTACACGGACACGGGCGGCACCTTCACCGACACGTTCATCGTGAACGAGCAGGGCGACTTCGTCGTGGGGAAAGCGCCCACCACTCCCGAGAACGTGGCCGCCGGCTACTTCGACTCGGTCCGGGACGCCTGCGGAAAGATC
Organism: bacterium; assembly: GCA_040756235.1. Taxonomy (GTDB): domain Bacteria; phylum Desulfobacterota; class DSWW01; order DSWW01; family DSWW01; genus JBFLZG01. The sequence continues at coordinate 40,189 of JBFLZG010000037.1, read as the reverse complement.
GGCCTGGAGCCGGAGGCCGCCTTCGCTCGGCTCCATGTGATCGGCTACGGCGCCACCACCGTCATCAACACCCTGGTCGAGCGCAAGGGCGCCCGGCTGGGGCTGCTCATCACCAGAGGCTTCGAAAGCACCCTGCTCATGGAGCGCGGAGGGCAGACCTTCTCCGGGTATTCTCTTCCCGACCGGCTGCACCCGGTCACCCACATCCACAACCAGCCGCTCATTTCCCGGAAGCGGATCCGGGGCATCACCGAGAGAACGGACCTGTTCGGTCAGATCCCCATTCCGCTCTACGAGCACGAGGCAGAGGACGCGGTCCGGGAGCTGCTCGGCCTCGGAATCGAAGGGCTGGTCATCTGTTTTCTGTACTCCTTCCAGAATCCCGAGAACGAACGCAAAGCCGCTTCCATTGCGCGCAGGATCATGGAAGAGACCGACAGATCCGTGCCCGTCTATCTCAGCTCCGACGTGAACCCGGTGCTGCGGGAGTTCCCGAGGCTCAACAGCACGATCATCGAAGCCTATGCCGGCGCTCCCTCCCGTGCCCCGCTGCTCGAGATCGACGAACGCATCAAGGCATACGGGTTCAAGAGAGGCGACCTCCAGATCCTGCTCTCCTACGGCGGGCTCGCCAGCGTGCGTCACGCCAGGATGGTCGAGACCATCGAGTCCGGTCCCGTGGGAGGCATTCTCGGAGCCAAGCACATCGGGGAGATCTACGGCTTTCAGAACATCGTGGCCACGGACGTGGGAGGCACGACGTTCGACGTGGGCCTGGTGTCGAGCGGCGTGATCGCCATCAACCGGGAGCCGGACTGCGCCCGCTTCCGCCTCGGCATTCCCATGATCGAGGTCAACTCGATCGGCGCCGGCGGCGGCACCCTCATCAAGTACGACCCGCTCATGGAGCGGCTCGAGATCGGCCCGGAAAGCGCCGGCGCGTATCCGGGGCCGGTCTGCTACGGCCAGGGCGGAGAGTCGCCCACGATCACGGATGCGGACCTCATCCTCGGCTACCTCGACCCGCATTACTTCCTCGGCGGGAGGATGATCCTCGACAAGGAGAGAGCGGCCGCGAAATTCGAAGAAAAGATCGCGCGGCGCCTGGGAATCGGCCTCCTGCAGGCGGCCGAGGGCGTGAAGTCGATCATCGACACCCGCATGCGCGGCCAGATTCTCGGCATGATCCACGGCAAGGGTTACAACACGAACGATTACCACCTGCTCGCTTACGGAGGCGCGGGCCCCGCCCACGTGGCCGGCTACACGAAAGAGCTGGACTTCGCGGGCGTGATGGTGTTCCCTTTCTCTTCGGTCTTCTCCGCCTTCGGTGCCGCGACTTCGAACTACGAGCACCTGTACAACCAGTCGTGCACGCTGTTCCTTCCGCCCGGGGCGGACGACGCTTCCAAGCTCGGGTTCGGCCAGTCCCTGAACGCCCTCTGGCAGCGGCTCGAGGACGTCGGGAAAGAAAACATGATGCGCGAGGGTTACGCCGAACAGGCGATACGATTCCAGCAGCTCGCCATGATCCGCTACCGCGGGCAACTCGACGATCTGATCGTCACCTCTCCCGTTCGCCGGATCGAGAACGCCGCTGCCTGCGACGGCCTCATCTCGACCTTCGAAGAGCTCTACGAGCGGATCTACGCCCGTGCGGCCAAGTACCCTCAGGCCGGCTACCTGGTGCTGGAAGTCGCCGTGCGCGTTTTCGTCCCCAAGCTCAAGCCCAGCCTCAGGAGATTTCCGCTGGGGTCGGCCAAGCCCGTGCCCGAAGCCGCGAAGGGCCGGCGACAGGCGTTTTTCGACGGCACGTTCCACGACACGCGCGTGTACGAGATGGACCGGCTGGCTTCCGGAAACGAAGTCGACGGCCCCGCGCTTCTCGAGCACCCCACCACGACCCTGGTGGTGCCCCCGGGCCACCAGGTGCGGATGGACGAGTACCGGACGCTGTGGCTAAAGCGGGCATGAAGAGCGGTCTCGCCCTGGAAGGAGACGGGCCATGGGAAATCTGAAGGAGCGACTCCTCGCCCGCGAGCGGAATTTCGCCGAGAAGGGCTCGTACGCGGACGGATTCGCCTGCAAGGAGGCCGACCCGATCCGCTACGAGATCTTCCACTCCAGGCTGCTCTCCTCGCTGGTGAGCGCGAGGGAGACGGCCAAACGCATCTCCGCTTCGCCCATGGTGCGCGAGATCGGCGAGCTCTGCTTCACCCTCTACACTCCCGAGGGAGACTCCATCGTCCTGTCGACCGGCATCATGGTCCACGTCCACACCATGAGCCGATGCATCAAGTGGATGATTCTCAACGACTACGAGGAGAAGGTCGGCTTCGACGAAGGGGACTACTTCTCCAACAACGACTCGTTCATCGGGGGCGTCCACGTGCCCGACATCATGACGATCACGCCGATCCGGTACGCAGGCGAGCTCGTCGGGTGGGCCGGCGGCGTGACCCACGTGCTCGAGGTCGGCGCCGTGGACGCTGCGGGCATGGGTCCTTCCCAGACGACCCGCTTCCACGAGGGGATCAGCCTGTGCTGCCTCAAGGTCGCCGAGCAGGACCGGCTGCGCTACGACTACGAGCAGATGGTCCTTCGAAATACGCGTTCCCCGAATTACTGGCTCATGGACGAGCGCGCCCGCATCGCCGGCTGCCGCATCATCCGCGACTCCGTCAAGGAGATCCTGGACCGTTTCGGCGCGGACTATTACCGTTCGGCGACCCGCGAGCTGATCGAAGAATCTCGGCTCGGTCTCAAGAAGAAGGTCCGCAGCGTCCTCTTTCCCGGCACGTACAGGGGAGTGGCGTTCTACGACGTCCTGCTCCGCGGGAAGCCCGTACCCGAGAACGCCTCCAGGGACAGCCTCCTGCACATGCCCCTCGAGATGCGGGTCACGGCCGGCGGCGACCTTTCCCTGAGCTTCGACGGCGCCTCCCCGTGGGGACAGCACAACCACAACTGCAGCCCGGCCGCCATGGACGGCGGCATGTTCGTCGCCCTCACCCAGTTCCTCGCCTATGACGGCAAGGTGAACGACGGCGCCTGGATGGCCTGCAGGCTCCACCTGCCGAAAGGATCCCTCTTCAACCCGGACTCGATCTTCGCCGCCACGGGCGCAGCCTGGACCACGCTTCTTCCCGCCTTCGGCACCTTTCTCAGGCTCCTGTCCAGGTCTTTTTATGCAAAGGGGTACCGGGAGGAGATCCTGGCCGGGTGCGCGAACACGAACGGCCAGGGCGGGACCGGAACGGACCAGTACGGCAACACCTTCGGGACCGGGAACGCGGAGCTGGTCTGCTGCGGCTCCGGCGCCCGGGGGCTGATGGACGGGCTCGACACGGCCTATGCCCTCTGGAACCCCGAGTCCGACATGGGCGATGCCGAGATCTGGGAGCTGATCCTGCCGGTCCTCCATCTGGGAAGGAAGCCCACCCCCGACTCGGGAGGGTTTGGCAAGTTCCGAGGAGGGAACGGCTTCTCCACCGTGTGGCTGATCCATAACACTCGGGACATCCAGATCATCACCTTCGCCAACGTGACCCGGGTGTTCGATCAGTCGGGCATCATGGGCGGGTACCCGTCCATGTGCAACTACAATTATCTGGCCCGAGAGACCAACGTGAAAGAGCTCATCGAAGGCCGCAAGCCCCTGCCCCACGAGGAGGGAGACCCCGGGTGCCCGGACATGGAGCGCCTGGTCAAGGCAGGCCGCTTCGAGGTCAAGGAGGGTGCGGTCTTTGCGTCCCGGGCCTCGGCCTACGATCTCTTCCAGCACTTCTACCTGGCGGGGGGCGGCTATGGCGATCCCATTGAACGGGACCCGGCGCTCGTGCTACAGGATCTGGAGAACGGCATGACCACGCCCCGGGCCGCGCAAGACGTCTACGGGGTGTCCATCCGGCCCGGCTCGACGGAAGCGGACCCGGCAGGAACCGCCGAGAAGCGGCGGTGCGTGAGACAGACACGGAAAGAGCGCGGGGTGCCGGCCCGGGAGTACTGGCGGCAGCAGCGGGAGAAGATCCTCCGGGGAGAACTGCACCCGGCCGTACGCGAAATGTACCGGGAGTCGTTTTCTCTGTCCGCCGACTTCGCCCGGGAGTTCAAGGAGTTCTGGCAGCTCGCCGCGGACTTCTCTTTCGCATGAATCGAGGGCCGCTCCCCATGCACTACACGAAAGACACGATCCGCAATCTGCTGGACCGGAAGCTCCCCTGGGAGATGGTCAAGAACATCATGTCTTCCCCCAAGGACGAAGACCGGCTGCGCCTGGTCCGGGAGATCGAGCAGGAGAGGGTTCCCTGGAAGGAAAGGATCCTGCTCGCCCTTGCCGAGCACCTCTACATCGTGAAGAAGGGCTCGGCGCTGATCGTCAAGTGCGGCTGCGGGTTCGAGTTCGGGGACTGCTCGCTCAACTGGAAGCTCGAGGCTCTGGTCTACGAAAGGAATCCGCAGGACGGCGAGATCTACGTGCCGAGGAGGGCCTGCGATCCCGAGTGGATGGTCCTCAGGGAGTTCTATTGCCCGGGCTGTCAGGCCCAGCTCGAAGTGGAGGCCGTGCCGCCGGGCTACCCGTTCGTGTTCGACTTCCGGCCAGACCCGGAGGCCCTTCAACAACTCGCAGAGGAGAACAAAGATGCAGAAAGCTGATTACCTGTGGGACTACCGCAACCCGTACGCCTGGATGGAGAAGGTCCGCACCGGAATGCCGCCCCTCATCGTCTCCTGCGCGATCACCGGCGGCGTGCACGGCAAGGAGTTGAACGAGAACCTGCCCGAAACCCCGGAGGAGCAGGCCGAGCAGACGCGGGAAGCGTACGAGGCCGGGTGCAGCATCGTCCATGTCCATGCCCGCAACCCGCAGTGCTGGTGGATGACCTCGAGCAATCCCGAAGACTACCGCAAGATCAATGCCCTGATCCGCGAGAAGTGCCCGGACATCGTGATCAACAACACAACCGGGGGCGGCCCGGAGCTCACCTCCGAGCAGCGCATGGCGAGCATCTACGCAAACCCTGAGCTCTGTTCGCTCAATCTCGGACCGTTCGTGCTGAAGTTTCCGCTGAAGGAGAGAAAGGAGCCCCTGCCCCACCCGCGACCCGCGGTCGTTGCCGACCGCTGCATCCCCATCAGTTACGGGGATATCGAGCTGTACGCGAAAACGATGAAGGAGAAGGGGATCAAGCCCGAGATGGAGCTCTACCATCCCGGCATGTACTGGGTCGTGCAGGACCTGATGCTGCAGGGGCTGGTGGAGCCGCCCTACGACATCCAGTTCGTCATGGGCTTCCAGACGAGCTTCTTCCCCACGCCGGCGAACCTCCTCTCCCTGGTGAACGAGCTGCCGGACAACTCCATCTATTCGGTCATCGGCGTCGGGCCCTATCAGATCCCGATGACCGTCATGGCGATCCTGCTCGGCGGACACGTGCGGGTCGGCATGGAAGACAACGTTTATTACGGCAAGGGCCGGAAGTACAAGGGCAACGGGGAGGCGGTCGCCCGCATCGTGCGGATCGCACGCGAGATGGGCCGCGAGATCGCCTCGCCGAAGCAGGCCCGGGAAATGCTCGGGATCTCGCAGACGCCTTCGAAGTACTGAGCAGGCGCACGCCACGGCCCGCGCTGCACGCGGGCCGCGGCGATGCGGGGGGAGCGGCGTTAGCATGGGCGAGAAGGCGCGCTCAAGGAGGGCGATGCCATGAAGTCCGGATACGAGCTGTGCTACACCGACACCGGGGGCACCTTCACCGACACCTTCATCGTGGACTCCAACGGCGACTTCATCCTCGGCAAGGCACCGACCACCCCCCACGACGTCTCGCAAGGGTATTTCCGCTCCCTTCGCAACGCCATTCGCGGCCACGGCCTCGAGCTCGAAGATCTCTTCCCGCAGCTTCAGGTCGTGGGCTACGGAGCCACCACGGTCATCAACACTGTGGTGACCCGGACGGGGCTGCGTCTCGGGCTCCTCATCACCAAAGGGTTCGAAGACTACCTCCTCATGGAACGGGGCCTGCAGACCTTCGAGGGCTACAGCCTGCCGGACCGGCTCCATGCCGTAACCCACGTGCACAATGATCCCCTCATTCCGAGACAGCTCGTCCGGGGCGTGACCGAGAGGATCGACCTGTTCGGGGCCCCGATCATTCCTCTGTACGAGCATGAAGCGGCCGCGGCCGTGGAGGAGCTCCTGGCCGAAGGCGTCCAGGGGATCGTCATCTGTTTTCTCTACTCCTATCAGAACCGCTCGCACGAGGATCGGGCGGCGGAGATCGCGCGCGGGATCATCCGCAGGCACGGGCTCGAGGTCCCCGTCTTGCTGAGCGTGGACATCAACCCGGTCATGCGGGAATACTCCCGCCTCAACAGCACGGTCATCGAGGGATACGCGGGCCACCCGGCCCGCAAGCCGTTGATCGAGATCAACCGCCGAATCCGCGAGCTCGGCTACCGCAAGGGCGACCTCCAGATCCTTCTGAGCCATGGCGGCCTGGCCAGCGTCGAGCACACGAAGATGGTCGAAACCGTCGAGTCCGGCCCGGTCGGCGGCATCATGGGCGCCCGCTACATCGGCGAGATTTACGGATTCAAGAACCTCCTGGCCACGGACGTGGGGGGCACGACTTTTGACGTGGGCATGATCCGGGACGGGGAGGTGACGATCAACCGGGAGCCGACGTGCGCCCGCTTCCGCCTCGGGATCCCGATGGTGGAAGTCGATTCGATCGGCGCCGGCGGGGGCACCTACGTGCGGCTGGACCCCGTCTCCGGCCGCATCGAGATCGGGCCGGACAGCGCCGGCGCCAGCCCCGGGCCGATCTGTTACGACCTCGGCAACGAGGTCCCCACCATCACCGACGTGGACTTCATCCTGGGCTACCTGAACCCCCGCTATTTTCTGGGCGGCGCCATGCAGGTGAACGTCGAAAAGGCGCACCGTCTGTTCCGGGAGAAGATCGCGGACCCCCTCGGGCTGGACGTGCTCCGGGCTGCCGAAGGGGTCAAGGAGATCTTCGACACGCGGGTCAAGGGCGCCATCAACGCCATGCTGATGGGAAAAGGTTACAACTGCGGCGAGTATCACCTCCTCTCCTATGGCGGCGCCGGCCCCACGCACGTCTCGGGATACACCCGGGGGATGCAGTTCAAAGGGGTCCTCGTATTCCCCTATTCCTCCGTTTTCTCCGCCTTCGGCGCCTCCGCCTGCCCATACGAGCATCACTACCACCGGGCCGCGACGCTCCTGATCCCCGAGCGCGCCCCGGCGGACTGGAAGACGGCGGTCGGCGGGCAGCTCAACCGCTTCTGGGAAGAGCTGGAGGAGAAGGGCGTCCGGGAGATGCAAAAGGAGGGGTACCGTGCGGAGCAGATCGAGCGCAAGCAGATCGCCATGGTCCGCTACGGCAACCAGCTCGACGATCTTCCGATCGTGAGCCCGACGGCCCGGATTCGTTCTGCCGAAGAGCTCGATCGCCTGATCGCGAGCTTCGAGGAGACTTACAGCCGGATCTACACGATGGCCGCAAGGTTTCCCCAGGCCGGGTATCTGATCCTCGAAGTGGCCGTGGTCTGCTCGGTGCGGAAGCCGAAGCCGGTCCTGAGGAAGCTCCCTCTCGGGCCGGAGACGCCCGGCCCGGACTGTCTGAAGGAGAAGAGGCGAGCCGTCTTCGCCGGGGTGCTGCGGGACGTGTCCGTCTACGAAATGGATCGGCTCAGGCCCGGCAACCGCCTGCGCGGCCCTGCCCTCGTGGAGCACCCGACGACAACGCTGGTGGTCCCGTCGGACCGTTCCGTCACGGTCGACGAGTACCGGACGCTGTGGCTGGGCGAGGCGTAAGGCCGGAGCGTTCTGAGCCCGAGCCGATCGAGGGCGGGGCACCGGCCGGTCGGCGAAGAGGAGTGCGGCGGGTGCCCCGCACGAGAGAGGCAAGGGCGAGTCGCGGAGGCCGTCCCGAGTCACGACAGGCCGGTGGGACGCAGCGCTCTTTCCCGATTTCTCCCCCTCTAGCCCGACTTTCCTGCAGTCGGGCTAGGCCGTGTGCCCCGATACACCCGGCCCGGGACGAGGGACGAAAGGGCGGACCTGCCCTAAGGGCTGCGGTCTCCGCCCTTTGGGAGGAGAAAGGCCGGAGCGTTCTGAGCCCGAGCCGATCGAGGGCGGGGCACCCGCCGCACTCAAAGTTCCGGTCGGCGGATACGCCGGCAAAGGGTTCGATGACGCACGGAGAGGCGATCATGGGCAAGCTGAAGGACCAACTGACCCAAAGCGAGCAGCTCTTCGGGGAGCACGGGTACTACGTCCGGGACCTGGAGTGTAAGGCCCGCGATCCCATCCGCTACGAGATCTTTCACTCCCGGCTGCTCTCCACGCTCCAGGCTTCCCGGGAGACGGCCAAATCCATTTCCGCCTCCCCCATGGTGAAGGAGGTCGGGGAGCTCTGCTTCGCGCTCTACACGCCCGAGGGCGACTCCGTGTGCCTGTCCACCGGCATCATGGTCCACGTCCACACGATGAGCCGATGCATCAAGTGGATGATCGAGCACGGATACGAGGACGAGCCGACGATCAGAATCCGCGAGGGGGACTTCTTCGCCAACAACGACTGCTTCATCGGCGGCGTGCACGTGGCCGACATCATGGACATCACCCCGATCTTCTACGAGGACGAGCTCGTGGGCTGGGTGGGCGGGGTCACCCACGTCCTGGAAGTGGGCGGCGTGGACCCGGGCTCCATGCCTTCGTCGGCCATCACCCGCTTTCACGAGGGGATTACACTCTGCGCGCAGAAGGTGGCCGAGAACGACACCCTGCGCAGAGACTACGAGATCATGATCGAGCGCTGCACCCGGGCCCCTCACTTCTGGCTCCTGGACGAAAGGGCCCGCATCGCCGGGTGCTGCCTCATCCGCGAGAGCGTCAAGGAGATCATCCGGGAGTTCGGGCTGGAGTACTACCGCAAGGCCGGCCGGGAGCTCATCGAGGAGGCCCGGCGCACCTTCCTGGAAAACGTGAAGCAGCGGCTCGTGCCCGGCACCTACCGGACGGCCTGGTTCATCGATCTCGACTACAGAGACAAGAACATGCCGGCCATCGCCAGCCGGGACAACTTCACCTTCTCGCCTCTCGAGATGAAGGTCGAGCGGACCGGCAGGATCACCCTGGACTACGAAGGCGCCAACCGCTGGGGCTACCACTTCGGCAACTGCAGCCCGGCCGCCATGGAAGGGGGCCTGTTCGTCACATTGACCCAGTTTCTCGCTTACGACGGCAAGGTCAACGACGGCGCCTGGATGGCCTGCGAAATGAAGCTGCCTCACGGCAGCGCCCTGAACCCGGATACGATCTTCGCGGGTGTATCGGCCGCCTGGGCCCTGCTGCAGCCCGCCATGGGCGCCGTCTACCGGCTCCTCTCACGGGGGTTGTACGCCCGAGGGTTCCGCGAGGAAATCCTGGTCGGCGCCCCTGTCACGCCCGCAGTGGAGACGGGCGGGACCAACCAGTACGGGAACCCCTTCGGTACGCTCATCTCCGAGCTGGTCGCCTGCGGCTCGGGAGCCCGCGGCATCCTCGACGGGATCGACACCGCTTACGCCCTCTGGAACCCGGAAGCCGACATGGGCAACGTCGAGGCCTGGGAGCTCATCATCCCCCAGATCTTCATCGGCAGGAGGATCACGCCCGACTCGGGCGGCCCGGGCAAGTACCGGGGCGGCAGCGGATTCGAGTCGACCTGGCTCGTCTGCCACTCGGACAACGTCCTCATGGCAAACCTCGGCTTCTCCTCGGTCTATCCGTGTCCCGGGATCATGGGCGGATATCCGTCGCCCTCGAGCTACATCCATTTCGCCCGGGGCACCAACGTGAAGGAGCTGATCGAGAAAAAGGCGCCTTTGCCCCACTGGGAAGGGCCCGATCCGGAAAACCCGCTCCTGAAGCAGCTCGTCCGGGCGCGGGACCTGAGGACCGGCGCGGATGCCCTGCTCTTCGCCTCTCCTTTCTCGCCTTACGACCTCTTCAGTCACTTCTACACCGGCGCGGGCGGCTACGGAGACCCCCTCGGACGAGAGCCGCGCAGGGTCCTCGCAGACCTTGCCAACGGGCACACGACGGCCCGAGCTGCCAGGGAAACCTACGGCATCGCGTTTGATCCCGACACGGGGCAGCTGGACGAGGCCCGGACCCGCGCGCTGCGCGCGGCCAAGCGCCAGGAGCGCTTGAACAGAGCCGTCCCGGCGGCCGAATTCAGGAAGCGCGAGCGCCAGCGCATCCTGGACGGGGATCTGCACGAGAGCGTCAAGGAAGCCTACCGGTCGAGCTTCAGGCTGTCCGAAAAGTTCCGCTCCGAGTTCGTACGCTACTGGGAGCTGCCTGCCGATTTCGCTCTGTAGGAAAGGACCGGAAGATGACCGTGCAATACCCGAAGGACATGATCCGCGACCTCATCGCCGGGAAGCTGCCCTGGGAGACGGTCAAGCAAATCATGAGCTCCCAGAAAGACGATGGCCGACTGGAGATCGTCCTGGAGGTCGAGCAGGAACGGGTCCCCTGGAAAGACAAGATCCTGCTGCCCCTGGCCGAGCACCTCTACATCGTCCAGAAGGACAATGGCGCCAGGATCGTCAAGACCTTCTGCGGCCATGAGCTCGGCGACTACCGGGAGAACTGGAAGGAGCAGGCCCTCGTGCTGGTCCGCGACACGGAAGAGTCCATGCACGAGGTCTTCCCCGGGCCGCGCTCCTGCGAGGTCCGCAAGATGCACCTCCGGGAGTTCATCTGCCCGGGATGCGGAGAGCTTCTCGAGGTGGAGGCCGTGCCCCCCGGCTACCCGATCCTGTTCGATTTCCTGCCGGACCTGGAGGCCCTTGAAGAGAAGTGAGCCGGCGCTTCTTACAGGGGCTCCGGATAGAGAAAAAAGGCCTGGCCAGCCGCGGTGAACCCCACGATATCGCCGTGGGCATTGATCGCGCAGGCGCGGCTCAGCACGACACCCTCGGGCAGGTCCTGTACCAAGGTGTTCAGGTTCTGGATCCCACCCTCCCGGGTCCAGAGGAACGCCACCTGCTCGTTGTCCGCATTGTAGGCAAAGCCCACGACCTCGCCCCTGCCGTTGATCCCCTGGGCGTAGCTGAGCGTTGCGAATCCGGAAAATTCGCCGCTGCCCCCCAAGCCTCCCAGGCCTCTCATCCTCGGACTCGCCGCGTTTGGTCGGATGATGAACCCCTCCCGCAAGCCGTCCAGGTTGTCGGCGCTCCCGACCACCGCGCCTCCGTTGTTGATCCCCCGCGCCAGACCGCTGCCGCCACCCAGCGTGCCCAAGTCCCTCATCCCATTGGCCGGATCCCAGTACATGGGTCGGTCCAGCCCGTTCGTGCCGATCGAGTCCCCCACCACCTGAGTGTAATCATTGATGCAGAACGCGATACTGTTGTGCTCGGGTTCTCCGGTCAGATTGCCCAGGTTCTGGGGCGGATCCGTGCTGTCGGGATCCCACCAGATGCAGGCCTTGTAGTTCGAGAACTCGTTGTTCGAGAATCCCACGATCTGTCTGAGACTGTTGATGGCATACCCTCGGGCGTACGGATTGGGTGAAGGCAGGTAGGGCAACGCCTTCATCGCTCCGCGCTTGGTCTTGAAAAAGGCCAGCTCCAGCGCATCGGCGGTCTGGGAGAACCCCACACTGTCTCCCAGCCGATTCACGCCGTAGGCACGGCTGTACGTGCCGCCTGCGGTCCCGAGGGGGTGGATGCCGCTGGCCGGCGTCCAGATGAACCCCTCATAATCCTGCGAGCCGGTGGTGAAACAGCGGCCCACCACAAGGTGCCCGGAGATGTTCCACGCCTCGGCGCTCGACAGTCCGGGGAGGAGGCCCAGGTCCTGATAAACGTAGTCGGACGCCGCCTCCCGAGTCCAAGCCGTCAGCAAGACGCAGCTCAACAGAAGAACCATTGCCAAAGACTTGACTCTCTTCATGGTGCACCCCCCTTTACTACTCTGAACGGTCTAAAAAGATTTTGCAAAGTGTAATTATATCTAATTGTCGCGTCATGTCAACTGAAATTCGCAGGGCAGGCCAGGCGCTCGGATCCGGGAATGAAGGCGGGGGAGGAAGGCTACGAAAACCCGCACGGAAAGCCGCTGGAGGCAACAGGAGGGGCCGACGAGGGGTACAAAGAATGGGGGTCAAGCCGCTCGCTTCCCGGTCCTCGCGAAGCCGGAAGGTGCCTGACCCCGTTCTTTGCTCCGACGACAGCAGCAGCCCTTTACCCGTAGGAAGGCACGCCGGGCCCCTGATAAGCCGAAAGGAGCGAGTTGTGGCTGTCGATCATGCGCTGAAACAGCGTGCCCGCCAGGCGCTTGAAAAAGGCGCGCGCTGCGTCCGGATGTCGCGCGAGGAACTCCTCCAACTTGTCCTTTTCGACCTTCCGTATCCTGCTCGGACTCTTGCACTGGGCGGTCGCAGAGTAAGCGGAGTCTCGCAGGAGGCTCGAAAGGCCGAAACCCTCCCCTCCCTGGTTCAGCACGTAGGTGATGCTGGCCAATTGTCCGTAGCTCAGCGTCACATGGCCCTTGTCGAGAATGTAGAAATAATCCGCCGAATCCCCGCTCTTGTACACGAGGTCCCCTGCCCTCTTCTGCTCCTCGGTGAACAGCGCTCGGATGGCCTTCACGGATTCCTTGCTCATTCCTGCGAAGACATCCTCCATAATGATGAACATGGCGCCCTCCTTTTCCGGGTTCCGCTCCGGCCCGGAGGCGGCTCGAGAGGGTGTCGACAGCGCCCTCTCGAGGTGCCTACCACCGTTCTTGCTCAAGGCGAGCGTAAACCCAGCTGAGTTGTGTCTCTGAGAGCTCACCCACGTGCTCGTTCAGCCACTTCAGGTCCCCGGACACGATCGCGGCCCGGGCCTGCGGCGACAGAGCCCGCCCCTCCAGCACCTGTGACCCTCTTTCGAGCAGCGCGAGCCAGAAGGAGGGGTCCTCCAGGCTCGTCTGGAGGACCCGCACCACTTCCTGCTTCTCGATGACCCTCCGGTCAGTCCGATCGAGACGCCCGCCGGGGAGGACTTCGAGACGGTGCTTCAGGGCGCCCCTGACCGCCACCTTGAATTCGTCCTCCGTGAACGGCTTGCGCAGGTACTCGAACGCGCCTGCCTTGAAGGCACTGACCGCGGAGGAAGCCGACGGGTAGCCCGTGATGACGATGACCTCGACCCCGGGCAGGCTCTGCTTGGCCGTTTGGACGACCTCCATGCCGTCCATGTCCGGCAGTCGCAGGTCGGCGACGAGGAGATCGAAGCTTTTTCTCCGGAGCGCTTCCAGAGCCTTCAGCCCGGTCAGGCTCAGGTCCGCCCCATATCCTTCGTCGGCCAGGACCATCTGAAGACCCTTGCCCAGATAATATTCGTCCTCGAGCACGAGCACCTGGGCCGGGTGACTCACCACTTGGATATCGGCAGTTGCCATGTGCGCCCTCCTTCTTCCCGAATGACTTGCCGGGTTTTCGGAAGGGCCAGGAGCAAGTCCCGTTCCAGGCACCGACCATCGGCGGATGTCTTCCCGGCGCTTGTAAGTGCCTGTTCCTCCATCATTCCGCTTGGCCCGTACAGACCGCAGGCGGAAGCTTGCGTATGGCGCCGCATACTCCACTCGACCGGCCCAGGTGGCTTTCCCGCTGTTTTCCCGCGCCCTTCCAGGGCGTATGAGCGTCTATACGGCGGCGCCGGACCGGACGAGCCGTCTGGGGCGCGCCCCCCGAGCACGTCAGGGGTCGAGCCTGCCGAAGGACGCCAGCTTGTGCCTTTTCAGCAGAGCGTGAAAGTTGGGGCGCTGAATGCCCACCCGCGCGGCGGCACGCGTCACGTTTCCGTTGGCCGCGTTCAGGGCCTTGAGCAGGAAGGCCTTTTCGATCTGGCCGTAGAAGTCCCGCAGGATGCGCTTCTTCATGGCCTTGAGCTCCTCGAACGTCTCCGGCACTGCTGCGCTTCCCAGGAATCTCTTCAGCCTCATGTGATCGAACAGGTGAACGTAGCTCAGGACCCCTCCGTCGGCGAGGATCACCAGGCGCTCGACCACGTTCTTCAACTCCCTCACGTTGCCGGGCCAGTCGTGGCGGGCCAGGACCTCCAGCGCGTCGTCCGAGAATCCGTCGATTCGCTTGCCGGTCTGGCGGCAGAACAGCCTCAGGAAGTGATAGGCCAGCTCCGGGATGTCCTCCCTCCTTTCCCGCAGAGGAGGCAGGAAGATCGGGAAGACGTTGAGCCGGTAAAAGAGATCTTCCCGGAAGCTGCCCGCCTCGACCATCGCCTTGAGATCCTTGTTGGTCGCGGCGATGATCCGCACGTCCGTCTTCCGGAAAACGCTCGCGCCCACCGCCTTGTATTCCTGCGACTCCAGCACGCGCAACAGCTTTCCCTGCACCTCGAGACTCAGATTCGCCACGTCGTCCAGAAACAGGGTCCCGCCGCTCGCCACTTCGAAGATGCCCGCCTTGTCGTCGGTGGCGCCGGTGAAAGCGCCTTTCACGTGTCCGAAGAGCTCGCTCTCCAGCAGGCTCGGGCTGAGGGTGCTGCAGTCCACGGCGACAAACTGCCGGCTCCTCCTGTTGCTGTGCGCGTGGACGGCCCTGGCAAAGAGCTCCTTTCCCGTCCCGCTCTCTCCGTAAAGGACCACCGTGCTGTCGGTCGGCCCCACTTTTTCGACCTGTTCGTAAATGCCTGACATCTCAGGCGTGCGCCCGACGATCTTCTCGAAGCCGTATCGGTCCCGATATCCCTCTCGAAGGGTGCGATTCGCTTCGACGAGGCGCCCTTTCTGCAGAGCCCTCTCCACGGCAAACAACAGATCATCGTCCGAGAAAGGCTTCACGAGATAGTCGCAAGCCTTCAGCTTCATGGCTTCCACCGCGGTCTGGACCGTGGAGTATCCGGTCATGATGATGACCGGGAGCTCGGGCCTCTCCCGGAACGCGCTCCTCAGGATGTCCATACCGTCCAGATCCGGCAGCTTCAGGTCGAGGAGAGCGAGGGCATAACCTCCATGCCGGATCGCATCGATCCCCTCCCGGCCGGTCATGCAGAGGTCGACCGCGTACCCCTTCTCGGCGAGGACCAGACGGCACCCGCTGCAGACGGCACGCTCGTCATCGACGATCAGGATTCTGCCGGGCTCCATGTCGACATTCACCTACCGCGAGAGCGGTTCCGGATCTTGGAAGACTTGCGGTGAGCCCTGAATCGGAATCTCGATCCGGAAGCACGCCCCTTTCCCGGGCTCGCTCTCGACCCGGATCGTCCCCTGGTGGTTCTTGACGATCCCGTAGCTGACGGCCAGGCCGAGCCCCGTCCCTTTTTCCTTGGTGGAAAAGAAAGGCTCGAAGATCCGCTCCATGTTCTGGGGCGGTATGCCGCAACCCGTGTCCCGGATTTCGACGAGCACCCGTCCCCTTCCCGGGTCGGCCGAGCTGCGCACCGCGATCTCGCCGTCGCGCCTCACGGCCTCCGAAGCGTTCATCAGGAGGTTGACGAAGACCTGCTGCATCTGATTCACGTCCAGGGAGAGCTGCGGCAAGTCGGGTGCGAGGTCCTTTCTCAAGCGGATGTGGTGCAGTCGAAATCCGTTCTCCAGCATGCACAGGGTCTTCTCGATCACCTCGTTGATGCCGGCCTGGGCCCGCTCGGGCGGACGCTCCCGGCTGAACTCCAGCAGCTCCTGGATGATGCTTCTGCACCGGATCGTCTCGTGAACGATGATCTCCAGGCCTTCTTTCAGAGGGCCCTCTCCGGGGACCTTCTTCAGCAGGTTCGTGCTGTAGATCAGGAT
This sequence comes from bacterium, assembly GCA_040756235.1. GTDB lineage: Bacteria > Desulfobacterota > DSWW01 > DSWW01 > DSWW01 > JBFLZG01. Next base: position 24,360 of record JBFLZG010000037.1, on the reverse strand, counting down.
GCCGCCCAGCGGATTGTTGATCTCATGGGCGATTCCGGCCGCCATCCGGCCCAGAGCCGACAGCTTTTCCGTCTGCAGGCTCAGGGAACGGTATTGAGCCTGCTGATTTTCGATCAGACGCGCCTTGTCCATCGCGACCGCACACTGCTCGCCGATCGAGATCACGAAATCGAGCTCCTCGTCCGAGAAGGTCCTCGGACGACCGAAGTGAACCCGGATGATCCCGACCACGTGCTCCCTCAGCTTGAGCGGCACGTCGAGAATGGCGCGGATCCCCTCCTCCCATGCCTCCTTCGGGTACTGCACTTGCGGGCTGTTCAGGATGTCCCGGATGAGGATGACCTTGTTCACCCTGCACAAGTCCGTGATGATCTTCTCGCTCGAGACGGGCCCCTTGGAGAGGTAGCGCCGGCTCAACCCGTACGCGGCTCCGATCTCGAGCTGGTGGGTTTCCAGGTTCAGGATGCGGACGATCGCACCTTTGGCGCCCAGGACCTCCGTAGCTTTGCGGACGACCGTATCCAGTACTTCTTTCAGGCTCGCGCTGGAATGGACCGAGGAGCTGACGTCGCGGAAGGCGAGATAGAACCTCTCGAAGCTCGCAGGCGGAGACACGGGGACACCTCTTTCTGAGAAGAGAAAAGAGCCGACCCCTACAGCCGATTGTTACTCCATCGAGGAACGGAAAGCAACGGAATTATCAGGCTTGGTGAGGCGATCCGAACCGGGACGGGTGCCCGCTCCTTCGCCGGACCACAGCGTTTGGAATACGGGGCGCGGGGGCTGGATTCCGGCCTGCGAGGCTGTGTCATATTTCGTCATCCCGGCCCGGTTGCGGAGCGCGTGGGAGCCGGGATCCAGAAGGGTGCATCAAGGACGGGGCACACAGACCGGATTCCGGCCTGCGCCGGAATGACCGACAAGGACAGGGACCGGATCCCGGATGTCGCCCGCTCCGCAGGCTCCTCCGGGATGCGAAATGGGAAGCGATTCTTGCGCGACCCCTCAGAGCGTCCGTCCGGCCCTGGCCCCTTCGTGGATCGCGTCCAGGAGCTTGCGCGGCTTCACGCAGTCGCCGATCACGTGCACCTCCGGCACCTTTCCCTTCAGGGCTTCGGAAAGACCGTCCCGCGCCTTCAGCCCTGTGGCGAGCACCACGGTATCGGCTTCGAACAGCTCGCCTCCGGCGCGGACGCCCTGCTTCGTAATCTCCTCCACCCGGACACTCGTCCGAGTCTCGACTCCGGCTCGTGCGAGCCGCGGGAGCATGAAGACCTTGGTGATGAGCTCCATGTCGGCTCCCACTTCTGGAAGCATTTCGATCACGCTCACCCGCTTGCCCTTTCCGGCGAGAAACTCGGCCGTTTCCAGGCCTGTCTGGCCGCCGCCCACCACGACCACGCGGCTCCCGGTCTGCGCTTTTCCGGTGAGCACGTCAGCGGCCTGAACGACGTGGTCTCCCGCAGCGCCGGGAATGCCCGGGACGGAGGCCACCGAACCGGTCGCGACGACCACCGCGTCCGGTGCTCCCGCCAGGATCTCTCGGACCGTCGCTTCCCTGTCGAGCTCGACGCGCACCCCGGACTTGCGGAGCTGCGCGGAAAAGTAATCGACCAGCCCCCGGATCTCCTCCTTGTGAGGCGGCAGGCAGCCGACTGCGGCCCAACCGCCCAGCCGCCCGCTCTTCTCGTAGAGGATCACCTCGTGCCCGCGCAGCGCCGCGACTCGGGCGGCTTCCATCCCGCCCACGCCGCCTCCGACGACCACGACCTTCTTGCGCCTTGGGGCCGGCACGAGGCGGTGCTCCGCTTCCTTGCCTGCCATCGGGTTCACCGTGCACGTCGCTGGGACGCCGGCCACGATGCTTCCCACGCAACCGATGTTGCAGGCGATGCACGGCCGGATGTCCTCAAGCCTATCTTCCTCGACCTTCACCGGCAGCTCGGGGTCTGCAATGAGCGCCCTCCCCATGAGGATAAAGTCGGCCGCGCCTTCCCCGAGGAGCTTCTCGGCGAGAAGGGGGTCGTTGATCCGGTGGCCGAGCATCACCTTGGCTTCGCGCACCGATTCTTTGATCGCGCGGCCCAGCGGGGCGTGCACGCCCCTGGGGACCGCAGCGGGAGGGACCACGTACTGATAGGTTTCGTAGAGGGCGACATGGATGCGGAAAGCGCTGATCCCCGCCTCCTCGAGCATGCGGGCCATCACCCGGCTCTCTTCAATCCGGATGCCGCCCTCGACCAGCTCGTCGGCAGGCAGATCGAACAGCAACGGATACGCCGAGCCGACCCGCTCCCTCGTCTTCTCCACGATGCGCAAGGGGAAGCGCATGCGCTTCTCCAGGCTCCCGCCGTAAGCGTCCGTCCTTTTGTTGACGAAGGGCGACATGAACTGGGCAATGAGGTACCCGGCCCCGCCGTCGATGAGCACCGCGTCGATGCCGGCAGCCTGCGCCCGCCGGGCCGCCTCGGCGAAATCGTCCTCGATCTGCTCGATCTCGTTCACGGCAAGGGCCCTGGCGGAGGGCATCGGAACGACGCCCATGAAAAGAGTCTCCTTGGCAGACGAGGAGACGGGCTGGGCCCCTGCGGTCTTGTCGAGCGACGTCTGCCTCCCGGCGTGATAGAGCTGGACGGCCATGCGGGCCCCGTGCGCGTGGACCGCGTCCGCCAGGGCGGCATAGCCCGGGATCTGCTCATCCCGGTCGAGGCAGTGGAGCGGTCCCGGCACCATGAGCTTGCCGATCCGGCCCTCGACGCACACGCCGCCCACCATGATGAGGGCCGCCCCGCCCTTGGCCCGCTCGGCAAAGTAGTCGCGGTCGGTCTGGCTCACGCCGTCGGCGGGGCTCGCGTACGCCATCGTCATGGGAGGCATTCCGATCCGGTTGCGAAGGGTCATGCCCCCGATCGTGACAGGCTCCATGAGTCTTTTCAGGGTCATATCGCTTCCTCCTCGAAGGGGTCTCCGGAGGTATCCTGCATTCCGGCCGATTACCTAGAGCCTGTCCCAAAACGCCCATCTGCGGCGTTGCGCTCATCCCTCGTCATTGCGGCGTACCGAAATGTACGCCTCATTCCTCGGGATTTCGCGCGCCTTGCATCTGGGCATTTTTGAACAGGCTCTCAAGATAGAGCTTGTGGGACAAGCTCTACCGATGGATAGCGGCTTGTCTCGCTCTTTCGGGGTTGCCCAGGCAATGGATGTTCTTGCATCTCGGGCAGCTGAAACGGACAACCAGAACGACTCCTGCGACCAGCGGGATCAGATAGGCGATAGAGAAGACAACGGATGTGAGAAGGGGGTTCTCTTTGTAGATAAAGATCAGAGGATAGAGCATGTTCACCACAAAGACGGCCATCCACAGACCCATCTTCAAGTCGGTACTGGGTTCCTCCACTTTCTTGAAAAAGTAGGGTACGACCAGACCCAACGCCATGTAACACCTCTTTCCGTAGTAACAGCAATGACGGCAAGTGGCATAGAACGCACCATAGACGTTTGCAGCCGAAAGCAGGAGGAAACCCGCCGCTGGGATTATCCCGGACACAAACGAGAAATAGAATCCGAGAGCAAGCGTGACCAGGAGCAGAGAGCAGACCAGGAAAAGAAATCCATAGCCCCATTCCTCGTACTTTTCAGCTCCCGGTCGCATGCTCCTGACTCCTTTCATAAATTGAAACGCTGGACCGATTCGCTCGAGTCTTGCCGCGTGGACTTTAGCACAGTTTGTTCATGCGGCAAACTGGCAACTCGCCAACCGTTTACGGGCAGGTAACGGGAGGATCTTCAGCTTCGCCGAAGGCAGGCGAAGCAGAGGTGTCAGGCATCAGATTTCAGCGCCCGATCCCAAGTCCACCTGAGGCGAGACCGAGGAGCGTATCGGGCAAGTTGCCCGAGGGAGGGATGATGCGCCCGCAGGGCGAGGGTCGTGGACGGCCCGAGTCAAATCCCGAGGCTTGTTCCGGAGAGCCCGAGCGACGAGGAAACCTCCTGATACTTCTGGTCGCCCCATTGCTTATCAGGGAGGTTGCATCGCCGAGCCTCGCAATCTCCGACTTCGCTGCGCTCGCAACGGGCTCCGCAGCTGGGCGCTTAGGAACAGCCTCCTAGATTCTGCGCTTGATCACCTCGCGCTTCAGGGCGCTGATTCCCCAGGTCGGGTTCAGCGACTTCGGACAGGCTTCGGCACAGTTGAAGATCGTATGGCAGCGCCAGAGCCCGTGCGGGTCGTTCAGGATCCGTAAGCGCTCCCCCATGTCCGCGTCGCGGCTGTCGAACACGTACCGGTAGGCCTTCAGGAGGGCCGCAGGCCCGAGAAAAGATTTGTCCCCCCAGAAGGACGGGCACGACGAGGTGCAGCAGCCGCACAGGATACACTCGTACGCCCCGTCGAGCTTTTTGCGATCCTCGGGGGACTGCAAGCGCTCTTTGTCCGTGGGCGGCGCCTTGCCGGGCATCAGATAGGGCTTGACCGCCTCGAAGCGATCGTAGAACGGACCCATGTCCACGGCCAGGTCCCGCAGGACCGGGAAGGACCGCAGGGGCTCCAGCTCCACCTTTTCCCCCTTCAGGTCCTTCACCTGGGTCTCGCACGCCAGCCGGTTGTGCCCGTTGATCGTCATCGCGCAGGAGCCGCAGATCCCGTGCCGGCAGCTGCGACGGTACACCAGCGTCCCGTCCAACTCTCCTTTGATGTACCCCAGGACGTCGAGCACCGTCCAACTCGTCCCCACTTCCACCGGATACTCCTGATAACGGGCCTTCTCGTCCTGGCCAGGTTGAAACCGGTACACACGAAAGATCCGCTCCATCTTGCTCTCCCCCTGCAAAATCCCTGAGGAAGGGTGTGCTTCCAGGAGCCTGTCCAAGAATCCGGCTCCTGGAGGCTGTTCAGAAATGTCCAGATGCAAGGCGCACGAAATCCCGAGGAATGAGGCGTGGTCAGGGATCACAGGGGATCCCGGCCTGCGCCGGGGCTGGCTCCCCTCGCCTCCTTGCCCCATGAGCGCAGCGCCGCAGATGACCGCTTATCGACAGCCTCTGCTCAGTACTTCCGCTCCTCGGGCTGAAACCGCGTAATCGCCACCGGCTTGTACCCCAGCCGCACCCCGCCTTCCGGCGTCCGCCACGCCAGCGTGTGCTTGAGCCAGCTCACGTCGTCCCGCTTCGGGTAGTCCTTGCGCGAGTGAGCACCGCGGCTTTCCTGCCGCGCCAGCCCGCCCACCGCGATGACCTCGCAGAAATCCAGCGCGTGCCCCAGCTCGAGGGCCTCGCCCAGCTCGGTGTTGAAGACCCCCTGACGATCCGCGATTCCGATCTGCCGGTACCGATCCTTCAGCTCGCGGATCTTCTTCACCTGCTCCGTCATCCCCTGTTCGTTCCGGAACACGCCCATGTTGCGCGTCATCGACTCCTTGAGCTCGGCCCTCAGGCGCGCCACCCGTTCCGGACCCTGCGCCTCCAGGACGCGGGCGACCTTCTGCGAGGCCCGATCCTGCTCCTCGTTCGGGACACCGAGGTAAGCGCCCCCTCTGGACACGTACTCCCGAATCTTCCGCCCGGTCCGACGGCCGAACACGGCGCATTCCAGAGTCGAGTTCGTTCCCAGCCGGTTCGCCCCATGCACCGATACGCACGCGCATTCCCCGGCCGCGAAGAACCCTTCCACCACCCGGTTCTTCTCGTCCCCGAGCACCTCCCCGTCCACGTTGGTCGGGATTCCGCCCATCGCATAGTGCGCCGTCGGCAGGATCGGAAGGGGCGCCTCCACGCAGTCGATGCCGGCGAACTTCACGCCCATCTCGTGGATCTGCGGAAGCTTCTCGTGGATCAGCTCCCGTCCCAGGTGCCGAAGATCCAGATGCACGTACCCCTTGCCTCCGATCCCGCGCCCCTCGTCGATCTCGGTCTGCTCGGCCCTGGAGACGATGTCCCTCGGACCCACCTCCATCTTGCTCGGCGCGTACTTCTCCATGAAGCGCTCGCCGCGATCGTTGAACAGGTACCCGCCCTCTCCTCGCGCCCCCTCGGTCACCAGGATCCCGGAGGGGAAGATCCCGGTCGGGTGGAACTGCACGAACTCCATGTCCTCCAGCGGGAGCCCGGTCTCGAGCACCAGCGAAAGCCCGTCTCCCGTGTTGGCCAGGCAGTTCGTGTTGACCTGCCAGGCGCTGGCGTATCCGCCCGTGGCGAACATCACGACTTTGGCCTCGAATGCGTGAAGTCCTCCGCGCATGACGTCCCAGGCAATCAGGCCGTGGCACCGGTTCTCGCGCACGATGAGCGTCACCACCAGATACTCCGAGTAGAACCGCACGCGGTTCTTCACGCACTGCTCGTACAGGCAGTGCAGGATCGCGTGCCCGTTGCGGTCCGCCACCATGCAGCTGCGCCTGACCGGTGGCCCCTTTCCGTACTGGCTGTAATGACCCCCGAACGGCCGCTGCATGATCCGCCCGGCTTCGGTGCGGCTCCAGGGGACCCCGAGGTGATCCAGCGCGTAGATCACTTCCGGCGCTTCCCGGCACAGGACCTCCTGGGCGTCCTGGTCTCCGAGAAAATCACTCCCCTTGACCGTGTCATACCAGTGCCATTCCCAGTGGTCCTCCTCCATGTTCCCCAGGGCCGCCGCCGTACCCCCTTGCGCCGCAGTGGAGTGAGAACGAGTCGGAAAAATCTTGCTCAGGACCGCCGTGTCCGCGGCCCCGCTCGTCTCCAGAGCCGCCGAGAGCCCGGCGATCCCGGCGCCAACGATCAACACCTCGTGTCTGTGCAGTTCCATGAGCATTCACCTCTGTTCACGCGTGGCTGAACGGGATGAGCGTGATCATTCCCGCAAGGAGCAGGAACGCGCCCGCTGCCCAGAGGCCCGTGTAGATGACCGTCCGCAGCAGCGGCTTGTGCACGTAGTCGGCCGCCACCATCCACACCCCGTTGAAACCGTGCCAGAGGGCTGCCACCAGGAGCGACAGCTCGAAGACCACCCACCAGAAGCTCGACAGCTGCCGGACCACCGCCGAATAGGTAATCTGCCCGGCCCCGGGCTCCTCGAGAGCAAAATGCTTGAGCAGGAAATGGCCGATCAGCAGCACCACCAGGGCCACGCCGCTCACCCGCTGCCAGAGCCACGCCTGGGACCCCGTACGGCTCGAACCGGATAACCCGATCATCTCTCATGCCCCCCTTTCGAAAACGGGCCCGAGAAGCCCCACGCTCCCCCACACCCAGAAAATGAAGACCAGAACCACCACCGCATAGAACAGGATCTTCTGCGCCTTCAGCCCGACTCCGGGACCCAGATCGATCGCCACGACGCGCAGACCGTTCAGGGCGTGGTACAGGATCGCGGCCCATAGACCGATCTCCAGCGTGCGAAACAAGGGAGACGCCAGCACGCTCATCGTCCGGTTGTAGCTCTCCGGCCCCTGCGCCAGATGATGGTTCACCCAGATGTGCATCGGCAGATAGGCAGCCAGGGCCAGCCCGCTCAACCGATGCAGGAGCCACGCGATCGCTCCGGTGCGCCATTTGTACATCATCGCCCGTTACCCTCCCATGCCAGTTACTGTTTGCCACTGCTTACATCCGCCAGGCCGGACGCCGTCGCATAAAACTACGGATATTGCGAGAGAGCCTTCAGCGATCGAAGCAACCCCCGGAAACACGCTTTGGCGGGCCGGCCTGTTCGTCCAGGAGGTTGCTTCGCAGGGCCTCGCAATCTCCCCCTCGTCTGGAGCAGCGGCCCGCCTCACGCACCGCTGCCTGCTCGGCGGAACAGGCCCTGGCCTTGCTCGTAAAGGTCCCCCCCGTGGGCATCGTTGATCACGACCGCAGGAAACTCCGCGACCTCGAGGCGGCGCACCGCTTCGGGACCCAGATCCTCGAAAGCGATCACCTCCACCTTCCTCACGGCGCGGGCCAGGAGCGCCCCGGCCCCGCCCGTCGCACCCAAATAAACGGCTCCGAACTTCTGCAGAGCCTCACGCACGGCCTTGGACCGGCTTCCCTTGCCGATCATGCCCCGCAGCCCCGCTGCGATGAGCCTGGGCGAATACGGATCCATCCGGTAGCTCGTGGTAGGGCCGATCGATCCCGTGGCCTCGCCCGGCCGCGTGGGCGAAGGGCCCGCGAAATAGATCACCTGGCCCTCCAGGTCCATGGGCAGCGGTTCCCCCCGCTCGAGCATCTCGACCAGGCGCTTGTGCGCCGTGTCCCGAGCCGTGTACAGGACCCCGCTCAGAACCACGCGGTCTCCGGCCCTGAGGGAGACTGCGTCTTCTTTTCGAAGCGGCGTCGTAAGCCTGACCGTACCGCTCTCTCTCATGCCGTTCTCCGTCCCTCAAGCGGTTTCCGAATCGGCCCCTAAAGGGTGGCTTCCTTGTGCCGTGCGGAATGACAGTTGATGTTCACCGCCACAGGCAGGCTGGCGATGTGGCAAGGGAAGACCTCCATCTGCACGGCCAGCGCCGTGTGCCCGCCTCCGTAACCGGCCGGGCCGATCCCGGTGGCCTGGATTTCCCGCAGGAGCTCCTGTTCCTTCTCCGCTATGCCCGGGTCGGCGTGAGGCTTCCCGACGGGGCGCAGAAGCGCTTTCTTGGCGATGAGCGCGGCCTTCTCGAAGGTGCCGCCCACCCCGACGCCCACGACGATCGGAGGGCACGGGTTGGGCCCCGCCTCCCGCACTCGCTGGACCACGAAGCGCTTGACCCCCTCCCACCCCTCCGCCGGAGTCAGCATCGTGACCCGGCTCATGTTCTCGCTCCCCCCGCCCTTGGGCGCCACGACGATCCGGACCTTGGCCCCGGCCACCAGCTCGAGGTGGACGACGGCCGGCGTGTTGTCCCCCGTGTTCCTCCGAGTGAAGGGATCGCAGATGGACTTGCGGAGGTACCCGTCCCGGTAGCCCTGACGCACGCCTTCCTGAACCGCCTCCCCCAGGGAGCCCCCGACCACGTTCACTTCCTGCCCCAGCTCCACGAACACGACCGCGAAGCCGGTATCCTGGCACAGGGGGAACACCCCCCGGGCGGCGATCTGCGCGTTCTCTTCGAGCTCGCCGAGCACGCCCCGGGCCTGAGGCGACTCTTCGTTCGCCCGGGCTTCCCGGATCGCCTCCAGGACGTCGCCGCCCAGCCGGTAGTTCGCGTCGATGCAGAGGTCCCGCACGGTGCGGGTGATCTGCTCGGCCTGAATCTCACGCATGATTCTCTGCCTTTCGCACCGGAGGACTCCCATCAAGACCTCTGGAGCCCGGCTCGCGGGTGTCTGCGGCCGGTGGACACGCCGGCGGCTTTGTCCACCCTACCAGGGTGCCCACAGGAGTGCGGTGGGTGTTCCGCCCCCGGCCTTCGCCGGGGCAGGCTCCCCGCCCCCTTGCCCAGCGAGGGCGAGTCGCGGAGGCCGTCCCGAGTCCCGAAGGCCGGTGGAACGCAGCGCTGTTTCTCGAATACCGTGTCCGCCAGGCTGGTGTACCCCGATACACCCGGCCCGGGACGAAGGACGAAAAGGGGGACCCGGCCGCAGGCCTGTGGTCTCCGACCCTTGGCAGGAGAAGGGGCCGGAGCGTTCTGAGCCCGAGACGATCGAGGCGCGTCACCCACTGCGCTCAATCCTGCTGCCGGGGGCGTTCTTCCGGTCTTGGTGGACTCGCCTGCGGCTTTGTCCACCCTACCGGGGTGCCCACAGCCCTCTGGCAGCCTTGGCCGGAATGACGGAGACTGCCGCGCCACGCTACTTCCTCTCGCTCAGCTCGAGCAGGACACCGAAGGTGCCCTTGGGATGAAGGAAAGCGATGCGCGCTCCCCCGGCCCCGTATCGAGGCTTCTGGTCGATGAGCGGAACCCCCTTGGCCTTGAGCTCTTCCAGCGCCTTTTCGATATCGTCGACGCGCAGGGCGATGTGCTGGATGCCCTCCCCCCGCTTCTCGATGAACTTGCCGATGGGACCCTCCGGGTCCGTGGTCTCGAGAAGCTCGATCTCGCTTCCTTCCAGGGGAAGGAACGCGACCTTCACTTTCTGCTCCGCCACCTCCTCGACCTCGGACACCTCGATCCCCAAAGCCTGATAGAGCTTCTTGGCCGCTTCCAGGTTCTTTACCGCGACTCCCACATGGTCGATCCCGAGAATCTTCATGCTCTCCGTCCCTCCATGTGACTACGGTCCTTGAGGTGGCTATTGGACCCTGACCTTTTCCTGGATGAACTTGACGATGTCGTTCGTGTCCGCGCCCGGGCCGAAGACCCCGCCGATGCCGAGCCTCTTGAGCTCCGGGACGTCCTCGTCCGGGATGATGCCGCCGGCGACGACCAGCACTTCCTCCATCTTGTTGTCCTTGAGGAGCGCCATGATCTTGGGAAAAAGCGAGTCGTGGGCACCGGAGAGGATGCTCAGGCCGATGACGTCCACGTTCTCCTGCAGGGCCGCGCTCACGATCTGCTTGGGCGTCTGGCGCAGGCCGATGTAGATGACCTCCATGCCCGCGTCCATGAGAGCGCGGGCCACCACTTTGGCGCCCCGATCATGCCCGTCCAGACCCGGTTTCGCAACCAGAACGCGAATCTTTCTTTGTGCCATCATCTCCGTGCTCTCCTTAGAGGCTGTCCCCAAACGCCCATCTGCTGCGTTCGGCTCGGTGCATGGGGGCGGGGAGCCTGCCCCGGCGAAGGCCGGGGTCATTGCGGCGTACTTCCATGTACGCCTCATTCCTCAGGGACTTCGCCTGCCTTGCATCTGGGCATTCTGGACCAGCCTCTGAAATTGACCCGGTTGGAACAGGCTCTCGTCAGATCGTCTGATGGGCCTGGTATTCCCCGAAGACGCCCCTGAGGGTATCGCAGATCTCTCCCAGCGTGGACTTTGTTCCCACGGCCTCCAGAATCGGAGGCATGAGATTGTCGGTTCCCGCGGCCGCCTTTCTCAGCTTGGCCAGGGCCTGGCTCACGGCGCCCCCGTCCCGGGCCGCCTTGAGCTCGCGGATCTTCTCGATCTGGTGCTGCCTCACCTGGGGGTCCACCCGGAGCAGGTCCTTGGGCTTGTCCTCGCGAATCTGGAACTGATTGAGGCCCACGATGATCCGCTCCTTGCGCTCGATCTCCTTCTGGTAGCGGTAGGCGCTCTCCTGGATCTCCTTCTGAATGTAACCCTGCTCGATGGCCGATGGAGATCCCCCCATGCGGTCGATCTTCTCGATGTAGTCCGCGGCCCTCCTCTCGATTTCGCTCGTCAGCCACTCCACGTAATAGGAGCCGGCCAGGGGGTCCACGGTCTCGCAGATGCCCGACTCGTGGGCCACGATCTGCTGGGTCCTCAGGGCGATCTGCACCGACTTCTCGCTCGGCAGCGCCAGGGCCTCGTCAAAGGAGTTCGTGTGCAGCGAGTTCGTACCGCCCAGGACCGCGGCCATGCACTCCATGGCGGTGCGCACGATATTGTTTTCCGGCTGCTGGGCCGTCAGGCTGACTCCGGCCGTCTGCGTGTGGAAGCGCAGGGTCCAGGAGCCGGGCTTCTTGGCGCCGAATCGCTCTTTCATGATCCGGGCCCACATGCGGCGGGCAGCGCGGAATTTGGCGACCTCCTCCAGGAAATCGAGGTGGGAATTGAAGAAGAAGGAGAGGCGGCCGGCAAACTCGTCCACGTCGAGTCCCGCATCGATGGCGGCCTTTACGTAGGCGATGGCGTTGGCCAGGGTGAACGCCACCTCCTGCACCGCCGTACACCCCGCCTCGCGCATGTGGTAGCCGCTGATGGAGATCATGTTCCACTTCGGCGTCTGCTTGGTGCAGAAGCCGAAGATGTCGGTGATGATGCGCATGGACGGCTTGGGCGGAAAGATGTAGGTGCCGCGGGAGGAGTACTCCTTCAGGATGTCGTTCTGGATCGTGCCGCCGAGCTCGCCCGGCTTCACCCCCTGCCGCTCCGCCACCTTGATGTACATGGCGAGCAGGATGGAGGCCGGGGCGTTGATCGTCATCGAGGTCGTGACCTTGTCGAGGGGTATGCCGTCGAACAGGGTCGCCATGTCCTCGATCGAATCGATGGCCACTCCCACCTTGCCCACTTCGCCCTCTGCCATTTCATGGTCCGAGTCGTAGCCGATCTGGGTCGGCAGGTCGAAGGCCACCGACAGCCCGGTCTGCCCCTTGTCCAGCAGATACCGGTAGCGCCGGTTGGTCTCCTCGGCGGTGGCGAACCCCGCGTACTGGCGCATGGTCCAGAAGCGGCCGCGGTACATCGTGGACTGGACCCCGCGCGTGTAAGGATAGTCGCCGGGGAACCCGAGCTCGCTCAGGTAGGAAGAGGGCTCCAGGTCGAGAGGCGCGTACACCCTCTTGACCGGAATTCCGGAAATCGTGGAAAACTCCTTCTTCCGCTCCGGGAACTTGCCGATCTGGCCCTGGGTCTTCTTGTCCCATTCAGCCATCTTTTCCTGAATGCGTTTGAGCTCCTCTGGGTCGAACATGTCACGGCTCCTGAAAGCTTGAGACAGTTGGAAGAGAGCACCTGCCTGCCAGCGGCGATCGCAGCCGCCAATATGAGCTCCCTCTCCCCCGTGCACGGGGGGAGAGCACCCTTATCCTGACCTTCTCCCGTCGGCCAGAGCCTGCAGAAAAACACCCTCTGGAGAGGCTGTTGAGAAATGGCCAGATGCAAGGCGCGCGAAATCCCGAGGAATGAGGCGTACATGGCAGTACGCCGCAATGACGAAGTATGAGCGCAACGCCGCAGATGGCCGTTTATCGACAGCCTCCCTCAACCGGGCTCGATCACGCACAGCAGCGCCTCCTTGGCGACCGAGGCGCCCACCGGGCTGGGCAGCTCCTTGACCTTGCCCCCGACGGGCGCATAGAGGATGTTCTGCATCTTCATGGCTTCCAGAACGAGCACCGGGTCCCCCTTCTTCACCTGGTCGCCCACTTTCACGTGATAGCTGATGACGAGCCCGGGCATGGGCGAGCGCAGCGCGCCGGGCCCGCCGGCCTTGACCGCAGCGGCGGGCGCCGCCGCTTTCTGCGCACCGGCCTGCGGCTGAGGGGCCGGAGCCGCCGGCCGAGGGGCGGCAGCGGGCCTGGGCGGGGCCGCCGCGGGCGCAGGCGCGGCCAGAGGGCGCGGCGCGGCGGCGGGCGGGGCCGCCGTCTTCGGGGTCGCCGCAGCTGCCGCAGCGGGCGGGGCCCCCGGCTCCTCCACTTCCACCTGGAAGTACTCCCCGTCCACGAACACGTTGAAGGAGCGCGCCCCGGGGCCCCTGGGCGGGGGCTCCTTGGCCGGTTTCTCGACGAGCTGGCCTGCCTTGGCCTTCTCCAAAAGCTCCCTCTCCCGGCGGACGTCTTCCAGGGTCTTGGGCTTCATGGTCTCGGGCGGCTTTTCCAGCCCGTATTTCCACTTGAGGAACCGGAGACCCGTGGTCGGGTAGAGGGCGTAAATGAGAACGTCCTCCTCCTTCGTGGAGATCCCTTTCACGGCCTCCCGGGCCTTCTCCATCTCCGGTTCCAGGATGTCCGCCGGCCTGCCCTCGATCGGCTTCTCCCCCCGCTCGTATCCCTTGAGACAGAGCTTGCGCACCTCCTCGTCCATCCGCGCAGGAGGCTTTCCGTACAGGCCGTACGCGTAGTCCTTCACCTGGCTCGAGATCATCTTGTAGCGCCCGAAGAGCACGTTCTGCACCGCCTGGATGCCGACGATCTGGCTCGTGGGCGTGACCAGGGGCGGATACCCCAGCTCGCGTCGCGTTACCGGCAGCTCCTTGTACACCTCCTCGATCCGATCCAACGCGTCGGCTTCCTTGAGCTGACTGACCAGGTTCGAAAGCATGCCTCCGGGCACCTGGTGCCGCAGCACGTCGGTATCGATCACCGCCATCTTGGTCTCGTTCAGAAAATCGGCATAGAGCGGAGCGATGCTCTCCACGTAGTCCCCCAGCTTGAGCAGCCGATCCAGGTCCAGACCGGTCTCGTAACGGGTGCGCTCCAGGGCCACCACGATCGGCTCGATGGCCGGCTGGGAGGAGCGCAGCGCGAAGGGCGCCAGCGCCGTGTCCACGACGTCCGCACCGGCCTCAATGGCCTTGAGGTACGCCATCGATGCCATGCCGCTGGTATAGTGCGTGTGCAGATGGACCGGGATCTTCACCGTTTCCTTCAGCGCGCTGATCAGCTCATAGGCGTCGTACGGGGCGATGATTCCCGCCATGTCCTTGATGACGATCGAGTCCGAGCCCATGTCCTCCAGCTGCCTGGCCATGTCGACGTAGTACTCGAGATTGTAGATCGGCCCGCCCATCTTGCGCTCGGTCAGCGAGTAGCAGATCGCTCCCTGCGCGTGTTTGCCCGCCTTGCGGATCATGCGGTAGGAAGTCTCGAAATTGCGCAGATCGTTCAAGGCATCGAACACGCGGAACACGTCGACGCCGGTCTCGGCCGCCTTCATGACGAACGCTTCCACGACGTCGTCCGCGTAATGGCGGTAGCCGACCAGGTTCTGGCCGCGCAGCAGCATCTGGAGCGGGGTCTTCTTGACCAGGCTCTTCAGCCGTCTGAGCCTCTCCCACGGGTCCTCGTTGAGAAACCGGGTAGGCACGTCGAACGTTGCGCCTCCCCAGACCTCGAGCGACCAGAAGCCGACCTTGTCGAGCTCCTCGGCCACCGGGAAGATGTGGTCTCCCCGCAAACGGGTCGCCAGCGTGGACTGATGCCCGTCCCGAAAGGTGGTATCCGTGAACCGGACCCGCCGGACCGCTCCCGCCTCGTCCGCCTTGCCGCTGCTGTTCCGTTCGGAAGCCGTCTTCGAGTTCCCTGCTTTCTTCGTGGCCATCGATCCCTCCTCCTTCACGTCCGTTCCGTGACGTCACCCACGGCCCTCGCATCAGCTCTTTTGAAAAATCCGGTACTGCATCAAATTGCGGATCTGCATCGCGGACAGGCGCCCGCTCGCCGCCCAGAGGGATCCCGGGAGAGCCTCTGCCGCAGGCTCGCGGGCCGGCGCGAGCTCTGCCGCAGGCGCAGCCTGCATCTGTTCTCGCTCGGCCTCCAGATACCGAATGACCGCGAGGCCGGCCGCCGCTACCTTTCTCAACTCAGACTTCATTCCGGACTCCTTCGCTGGAGATGCTGCTCCCGTGCGCTTCCGATCGAGCGGGCATTTGCGCTGCCCCTCTGCGCCCGCCCAACAGCTCACATCGGAATATTGCCATGCTTCTTGGGCGGCCGCATCTCCCGCTTGTTCTTCAACGCTTCCAGAGCCTCTACGATCCGGGCGCGGGTCTGCCGCGGCAGGATCACCTGATCGATGTAGCCGCGCGAGGCCGCGATGTAGGGATTGTAGAAGAGGTTGCGGTATTCCTCGATCTTCTCCAGACGCATGGCCTTGGGATCGGCCGCCTCCTTGATCGCACGCCGGTGAATGATGTTGGCCGCCCCTTCGGCGCCCATGACTGCGATTTCGGCCGTCGGCCAGGCGAGCACCAGGTCGGCGCCGAGGTGCCGAGAGCACATGGCGAGGTACGCCCCGCCGTAGGCTTTACGGGTAATCAGGGTGATCTTCGGCACCGTGGCTTCCGAGTAGCACCACAGCAGCTTGGCGCCGTGCCGAATGATCCCGCTCCACTCCTGGTCCTTGCCCGGCAGGTAGCCGGGCACGTCCGAAAGCGTGAGCAGCGGGATGTTGAAAGCGTCGCAGAAGCGGATGAAGCGGGTCGCCTTGTCGGAAGCGTGCACGTCCAGGCAGCCGGCCAGCACCTTGGGCTGGTTGGCGATGATTCCGACCGTGTATCCGTGGATCCGCGCGAAGCATACGATCATGTTGGGCGCGAAGCGCTCGTGGGGCTCGGAGATCACCCCGCCGTCCGCGATCGCCCGGATCACGTCCTTCATGTCGTAGGTTTCCCCGGGCTTGTCCGGGACGAGGCTGTCCAGCTCCGGGGACTCGCGGTCGGGCGGGTCGCCGGTCGGGACGCGGGGAGGATCCTCCATGTTGTTCGGCGGCAGATAGTTGAGCAGGTCCTGGATCCGCTCGATCGCCTCCCGATCGCTCGGACAGGCATAGTGCGCAACGCCGCTCTTCTCGTTGTGCGCAAGAGCGCCGCCCAACTCCTCCTGGGTGATCTCCTCGCCCGTGACTGCCCGGATGACGTCCGGGCCGGTAATGAACATGTAGCTCGACCGTTCCACCATGAAGACCCAGTCCGTCATGGCCGGCGAGTAAACGGCTCCCCCGGCCGTGGGCCCCATGATCGCCGTGATCTGCGGGATCGTGCCGGAGGCGAGCGAGTTGCGGTAAAAGATCTCGCCGTAGCCGGCCAGGGCGTCCACGCCCTCCTGAATCCGGGCGCCGCCGGAATCGCAGAACCCGACCACCGGCGCGCCGCTCTTCACGGCCAGGTCCATCACCTTGCAGATCTTCTTGGCGTGCATTTCTCCGAGCGTTCCGGCCCGGGCCGTGAAATCCTGTGAATAGGCGTAGACCGTCCGACCGCAGACTTTCCCGAACCCGGTGATCACGCCGTCGGCCGGGATGTCAGCTGCGGGCATATCGAAGTTCACGCACCGATGGCGCACGAACAGGTCCACCTCCCGAAACGTGCCGGGATCGAACAGCGCCTCCAGACGCTCCCTTGCCGTGAGCTTCCCGGACTCCTTCTGCTTGGCTACCGCACCCGCGCCCCCCATCTCTCGCAGCTCGGCCTCGCGCTCTTCCAACTCCCGGATCTTTTCCTGCACCGTCTTGCCCATGGGCAATTCTCCTCCTCCGACGCATCCACGGCAGATGTCCGGCCCCGAGCACATCGGCGTGAGGGCACTCTCCCGCCCTCCTGCCCCTGTTCCGGACCGGTCCGAATGCCCCGAGGACGGCTACCAGCCGCCGGTCACCTCGAGGCACTGACCCGACACGTAGTCCGACAGCGGGGACGCGAGAAAGAGCAGCGGCCCTGCACCCTCTTCCGCCGTCCCGGGCCTGCCTGCAGGGATCATCTGCTGCATGATGTTGCGCATGGCCGCCGGAATGCCGACCGCGACCGTCTTCCCGCCCCGCTCCACCGTACGTCCCGCCTCCTTGTCCTGGGTCAGGCGCGTATCGATCCAGCCGAAGGCGACCGCGTTCACCTGCACGTTGAAGGCGCCCCACTCCTTGGACAGGGTTCTCGTCAAACCGACGACCCCCGCCTTGGCCGAAGAATAGTTCGCCTGGCCCGCGTTGCCCCGGGTGCCCGAGGTCGAGGAGATGTTGATGATCTTTCGGTTCACCACCTTGCCGGCCTCTTTCTCCGCCTTGGCGGCGTCCCGAAAGTACGGGGCGGCCGCCCGGATCAGACGGAAGGGAGCGGTCAGGTGTACGGTCAGCATCGCTTCCCACTGCTCGTCGGTCATCTTGTGGATCACGGCGTCCCACGTATAGCCCGCGTTGTTCACCAGGATGTGGAGACCGCCCCAGGTATCCACCGCCTTCCGCACGATCCGCTCCGCGAACTTGGGGTCGGTCACGTCGCCCGGGAAGACGAGCGAGCTCCCTCCCAGAGCCTGGATCTCCTTCCCCGTCTCCTCGGCAGGAGCAGGATCCAGATCGCTCACCACGACCTTGGCGCCTTCTCCGGCGAACAGGAGCGCAACGGCCTTCCCGATCCCGCGACCGGACCCGGTGACGATGGCAACACGGTCCCGAAGCATCTTCTCCATTCTGGTTCCTCCTCTAAGGCTTCCCAAGCTCTCTCGGATTCAGCGGTTCCTCATTCGGCCCGGATGGCCCGAAAGACCAGATCGCACAGGCCCCTGGTGTTGTCGTCCACGTCAAAGGGCTCTTCCTTTGCGGCCCACGGCAGCGCGATCTGCTCGATGGCGCCCAGGATCAGATGCAACACCATCGCCGGCTCCACGTCGGACCGGATGCTCCCATCCTCGATTCCCTCGCGCACCAGGCTCAGCAGAAGATCCCGATAGCGAGAGGCGAGCCCGTGCGCGGCGCTGTCGAAGAAACCCGCGTCCTGCCGCATCTCGAGCATCAGGAACCTGGCCACGAAGCGCCGTTTTCTCCAGGTGTACAGGTGAGACCAGATGAACTTTCGGATGCGGTGCAGGGCCCCTTCGATGCCGCGCAGGTGCAGCTCCAGGAAATCGACGTAGGACTCCATGTCCCGCGCGAGCAGGGCGAAGGCAAGGTCCCGCTTGGTCCGGAAGTACTCGAACAGGGTCCCCTCCGGAACCTGGGCCTCCCTTGCGATCTGCGCCGTCGTGGTCCCCTGATATCCGTGGACCTCGAACAGGACTCGGGCGACGTCCAGAATCCTTTCACGGCGCTCCTGGGGCGCACTCTTGGCGGCAGCTTTCCGGGCGATCTTCACGCTCCCTTGGGGCGCAGGCGGTCGATAAAAGGCGAGTATTACTCGGAACGCTCGGGGGATGTGACCCTGGCAGCCCCTCCTCCCGCTTCCCGCATTGCGTATCATATTTTTATGGGCTTGCGCTGTCAAGGGCTGCATCGGCCCGGCGGCTTCATCGAGTCACACTCGGAAGGGGATTGCGCTGGGCAGGATGCGTCGGCGTGGAATTGCCGGAGCAGAGAAGAGAGGCTTCTGCCGTCAAGTGCAGCTCGGCAGGGGGCAGAGCGGCGGCGTGTCCACCCACATCGTGCGCAGGGAGATCCCTCGCCGGGCTCGGGACGACGCCCCCCGCAACATCCGGACCGGGGCTTTACTTCATTGTGACGTCCACCAGATAGATGTCGTCCCCTTTCAGCGCGAGATAGTGGTACCGGGAGTCCGAGTCGAAGACGATCCTGCCTCCACCCATGCTCACCACGTCGTCGTACTCCTTCCCCTCGTTTCCGTCGAGGACGACGAACCGCTTCCTGCCCACGTTCGCACCGTAGGCCAGATGACGGCTGTCAGGACTGAACACCGGAGGCGAACCTACACCCTCGTAGGGCTTGCCCTCGACGCCGTCCGCCACCACCAGCCACTCCTTTCCCCTTCGCACGCCATATGCCACACGCTTGCTGTCGGGGCTGAAGACCGGCGCGGCGCCCACTTCGTCATAGGGCTTTCCCGCCACCCCGTCGGTCACCACGGTGCACTTGGTTCCCTGGCGGACCCCGTAGGCAACGTGCTTGCCGTCCGGGCTGAAGATGGGTGGTGTACAGATGGCTTCATGGGCTTTGCCTTCTTTTCCGTCCACCACCAGGAACTGCCGCCCGTCTCTTCCGGCGCCGAACGCCACACGCTTGCCGTCCGGGCTGAAGACCGGCGGGCTCGTGATCCCTTCGTAGCTCTCCCCTTCCCTGCCATCCACCACCACGACCCAGCGGCCCCCTGACTTCGCCAGGTATGCGATGCGGTGGCCGTCGGGGCTGAAGATCGGGGCGGTCCCGACGCCCTCGTAGCGCCTGCCCTCCTCCCCATCCAGGACGACGAACCACGACCCCTCGGCCTCCGCCACGTAGGCCACTCTACGGCTGTCCGGGCTGAACACGGGTGCGGTTCCGATCCCGTCGTAAGGTTTGCCCTCTTTCCCATCCAGGACGAGGACCCACTGGCCGTCCTTCTCGGCCACGTACGCCATCCTCTGACTGTCCGGGCTGAAGACCGGAGCCGTGCCGATTCCGGAGTACCGCTTGCCCTCCACTCCGTCCAGGACCACGAATTGCTCGTCGCCCGCCTGAGCGATGAACGCCAGCTGCCGGCTGTCCGGGCTGAAGGTGAGGGACAGGGCGATGCCGTCATACGGCCCCGCCCTGCGGCCATCGACGACCACGTGCCACCCGCTTTCCGTCTGGCCGAGGTGCGCCGCCCGTTTCACGTCGGGGCTCACCCGGAACGACTCCTTCAAGAACGACGCGAAGTCGATGTGCAGGACCAGCTTCTCCGAGGCACCCGTCTCCGCATCGGCCTGCCCTGCCGAGGCAAACCCGATCGGCGTGAGCCACGCGGCCAGAAGCAGGCAGACCAACCGTTGGATTCGTCTTTTCAGCATTTCACCCTCTGATGTACGTGATCGATTTTCGGGGAACCAGGTCCCGGCTTTTCGGCTTGCCCGGACAGCGACGCCTATTCTACTCTCCGAGCGGTTTCAAATCGAGCGGGAGGCCCGGGAGCGGAAAACCCGGGCGTCTACCGATGCGCAGCCTACGCAGATCCTCGCGCGCCTGTCAGGCAATGCACGTGACGGCCGGACGCAGGGGAACGGTCCGCTCAGCGTTCGGCCGCTGCGCTCCGAAGGCCGCCTCGAGCATGTAGGATGCGGCGGGACGCCGCAGCGGACCGCCACTCAGGCCCCTTGTGAATATCGGCTCTCCCCGGCCCGCCCCTCGTTCATCCTACGTCGTACCCGCTCACGATCTTCTCGGCCGCCACCTGCCCCAGGACCTCGTTGCACCCGTCCTCGATCATGGAGGCCCGGGTGTCCCGGAAGAGCTTCTCCATCAGGTACTCGCGGGTGAGCCCGTTGCCTCCCAGGATCTGGATGCCCTCAGAGGCGCAACGGAAGGCCGTCTCCGTGCAGAAGACTTTGCTCGCGATGGAGTAGTGGACTTCAGGCGGCGTGTTGGAGAAGTTGTAAATCATGGCGCTCCGGGCCAGGGCCCGGCCGGCTTCAATGGCAGCGAACATGTCGAAGAGCTTGGCCCGGATGAGCTGGTGCTCGGCGATCGGCCTGCCGCCCTGAATGCGCTCGCGGGCGTACGCCAGCGATTCCTCGAAGGCCGCGCGGGCGGCGCCCACATGCATCGTGCCCATGGACGCGTTGGCCGTGGCGAGCGTCAGGTCGGTCATGGCTTCATAGGTTTCCGGATCGCTGATCATGAACTCCGCCGGCACTCTCACGTCCTCGAAAAAGATCTCTCCCTGGTTCAGGTCGCGCTGGCCGAGCTTGTTCAGGGGCTTTCCCTTGGAAACGCCGGGCAGGTCCAGGGGCGTCAGACAGATGCCTCCGCCGGCCATGCCCATCGACGGATCGATGGTGAGGAAGGTGACCGACTGGCTTGCGATGGTGCCGTTGGAGACCCAGGCCGACTTCTGGCCGTTCAGGACGTAGTGGTCTCCGTCCCGCAGGGCGCGCACCTGACAGGTGATCTTCGGGTCCCGGAACTGCCGGGTCCCTGCAGCCAGCGTGTCCGAGCCGTGGTCCGGCTCGGTCACCCCCCAGCACCCGATGATCTTCGCCGCCTTGTCCGCGGTGAAGGGGTTCACGAATTTGTCCAGGATGCGATCGTCATCGAACATGGTGCCGAAGAAGGCCGGGAAGCAGGCGACCCCAAGCGAGATCGTCAGCCCGATGCTGCCCCACGCCATCTCCTCGAAGGCGATGGCGACTTCCAGCGGGGAGAGCCCCATCCCGCCGCAGGAATCCGGGAGCAGCACCGAGTTGTAGCCGAGCTCGTACCCCTTGCGCATCACGTCCCAGAGGATCGAGTCCTTGCGGATCACGTCGGCCGGGTCGGCGAGGGCGTCCAGCTTGATCGAAGCAGGCCGCATGACCTCCTTGGCAAACTTGTGGACCGCCTCCTTCAGGGCGTTCTGCTCATCCGTGAGATCCATGTTGAGTTCCAGGTACATCGTCTCTCTCCTATCGATTGCATTCAGTGTCGTAACCGGCCCGTCATTCCGTCGCAAGGCCGGAATCCAGTCCCTGATCTTGTTCCGTCACCCCGGCGAAGGCCGGGGTCCAGACTCTGCTCCCAGTTACCACAGCTGGTCCTGGTGCACCCTTCTGGATCCCGACTCTCACGCGCTTCGCACATGGGCCGGGATGTCGAAAACACGCACGGCCCCTCTTTCCCGTCATTCCCGCGCGGGAACCCCATTGTGCCTCGGGATCCCGGGGAACGGGCGCAGCAAGCGGCGCCCCTACAAGCCCGGGTGGAACCGCTGGCCGGGGATGACGAAAAGCGGGCGTTCACCCTATCTGTCGTCAGGCGTAATCCTCGAACCGGTAGACGCCCTTGCCGGCGGGAGAGAACGCCTCCCGGAGCAGCCGGTCCAGGGCCTTTTCAGATGCCGTCTTCGGGATTTCATCCACCACCTGGATGAAGGAAGGCACGGCGTTCGCCTCGAGCCCGCGCCGGCAGAGGGTGAAGATCTCGCGCACCTCCTGCTCGCCGATGCGCTTGCCCGGAAAGGGCGCCACCGCGGCCACCAGATCGCTTTCTCCCGGCGCGCCGGACGCGGCGGGTATGCCGTACACGCAGACTTCGGAGACGTTCCCGTTCTCGCCGACGATCTTCTCCACGTGGTCCGGCTGGATGAAATCGCCCTGCCTGCGCAGTCCTCCCCCTTTGCGGAAATCGAAGTACAGCCACCCCTGTTCGTCCGTGTGGCAGATGTCGCCGCTGCGCAGCCATCCCCCCCGAGTCTTCCTGGCCGAAGCCTCCTTCTGGCCCACGTACTCCACTTCCGTGGGCTGACCCACCAGCCGGCTGATCAGCTCGCCCGGAGCGAAGGGAGGGCATTGCCGATCCTCTTCGTCCACGACCTTCATCTCCATCACTCCCTCCAGGGGTTTCCCGAAAGAGCCGATGGGTCCGAAACCGGGCGGGTTATGGGCAAAGCCCCCTTCCACCGCGCCGTACCACTCGTGGATCTTGACGTTGAAGCGCTTCTCGAACTCCTCCCAGATCGCTCTCGGAGTCCCGGCGCTCAACACCTTGCGCACCGGATTGTCGCCGTCATTCGGCTTTCTCGGCTCGTTGTAGATGCCGGACATCATGCCGCCCAGGAGGCTGAAGGTCGTGCACCCGTACTTCCGGCACACGTCCCAGATACGGCTCTTGGTGAACTTCATGCTGATCACGGAAGGAACGGCGAGCGACAGAGAGGGCACGAGCGTCACGGCCTGGGCGTTGCCGTGGGTCAGGGAAAGCCCGGTGTAGAGCACGTCCTCCTGCGTGTACCCCCAGACGAGCTGCGCCAGGGTGGCGAACATGGGCATCCGGCTGCCTTTCAACGCGACTCCCTTGGGGTCTCCGGTCGTGCCCGAAGTGTGGATGATCTCGAGCTTCCCTTCCGGGTCAGGGGCCGCGGCCCGCGGAGGTCCGAGGTCCGGCATGGCCTGGATCTCGTCGTACGACGGATACCGGCTCGAGGCCGCAGGGCCGAACCAGGGCTTGTGGATGACGGCCAGGATCTTCGCTCCGCCCATCTCCGGCAGCAGGGCCTCCACGGTCTCCAGGAACTCGGTGGTGACGATGATCCCCTTGCACTTGGTGTTCGCGACCTGGAAAGAGAGCTTGCCCCCTTTGGAGCGAGGGTCGATGGGTACGACGACGGCTCCGGTCGCGGAAGCCGCACCGAAGGCGTACAGAAACTCGGGATGGTTCCGCATGACCAGGGCGAACGTGTCTCCCCGGCCGATTCCGTTGCGCTTGAGATAGGCCGACAGGCGGTTGATCGATTGAAAGATCCGGGAGTACGTGAGCGGCTCGTCCGGCTGGTCCGGACCGTTTTCGATCGTCACCACGGTCTTGTCGGGCGACTCGTTCGTCCTCTGTTCGATCGTGTGGGCCAGAATCATGGGGTTCAGGGCAAAGGCCATCGGCTACCTCCTCGGGAGTTCCGTGAGCGGTCGCGCGTCGGAGCGTTCCGCCGATCTGTAGGGGCGTATGGCCATACGCCCCTACGTCGGTAATCCTTTTTCCGCGCAGATCTTCGGATACATCTCATAAGCGGGCCTGAGGATGGGAAGCATCTTCAGCACTTTGTTGACCGGCCCCTTGGCCTTGATCGTTCTCTTGGCGAGAGCAATCGGCAAGTTGATCTTCTTCAGCCAGAAGGCGTGGCAGGTATCGCCGGACAGAGTCATCGTGACGTCCGGCTTCACGTCGGCCGACTCGCCGCAGAGCACCTGATCCGGCAGGACGTTGATGATGCCATCAGGATCGTTGATGACGAACTTGATGCTCACGTTGGCTGCCTTGAACCCCGGGCCGCTCTCGGGGTCGGCCAAGAGCCTCTTGAAGAGCCCTCCCAGCGTGTCATACATCATCTCGGTGTTCTTGAATACCGCCATTTCGGTCCCTCCTCTGCGTTCTTCAGGTTTTCATGCCTCCGATTCGAGAACGCTCCAGCTGCTGAAAGGTCTCCACGAACCCTGCAGAATCCTGCATGCGGCTCTTGTCCTTTGAAGGGATGCACAGGGCGCCTGCACGCCACGACCAGAACCGCGAGGCAAGATATTCCGTGGACCGATCTGCGGGCCCCAAGGTCACATCCGAAGAGTTCAACGGGCGGCGCCGGCTCATGCGGGCTCAAAGCTCCTCGAGCAGCGGCAGAGGAGAGGGGCAGAGATCTCCGGCGAGGTTACTTTAACAGAAACCCGGGCTGACCCACAAGAAAGAACCGAGCGGATGGATGGGGCCTGGGGAAGTAGGGGCGACCGGCCGGTC
>JBFLZG010000036.1:0-16736 GCA_040756235.1 bacterium | reverse complement strand
CGGTTCAGCAGCCTCATGGAGTCGAGGGCAGGTTTTCTGCTTCAGTCATCGTATTGAGGGCGCTGCCTTCGGCTATACACGAGAACGCACGCCTGGATCCTGCGAAGAGCACATTTTCAACGGGCTGCTAGATGAGGGGCGCGCCTGCAAGTGCCAGGACTGAGGACGCATTACAGATCATGATGCGGGAGGAGACGGAGATGAGAGGACTCCTTACCGAGACCTACAAAAATGAGTACCGTTTCCCTAGAGACTATACGCCAAGGAAGTGAGGTAAGGAGGGTCAACATGTTGGAAAGAGTCATGGATCTGGCAAGGTCCATCTCAAATCCGTATGTGAGTGGCTGGAAAGCCAGCGGTAGACCCGTGATCGGTTACGTCTGCTCCTATATCCCGCGTGAATTGATCCGTGCGGCAGGCGCAGTCCCTTATCGAATCAGGTCGGGGGGAAGTTATGAGACGGATTTGGCCGACGGATTCATGGCCCGAATCACTTGTTCCTTTTGCCGCAGTTGCCTGGACCTTGGATTGAGGGGAGAATATGCTTTTCTGGACGGCCTGGTTTCCATGAATACCTGCGAGTGCATGCGGCGGATGTGTGATAACTGGCGTCATAAGCTGAATCCCGGCTTTTTTCATTATGTAAGCGTCCCCTACAAATCGAATGCGGCAGCGGTTCAATGGTTTGCAGAGGAGCTTAAGATATTGGCCGGTCGTCTGGGGGATTTTCTCGGCACCGCGGTTACCGAAGAGAAAATGCGCGAGTCGGTCAGATTATACGACGAAATGCGGCGCCTGATAAGAGAGCTCTATGCGTTACGGCGCGATCGGACCCGTTCGCTTTGCGGCGCTGAGGTGCAGGCTCTGGTCGCGTTATCAAGTTCCATGCCTGTGGAAGATTACATCGGTCTGCTGCAGGCAACCATCCATTCAGCAAGCATGGAGGAACGGACCACTGAATCGCGTCTGCGGGTCATGCTGATTGGAAACTGCTTGGATGACCTATCGTACACGGAATTCATAGAGTCCCTGGGCGCCGCGATCGTCGCGGATGTGTCGTGCTTCGGGGTGTTGACGGTTTGGGATGACATCGGCTGCGGCGGTGATCCCTTTGAAGGAATCGCTACGTCATATTTGGGCCGGACCACATGCCCGAGAATGCCTCAGACCGAGACCAAGAGACTGGAGCTCATCCGTCAGATGGCTCGCGACCACGATGTGGATGGTATCATCTTCGAGAGAATGATGTATTGCACGCTGTGGTCGGGAGAAACGATGTGGTTGAAACGTGACTTAAGGGAACTCGACATCCCCCTCTTGATTCTGGATAGGGAGTATACGCTCCACGGCACGGGCCAGGACAAGACACGGATCGAGGCGTTTCTGGAGATGATAGGAGGAGGGAAGAGGGGATGAAAGTTGAAGAAGATGTCATCGTCAAGAACTATGAGACAGTGAAAGGCATGTATGAGCATACACGGAAGGAGTCGCCGGGAACGGAGGTGTTCTTCGAGCCATTGGTTACGTATTTCAGACTCGCGGTCGAAGGCCTTGAGAAAAGGTGGCCGCTGGTATGGTACTTTCTTGGTACGGTACCCAACGAGCCGCTGCTGGCAATGGACATCACCGCGGTGTCTCCCGAGTATATTGCTGCGGTCATGTCCATGGTCGGTACGGCGGAAAAGTATATGGATTTGCCTACGGACAGCATGCAGGATCACATATGCTCCTTGAACAGATTTCCTCTCGGCCTGGCCATGTCCGGCGATACAGCCTTGCCGGAGCTGGTGGTTTATGCAGTGAATCCTTGTGATGCAGGTCTCACCGAGTATTCAAAAATGGCTCATTACCTGAAACATATCCCGTTTTTCAGCGTGGATGTGCCCGCGTATCAGGATGCGAGAAGTATCAGGTACTTGGCGAGCCAGTGCAGGGAGATGGTCGGTTTCGTAGAAGGGACGTTACATACGAAATTGGAGATGGAGCGACTCCGACAGCACATAGAGCGCTCTAACGAGGCCCTGGAATATCAGAGAAAGTTGCTCGAATTTCAGAGGATTGTCCCCTGTCCGACACCGAGCATTGCGCATATCTTGCACGGGTATGCGAATTTCGGCTTGCCTGGGGTTCCGGAGGTCCTGCAGTGGTACAAGGAGCAGTATGCCTGGGTGCAAGGAAGGATCGAAAGGGGAGAAAAAGCTGTAGCGGATGAAAAAGTCCGGCTGGTATGGATCGCGAACAACATCGATTTCGATTTGTCCATCTATGACTGGCTGGAAAGGGAGTACGGTGCGGTATCCGTCGCGTGTCTCATAGGTATAGGTGATTTGGAGCCGATTGATACCAGCAACGAAGACAGAATGTTCGAGGGGTTGGCGATGAGAACGATGAATTACCCGATGCCGAGAAACGGACGTCGGAATGTGGACGCTTTTGTGAAGCAGTCGATAGATATGGCTGAGACCTACCGAGCGGATGCCATTGTCTTTGCGGGAAATACAGGGTGCAAATATCACTGGGCTACGGCGAAGCTGGCCACGGATATGATCAAGGACGCCACGGGACTGCCGGTGCTTTGTTTTGAAGTCAGTCCGTGGGATGCGCGGGTTGTATCCAGCGATGCGGTCAAGGAAAAATTCTCGCGCTTTCTGGAAGTATACGTGTGAGACCACCGGCGCTGAATGATCGACGAACTGACCGTCCTGGCGAGACGGTGATGCGGCCCGGCGCAGACGGGAAGAGAATGCAGGCTGGGGCCCATGTGGATGAAGGACGGAAACGATCGATGTATTTCCTGGGTGTGGACATTGGCAGCGCGACCTGTGATGCGGTCTTGATCGATGCGGCGGGAGGCATTCTGTCCTCGTCTGTCGTGCCGACCGGGGCAAGAAGTCTGGATGCGGTGGAGCGGGCAAAGAGAGAGGTCATCGATGCGGCGGGTATTGCGGAGGACCGTATCTGCGGGCTTGTGTCCACAGGGTACGGCAGGGAGCGCGTTGGTGGCCGTGTGGCGGCAGTCACGGAAATTCGATGTCATGCGCTGGGCATCCACCAAGCACTGAAGGATGCCCGCTTGTTGATCGACATCGGCGGCCAGGACAGCAAGGTGATCCGTGTGGATCCAAGCGGACGTGTTGTAGATTTTGTCATGAACGACAGATGCGCGGCGGGCACCGGTTATTTTTTGGAGAGCATGGCGGGTGCGCTCCAGGTGGACGTTCAGACGCTGAGCACACTGGATCGCGGAGCCGGAAGGAATCTGACTTTGAGCAGTGTGTGTGCGGTTTTCGCAAAGAGTGAGGTGGTATCGCTGGTTGCGGATGGCGTTGCCGTAAACGAGATCGTTCACGGATTGAACAGGTCCATCGCTGTGCGGATCTCGTCACTGGTCAAGCGTGTATGCAGCGAACCCGAGCGTACGGTCATCGCAATGTCCGGTGGGGTGGCGAATAATGAGGGAGTCGTGCGGGCTGTGAGTCAGGCTTTGGGTGGTAAGGTGCACGTGCCGCGACATCCCGACATTATCGGTGCCTTAGGTGCTGCGATGATAGCTCGAGGAATTGGAGGGAACGGCGGATGATTGTGCCGGTGGTTGAGGAGATTCAAGGTAGTGCAGTGTGCAAGGAGGTGTCTTGGGAAGAGGCTGGACGTTGGACAAGGTAGTCGTATGCCCTCAACTGACGGCGGCTAACTTTTCGCCAAGAAGAAGAGATGGAGGAGAGGAGGGAGGAGATGGAGTGTTTTTCAGGGAAGACTGCAATTGTGACTGGCGGTGGCTCCGGTATTGGGCGTGAGCTGTGCATTGAGCTAGCCAAAGCAGGGGCGAAGGTTTGTGTTGCCGGGCGACGTGCGGAGAACATCGCGGAAACCGTTTCCATCATTAGCCGTGGCGGGGGAAGCGCATCATCCATGGTAACGGATGTTAGGGATCCCGATGCCATGGGGAGGCTTGTGAGTACGGTGGCGTCGGACGGCCCCTTGGATTACATGTTCAACAACGCTGGCGTGATCATGTTCGGCGAGTTCAGAGACATGAGGTACGACGACTGGCGCCATTTTATAGACAGCGATCTCATGAGTGTGGTCTATGGGACAACCTGCGCCTATCGAGTGATGATGCAACAGGGCCATGGTCACATTGTAAATGTCTCTTCTCTGTTCGGGCTGTTCCCATTTGCTCTCTCCACCGGATATGCCGCCGTAAAGCATGCGGTTCTCGGGCTTTCACTCTCGCTGAGACCTGAAGCCGCCGGTCTGGGAGTGAAGATCAGCGTAGCCTGTCCCGGCTCGGTCAAGACGGAGGTCAGGGCGAGCTACACCATTTTCAATGGGGATCGGAATGCTTTTAACGCCATGATCTACAAAGAGCTGGGCGCGAAGAAGGCCGCATTGAAGATCCTTAAGGGGGTGAGGAAGAACAAAGGGGTCATTGCTTATCCTTTCTACGACTTGTTCCCCTGGTGGATCTACCGGATCCATCCGGGCTGGAACGAGTGGTGGCAGCGTAAGCTGGTCGGTGTCTTCAGAAGAAGAGTGCGGCTGCAATCCCCCTGAGAGCCGGAGAGACGGTGGGTCGGTGACAACCGACGAACATCGGCAAGGACCGCTTGCGTGGAAGTCTGGAGAACCGGATGCGGTGCGGAATAAGAGTCATCGCGGCGGTGAGAAATGCGGTGGGGAGGACAGGGTCGGCCGTACGCTAGCGGACGAATGAACGCAAAGGAAAGGGGAGGACGAGGCATGCATGATGACCTGACGATGGCTCTCGTTGAGCTCAAGAGAGAGGCCGTGCTGACGGGAGTCAAGACAAGGGCCGAGGGCGGGGATGATCCCCTGGCGATCCTGAGCGAATGCCGGCGCGGAATGGCGCTGGTTGGAGATCGGTTTCAGTCCGGGGAGTTTTTCCTGGCGGAAATGATGCTCGCCGCTGAGATCTTCAAGGAATTGGTGACGATTCTCAATCCCTATATGGACAAGGTGCGACCGCCAGAGCCGCTCGGCAGAGTGGTACTGGCCACGCTGAAGGGTGACATCCATGACCTTGGGAAGAACATTGTAGCGACGCTGTTGCGTGCCCAGGGGTTTGAGGTCTATGACCTGGGGGTGGACGTTCCGCCCAGACGAGTGGTGGAAAAAGTAAAGGAAGTCAACCCACAGTTCGTGGGTTTCTCTGCGCTGATCACGTCTGCATTCCCGCCAATGAAAGAGGCATCGGAGCTGCTTGTGGAATCGGGCCTCAGGGGAAGACTGAAGCTCATGGTTGGAGGAGGCGTGACCACCTCCATGGTAAAAGACCACATCGGGGCCGATTTCCAGACCACGGATGCGATGGAAGGCATTGCGTACTGCCTGACAACGATAAGGGGAGGGTGAAGAGTGGAACATGAGACGATGAGCTCTGAAGAGAGAATGATGGCTGCGATCGGGCTGGAGAAGCCGGATCGTGTCCCGATTGCCTTCTGCCTCGATAGCGCACCGGCGGCGAGGCTCCTTGGCCTCAAGTCATGGGAGCTCGCTGCCCAGGGCTTCGATGCACAGCTCGATGCTGTGCTCAGGGCTTTCGATGAATTCGGAGGATGGGACGGCCTCATCCCGGTCCTTCCCCCCGATATCTACCATCTGATCGGAATCAAGGCGAGATTCCCGAGTGAGGACTCGCCGGAGAATCAAGTGCTCGAGGGAGAAGTCTGGGGCGCAGACGAGTATGAGCGACTCGTAGAGCTTGGCTATACAAGGTTCGTCAACGAGCATCTCGTCTCCCGAGTGTCGGACATGAAAACGCCCGAAGAGGTGGCGGAGATGGGAAACAGATCGCTCCGGCTCTTGATCCGATTCGTCGATGAAGTGAGAAAGCGTGGAGCCGTCCCATACGGAGCCCCGTTGAATATTCATCCCTTCTTCTGGATGTCCTTGACCCGATCCATGGTGAAATTCACCGAGGATTTGTATTACAGGCCCGAGTGCGTGGAACGGGCATTGAAGGCCATCGTCCCACAATGTATCGAGTTGACCGTTGCATTGAGCAAGTTGATAGGCAGCAAGATCGTCACTCTGGCCGAGGAGAGGGCCGGCAGCTTCTTCTATCCCCTGAGAGTGTTCGAGCGTTTCTGGTGGCCTTATACTTTGGAAATCGTGGACGCATTGTGGTCCGAAGGAATCGTCACCCTCTTTCATCTCGACCAGTGCTGGGACAAGAACATCCCTTATTTCAAGCAGTTGCCGAAGGGATCCGCCATTGTCGACCTCGACGGAACAACGGACATCTTCGCGGCGAAGGAGGTCCTCAGAGGCCATCTGTGCATCGGCGGCGACGTTCACCCAACGTTGTTGTCCCTCGGAAAATCAGTGGAGGTTGAGGCCTACTGTAAAAGGCTGATCGACGAGGTCGGTGACGACGGCGGACTCATCCTGAACGTTGGGTGTAGTGTCCCCTATCAGATCAAGCCGGAAAACCTGAGAGCCGTGATCGAGACGGGTAAGACCTACGAGCTTTCCAGGAAATGACGGGTCCGCGGTTGGCTTGACAACGACCCCGAGAGCGGAAGGGAGAAGGAGAATGAGTGGGAAGAAGCTGCGGGAATTGATCTCCAGGAAGGAGCTCGTCGTGGCGCCGGGAGCCTTCAGCGCCCTGACGGCCAAGCTCGTCGAGGAGGCTGGCTTCAACTGCGTCCACCTGAGCGGGTACTGCACCGCCGCGTTCCTGTACGGATATCCCGACCTGGGCCTCGTGACGATGAGCGAGATGCTGGCCAACGCCCGCTTGCTCGCGGAGGCGGTGAAGCTGCCCCTCATTGCCGACGCTGACACCGGCTACGGCAACCCGATCAACGTGGTCCGGACGGTGCGGGACTTCGAGCGGGCAGGCTGCGCCGCGCTGCACATGGAGGACCAGGTCTGGCCCAAGCGCTGCGGGCACATGAAAGGCAAGCGGGTGATCTCGAAGGAGGAGATGGCGGCCAAGATCCGGGCCGCCGTGGACGCCAGGCTCTCTGAGGATTTCATCATCATCGCCCGCACTGACGCCATTGCGATGGAAGGGCTGGATTCGGCGATCGAGCGTCTCCACACCTATGCCGCGGCGGGCGCGGACGTGGTCTTCGCCGACGGTCAGTCCACAATGGAGCAGATCGAGCGGGTTCCCAGGGAGTGCCCCGAGGCGCCCTCCATGATCAACTTTGGGCCCCTCACCCCCCCTCTGGGACCGGCCGAGATCCAGAAGCTCGGCTACTCCATCGCCGTCTTTCCGGCCGTCTGCCTCGGTGCGGCGGTGCTCTCCATCCAAGAGGCCCTGCGCGCCTTGCGGGGCACCGGTCGAACGCCGGCCCTCGAGGGAGAAGGGTTCATGAGGATCTTCGGCTCCCTCAACAAGCTGCTCGGCGTGGACGTCTACACGTCTCTTGAGCAGAGCTACAAGTTCTAGAAAGGGTAAGGACGAACCCTGAACAGGAGGAGTGAAGCCGGCATCGAGCAGATCAACCGGCGGGTCGTCGACGCGGTGAGCACGCTCCTCATGATTTCCGATGGAACCGTGAAAGGGCTCCGGACAGCGGTCTATCTCAAGGAGATCGCGGATAAGTACGGGGTAACGAAGTACGATGAACTCGAAGTGGCCATGGATGAATTCCTCGCAGCCGACGGTCCGTGCTTCTTGGAGGTGGTTTCCGACAGGGAAGAGAGCGTCTATCCCGTCATTCCGCAAGGCAAGGGATACAGGGACATGATGCTGGAGCCCTTCATGAGTTCTTTGGTGACAGGGTGATCGGAATCAGCGGGCGATTTGCCAGGTTTGGTCGCGTGCAAAACCCACCGGCTTTGCCGGTGCTAGGCCTGCGCATTACCCACAAGTCAAATCTGAAAGATCACACTGACTCAGTCCGTCATCCCGGCCCCGCCGCGTAGCGTGTGCGAGCCGGGATCCAGAAGTCTGCACAAGGGAACGCAGGTGTCATCACGCGGAGCGGGGACTGGACCCCGGCCTGCGCCGGGGTGACGGAACTGAGGAAACCGCGGCTGTCCGCTCCCTGGTCCTCCCGAATGACGGTTGCGAGCTGGATTTGCGTTGCGTCCCTGATGGCCGACTTGTGGGCAAAGAGCAGTGCTAGGTTGTACCGTGAGCTCAAGGGCAAGGTGAAGGAGGTTTACAAGATCGGCGACTGCGTGGGCTCGCGCCGCCTCATCCATGCCTTCTGCGAAGCTTACAAGGTTGCCAGGAGATCTGAGAGCGGAAAGACAGGAGGCATCCGTGCTGGAGGTCTGGGCGCTTGTGGAGATTGCGGGCGAGAAGATCCTCAGGTCCTCTGCCGAGGCCCTTTCGGAAGCCGTCCGGCAGGCGAGACAAGTCAAAGGCCGCGCCACGGCCCTGGTCCTCGGCCCTCGGGTGACCGAGAGGACCGTCCAGGAACTGCGCAGCTTCGGGTCCGATCGTCTGGTCCTCCTCGAGCACGAGGCGCTCGCGGGGGACACGACCGAGAGCTTCGCCCTCTCCATCGAGGGGATCCTCCGACAGGAGCGGCCAGACCTTTTCCTGTTCGGCAGCTCTGTCGTTGGCAGGGAAGTGGCCCCCCGGCTGGCCAGCCGGCTTCGGCTGAGCTTGGTCACGGAAGCCACCTATCTCCATGCGCATGGGGACCGGTTCGTGGTGACCCGCCCCGCCTACCGCCCGCACGCCTCCATGCTCGCCGCTGCCCAGGCGCGGGGTCCGCAGATGGTGATCCTTGCTTCGAAGGTTATGGACATCGAGAAGCCGGGCCCGAGCCCTTCCTGCTCCCCGGACCGCCTGTCCGGCCCCTTTTCCTTCCGGTCGAGTCCGATCCGCGTCCTTGAGCGGGTCCAGGAGATCCCCTCGCAAGTCGACCTGACCGACGCGGAGATCATCGTGGCGGGCGGCAAGGGGATGATGAGCGGGGAGAATTTCCGGTTCCTCGCAGAGCTGGCCGAGCTCCTCGGAGGAACGGTCGGCGCCTCGCGCATGGCGGTCGATGCCAGGTGGAGCCCCCGGGAATCCATGGTCGGCGTCACTGGCAAGCTCGTCTCCCCGGAGCTCTACATCGCCTGCGGCATTTCCGGCGCCGTCCAGCACGTCATGGGCATGAGGTCCGCCCAGACTATCGTCGCGATCAACACGGATCCGACGGCGCCCATCTTCCGGATCTCGACCCTCGGCATCGTCGGAGATGTCCGAGAAGTGCTGCCGGCGATGATCGAAAGCTTCAAACAGGCAAAGACGCGCGCCGCGTCCAGGGAGTTGCTCCAGTGAACCACGAGGGTCTTCAGATCGCCGTGCTTGTGAGCGCAGTGCACGACTGCCTCAACGCGGTGGCGATCGAGCCCGGAGGGAAAAGCATTCGGGCTTCCTCTCTTCGCTGGATCCCGAACCCTGCCGATACTTTTGCCCTGGAGGCCGCGTTGCGCCTTCGCGGGAGGATGCCAGGCAGCCGCGTCCGTGCCGTCACCATGGGCCCGCCCGCTTGGGAAAGGGTCCTGCGCGAGTGCCTCGCCGTCGGAGCCGACGAAGCCGTCCGGATCTGGGACCCGGCTGTCGAGGAGTCCGATCCCCATGCCACGGCCGTGGTTCTGGCCACGGCCCTCCGCGGCGAGCCTGCCGACCTGATTCTGGCTGGCTCGCGCAGAGGCGATCTCGAGCACGGCCAGGTTGGCCCCATGATTGCCGAGATGCTTGGCCTGCCCCTGGTCGCGGCGGCCCGGGAGATCCTGCCCGGCCAGGGGATCCGCGAGCTCCTGGTGAGCAGAAGGGTACCCGGGCATACGCTCAAGCTTTCGTGCGGCCTGCCGGCGCTCTTGACCATCGAGAAGGGCCCGGTCCTCCGCTACCCCAAATTCATTGACCGACGAAAGGCCCGCTCCCTTCCGCTCCGCTCCGTGGAATTGGCGACTCTTGGTCTCGGTGCCTCTCAGGTGGGCGCCGCGGGTTCTCTCACCCGCCTGGAGAGAATCACTCCGCCCAAA
Organism: bacterium; assembly: GCA_040756235.1. Classification (GTDB taxonomy): domain Bacteria; phylum Desulfobacterota; class DSWW01; order DSWW01; family DSWW01; genus JBFLZG01. The sequence goes on along the minus strand of JBFLZG010000036.1, from coordinate 6,770 downwards.
CCATCCAAGAGGAGCGCGCTGGGCTCGACCGTCAGCGGCATGAGCACGGCGGCGCGGCTGCAGCGCATCATCTCCGGAAATCTCCAGGAAAAGAAGGAGAGCAAGGTTTGGCAGTGCAGAGACCGGTCGTCCGTGGAGCGGGTCGTGGAGCACATGGTCAAGGAGAAGATCCTGAGCCTGTGACGCAACCCCCGGGGAGCAAGGCCATGGCCCAACTTGCCTGTCCCTGAGACGAATTTTCCTCTCCAGATCTTGCCATATGTCATGTTACCAGGAGCGCGCGGCAGCCCATCATGCGATAGGGTCGAGCAAGATCGTGCGCTCCACCCGGATCCAGGGACGGGCGCGCAGCAAGCAGCGCCCCTCAACTACTCGGATTCTCGCTACTCGCTCGCGAGTTTCGGAGGATGCAGGGCTGTTCTCCTGCCCGGCTACGACTCTTCGACAGGCGGCTTCCCGCCTCGGCGCGTGCGCTCGGTGATATCGATGATCGTGGCCAGGGTGAGCGAGCCCTCGGGCATCTCCAGGGGCGTCAGGCCGATCTCTGCCGGAAACTCCGACCCGTCCTTGCGCACTGCGATGAGGTCGCGTCCGGCGCCCATCGGACGCTGCTGCGGCCGTGTGGTGAACGCAGCCCTGGAGGAACGATGGCGCTTGCGGAACCGCTCCGGCATGAGCACCTCGACCGCCTGGCCGATCAGCTCGTCGCGGCCGTACCCGAACATGGCCTCCGCCTGCCGGTTCAGGAGCGTGATCGTCCCGTCCGCGGCCGCCAGCACCAGGGCGTTCGGCGACGATTCCACGAGGGTGCGGAACCTCTGTTCGCTCTTGCGCAGGGCCTGCTCCGCGCGCTTGCGCTCGCTGATGTCTCGAGCGATGGTGGCGGCGCCGATGACCTGACCGGAGACGTCCTTGATCGGAGAGATGCTGAGAGAAACATCGATCTCCCGGCCGTGCTTGGGGACACGCCGCGTCTCGTGGAGCGTGATGGTTTCCCCGCGCTCGATCTTCTCCAGGAGCTCGGTGACCTCCCGCACGCGATCGGCCGGAGCCAGCATGGAGACATGCCTGCCGATGGCTTCCTGCGCCGAATACCCGTACATCCGTTCAGCCGCCCGGTTCCACGTGAGGATGACTCCGCCCGGCGTCTTGGCGAAGATCGCGTCGCCGGACGACTCCACGATGGCCGTGACCATCCTTTCGGCCCGGCGGAGCTGCGTGATGTCCACGAAGCTGACGACCACGCCATCGGTCCGGTCCCCTTGCGTGCAATACGGTATGAGGCGCATAAGGTAACACGAGCCGTCGAGGTGCTGCACCTCTCGCTCGATCATGGAACCGTTGCGGGCCACCGCCCGCAGGTCGGCGGCCAGGTCGCAGCCGATGAGGCGCATTTCTGTTTCGGAGAGAGGCCGGCCGATGTCCGAGCTCGTGATGCCGAGTACGTGCGTCATCGCCGGGGAGCAGAACCGGATACGCCATTCGTTGTCGAGAAAGAGCGTGGCGATCTGCGAGGACCTCAGCAGATTGGCCATGTCGCTGTTGGCCCTGTCCAGCAGATGGATCTTCTCCTGCAGCTGGCTGATGACGGCCGTCAGCTCTTCGTTGCTCGATTGCAGCTCCTCGGCCGAGGTCATCAGCTCCTCGTTCGTGGACTCGAGCTCTTCATTCGTGGAAGTGATTTCCTCATTGGCGACTCGAAGCCTCTCGTTGGAGGATTGCAGCTCCTCGATCGTGGACTGGAGGTCCTGCTGAGTCACCCGCAGCTCATCTTCCAGGCGTTTGACCGCCGTTTCGTCCTCCGGGACGGGGACCGCTTCGGCTTCAGCTTCCGCAGGCTTGGAAACGTCCTCGAAAATCACCACCATCAACGGCTCCGACTCGGCTTTCCGCAAGACCGGGGTCACCGAAAGGCGGGCAAAGGCGGAGCCTGCGTCGCGCGTGAACGGCACACCCTCCAGCACCACCGGTTTGCGATCCCGGACGGCGCTGTGCACGGCCAGCCGCAGCTTGGTAGACAGCCTTTCCTTGGCCAGCTCGAACAGGTTGAAGTCCGGTCCCGGCGCCGGCAGGTTCAGGTATCTCTCGGTCTGGCCATGGAACTGAAGGATCTTTCCCTTCCGGTCCACCAGCACGGCGCTGGCGCCGAAGTGCCTCAGGATTTCCAACCGAATCACGTCCGCGAAGTTGGATGCCGCGGATGCGTTCGTCGCGGGCGCCGGCAGGATGGGCTTCCTCTTTCCCGGCAGGATCGGCGAATCCAGGAAGAGCGGACGGGCCGGGGTCAGGCGGCGGCACAGCCTGGTTTTCCTCGAGACGGTCTCGAACAGGTCGTTCTGGCCGGCGACCGTCTCGGGCCTGCCGAGGAAGAGGTGCCCGCCCGGCTTCAGGGCGAAATTGAACAGCGCCATGAGCTTTCTCTGCGCGTCCGCATCCAGGTAGATCAGGAGATTGCGGCAACTGATGAGATCCATCTTGGAGAAGGGAGGATCGGTGAGGACGTTCTGCTTGGCAAAGGTCAGGGCCTGGCGCAGCGAATCCCGGACCTGATAGCCCCTGCCTATTCGGACGAAGAACTTCAGCAGGCGCTCGGGACCGACGTCGGCAGCGATGTTCTCCGGGTAGAAACCGGCTCGGGCCACTTCCAGCGCCTCTTCGTCCAGGTCCGTCGCGAACACCTGCAACGGGCAGTTCTTGCTCGCCTTGGCAAGCTCCTCCAGCAGCAGAATGGCCAGGGAGTATGCCTCCTCGCCGGTCGCACAAGCCGGCACCCAGACCCGCAAGGGCTCGTTGGCGGGCCTTGTGCGGACCAGAGGCGCAACGACCAGGTCGCGCACCTCGTCGAACGCCTCCGGCTCGCGGAAAAAGGCCGTGACGTTGATGAGAAGGTCTCTCACCAGCTGCTTGACCTCCCCAGGGTCACGCTGCAGCCTGGCGACGTATCGGGATATTTCCGAGATGTGCAGCAATCCCATGCGCCGGCCGATGCGCCGCAGGACCGTGGGCGGCTTGTAACTGCGGAAATCGCAGCCCGTCTGTTCCAGCACCAGGGCGAGGATGTCCTGAACCTCCGGGGCTTTGGCCCGAGCCTCAGGAGGCGCCAGGCGCTCCCGTTCCTTGACGTAGGGGTGCTGAAGATACTTGAGGACCGCCGCGGGCGTCCGCTCCGCAGGAAGGACGCGGTCCACGAGCCCCGCTGCCATGGCACTGCGCGGCATGTCGCCGAACAGGGCCGTCCGCGGATCCTGCGCGATGACCATGCCGCCGGCCCCCCGGACCGCCCTTGCTCCGAGGGTGCCGTCTGTACCGGTCCCGGAACACAGAACGCAGATCGCGCGTTCTGCTCGGTCCTCCGCCAGGCAGCGGAAGAAGAAGTCGACCGGCATCTGCGCGCCATGCCGGGGGGCTGGCTCTGCCAGGAACAGGATTCCGTTGCGGATGCCGACATACTTTGCGGGCGGAATGATGTACACGCAGTCGGGTTCCACCTGCATCCCGCCGGCGGCTTCCACGACGCGCATGCGCGTATGTTGGGCCAGGAGCTCGGGCAGCAGGCTCCCATGGGCGGTCGACATGTGCTGGACGACCACGAAGGCGGCCCCGCTGTCGGCGGGCATGGAGTCGAAGAAGGCCTCGAACGACGCCAGTGCGCCGGCGGATCCTCCCAGACCGACGACCGGGATGCCGGCATGAGGGCCGGCCGGCCCGGACGATGGCTCCCCGGGTCGGCTCGGATCCGGGCTCAGTCCCTCGCCCGCTGTCGTGTTCGGCTGGCCCGACACGGGATTCTCAGGGTCCTCGACGTCCACACGTCACCTGCCTTTCGTCCTCCCGGGCAACGGGCAACGGTCCCGGTCCGGCAGAGAGGGTTGCGACGGGATGTCAGGCCTTCCCGGGCTCACACCCGGCCCGGATCCGGTTGCCGCGGCGTTGCGGGATTTTCGGGCCAGGATGCGCGAATGGTCGTTCCTTTCCCTGCAGCGGATTCGATGTGAAAGGACCCGCCCGACAGCTCCGTTCGTTCCCTCATGCTCAACAAGCCCAGGCCCTTCTCCATGCGCGCGGAGGCCTCCTCCGGGTCGAAGCCATGGCCGTTGTCCTGAACGGAAAGCTCGATCCGGCCGCCGACGTTCTGCAAGGAGAGGTTGACGAGGTTTGCCATGCTGTGCTTCGCAATGTTGTTCACCGCCTCCTGGGAGACCCGGAAGATGATGGTTTTCAACGATTCCGGGATGTCTGTCTCCGCCACTCCGTAGCGCTTCTCCACCTGCAGGTGAGGGTATGCCTGTACGGTTTCCCGCGTGAGCCAGTTGAGGGCCACGAGGATGCCGAGGTCGTCCAGCACGGAGGGGCGAAGGGCCATCTGCAACCTTCGGGAGTCCTCGACGGTTCTCCGCAGCAGGGCCGCCACTTCCTCCCAGGAGGGACGGTCTCCCTCACCGGCCAGGATACGATCGACCCGGTACTTCGTAGCGCTCAGAACGGAGCTGAGCCCATCATGGATCTCGAGCGCCATCCGTCTTCGCTCCTCTTCCTGAATGGCCAGGAGCTTGGCCGACAGATCTCTCATCCTGTTCGCGGAAACCTCCAGCTCGGCGGTTCTCTCCCGCACCCTCACCTCGAGCTCGTCACGGGACTTCGCCAGAGCTTCCCTCGCCTGGAGGTGCTGGACTGCCACGGATGACAAGTTGGCGAGCTGCCGAAGAATGAGCTCGTCCTCCTCGGTAAACTCCCCGTCCTGCCGGTCCCTGACCAGGATCAGGCCCTGGGCCTTCCCGTCCCGCCCGAGCAGAACAGCTCCCAGCAACCCTCGATGCGGCCCGTCTCCATCCACAAGCGCCCCCCAGCGAGGGTGCCCCCGCAGCTCTTCTCCGGTCAGACGCAGAGAAGACCTGCCTCCGATCAGGTCCAGGTAGGAACCGCTATCTTCGATCTTGAAGTCGGATCCCGCACCGGAGAGAGGATAGGAGCCGGAGAGGGACGTGAATCCGAATGTTCGCCGACCCGCTCCGTAGCCGAACCCGGATATCGCATATCGGGCCCGGGTGATCACCCTTGCCGCGTCCGCCACCCGGTCCAACAGGTCGGGCACGCTTTCGGCTGCGAGCACATCCAGGCCGACCGCGAGCAGTGAATTCATGTTGGCACTCCGCCTCTCTCGCTCCTCCTCCACGCGCTTGCGCTCGGTGACATCGCGGATGAGCCATCGCAGCCCGACGATCCTGCCCTCCTCGTCGCAGGATGCGGCGGCTGAAACAGCCGCCCAGAACCACGGGCCTTCCAGCGGGCGGATTTCCACCTCCCAGTCGGGCAGCGGCGTCGCTCCGGCGTTCAGGGCGGCCAGGAGCTCCAAGTAACGCTCTTTCCGGGCCGCGGGCAGGAGGGCCGAGATCGGATTCCCTTTCAGATGGGCCGCCGGGGACCCCAGGAGTCGGGCCGCCGCCTGGTTCACTTCCTGAATCGTTCCCTCGGCATCGGTGACGATGTATCCGTCCGGAGCTGCTTCAAAGAGGTCCTGATAACGTGCTCGCGCCCGGTCGAGCTCGGTCCGCGAGGTAGTGAGCTCGTCGTTCTGAGCGCGCAGCTCCTCCTCGGTCGACGCCAGCTCCTCGTTGACCGCCTGCAGCGCCTCCTGCTGGCGGCGCAGCTGCTGGATCAGCTCCGTGGAATTCTCCAGCTCGGTCAAGTCGCTGGCGACGACACAGATGCTGAGGCCGTCGGGCTGGTTCAGCACGTTGGCGGAAACATGCGCCGGCACAGCCGTACCGTCGGTGGCCTGAAAAACGAGCCGCTGCCTGACGGGCTGCTGCTGGACGGAGATGAGCAGGGAAGACGCCGAGCCCCGGTTGTCTCCGGCGACAAACTCCTGGAGACGGTGTCCGACAACCTGCTCCAGCGGCCGCTTGACGAACTCGCCGAACCGGGTGTTGCAAAACAGGATCGTGCCGTCCAACGTGACGGTGAATGCCGCCTCCTTCATCGTCTCGACGATCAGGCGGTAGATGGAGTCCGTGCCGACCAGGGAGAAGACCTGCTCTCCCTTGGTGCCGGAGACGATGACCGCATCCACCTCCCCCTCGCGGATGGCGCGCAACGTCTCCTCGGCCTCCGCCAGGCGGAGCTGCAATTCATCGATCTGCTGCAGCAGCCTCTTTTCCCGTTTGGCAGGCTTCTTCTCGGTCGGCATGCGCGTGGCCTCTAATTCTTGGTTCGCAGGTCCAGGCCCACCAGGATTCTCTCTTTGTCCGCGAGATTGCCGATGAACCGACGTAACGGCTCCGGCAGTTTCTTGATCAGTGTCGGGGCGGCAATGATCTGTTCCCCCTTGGCCAGCGCCGGCTGCTTGTAGATGTCGATGATCTCGAGCTCGTATCGGCCCTTGAGATGGTCCTCGCAAATCTCGGTGATCGACCGGATGGCCGCCGACGATCGCGGATTGATCCCCGCGACGTACAAGCGCAGCACGTACAGCGGATCGGCCGCCTGCGCCTTCGCTGGCTTCTCGAAGTCAGCCAGACTTTCGATTTCCCTTCTGTTTTTCGCCATGGAGACCTCTTCATCGGCCGCAGCATGATTCTACAGGAATTCGATCCAAACGAACGAATATCGAAGGTGCCACTGGGGAATGATCTCCTGGATTGAGGTTCCTCAAGGTAGTTATAGCTTGTCCCACAAGCCCCAGTTCGAGAGCCTGTTCAAAAATGCCCAGATGCAAGGCGCGCGAAATCCCGAGGAATGAGGCGTACATTTCAGTACGCCGCAGTGACGAG
>JBFLZG010000035.1:0-19906 GCA_040756235.1 bacterium | reverse complement strand
CATGAGGCGCCTGTAGAATGTGGCCACCGACTGCGGCTCGAGCGCAAAACCGCCCCTCCGGCCTTCCATCGACTGCACGGCCAGCCGGTGGTCGAGAAAGTCGAAATCGATCTGGAAAGCCCGCGTACCATACGGGATGAGCGAAGTGGTCAGCCCCGTGGCCGTCGGGTAGAAGGTGACGTGCCAGGAGTGATTCACCCAGGCACTCTGGGACAGCCGGATCTTGCCGACGATCTGCATCCACAGGTGCAGTGTCGCATACGTGTCGCCCCATGCCTCGAGCGGGAGCTTCGCCCATGTGTCCGCGGGTGGAGCGGTGGAAGCGGTCATGATTTTCCCCTTTGTCGAGCGGCTTTCGTCAGCGAACGATGCCGCTTCGAGTGGCCTGCAGAGAGCGCGACAACAGGCAACTCCATGCACGGCACTCTCGTCGATTCTCTCCGAAAATACGCGCGCAAACCTTGCCGCGCGGCCTCCAAGCTCAACTCTAATGCCCTCCGTTTCGGCGGCACAACCCTCCTCCCGGCTGCGGCTCGGGCACGGGGTCCGCACCCGCAGGGGCGAAGAGCGATTCCTGAACGTCTTGGACCGGCCCTTGGGCTGGCGGTGCAGGCGTCTCAACCCGGCGGATTGTTTCTCATTGACACGCAATTACCCTAACTGCCATTCTCTACCCGTCTGAAAACGGATCTGTCCTTTCCAGGGGAGGGTGACGACGCCGCGGTCAAGGCGCACATCGGCGCCGACTTTTAGACGCCGGACACAATGCAAGGCGTTTCGCACCGCCTGAAAGAAATCGGGGGAAATGAGAAATGGTCAAGGAAACAATGACCTCCGAAGAGAGACTGATGGCCGCCATTCGCCTGGAGAAGACGGACCGTGTTCCGATCGCCTTTGCCCTGGATACGGCGCCTGCAGCCAGGCTGCTCGGGCTGAATTCCTGGGAGCTCGTGGCCCGGGGCTTCGACGCCCAACTCGACGCGGTCCTGAAGGTGTTCGATGAGTTCGGCGGTTGGGACGGCATCGGCGGGCTCCTGCCGCCCGAGCTGTTTCCCGTGAGCGGCATCAGGGCCAAGCCCCCGAGTGAGGGCTCGCCCGAGAACCAGGTCCTGGAAGGAGAGGTATGGAAGCCCGAGGAGTATGAGTTGCTCGCGGAGATCGGCTGGCAGCGATTCGTGAACGAGCACCTCGTCTTCCGCGTCTCGGACATGAAGAAGCCGGAGGAAGTCGCGGAGCTGGGGAACACTTTCATGTGCTTCCTGACGCGCTTCATCGAGCAGGTGAAGAAGCGAGGCGCGATCCCGTACGGGATCATCCCGAACGTACACCCCTTCTTCTGGATGTCCCTGACGCGATCGATGGTGAGGTTCACGGAGGATCTCTACTACAGGCCCGACGCGGTCGACAGAGCCATGAAGGGGATCGTCCCCGAGTGGATCCGGTTTGCCATCGATCTGTGCAAGGGATTCAACAGCAACATCTTCTTTTTCGCCGAGGAGCGGGCCGGATGTTTCTTCTACCCCCTGAGGATCTTCGAGCGCTTCTGGTGGCCCTACACGCTGCAAATCGTGGACGCCCTGTGGTCGGAGGGGATCGTGAGCCTGTTCCATCTGGACCAGTGCTGGGACCAGAACATCCCTTTCTTCAAACAGCTCCCGAAGGGCTCGGCGATCATCGACCTGGACGGCACCACGGACATCTTTGCCGCCAAGGAGGTCCTGGCGGGCCACCTGTGCATCGGCGGCGACGTGCACCCCACCCTGCTGTCCCTCGGCGGGCCCGAGGAGGTCGAGGCGTACTGCAAGAAGCTGATCGACGAGGTCGGGAGGGGCGGCGGGCTGATCCTGAACGTGGGCTGCAGCGTTCCGTACCGGATCAAGCCGGAGAACCTGAGGGCCTTCATCGAAACAGGCAAGAATCACGTTCCTGCGAAACGTTGAAGCTCCGAGCAGACGAAAGGCATCCGGCTTGAAACTCCTGCTCATCAGCGGCTTCCTCGGCTCGGGCAAGACGACCCTTCTGCTGCACGTTGCCAGGCGCCTGTCGACGACATCCCGCAAGATCGCGATCATCGAGAACGAGGTGGGCCAGGTCGGGATCGACGGGCAGTACCTTCGGCGGGAAGGTCTCGAGGTGCAGGAGCTCTTCGGGGGATGCGTCTGCTGCACCCTTTCCGTGGACCTCCTCACCACCCTCGAGAAGCTCGACCGGCTGGTTCAGCCGGACAGAGTCATCCTGGAGGCCACCGGAGTCGCCCGCCCGGGCGATATCGTCCCGACCATTCGCCGGTACGGCTCAATGGTGGATGACATCCAGGTGCTCTGCCTCGTGGATGCTCCCCGCTTCGAGATGCTCCTGGAGGTGATGAATCCCCTGGTTGCGGCCCAGGTCGGTGCGGCCGACCTCGTGGCCATCAACAAGATCGACGAAGTCGACGAGGCGAAGGTCGACCGCATCAGGAATAGCGTGCAAGGGCTCAACGGAAAGGCCCGGGTCGTTGCCATCTCCGCAGAGAAGCAGATCCATCTTGATTCCTTGATGGGCGAGCTGCGATGAGCGGCGATGAGCTCGTGCACCCGGCCGACGGGCCCCTCCTGCTTGCGGCCTGCGGGCTGCGCGAAACGTTGATCCTCGAGGGCCCCTGGTCCGAAACAGAGCTGCGAGCGGCTGTCGACCGGTTCCTCTCGGAGCTGAGGCGCGACCTGAAGGAGGCGGGCTGCGCCTTGATCGGCCACATCAAGGGGATCGTGGACGCCGGGGAAACGGGCCAGCTGTTCTTCAGTGTCACCTCCTTCCAAGAGCAGGCCCGCTACAAGGGAAGGTTGACCGGAAGCTTCACAAAGGTGGACCTGACGCTGAACGTGATCGTCTGCGGGGTCGAGAGCGGCAAGATCGAGCGCGCCGTCCGGGAAGGGCTCCGGCGGCACGTCGGACGGCCGGCGGGGGCGAGCGATCGATATTAGGCCGCTGTCCGGGAACTCCGCCCGGTCCCACTCGCACAGGCATACCATGTCCATGCTCCTGGGAATCGATACCGGCGGCACCTACACGGATGCCGTGCTCCTGGATGAGGGGCAAGGGGTCCTCGCCGCGGCCAAGGCCCTGACCACGAAGCACGACCTGTCCGTCGGGATTCACGAGGCGCTGCAGGCGGTGCTGCCCTCCCGGCCAGCGGAGATCGGCATGGTTTCGCTCTCCACCACCCTGGCGACGAATGCGGTCGTCGAGGGGCAGGGAAGCCCGGTCTGCCTGCTCCTCCCGGGATACGAAGCGGATACGCTGCGGGGCATCGAAATCGATCGCATCGTGCCGCGTGAGCGCATCGTCTTCCTGCGGGGAGGACACACGGTGACAGGGGAGGAGCTGGCTCCCCTGGACATCGAGGCCGCCCGTGCGGCCGTGCTGCGCTTTGCGCCCCTGGTATCGGCCTTCGCCGTCTCCGGGTTCTTCGGCGTGCGCAACGCGACTCACGAGCTTCGGGTGCGGCAGCTCGTCCGGGACCTGACGGGGCTGCCCGTCACGTGCGGCCACGAGCTCACCACGCACCTGCATGCCCCGCGCCGCGCCTTGACCGTCGCGATGAACGCCCGGCTCATCCCGCTGCTGGCGGAACTGATACAGACCGTCCGCGGGATGCTGCGCACGCAGGGCATCCATGCTCCCCTGATGGTGGTCAGAGGGGACGGGTCCCTGATGGATGCCGAGATGGCCCTGGAACGGCCGGTGGAGACGATCCTGTCCGGACCTGCGGCCAGCGTGGTGGGTTCGTGCTTTCTCACGGAGGCGGACGACGCGTTCGTGATCGACATGGGCGGGACCACGACGGACATCGCTGCCGTGCGCCGCGGGCGGCCCGTTGTGAACGAGAAGGGCGTCCGGGTCGGCGACTGGCACATCATGGTGGAGGCGGTCGACGTCCGCACCACGGGTCTGGGCGGAGACAGCGAGGTCTTCTTCGACCGGGACGGAGCCCTGACCGTGGGCCCGAGACGGGTGATCCCTTTGAGCCTGCTGGCCGACCACGACCGGTCCGTGCTGGAGGTGTTGAGAGCTCAGGCGGTCCTACCGCCGGACGGAGGCACACTCTCCTGCGGCGGCGACCCCGGGCGGTTCGTCCTCAGACAGAGAGCACCGGGCGGCGGGCCGCGAACCCTTACACCCGGACAACAGGAGGTGTGGGACCTGATCGGCGCCGGTCCGGCCGCGCTCTCCGAGCTCTTCGCCCGGGTCAAGACTCCGGCCCGGTACAGGCGTTGTCTGGACGAGCTGCTGGCTCAGGGGCTGGTCGCCATGAGCGCCTTCACGCCGACCGATGCCGTCCATGTCCTCGGCCTCTACCGCCCCTGGTGCGCGGAGGCCGCGGAGCTGGGGGCCGCCCTCCGGGCCGGGCAGCTCGGAGAAACGCCGGAGGGATTCTCCAGGCGCGTCGTGCGTCAGGTCGAGCTCCAGGCCGGCCGGGCGATCATCGCCAGTGTGCTCGCCGAGGAAGGGTTGGAGGCCGCCGATCGCAGGGGCGGGCCGGCGCAGCGAATGATCGACCGCGCCCTGGGCGCTGACGCAGGAGGTCTATTCGCGCTTGCCCTTTCCTTGCAGCGCCCCCTCGTCGCCATCGGGGCGCCCGTTTCCACCTATCTGCCTTCCGTGGCGGCCCGCATCGGCGCAGCCCTTCGTGTGCCCGGACATGCGGCCGTGGCAAACGCCATCGGGACGGTGGCAGGCGGGGTGGCCCAGACGGTCCGGATCCTGGTCAGGCCCGCGGACAAGGACCGAGCGTACCAAGTCTATCTGCCTTCCGGAACCCGCACCTTCGATCGGCCGGAAGAGGCCGTCGCCTGTGCACAGGGAGAAGCGGAGGCCATGGCCCGCGATCTGGCCCTGCGGGCCGGGGCCGGTGCACCCAAGGTGAAGGTCGAAAGAAAGGACTTCATGACCCGGGGGGCTGACGGAGGGATGGAGGAGATCTACCTGGAGACGGAAGTCATCGCCAGGGCGGCGGGACGCCCGCGAACGGCCGTTGCGGAAGGTCCTCCTGATCGACAAGGGGACGTCACCCCGGCCAAGGAGGCCATGCCATAATTCGTCATCCCGGCCCATGTGCGGAGCGCGTGATAGCCGGGATCCAGAAGGGTGCACCTGGACCAGCTGTGGTAACTGGGCGCAGGGACTGGATTCCGGCCTTCGCCGGAATGACGGAAATCATGCGGCCGCGCCTCCGAGTCCTCCGGAATCAGTGGTTGCATGAAGGTCTATCCGGTTGTGACACAGCCTCCGAGGCCGCGGGTGCGACCGCGAGCCGGCATCGAGCAAGCCACCCCCGAGCCCCTGGATTCCGTCCTTAGGCGTAATGACGGAGGGCGGGCTGGCTCTGTCCTTTCCACGGGGCCGGCAGCTACCAGCTAAAAGTCCCATTTCAGGAAGGCGTACGGCGCGAAGGCCATGGGATCGGTCTCGGCCACGACCTTCCCCTTGCGCATGAAGTTGTCGCTCACGATGTAGGCGCAGCCGAGGACCCGCACGACCTCCACCTCGGACCAGGGATCCAGGGCCGCCGTTCTCAGCACGATTTCCGCCTGACCGAGCTCGACCGAGCGCGGACGGAACTCCACCTCCTCGCGAACGAGACGCGGGGAATAGTCGAACCCGAGCCCTTCGGGCGCGGGGAAGTGTTTGAAGTTGAAGGCGACAACGACGTTCCCCATCCCCGGCGCGAAGACCGCGCCGAGGTCCCCCAGGGCGGCAGGGTCGTCGAGCTCGCCGCTCATTCTCGCTCGTACCTCGAAGAACCGCTGCCCTCGGCGTTCGGTCCACCCGTGGGCCGCCGGCCCCTCCCGGGTGAGCCCGATCTCCGCGATCTTCTTCGGATACCCGTAGATCTCGCGGCCGCCGGCCATCGCGATGTCGTTCGTCACGGGCATGGAGAGGCAGTAGTGGCCCTCCTCCCCCTGGAAACGGGCGCGCAGGAAAAGGGCGCTCTCGAGGTAGGCGACTCCGAAATTGGTGCGCGGGTAGTTGGCCACGAACGCCATGGCGAGCGGCCTCTCGGCCGGCTCCAGGGGCGGCGGGAGCAAGCGTTGGACGATGTCGGGCCGGGTCTCCCAGAACACGAACAGCATCTGCGCGTCATAGAAATCAGCCGTTTCCCGGTAGCCGGCCGCGATCTGCTCGAGAGTTCGCACGAATCCCATTGCGAAGGTCCTCCCCTTTTCCTGGTTCCCGGATCACTGCCACCCCAGACATCTCTACGAACATCTTAGGAGGACGGCGCGCGCCGGCGCAACCGAATTCGGCTGGCGCCGTCCCTGCGCCTGAGCGAATGGCCGACGGAAGCTGCTATGGCTGCGGCAGGCCGCGCTTCTTGGCTTGATTCCGTCATGAAACCCCGGATACACTGCATGGGCGCCGGTCAGGGGCCAGGAGGTACTGCATATGGCGACTGAATTTCAGGCAGAGGTAGAGCGCATTACCGCACAGATCATTGAAAAGTATGCTCCAGAGAAGATCATTCTCTTTGGCAGCGCAGCAAGCGGTGTGACGGGCCCTGATAGTGACGCCGACTTCTTGATCATCAAAGCCGACGTTCCATTCTATGGGGCGGACAGGATTCGAGAGCTCAGCCGACTCTTGGACCGCAACATTCCCATCGATCTTCTTGTATATCGGCCCGATGAAATCGAAGCCAGACTGGAAATGGGCGACCCCTTTCTGAAAGCCATTCTCAGGGAGGGCAAGGTTCTTTATGGCTGACGTCCGGCTGTCCCGCGAGTGGTTCGACAAGGCGGAAGAGGACTTCGAGTTCGCCAGGCTGAACCACGAGGAAGGGAAACCATTCTTCTCCCAGATCTGCTTCCATTTTCAGCAGGCTGCCGAGAAGCTTCTGAAGGCGTATGTCGTCGCCCACGAGCTGGAATTCCGGAAGATCCACGACCTGACCGTGCTGCTCAAGATTTGTGCCTCGAAAGATTCCTCGCTTGAGCGACTCGCAGACGATTGCGAGTTCCTGAATGCATACTATGTCGAGAGCCGATACCCTGTGCACTGGCCCACGCACTTCACCCGGGAAGAAACCTGCAAAGCATACGCCGCGGCAGCACGAATTCGATCTGAAATCAAGGCAAGGCTGAGTTTGCTCCCCTGACGGAAGCTACAGCTAATCCTACTCATGGGAATGCGTGGACAGGTCGCCATGGGCGTGTTCGGGGATGCGGTGATGCCGCTCTCCGGATGCGGTGGCCGGATCTACGTGGATGGTCGCGTTGGAAAGGTAGCGCAGGTGGTGCAGGAGCCGGTGCCTGACTTCGATGGCGACCTTGTGGCCTTCCTCCACGGACAGGGCCTGGCTCACCGCGATGTTCAATTCCGCGTGCATGCGATGACCCAGCCACCTGACCCGGACCTCGGTGACGTCCTGCACGCCTCGGATGTGCTCGGCCGCGTGACGGATCTCCTCGATCACCTCGGGTGAGATGCCGTCCAGCAGCCGTGTGAAGACGGATTTCGCGGATTCCCACACGATGCCGAAAATGAGCACGGTTATGAGCAGGCCGGCAACGGGATCCGCAACCGGGTAACCCGACCAGACGCCGACGGCTCCGAGGAGCACGGCCAGGCTCGTGAGGCCGTCGACACGTGCGTGATATCCGTCCGCAACCAACGCGGCGCTGCCGATTTCCCTTCCCACCCGGATACGAAAGATCGCCACGGCCTCGTTCCCCAGGAAGCCGACGAGCGCGGCAGCGATCACTGCCGACAGATGGCGGATCGGTTGCGGGTGGATCAGTCGCTGGATGGACTCATGTCCCGCGAAAAGAGCGCTGAACAGGATCGTGAAGACGATGGCGACTCCGGCCAGGTCCTCCACGCGGCCGTAGCCGTAGGTGAATCGCCGGGTCGGTCCGAGCCGTGCGAGCCTGAATGCGATCCACAGCGGTACGGCAGTCGCGGCATCGCCGAAGTTGTGGATGGTGTCGGCGAAAAGGGCCACGCTCCCGGTCAGGAAGAAAATGACGATCTGGAAGATCGCGGTGGCCGTCAACCCGAGAAACGACCACTTGACCGCCCAGATCCCCCGGTGCGTGGAGAGAATGGCAGGATCGACGGCGCCGTGCAGATGGGCATGCACGCCTTCGTGGGTGTGCGCATGCCCGGGTTCGCGCTCTTCGCTCCTCGACATGGGGATCTCTTCCTTCTGCCCCGAAACCGCTCTGAGCTCATAACCAGAGTCGAAGAGGGGCTTCGTCCATCATTTAGCCAGAAGGGGTGCGGAGGAGCAAGGGAAGGAAACCGCTCGAGCCCAGGAGCAGGGTGGGGAGGCCGAAAGGAATGTCAGGTTCGCTGAAGCCGGCGGACCAGCCGGGGTCCTCAGCAGCAGGCTAGCCTGGCTAGCCCTGCGCATTACCCACAAGTCAATCTGAAAGATCAGACTGACTCTGACTCTGTCCGTCATCCCGGCCCCGCCGCGTAGCGCGTGCGAGCCGGGATCCAGATGTCTGCACAAGGGAACGGAGGCGCCATCACGCGGAGCAGGGACTGGACCCCGGCCTGCGCCGGGGTGACGGAACTGAGGAAACCGCGGCTGTCCGCTCCCCGGTCCTCCCGAATGACGGTTTCGAGCTGGATTTCGCGTTGCGTCCCTGCTGGGCCGACTTGTGGGTAAAGGGCAGGGCCAGCCTCTCTCCAGGGGATCACTCAATCTTGTGCTTCAGGAAGCCTCGGTGAATCCCCTTCGCGATCTGCCGCCCAAGCGCCGGCGAGATCCGTTTCAGGGCATAGCTCACCTTGGCGAAGGGGGTCAGGACGAGGACCGCCTGGTTCTTCCTGATCGCCCGGACGATGTGTTGCGCCGCCCGCTCCGGGGTCGTTCCGACATAGTCAGGCAGTTGCGTCACCTCGGGGCGGAACTTCCGGGTCCGGGTGGCATTGAAGATGTTGGTCTTCACGACACCCGGGCAAACGGCAGTGACCCCGATATGGAACCTTTCCAGCTCGGTACGGAGCACCTCGGAAAGCCCCACGAGACCGAACTTCGTAACGCTGTAAGCGCCGCTGACCGGAAGGCCGACCAGGCCCGCACCCGAAGCCACGTTCACGATGTGGCCGGATCTCCGATCCACCATGTGCGGAAGGAAGTAATGCAGGGTGTGGATGGCCCCCCAGAGATTGATCCCCAGGATCCACTCCCAGTCGGACAGCTCCATGTCCTTGATTTCGGCTGCCAGGCCCACCCCGGCGTTGTTCATCAGGATATCCACGTGTCCCACTTCCTCGAAGACTCTCTTGCTCAGGGACTCGACTTCTTCGCGCCGCGCAACGTCGCTCCTCTCGGCCAGGACCTTTCGACCCAGCGTCCGGATGCGCTCACCGGTTTCCTGCAACCCCGCCTCGTTCACGTCGGTGATCACCAGATCCGCGCCTTCTCGAGCAAGGGCCTCGGCCGTTGCCTTGCCGATTCCGCTTGCAGCACCCGTGACCACGGCAACCGAGCCTTTCAGATCCTTCATGTCCGCCCCCGTAGTGAGTTGCTGCTTCGCAGGCCTCGCAACCGTATCCGAAGATGGCGCCTTGTTTCAACGCTTCCAGGAGCCTGTCCAAGAATTCGGCTCCGGGAGGCTGTTCAGAAATGTCCAGATGCAAGGCGCGCGAAATCCTGAGGAATGAGGCGTACATGGGAGTACGCCGCAATGACCCCGGCCTTCGCCGGGGCAGGCTCCCCCGCCTCCAGCCACGCCATGAGTGCAACGCCGCAGATGGGCATTTATGGACAGCCTTCTAGGATTTGCCCGGGGCGCCGTAGGTCAGGGAACGCATCATGTCCCGGATGGCCGGCGGCGTCGACTTGTACGTGCAGCGCCGCGACTTGCCGAGGCCGACGGCTCGCTTCAGGTCCACGAGCGTCTCGGCCAGCTTGAGCGCCGCCTGGGTGACATCGACGACGGGTACTCCCGTCCCCGGCACCTCCCGGTATCCTGCCAGGGACGCCGCCGGGCTCAAGGCACAGCAGCAGGGCAGGATGACCTCGGCGCCGTCCTGGATGCAGGCGCGGCAAAGCTCTTCGAATCCGGGGAAGATCACTTGCGGGTTGAGGAGCATCTCGAACAGGGCGTTCACCCAGTCCTCGCCCAGGTCGTGGACCCGTACCGGTCGCACCGCGCGCGATTCCATCCCGTAGTTGCGTATGTTGCGCTCGCAGAAGGCCACGAGCTCGGGCAGCACGGTGATCATGCCGAAGCGGCTGCCCAGGGTGCAGGCCAGCATCATGGCCGCTTCCGCGGGAGCGACCACCGGTATGTCCACGGCCTGCCGCGCCTCGCGGATGCCCGGATCGTCCGCACAACCGATGATGACGGCGTCGTACCCCTGTCTCTCGGCCTCGATCACGCCGTCGAGGAGCCAGATGTTGTTGAGCATCTCCATGTAGTACGAGTGCACCACGTAGGAGGAGTGCTTGACGTAGTGGATCTCCACTTCCGTGTCCGGGTGGGCAACGGTCCTCAGGTTCTCCAGAAACCTGGCCTCGGCCTCCTTTACGGAAGCGGCCAGGACCATGCCCGTTTCCTTTTCGATCTGCTCCTGGGGCGGGAAGATGTGCTGCCACCAGATCTTCATTCCCATGGGAAGCCCTCCCTTTTCCTATGATGGCATCTTCGCATTCAAGCCTCTGGGGGCTGTTCAGAAATGCCCAGATGCAAGGCGCACGAAGTCCTGAGGAATGAGGCGTACATTGGGAGACACAGTGGACCCCGGCCTTCGCCGGGGCAGGCTCCTCCTCGCCTCCGTGCCCCATGAGTGCAACGCAGCAGATGGGCGTTTATGGACAGCCTCGACTAGAACAGCCGGTTGACCGTGGTCCGTGGGAACGTCTCCTTCAGAATATGGCCTCCCACACCGTTGAGAACCGAGTTCTCCCCGTCGGCGATGGTCATGCTGCGCGAGTCCCGCCACAGCTTCTCGATGAAATACTCCTTCGTGAGCCCGTTGGCCCCATGGATCTGTACGGCTTCCTCGACCACCTCCTTGGCCGTCTCCGTGCAAAAGGTCTTGGAGGCAAACGCGTATTCCGGCAGGGGCGGGTAGACGCGGTTGTTCAGCTCCCAGACGGCCCGGCTCATGGCCCGGATGGCCTCGACCCGGGCGAACATGCGGTGGATGCGGACCTTCATGCTGTAATGATCGATGAGGGGTTTGCCTCCCTGCACGCGCTGCCTGGCGTACTCCAGAGCCTCCTCGAAGGCGGCCCGCGCGATGCCGAGCGCGAGGACTCCCACGCCGGTGTTGCCGAAACCCAGGTTGCCCACGACCCACTCCCCGTAGTCGTTCGGGCCGACGAACATCCAGCGCTTCGGGATCCTGACGTTGTCGAAGAACAGCTCGCCCTGCGGCAGGTCCCGGACCCCGACCTTCTCCAGCGGCTTTCCCCGGCTCACGCCGGGCAGGTCGAGGGGGAGCATGCAGACGCCGCCTCCCGCAGGGCCCCGGGAGGCATCGATCTGAACGTTCAGCATGACGTGGGTGGCCGTGGGCCCGCAGGAAACCCAGGCCGATTTCTGTCCGTTGAGGACGTACTGGTCGCCTTCGAGCCGCGCGCTGCACTGCATCCGGATCGACGGGTCGGAGAAGAAGGGCTCGTACACGGCGAGCGTGTCCGAGCCGTGGTCCGGCTCGGTAATCGCCCAGCCGCCGGTCATGCTTCCGTCCGTGCACCGGCAGAAGGGGAGAACGAATTCCTCGATCAGCTCCTGGTTGAAGGTCGCCATCAGCTTGACGTAGGGCCAGGTTGCCAGCAGCAGGATCCCGCCCAGCCCGGGGCTGCCCCACGAAAGCTCTTCCATCAGGATGTGGCTCTGCAGGGGCGTGAACCCCAGCCCGCCCACGATTTCCGGGAACGCCGCCTTGTGGTAACCGAGCGCGAAGGCCTGCCGGATGAATCCCCAGAGGGGCGAGCCCGGTGCCACGGCTTCGGCGGCGCTCATGCGATCCAGCTCCTTGCAGATCGGCCGCATGACCTCCCTGGCGAACTTGTGCGCCGCTTCCCGGATCGCTCGTTCCTCGGGACCGAGATCGAGATTCACGTCGAAGTAACTCATCGACAAGCCCTCCTCTCTGGTTGGGCGTTTTCCGACGGACCAAGGGCCAAACGGCGGCTCCGAGACGGCCCGCGGCCTGCCTGCCCGGCCGGCCTCCTTACCTCTTCAGAATGACGATGCTGCTGTTCGGCCCGGCCCCCATGGCGTGGGCCAGACCGACTCGCGCGCCCGGCACCTGTCTCGGCCCGGCTTCACCCCGGAGCTGGGCATAGATCTCGATGACCTGGGCCAGGGACGTGGCGCCGAGCGGATGGCCCCTGGACAGGAGCCCTCCGTCCGTGTTCACCGGGCACTTGCCGTTCAAGTCGAAGACCCCTTGTCTCAGGAGATGGGGCGCCTCCCCTGCCTTGCACAGACCCAGTTTCTCCAGGTCCCAGAGCTCGCCCGGGGCCATGGTGTCGTAGGCCTGCACGACATCCATGTCCTCGGGGCCGCATCCCGACGCCTCCCAGGCCTGGCGCGCCGAAACCTCGACGGTGTCCGGCGTCCGGACCTTCACGCTTCCGCCCCCGTACTCGTGACCATAGGTGCCGCTGGTGAGCACCGACGCGGCCACGGTGACAGCCTTTTCCTTGTGTTTGAGCTTGTCCCTGCTGCAGACAATGACCGCCGTCCCGCCGTCGGCAAGCGGGCAGGCGTGCAGCAGGCGCAGCGGTTGGGCGACGATGCGCGACGCAAGCACCTCTTCCAGAGTGACCGGCGTCTGAAAACGCGCGTGCGGATTCAACGCGCCGTTCTTGCGGTTCTTGACCGTCACTCGGCTGAAGTCCTCGACCGTCGCACCGGTTTCCTCCATGTACCTGAGCGTCTGCATCGCATAAGCCGCCGGCTGAACGTTGAAGCCCATGGCTCTCTGCCATTCGGGCCAGGCCGTGCTCATGATGAAACCCCTGGGCATGCTCTCGAACCCGGCGGCGAGGACGACGTCGTAGATGTCCGCCGCGATCATCTGAACCGCCAGTCGGAAGGCCGATGTCCCGCTGGAGCACGCGTTCTCGACGTTCACGATCGGAATGCCGGTCGCTCCGATCCTGCCGATCGTCTGGTGCCCCGAAGCCGTCCCGCAATAGACGCTGCCGCAGAACGCGGCCTGAATCTCCTTCCATTGCATCCCCGCATGGCTCAGGGCGTTCGCGATCGCCTCGCTGCCGAGATCGTAGTACTCCTTTTTCGCCCTTCCCTTCTGGCCGTCGTAACTGTCGAACCGGGTCAACCCGACGCCTGCAATGACGACTTCCCTGGCATGTCTCATCGTTTCGGCTCCGCTGTCCAGAGGCTGCCGGACAGGCTCCGTCACGTTTTCACGGGGCGGAACTTGTACGCCGTGACCTCGTTTCCGTTCTCGTCCTCGTGCAGCTTTTCGATGACCATCTCCGCGTCCATTCCCACGCGCAGCGCATCCGCATCCCATCCGGTGAAAAGGGTCTCGATGCGTATCCCCTCGGGCAGCTCGACGAACCCGAGCGCGTACGGCACCTCACCCTTGTAGTAGACGGGCGGCCTCTGCGTCACGATCGTGTAGCTGTAAATCTTTCCGCTCGTGCTCAGCTCGACTTCCTCGAGCTCGCCGGACTGGCAGTGACCGCACAAGCCGATCTCCTTCCTGGGGAAGAACAGCTCCGCGCAAGATCGACAGCGGCTGCCGATAAGCCGCGGTCTTGCGCCGGACGCGGACTCAGCCCACAGCCCTTCCCGAACCGGTATCCTCTTCTTTTCGCCCTCCATGACTCTGCCTCCCGAAAAGTGGATATCCCTGTCGACCGATCGATCTTCCTTTGGAGCCAGCCTCCAAGCTGGCTCCGATACAGGCCGTTCAAAAAGGTCCAGATGCAAGGCGCGCGAAGTTTGAGGAACGAGGCGTACTCTTCGGTACGCCGCAGTGACGATAAACGAGCGCAACGCAGCAGATGGGCCTTTTTCAACGGCCTGTCAGACAAATGCGGACATCCCCAGCACCTCGCGCCCGACGATGAGCTTCTGGATCTCGGTGGTCCCGTCCGGAATCGTGTAGCAGCGGGCGTCCCTGAAGTAGCGCTCCACCGGGTACTCCTCCGAGAGCCCGTAGGCCCCGTGGATCTGCACCGCCTTCGAAGTCACCCGGACCGCAGCCTCCGTGGCGTATGCCTTGGCAATGGAACCTTCTCTGCGGCCGGTCCCCCCTTGGTCGAGCACGAAGAACGCCTTGTAGGTCAGAAGCCTGGCCGCCTCGGTTTCGCTGACCATGTCGGCGATCATCTCCTGGATGAGTTGAAACTTCGCGATCGGCCTGCCGAACTGCGTCCTCTCGCGCGCGTATCGGACCGCGGCTTCGATGGCGGCCTGGGCGATGCCGACCGCGGCAATGGCGGCGTTGCAGCGGGCGAACGTGAGCCCCCGTAGCGCGCGGTTGAAGGCTTTTCCCGACGACAGGAGAAGGTTTTCCCTGGGGACACGGCAATCTTCGAACACGAGCTCGGCCGTGGGGAAGGACCTGACGCCCATTTTCTTGATCTCGCGCGACTCGAAGGGTGACACTTCCCTTTCGACCAGGAGCTGAACGATCCCTTCCGCTCCTTTGGACGGGTCCGCCGTTGCCAGGACCGCCACGTAATCGGCGATGGTCCCGTTCGATATCCATGTCTTCGTTCCGTTGATCACGTAGTCGCCCCCGTCCGGCACGGCCCTCGTCTGGACGGACGCTACGTCCGAACCCACGTTGGGTTCCGTGATGGCCGTGCAGGCGATCTTTTCTCCCTCCAGGAGGCCCGGAAGGGTTTTTCGAATCAGTGCATCATTCCCGGATTCCGAGATCCCGTGACTGGTCGAGGAGGTGATGCCGACGATCCCTCCCAGTCCCGCGTATACGCCCCGGAGCTCTTCGTGCAGCACGGCCCAATCGAGGTGACCCAATCCGGGTCCGCCGTGCTTCTCCGGCACGAGCGTACCCACGTAGCCGAAGGGCTTCAGGTCCTTGAGAAAGCGATGGGCCTCCTGTTTGGTCATCGGGCCTTTGCGGTCATATTCATCCGCAACGGGTGCGATCTTCTCTTTGAGGTACCGCCGCACGGTTTCCTGAAGCATCCTCTGTTCTTCGGTCAGGTCGAAATCCATCTCTCGTTCTCCTGAGTCAGGCCCAGCCTGGGCGATCCCTGCCGGCGCCTAGACCATGGTAAACCCGCCGTTGACGCTGATGCACTGCCCCGTGATGAAGCACGCCTTCGGGGAAGCCAGGAACGCGGCCGCGTACCCGGCGTCCGCGGGACGGCCGATGCGCCCCAACCCCTTGCCGACCGGGTAGGCCCGCAGCATCTTCTTGAGGATCTCATCGGTCTCGGGCGTTGCGTCGGGATTCAGAAAGTTGCGGATTCCTTCGTGGGCCGTGGCCCCCATGGCAATGCAATTCACGTTGATCCTGTATTCGCCCACCTCTTTCGCCAGGGCCTTGCTGAACGCCAGGACGCCGCCCTTCGCACCTGAGTAGACCGCCATGTTCGCCTCGCCGATGCGACCCGCATCCGAGATGATGCTGATGATCTTTCCCTCCTTCCTTTCGATCATGGAGCCCAGCACCGCGTGCGTACAGTTGAGGCAGCCGTACAGGTTCAGATCGATCTGCTCCTTCCAGAAGGAAAGATCCGACACGACGAAGACCGTTCTTTTCGCTTCGCCGGTTCGCAGGATGATCGGCACACCCGCATTGTTCACCAGGATGTCGACGGGACCGAGGGTGCGCTTGACGGTCGCAACCATCTCCCTGACCTGATCGAGATCTCTCACGTCTGCCCGCACCCCGCATGCGACTCCGCCGGATTCCACGATCTCCTGCGCGACCTTGTCAGCGCGCTCCTGGTAAAAGTCGTTGACCGCCACCTTGGCTCCCTCTGCTGCCAGGACGGTCGCGATGCCCCTGCCGATGCCCTGCCCCGCACCCGTCACCAGGGCCACCTTTCCCGCGAGCTCCAGATCCATGACGGTCCTCCTTGTCCTTCCCTGTTCGAGCTGCCTTCTTCAGGGTCATCGCCCCTTGAAAACGGGCTTTCGCTTCTCCACGAACGCCTTGAATCCCTCGATCCGGTCCTCGGACGTGCCCAGCATGGCGGCGATGTGGGCCTCGTAGTCGAGCGCCGAAGCCAGATCCAGCTGCATGCCCGTGTTCACCGCCCGCTTCATGAACTTGACCGACAGGGGCGGATAGTCGGCCAGCTTCCCGGCCAGCGACCGGGTCTCCTCCATGAGGCGGTCTGCCGGGACGACCTTGTTCACCAGCCCGATGCGGTACGCTTCCTGCGCGTCGACCGCTTCCCCGGTGTACAGGAGCTCCTTCGCCCTGCCGGCGCCGATGAGACGGGGCAGCCTTTGCGTTCCCCCTGCGGCCGGGATCATCCCGATCTTGACCTCCGGCAGGGCAAAACGGGCGCTTTCCGATGCGATCCGCAGATCGCACACCAGGGCCAGCTCGCATCCGCCGCCGACGGCGACTCCGCTGACCGCGGCCAGGACCGGCTTTTCGCAGTTCTCGATCTTGCAGTAGAACTCGTGGCTCTTGCGCCGCTCGAAGTAGAACTCCGCCTGCGTCATCTGCATGGTCGAGCGTTCCTTGATGTCCGCCCCGGCACAGAACGCCTTGTCGCCGCCGGTGAGGATCACCGCCTTGACCTCGGGATCCTTCTCCAGTGCGTCGAAGACCTCCCCCAGCTCTGCCTTCATCTGCAGGCTCAAGGCGTTCAGCTGCTTCGGGCGGTTCAGGGTGACGACCGCGATCGCTCCCTCTCTTGCGCAAATCAGGGTCTCGTAATCCATCCGTTCCCCTCCCGTCACTCTTGCTCATACTCTTTGTCGAAGAATTGCGTCTTTTTGGCCGAGCGCTCCAGCGTATCGGGTGCGAGCCAGGTGATCTTCGGACGGATCTTCAGCAGCGCATGCATCTTCTCCACGATCTCTTTCTCCAAACCGGGGAGGTCGCCCTTCCGGACTCCTTCGCCGCGTTCCACCCTGAGCTCGAGCGGGGGCAGGACCCGCGGCGGCGGCACCTTCAGGACGATCCGAAAAGCCCCTGTCACCCGGGGCAGGAACCCCTTGATCACGCCTTGAATCGCCGCCGGGTAGACCGGGACCCCTTTGACCTTCAGCATGTCGTCCGCCCGCCCCACGATCTTGTAACGAAACCCGCTCAGGCCGCAGGGGCACGGCTCGGTGAAGACCTGGTGGATATCGTTGAGCGTGAATCTCAAATTGGCGAAGAAGATGGAGGCCTCCGGCTCGAGGGGGGTGAACACGGCCAGGCCGGTAGCCCCGTGCTCCAGGGGAACGGGCTTTCTCGTCTCCGGATCGACCAGCTCGTAGTAGCAGTGGTCGTCCGCCACCCAGTGCATCCCCTGGTAGACCGGGTGGTGACAGGAAACCCCGTAGCCCGCCCCCCCGTCGAACACCCTGGCCCCGAACCTGCCTTCGAGGTGCTCGCGGACCTCGGGTATGCCGGCGCCGGGCTCCGCCCCGCACAAGATGATCTTGATGCCGAGGTCCTTCACTTCATGTCCCAGCACCTCGGGGCTGCGCTCGATCAGGTACTGGGCCAGAGAAGGAGTGCAGCTCAGGACATTGGCCCTGAAGAACTTGAGCAACGTCAGGAGCCGTTCCGTGCCGGCTTCAGCCCCGATCGGGAGCAGGGTCAGTCCGCGTAAATTCTTGAACCAGTAAAGATGGGGCGTACCGGCCGCGTGCATGCTCAGGCCGAACCCGATGGCCAGGCGATCGCCGGGGCGAATGCCGATGCGCCAACCCATCCTCCCGAACAGCTCGCCCATGGCTTCCGTGCTCTTATGGAAGACGGGATAGGGCGTAGGGACTCCGGTCGTACCCGAAGTGGTGGTCAGCATGTGGATGTCGCTCATTCTTTCTTCACCGAAGAGAACGGCGCATGCTGCGAACGGGTCGTTGCCTGTCTCCTCGAAGACCTGCCGGTACTCTGCTTGCCCGGCCAGCGGCATGGCCGAGAAATCGTCAAACGTGCGGACGTCCTCGGGTCGGATGCCGGCATCGTCCATCCGCTTCCGATCGAACGGACAGGTGCGGTAGAGAAATTTCACGGCGTGCCGCAACTTCTCCTGTTGCATCTCGCGAATCTTCGGAGTGTTCAGCAGCGGCTCGATCTCCATGTTGAAGTACTTTCTTTCCGTGCTCTTCACGCCCGCCTCCTCTCCCTGCTCGGAAGTCTTCTCGCAAGGGCCTTTCCGCCGCGGACTAGCGGCGAAAACGGGAGAAGTCCGGCTTTCTCTTCCCCTCGAACGCCTGCATTCCTTCCGCCGCCTCTGCGGATTCGAAGAAAAGGGACAGCGCCCCGACTCCCAGGTGCGTGATGCCGGTGGCTCCGTCCGTCTCTGCCAGAAAGGCGTACTTCAACATCTTCAGAGCCGTGGGGCTGCGCTCCAGGAGCTCACGACACCACTGATCCACGGTCTCATCCAGTCTCTCGTACGGGACCACCGCATTCACCAGCCCCATCTGCAGCGCTTGCCGGGCCGTGTACCTGCGGCAGAGAAACCAGATCTCCTTGGCCCGCTTGATGCCGACGGCGCGCATGAGGTCCCCGGTGCCGTAACCCGGATCGAACGAGCCGACGCGGGGTCCCGCCTGGCCGAACTGCGCATGCTCGGCGGCAATGGTCAGGTCACACGCGACCTGGAGGATGTGCCCTCCTCCGATGGCGTAGCCGTTGACCCTGGCGATCACCGGCTTTGGAATCGTCCGGATCAACTGCGTGACATGCTGCCATCCCACCTCCAGTTTCCATGAAGTCCGTTCGCGCCGGGATGCGAGCTCCTCTCTCCATGAGCTCAGGTCCCCGCCGGCGCAGAACGCCTTGTCACCCGCACCCGTCAGCACCACGACCCCCGCCTGCCCGTCCATGCCGGCGCGGGTGAAGGCATCCAGCAACTCGTGGATCGTCTCCCGGTTGCATGCGTTGTGCTGTCCGGGCCGGTTGATCGTGATCCGTGCGATCTGTTCCTCTTGCTCGTAGAGGACCGATTTGTATTCCATGGGCGTGCTCCGAGAGAGATTGCCGGGGGCCTGACCGAGAGCGCCGACGCCAGTATAGAGCAAACACCGTACCGCAGCGGTCCGGTTCGAAAGGAGTTGCTCTAAGTGGCGGTCACAAAAACGTTATTCGGGAATGATGCCGGTCCCCCGCGGCATCGCGGCAGGAGGCATTCTTTCGCTACATTTCACGACTGCGAAATATCACGAAAACGCGACGGACACCAACCGGCGCTTCGAGCGGGGGGCAGGGAGGTTGCTTCGCAAAGCCTCGCAATCTCCGACTTCGCAAAGCCTCGCAATCTCCGACTTCGCAAAGCCTCGCAATCTCCGACTTCGCAAAGCCTCGCAATCTCCGAACCCAGTCCCTTGTCGGCGCAAGTAAGCGAACGCATCCTTTGCGGACCGGTCTGGTCGGCAGGGAAGTGGCGACCCGGGAAGCAGTATCGGACATTGCGAGGACCGAAGGTCCGTGGCAACCTCCCGGTACATTGAGGTATGCGTTGTTCGAAACCTGTCACGGGGTCGGCCTGCGGATCCTGAGCTTCTTCATGCGGGAGCGCAAGGTGGACGGGTTGAGCCCGAGGATCCGCGCCGCTCCCCGCGGCCCGTGCACGATCCAATCGGTCTGCTCCAGCACCCGGATAACGCATCCTTTGCGGACCGGTCTGGTCGGCAGGGAAGCGGCGACCCGGGAAGCAGTATCGGACATTGCGAGGACCGAAGGTCCGTGGCAACCTCCCGGTACATTGAGGTATGCGTTGTTCGAAACCTGTCACGGGGTCGGCCTGCGGATCCTGAGCTTCTTCATG
>JBFLZG010000034.1:0-10345 GCA_040756235.1 bacterium | reverse complement strand
AAGGCAGGATGAGGGGTGAATCTGCTCCTGTTCCCCCTCCCCCTGGCCCTCTCCCCCGTGACGCGGGGGAGAGGGAATTCATACATCCCCGTCCTCCGCCCCTGCGGGTCGAACCCGCCTTCGCCGCCGGCCGCGCAGCGCTCCCAGGCGATTCAGGAAATGGCGATTCAGATCCAGGGCGACGTGCAGGATGAGGAAAGACATCGTGCCCACCGTGAGAAGGCGGAATCCGCGGTTCACCCAGATGAGGGCCCTGTTCTCCTCCTCTTCGATCGCCACGTGGACCGCCGCCTGCACGAAGTTCGCGTTGGCGCTCGGGTGGCAGGAGGGGTTTGCGCCGCAGGTCGCCAGCCGCCTTTCCAGGAAGACCGTGGAGCGCGGATCGTCCTTCTGGTAGACCGCGTGGGCGGTGTGGCAGTCCGCGCAGTTGGCCGGTTTTCCCCAGCCCCGCATCACCGCCTTGCCGTGGAAGTACTCCTTGTACCCTTTGGCCGGGGCGTCCGACTTGTCGAAGACCTTCATCAGGCTGTGGTCGGCGTGGCAGGAGGAACAGAGGTCGACGATCTCCGTGGAGTCCCGCGAGGTCCTGCGCCCCATGCGGTACAGCACGTGGTCGAAGGCCTTCTCCACGCCTCTGGCCTCGTGGCAGTCGCGGCAGCGTTTCAGACTCGACTGCGTCTCGTAGTCCCGCTCGTACTGGATCAGCGGGTTCAGATGACAGTACTTGCAGTCCGGCTTGTGCCGGGTCTTCTCCGGCGGCTCGTTCTCCTTGGCGGCGTGGATGCTCGCCATCAGGGTGTCGCGGATCGGCGCGTGAGAGAACTCCCGGTTCGAGAACGGGTCCTTCATGTGGCACGCGGTCGCGCAATCGACGTTCCGGTGGTCTTTGCGATGCGGGATCTGGTCGATGTCGGTGTGGCAGCCCCGGCAGGGCACCTTGGCGTGTACCGACTGGGCGTACGACTTTTCCCCCACGTAATAGGTCCTTCCTCTCTCCAGCGTGTAGGCCCCCATCTTCGGGTACTTGTGGCACATGAGGCAGTTTTCCTCGTCCACGCCCCTGGACACCGCGCCTGCGCGCGCCGCATGGAGAAGCGAACGGGTGAGAGGAACAGAGGAAACGAGGAACAGGACCAGCACGAGTAGACGTTTGCCGGAACGCACGCGGAAGCCCCCCTTTCTCGGGGCTTTTTGTCTGGCAATCTCCATGCCGGTCCGCCCGGTGCGGAACAACGCGGGCTCGCGGGGCCCAGGCCGCGCTCGGAGCTTCTCCGGCGCAACCGCTGGGTCCCAAGAAAAACCTGCAAATTCCGGGCAGGTTCCGGCGTGTCGGGCCATCGGTTGCGGCGTGATCGGGATCGATCGGATCACGGCCCTGCACCGGCCCCCTCGCTCCGAGCGCGCTCCGGGCGCTTGCCGGCTGGTGACAATCCGCAAGGGGTCGCGGCGTTCCGCAAGTCGGACGGCGCATCCGTGCGGCCGTCGCCAACCGCTGAATCATAGTCCGTCATCCCCCGGGCAAGGCGCCTTGACCGGGCGGAGCGAGGACACGAAGTGTTGCGGACATTGCGAGGGAGCCACAGGCGACCGAAGCAACCCCCGGAGCCAGGGAGGTTGCTTCGCTACGCTCGCAATCTCCCATTACCTTCAAGCCGCCGGGCCGGCCGCGAGCCGCCTGCCTGGCCAATATATGAGGAGGCGTTGCAGGGAGGCTGCATGCTGCGCCCGTCCCGCTCTTGAAGGGGCGACGCATGCGTCGCCCTTTTTTCGGAGGGCTCACTCGTTCGGGATGCGGATGCGGAAAGCCCGCTCCTGGTGATAGAAGCGGTAGCGGTACAACGCCTCCGCTCCGTGGCAGTTCGCGCAGAGCGTCTCCGCGACGTCGATGCCTCGGAGGAACGAAGTGAGGACGGTGTTGGAGAAGGATGGAGCTTCCGCCGCCGCCATCGGCGTCCATCGATGGTTGTCGTGACAGGTCGTGCAGTGAATGCGGAACAGCGCCTCATATCCGCCCGACGTCGTGCGGGTGGGCTCGCCGAGCCGTCCTGCCAGGCGCGCTCCGGGTTGCGCCTGCATCTCCTCGAAGCGCCTCTGGACCTCGTCGCCGGAGGAATGAATGTAGAACCGGGCCGTCTGCCCGGTCCGGACCCTGGGGTCGAGGTGGCAGTGCAGGCAGAACATGTCTTCCGGATTGCCCTTTCCCTTGGGCGGGTTCACGGCAAACGCGATCAGCCCTTTCTCGATCGACGCCTCGTGGTTCACGTGGCAGCCGGCGCACACCCCGGATTTCAGGCTGCGGCCCCCGTCGGGCCGGAAAGAGCCGTCCGGGACCTTGCGGAAGTCGTGCGGGGAGCCGATGATCCTGGCGTTGGCGCGGTGGCAGGCGATGCAGAGGTCCCCTCCGGCCACTCCTCCCCCCGCGTACAGGGTCACCGAGCCGTCCGGGTTCTTCCGGCCGTGGTTGAGGTGACAGGTCGAGCAGATCACGACGTCTCGGTGCCCTTCCGGATCCGTCGTGATGCGGCCGAGCCTCAGCTCGTCCGCGGGTGCCGGCAGGTACTCGGTCTTCATGGGCTTCCCGACCGGGTGGCCCATCTTTTCCCGGATCCTCCCGAAAGGCTCGAGCCGATGGCAGGTCAGGCACTTCCGCGTGGTCTCCTCCGCGTCGAAGCTGTTCTCCGCCAGGGGCAGCTCGGCGAACCACAGCCCTCGCGCCCGTCCCTGGTGAACGCTGTGGCAGGGAACGCAGGGATGTCCTTCCCCGATCCGGCCGAACACGGCCTCGATCTTCTTGCGGCCGGTCCCGGTGCGCAGATCGTGCCTCGTCCCCTCGACCGTGAAGTGCTCGAGATGGCACTCCCTGCAGAGATCGCCCTCGGGAACGCGCAGCATCGGGTCGGCCGCGCCCGCTGCCGCCGGGGCGGACGCGGGCCCGGCAGCGCCATGGCCCCCGTGCGGGTCGTGACAGGTCGAGCACGCGACTTCGCTCTTGCCGTTCCTGCGGACCGGCTTGAGGCTCGACCCTTCCCGCAGGCTCGGGATCTCCAGGTGGACCGGATGTGAGTAACGGCCGACCGTTGCGCGCGAGGCGTTCCCCCCTTCCCGATGGCAGCCGAGGCAGAGCGACGAGACTTGGGGCACGCCCTCCGGACCCGTCAGGGCCCACCCGTGGGCCCGGTGACAGGTCCTGCAGATCCCGGACTCCTTCGCGGTCTCTCCGCTGCCGATCCTTGCTCCCGGCATGCTCTCGAGCAGGTCGTGCTTGCCTCCGGCAAGCCGGTTCGTCTCTTCCGGATGGCAACCCTGACAGAAGCGGGAAGGGTCCGGGTCGAGGGTCATGGACCGGCTCAGCCCGGAGTGCGTCCCGTGGCAGGTCGCGCACAGGAGCCGCTGCCCGTCGCCCCATCGCGCTCCGTAGCGGTTCACCCGGGCAGCGGAAAGGTCGCGGCCCGGGACGATCCCGACCGGATGCGCGCCGCCGCCGTTCCGCAGAGAGGCGCCGCCCCCTGCCTTGCTCGCATGACACGTCGTGCACAGAGAAGAATCCAGGACGGGCCGGATCAGCGTTCCTTTGCCATGCGGCGTGTGGCAGGACTGGCAGATGATCTTCTTCGGGTCCGTGGCGAGCCGGCCGCCGAGCCAGTAGACGTCCCCGGGAAGGGCCTCCCTGCCGAGGACGTTCACGGGGTGGTTCCTGCGTCCCGGGTCCTCCAGCTCTGCGCGGTGGCACTCGGTGCAGAGCCTGGAATCCGTGTTTTCGGTCCGCAGGAAGACGCTGCCCGTCAGCTCCGCGGTCTGCTCTCCGACCCCGTGCGGCGTGTGGCAGGTGCCGCAATAGACCTTGCCCTCCCGGTCGAGCGGCATGGTTTCCGGCAGTCGGATGTTGTGCGAAGGCTTCTTGCCCACGCTGTGGCCGGTTCCCTCCCAGACCCTGTGGCGCGAGTCCATGACAAAACCGTCGTGGCAGCTGTAACACATCTCCTCGCTGCTCACGACGTCCAGGGTTTCCTTGATGAGGGAGGGCTTCCACGGATCCTGGCCCGGCGCCTCCTGCGCGCCCATCGGATCGAGCCAGCGGACGTGGCAGATCGCGCATTCCTGGCGGGTGAATTCGCTCCGCGTGACGGCACCGGCGCCGGTCGGGACGAGGGCCAGCACCGGTAGTAAGAGGAGGACCAGAACCCGCAGGGCTTCGCGAACCTTCCCGCTGTCGCTCATTCGAACGGGCCCCCTCTGCCGGGCATGCCGAAGAGGCTCGGTATGTGAAAGGGTCTTCCTTCCGCGATGTGCTCGATCGTCTGCATGACCAGCGGCTGGATGATGGCCGCGATTCGCGCCGGGGGGTAGCCGACCGTTGTCAGGTCCACGAGACTCCCTTCCGATCGGTGGCACTGCGTGCAGTGCAGGGTCGGGTCCCTGCGGTCAGGGTGAATGTGCTTCAGCAGGGAAGCCTCTTCCTCCTCGCCGAGACGGCCGCGGCCGGCGAGGAACCTTGCGATCGCGTCCTCGTCCCCGGTCCGCCCCAGGCGTGGCTCCCGAGTGCGGGAGTCGACCAGGGCCAGCTTGGCGCCGTACTCGCCCCGGAAGTGGCGCGGCAGGGTCTCGCGGGCCAGGGCGACGAGCCTGCGAAAATCGGCGCTCTGCGCGCGCACGGCGGCGAGGTGCTCGGCGAGGTTCGACAGGGCCGGCTCTCCTTCGGCTTCCCGGGCGGTCGACTCGAGCAGACCGACGATCTCCTGCTGGTCCGCGGCCGAGAAGGACGGAGCCGATTGCACCCGCGGCTGCATGAGCCACTGATAGGCCCTGAGCGAGGCAGGCGCCGGCCGATTCTCTCCGGTCTTCAAGTCGTACCAGGCCAGGGGCAGCGGAGTCTCTTCCACCCGGGTGTGGCAGACCCCGCAGTGGAGGCTGGTGACGTGCAGGTTCAGGAAGGCACGGTCTGCCTTGTTGCGGCCGTGCGGCAGAGGCACGTGGCACCCCTGCCGGGTGCAGCCGTTGACTTGGTCCGGGATGAACCAGGGCTCGAACCGGTGATAGTGAGAAAGCGGGCTGCGCGGGTTCTCCGTGGCCTGCACGCCCGCGAAAGCCGCGGCGGCGCGCTCGAGCACCGTCTCGTCCATGCGCCGGGGGACGTCCGCGATCTGCGGGGGCGGCCGCGCCGGAAGGAGGAGGGCCGAGACCAGGTAGGAGAATGCCTTCAGGCTCAGCCAGAGGACCAGAGCGATCAGCCCGAGGGCATACGCCTTTTTCACGACGGTCGACGCGAGACAGACGAGCCTCAGGACGACCCGGCTCGGGGAACCGCCCCGGCCCCGCGGCTCACGGGCGCCCGGAGCCTCGGGCTCACTGTCTTTCAACCTACATTCCATGGGTCGACTCGTCTCCGGTCGAGATGCCCAGCTCCCGGGCCACGCGCAGCACCTGGGCAGCGTGTCCTTCGGCCAGCTCGCGGACCGGAGTCTGGCCCGTCAAGGTGGCCGGCGAGAGAGGGAACACGGAAGGGGCGAGCATCACGTTGACGATATGGAGGATGCCGACGTGGATCACCGCGAGAAAGGCCTCGTACGTGTGGGCGATCAGGGCAATGTTCAGGACCCGTCCCGACAGGAAGTGGGAGCTGATCTGCTCTCCCCACAGGAGGGCGCCCGTAAGGCCCAGTACCACCGTGCCCCAGAACACCCCGATGTATTCGAATTTTTCCTTCACGCTGAAGCGGTCGAAAGCAGGGCGCTCGCGCCGGAGCCGCAGCAGGTGGGCCAGGAGCCGGGACATGTCCCGGCCGTCGCGCGGGTTGACCCACATGGGCAACGATCTCACGGAGGCGGCCAGGCCTGCATTCTCCCCGGCTGCCCGGGCCCGGGCTCTCCTCTGCCGCAGCGTGATCAGGACGTACGCCAGGTGCATGACCAGGCAGGCGACCAGGACCAGGCCGGCCCAGTGGTGGATTCGACGCGCCGTTTCCAGCCCTTCGAACCAGCCGATCAGGGACTGGGCCCAGTCCCGATCGGCGAATTTCAGCGGGAAGCCGGTCACCGCCAGCAAGACAAACAGGATGACGAGGACCCAATGCTGGATGCGCTGCGCGGGGGTGAATCGCACCAGGCGCCGCCGGCCCTCGGGACGGGCGAGGACTTCCCGGGTGAGGCGCTCCATGTGGCCGTCGTGAGCGTGCCTGCCGATGACCTGGGAGAACAGCTCGAGCACGCACAGCACCATGGACGGACCGAAGGTGGCCAGGGTGAGCCCGATGAAGGCCATGGCCACCCAGAACTCGATCGTGCCGCGCGTGGAGGGCAGATCGAGGTGAACGCCGGCAGCGCCGATCTGGATGTCCGCGCCGGGATGGCAGGCAGCATTGCGGCAGGCGTCGGCCACCCGGCCCGGCTGTGCGGAAGAGGCAGGTTCGTCTTTTCGCAGCATCAGGTGCGCGTTGGCGCCTGCCGCGATGTGGCAGGAAAGACAGTCTGCGGTGCGGCCGTCGCCGAGCAGCGCGGCCTTTCCGTGATAACTGCTCAGGTAGCTGGCGACCGCGTCATGCATCTCGTGCTTGGCCATGACCACCGGATCGCTGTGACATACGGAGCAGACCTGGGCCAGCTCCAGGGAAGGCCGGGCGGCCTGCAGGCGGGCGGCGATGTGCCGGAGGTAGTAGGCGATGTCTGCGGGGATCTGCTGGAGATGGCAGACGTCGCAGCGATCGAAGGTGCGGCTGCCGAGGGCCTCGAGGGCCGGAATCGCGCCCGTCGGGTCCCTGAAGATCGGCTCGTCGTGGCAGTAGAGGCACTCGGATTGCCCCTCCTGGAGCAGCCGGCCGCCCGCGACCTCCATCGCGGACAGGACCTGCTGCGAGTGCACGCTCCGGCCGAGCATCTCGGCCACGTTGGCGTGGCTGAAGAGCTGCTGCTGCCCGCCGGGGTTGCCCAGGTGGCAGCTCAGGCTGCAGCTCACCTTGGTGACGGGCTCATGGGGCACCACGTCCACTTCGGAGCGGGGATGGCAGTCCGTGCAGGCGAGGAGCGCATGCGGCCCGAGCCGCTGGCTCACGTACTCGGGCTGAACGAAGAACAGGCGCAGCCGGCCGGAGCGGGCTTCGTAGGTGCTGAGACCCCGGTACCGGTGGCAGAAGAGACAGCCCTCGGCGTCATCGGCGTCGGCCGGCAGAGTCGTGAGCGACTGCAGCAGCAGACTGAGCAGAAGCACGCAAAGCGGGCGCAGCGGCCGCAAGCTCTCCCGGGGGAAGGATCGGCTGAAGCGGGTCTTCCCGCGCCCCTGGCGCGAGGCCTGAAGACACATCGCAGCCATCACGGGATCACCCGCCACACCGAGACCCGGCTCGCCCGGGTCTCGACCACGGCGAGCCTTTCCGCGGCGTCGATCACGAGGTTCGTGGGGGCAGCGAACTTGCGCGCGTCGCCGTTGCCGTCCCCCACGACGCCTGCGAGCGGTCCGCTGTTCTCGAAGACCTTGATGAGGCCCTCGTAGCTGTCCGAAACGAAGGCCCTGCGTTTGCGGTCGAGCGCCACCCCCTTGGGCCTGAAGACCCGTTCCAGACCCACTCCCCAGACCGCGATTTCCCGGCCCCTGCGGCCCTGCTGGTCGAAAGTCTGCACGCGTGCGTTCAGCACATCGACCACGTAGATCTGATCTCGATCGTCGCCCGCCAGGGTGGCAGGGTAGCGGAACTCGCCCAGGTTCTTGCCGTATCCCCCCCAGCGCCGCCGCAATGCCCCGGTGGCGGTGTCGTAGACCTGGATCTGGTGATTGTCGTTGTCGCACACGTAGCACAGGTCCCCGGCCGGGGAGACGAGAACGTCCGTGGGGTCGGCCTTGCCGCCGGTCGCAAGGGCAAGAGAGCGGAGCCATCTTCCGTCAGGGCCGAAGACCTGGAGGCGGTGGTTGCCGCTGTCCGCGACGTAGACCTCCCCGGACGGGGAAATGCCGATCCCCACGGGCATGAGCAGCTCGGCGGGGCCGCTCCCGACCGAGCCGAAGCTTCTGATGTACCTGCCGTCGCGGTCGAACACCACGACCCGCCCGTTCAGCCCGTCGAGGACGTGGAGCCGGAGACCGCGGTCCACGGCGACGTCGGTCGGCTGCCGGAAAGGCGCGCCCGGAGAGCCGGTGAGGACAAAGATCTCTTCCGCGCGCACGACAGGGGCGCCCCCCGAGCCCTTGCCGGAGCCGACATCCTGCCCGGCCGCGGCCGGGCCGAAGAAGAGGGCAGACCCCAGAAACAAAGGTAAGAAGAGGCCGCAAGCGGCGCGAGCCATGCGTAGGCGTTTCAGGGAATCACAGTCCTGTGTACGAGTTCGATGCGTGTATGCTCCGAGCCCGCAGGGATTCGCAATTCACGTGCCATCGTTCGCCCGGCCGCCGGGCCTCGGCGAGCGGGCCTGCCCGCGCTCTGCCCCAGGTCCGGTCCGGCCCCGGCAAGGTCCCGAAAACACGGGCGGAAGAGAGGAAGCGGGCAGAGTGGCGAGCGGCCGCGGATGTGCGCGCGCCTGCCTGCAAGCCCTGCCGGCCGCGAGGTCTTCCGGCCGAGGGCTGCGGACCGCCGCGGCTGTCTGCGGTTTCCCGCGAGCGCGCATTCGGCCGGAACCTGGACGAAGGCGCGTTGACTCCCTTTCGCCCTGCTGACTATCCTAGAGCCTGTCCCAAAACGCTCATCTGCTGCGTTGCGCTCATGGCGCGGCATGGAGGCGGGGGAGCCTGCCCCGGCGAAGGCCGGGGTCACTACGGCGTACTGAAATGTACGCCCATTCCTCGGGATTTCGCGCGCCTTGCATCTGGGCATTTTTGAACAGGCTCTGGAGGCTGCAGCAAGGGCAGCCGCAATGACGGGGTCCAGGGGCTGGATTCCGGCTCGCGCCGGAATGACGAAAAGATGAGGCTCGTCATCCCGGCCCATGTGCGGAGCGGGTGAGAGCCGGGATCTACAAGTGTGCATCGAGCGTAGCAGAGATTGGACCCCGGCCCCTGCCCCGGACCTGATCCGGGGATCGCCGGGGTGACGGGGGAAGAGCCGGCCGCCGGGCGGCCGCGAGCCGGGACGGGGCAGAGGGAGATTCCCGCTTTCCTCGGACCAGCGGCAAGAGGAGCACACCTCCATGGCCATCCGCATCTTCGTGACAGGGGGTACTTTTGACAAGGTCTACGACGAGCTGGACGGGAGACTGCACTTCAGCGAGACCCATGTCCCGGAAATGCTGCG
Source organism: bacterium (assembly GCA_040756235.1). Taxonomy (GTDB): domain Bacteria; phylum Desulfobacterota; class DSWW01; order DSWW01; family DSWW01; genus JBFLZG01. The sequence continues at coordinate 1,134 of JBFLZG010000034.1, read as the reverse complement.
GCTCGGAAGGAGCCGGGCCGACGTCGAGCTGTCCGTTCTGATGATGATCGACAGCCTCGAAATGACCGAGGCCGACCGGGAAACGCTCGTGCAGAATTGCCGGTCCTGCGCCGAGGCCCGCATCCTGATCACGCACGGCACGGACACCATGGAAAAGACCGCGCAGGTCCTCGGCAGGTCGGTCAGGGACAAGACGATCGTCCTGACTGGAGCCATGATCCCCTACGAGTTCGGAAGCTCTGACGGCCTGTTCAACCTGGGGGCGGCCCTGGCGTTCGCCCAGACCCTTCCCGCCGGCGTGTACATTGCGATGAACGGCCGCTGCTTCAACTCGGAGAACGTCCGCAAGAACCGCCGGACGGGCATCTTCGAGGAGGTGGGTCCGGCCGGATGATCCCGCGTGCCCGGACCCTGCCGGGATCATGCCTTCATGAGAAGGAGACACGCGAAAGAAACCAGCAGCAGGAGCGAGGACAGAGCGATCAACGGAGTGTTGAGAGAAAGGAATCGCCTGATCTTCTCCGGCGAGACCGCGCCGCGGATGAAGAGATCCTGCTCCAGGCCCGCAAAGCCGGTGCCGAAGAAGACCGCGGCGAACAGCCATTGGAGGCCCGCCGCGATCAGGGCCATGGTGCCGATCCGATCCGTCAAGAAAAGAAGCACGGCATAGGCGGTGGTCGCGACCAGCGCCGCCGTGAAGAGATGGTCGAAGAAGCGTTGCGGCTTGCGCGCTTCCATGAAGGCCGGATAGTTCTGCCGAAAGACTTCGGTCCGGTCGGATTCGAAGATCCAGTTGAAGAAGCGGCCGAGCAGCAGGGTGTGCCCCGTCATGGCCCCCGCGGCAGTTCCCGTGGTCAGGACCGCGATCAACCAGGCGAAATCTGAAAAATCCATCGGGCCCTCCTTTCCGGCACGAGCGAGATGAGCGACACGAGCCTGCCCCCGAGGGGGTGCTTGCAGCGGCCGCGTCTTTGTGCCTGCGCGGGTCGCTTGCCTCTGTATCCTTAATCTAGAGGCTGTCCCAAAACGCCCATCTGCGGCGTTGCACTCGTCCTTCGTCACTGCGGCGTACTTCCATGTACGCCTCGTTCCTCAGGACTTCGTGCGCCTTGCATCTGGGCATTTTTGAACAGC
>JBFLZG010000033.1:0-73863 GCA_040756235.1 bacterium | reverse complement strand
GGCGGGGAGGGGGGGGCTTTGGCCCACCCCCCCCGACAACACCCCTTCCCCTTCCTCAGGCGTCCTTCAAATACGTGCGCGTGTCTGCGGACTCCAGCCCTCTGGAAACGGCCGAAAGGCGGATCTCCTCGCTCGTCTTCACCACGCGCACGATCATCGGGACCAGCAGGCAATGGGCCACGTCGCGCCAACCGGCCGGAGAGACGAGGGAGCGCAAGCTGAGGGAGACTCCCCTGAGCCTCTGGGCTTCGACGATGTCCCGGAAATCCTGGATCAGGTACGGGACGAATCGGATCGTGACGCCGACCAGAAAGAGGTAGCGGTAGGGAACCAGGCGTCTCGACGCATAGAGAAGGTCCGAGACCAGCGTGGTCCGGAGCCACAGGGCCGCCGGAAGAGTGAACACCAGGAGCTTCAGCCCCACCACGGCCCCTAGGCGGACGCCCTCCTGGGTCCTGACCGCCAGCCCGATGACCGCCGACACGATGAGCGCCTGCAGGAGAACGTACCGCATGTCGCGCCAGAGGCGGGAGACCCCCAGGCCGGCGGCCAGATAAGCCGCGCCGACACAGAGGAGCGCGCCCGCCAGGACCTCGGGCCGGCTCATCCGGAGGAAGACGAGGAAAGCGGCGCTTGCGGCGCCTGCCTTGAGCAAGGGCGGCGCGCGGTGCACGAACGATCGGCCGGGCACGTACTGCCAGGCAGGGTCAGCCGCAGCTCGTTGGATTCTCTTGCCTGTCGCCACCGTCGACGATCCTTCCGTCCCGGAGCCTGAGATGTCGGTCACTGACGGTCTCGAGCAAATCCTCATCGTGAGAAGCCACCATCACAGCGGTCCCGCAGGTCCGTCTGAGCTCCCGCATCCAGGCGATCAGCAGGCGGCGGTTCGGCCAGTCCAGTCCCGACGTCGGCTCGTCCAGGAGGAGCAGCCCGGGACCCGGGGCCATGGCGCAGGCACAGACCAGGCGGCGCTGCTCTCCCAGGCTCAGGGTCAGCGGATTTCGGTCGGCAACATGTTCGAGCCGCAATCGCCCCAGCGCTTGCGCCACGCGGGCGTGCGGGTCGCCCCCGTCCTTCTCCTGGCGAGCCCTCTTGCGGCCGATCCGGTCCAGGGTGAACAGGACCTCATGCCGTGCGGATTCCTCGAACAGCTGGCGCTCCGGGTTCTGCATGACCAGCGCAACCTTCCCGAGCATTCCCTCCGCTCTCCATTTCGCTGCGCCGAACAGCAGACACTCGCCCCTCTGCGCCTTCAGGAGACCGGCGGCAGCCCGGAGGAGCGTGGTCTTTCCCGAACCGTTGGCGCCCTGGATTCCCAGGATCTCGCCCGGCTCGAGAGCCAGCGATATCCGCTCCACGCCCCCGCCCCCGGGGTAGCGGAAGGTCAAGTCCTTCATGAGGACGACCGGCCCTGGCGGGCTTTCGCCTCCGCCCGGGCACCACGGCTGTTCCCGCTCTCCGGGCCCGTCTGCCGCCAGGCCCATCCCGGCCAGAAGCGGCACCGGATCTCTTCCGTGAAGGGCGAGGTCGCACCGGAGGCGTCCGGATTCCAGCACGATGAGCCGATCGGCGAGAGACCTGAGGCCGTGCGGGTTCTGATCGGCGATGACCAGAGTGAGTCCTTCGGCCTTGAGGGCAGCCAGGACCTCCGCCAGACCCTGACGGCCCCGGCGGTCCAGGAGAGGCAGCGGCTCGTCGAGCAGCAGCAGGGACGGGCGCAGGATCAGCACGGAACCCAGGGCCACCTTCTGTTTCTCGCCGCTGGACAGGGAGGACGGATTTCTTCGCCTGAGGTGAGAGATTCCGAGCCGCTCCAGGATTCCATCGATTTCCCGGCGAATCCAGGCCGGAGGCCGGCCGAGGTTTTCCGCGCCGAAAGCAATCTCCTCCTCGACCGTCTGGAAAAAGAGCTGGGTGTCCGGGTTCTGAAAAACGAGTCCGACCGAGTCGCCGTCTTCCAACGCCCGGTTCCGGACCGCTCCCGAGACGGACGCCGGAATGTGCCTGCCCAGAAGCCCTCGCAGCAGCTCGAGCAGGGTCGTCTTGCCGCTGCCCGAGGGGCCGGTCACGAGGGTGCACTCGCCCGGCCGGATCGTCAGGGTGACGTCCTCGAGCGCTTGCACGCCCGGGAGATAAGACGCGCTCACGCGATCGAGCTCGACCAGCCGGTCCGATTGCGGCAATGTGCTGCACACCTCCAGGGGAACCCACTCCCTCATGAGTCCGGAGTGTGTTTCTCGACACCCCCTAACCGACCGTTCTCGGCCGGGCGACTCGGCAGAAGGCGGCCGAGGCGGCGCAGCGCAAGACCCGCCAGCAGCCCTCCCAGGCTGCCGAATACCACGTGTCCGACAACGACCGTGCCGACCAGCGCCTCCATTCTCTCCAGGGGCAGACCGAGCAGGCGGGCCAGAGCAATCGAGGTTGCGAGCTTCGCAAGATTGACGAGCATGCCGAGCACGGCCCCTGCCCACGGCCTGGCCAGCGCATTCTTTCCCAGGAGCAGGAACAGCAAGGGCGCCACAAGGTCCAGGGCCAGGCCGGGCACGAAAAACTTGAAGAAGCCGAAGACCCCTTGCTTCCCCACGCCCATGAGCACCGCGAGCAGACCGGACAACAGGCCCATCATCATACCTGAGCCGAACCTCGGGACCATTCCCTTTCCCAGGACCAGAAAGAGCATCCAGAAGAGCGTGGAGTGAGCGGTCAGCTTGATCGGGAGGCGCAGCACGATCTTGGCCGCTACGATGAGAGCGCCGAGCAGGGCCAGGATGAGTGCCTCCCGGAGGTCGAAACCTCGAAAGTAAGAAAGCGGCTTGTTTTCGTTCATCCCTCGGGCCCTCTCCCGCTCATGAACTTTCGGTGCATAGGAAGGGACTCTTTCCGTCATTGCGGCGCAGGCCGGACTCCAGTTCCGGGACCCCGTACTCGCGCTGTTCTTGATGCAACCTTCTGGATCCCGGCTCACATGCGCTCCGCACATGGGCCGGGATGACGGAATACGACACAGCCTCGGGGGCCGGAATCCGGTCCGTGCTTCCGGACAGGCGCGGCTCGTAGGGGCGACCGGCCGGTCGCCCCTACCATGCTGCGCGAAAGCGGGGGCAAGTATGAAATCCTCATAAGCCGCAGCCCTGCTATCGATTCCGAAACAGCCGGACCGTGACCTTGGAAATCGTGACGAGCCCGGCCGGGACCAGGATCATGAAGAGGACATTCGCCGCATGCGAGCCCTGGCCGTCCGCCCCCGGGACCGTCGCAGCCTGGGCATCGGGCACGTCCCATCCGCCCGGATCGGGCGGCGGCGGGTTGACCGTCAACCCGCTCGAGCCGGTGTCGGCGGTCTTGTTGGTCCAGCTGATTCCCTGCCCCGCGTTGGAGTAGAACGTAAATCCATACACGTTGAAGGCAGCCAGACCGGGCAGGCCGGCAAAAGTGTAGGTGATCTTTGCCGCTCCCTTATTCTGCGGGTCAGGGTCGAGGGGGAGGAGGGTCGCTTCCTTGACAGTCGCCACGTTCAGGTCGATGAAAAGCAGGAGGGAGCTCGTCGCAGGATCGCTTACGTTTTGTCCGAACCAGAGCGGATAGCCGGCGCTGCCCTCCGGCTTCCAGCTTTGAGGGCCGTACCCGTAATCGGCAAAATCGTCGGCCGTGAAGGTCTGGTCGAGTGCGTTCGCATCGAACTCGGCGGACGTCACGACCTGCGAGGAGTTGGTCGTGATCACGTATCCGCTGGATTGGATCCGCAGGCTGAAGTCCGGGGGCAGGGACTCCGCATTGACGGAGACGAGCAGGAGCACCTCGTCCATGTACCCTTTGCCGCCGGTATCCGTGACATAGAAGGTCCCGGACTGGGCGTCCGAGACATAGACGTCGCCCAGAGGAACGGCCGGATCCGTGGTGATGTGCACCTCGTTGAGCCCGCCGCCGTCGAACTTGTGGTAGTACTGCTCGTAAGCGATCGGCCGGCACGCTCGATCGGGCGGCCCGATGTCAGAGTCGTCGTAGAACGCACCGTTGGCCATGTCGAGGCAGATATGATGATAGTCAGGGAGCACGTCCGCTCGGGCCGCGAGCGGCGCGAGAGCCAGCATGGCGCAGAACACGAGAGTCCACTGGACCTTTCTCGACAACATTTGCATCCTCCTCTTGACTGCAGAGATTTCTGCCTTGCGGTCCGGAGCCTTCGTCGCAAGCGGTGAGTCGGTCGCCGCTCTATCACCCCCCTTCGATTCCGCTGCTCCTCAAGGCTGCCAGCGGCACGAGCCCCCCAGGAAGAACGTGCGGCCCGGCAGCGGGAACCCGAGAATCTCCTGGTACTGCTCGTCGAAGACGTTCTGGACGGCCGTGAAGACCTCGATTTCGCTCCCTGCGGAAAGGGCCGGGAGCCGGAACGTTCTGGCCAGCTTCACGTCCGCCACGTGGTAGCCGGGCAGCCTCGGAGTGAGCGCGTCGCCGGTGGCTCTCTCGCTCACGTACGCCCCCTGGTAGCTCAGCCGGAAGTCCCAACGGGAAGCGGTCCAGCCATAGGAGAGCTTGTGCCTGGGCGCGTAGGGCGCCCAGGAGCCGGTCTCGAGGTCCTTCGCATCCATGTAAGTGTAATTCAGGAAAGCCCCGAAGGCCGGGCCCGGCTCGAAGCTGATCTCCGTCTCGATTCCGCGGAAGCGGGCCTCGCCGATGTTCTGGAACTGGATGAACTTGCCGGGCGAGTAGATCAGGTCCTCGACCTCGTTGTAGAAGCCCGAGACTTTCGCGATGAGAAAAGGAAGAATCCGGGCGTCGGCACCCGCCTCGAAGTCCCACGCGGTCTCGGGCTTCAGATCCGGATTCCCCCCCACGTAGTCGTACAGGTCCCGGAGCCTGGGGAACCGGTAGGTGCGGCCCGCCGCGCCGTGAAAAGAGACCCGTTCCGAGAGCTCATAAAGGAAGCTCAGGTGCGGGGAGGTCTGCTCCCGGTCCCCGCCGCGGTCGTCTTCGATCTCCGGCAGGGAGACGGTCGCCGCGGTCTGCACGTCGTAACGCACTCCCGCAACCACGCTCAGCCCCTCGAGCAGTTTCGCGGAATCCTGCAGGTAGACGCCCACGGTCACGACGCTCGCTTCCTGATCGTCGGCCGCCTGATCGCGCGCCGCGTTCACGCTGTTGCCCCAGTCGAAGGATTCGTACCGGCCGGAGAACCCCAGCGTGAGCACGTGCTCGAGCCGCAGGGGCCAGCCGTGAATGAAATGGAAATCCTGCTGGACGTCGCCTCCGGAGACCTGGCTCTCGCGAGGGCTCTGCGACTTCACGGTTTCCGGGTCGATCGGCTTCTGAACGTACAGCCGGTAGCTTTCCTGGAAGTGGTAGGCCATGGCCCGCGTTGCCGCCCAGTCGGCGGCCGCAAGATCGCAGACCAGGGCGGCGTTCCCCTTTTTCCAGTCGTCCAGCTCCCAGCCCGAGCTGTTGTACATCGGGCCGGTGCCTTGACCGCCTCCGCCGGTGTACTGGCCCCTGCGCTCCAGGAGCACGGTGGGATTGAGCAGGTCACGCTCGCCGAAGAAGTAACCGCCGGTCAGCCCGACGCCCAGGCCGGGGTAGGGCCTCCAGCCGAGCTTGCCGCCGAAGTTGTTGTTCTCGTACCCGCTGTGGGGCCGGAAGCCCTCCGACGTCTCCCGTGCCGCCATGGCGAAGGCGTTCAGTGTCGGGCTTCCGCCCCCGGCGGTGATCCCGTAGCGGTCGCCGTTGTACAGGCCGTGATCGTCTTCGCCCGTTACGAGCGTTCCCCTGTCCACCTCCGTGAAGTGGGTTCGGGGAGGATAAAAGGAGTGGGCATAGGAGGCCTCGACGCCCGGGTTCTGGTCTCCGCTCTTGGTGGTGATGAGGATCACGCCGGCCATGGCGTTCGCGCCGTACTTCACAGGGGCGGGCCCCTTGATGACTTCGATCTTCTCGATGTTCTCGATCGCGAACGTCGACAGATCCACCTCCTCGTCCGTGGCCGGGTTGAGCGGGACCCCGTCCACGTAAACCCGGACGTAACGTGGATTGAAGCCTCGGATGCTCACCCGGATCCGGTTCCTGCGGGTCCCGCGCGTCACCGTCACGCCGGGAAGGAAGCGCAGGGCCTCGCCCACGTTGCGAGCCGTCAGGGTCTTCAGGTCCTCCTGCGTCAGGACGCTCGTCGAGAGGGTGGGATGGGAGGGCTCGTCCCAGGTGGGGCGGGCCTGGACCTCGATCGGCTCCAGGCTGACGGGGTTTGACGGCAGATCGGCTGCCGCCGCTCTCTGCGTCTCGCTCGAAAGCTGCTGCGCTTCGGCCCGGCTGGTGCAGGGACACGGCAAGGCGAGGGAAGCGATCGCCGCCAGGGCGATCAGGAGCGCTGCTTCTTGTCGTAGCATGTCCATCCGGTGGCGCTCTCTTTCACGAGCAGGACGGGGGAGCCGCAGATCCGTCGGGGGCGAAGCCAGCCGCCCGTGTGAATCTTCTCCCGCGCCCCCGGGCTCTTCCCTTCCCGGTCCGTGCTGACGACCTCGACCCCCAGACTTCTGAGATCACCGGCCGTAACCTCTTCACCGAGATCCCGGAGAGTGGCGAAATCGATGTACCGGCCGGCGCTCCCCTGGACCGCGAGGCCCACGGCGGCCAGGGCGCCGATCACGCCGCCTCCGTCCCCGCCCAGGGCAGTCAGATGAAGCCCTGCGGCACGGGCCAGAGCTTCGGTCCGTTCTCTCTCGACCACCCGGCTTGCGGCCTCGAGGCCGAACTCGACAACTTCCCTGCTGACGTCCGGCATCCGGGCGATGCACACGCCCGGATCCGAGCCGGGGGCCGAGAGTTGTCGGACAAAGGCATGGACGGCTCCTGCGATCCCCTCGAATTCGCTCGTTCCCTCCGGCGTCCTCAGGATCAGGCAGGCGGGGCTGTTGTGGCTGGTGTAGGGGATCCGCGGGTCCACCAGGAGTTGAAGGCGCAAGACGCCCTCGGAGGCCGTGCCCGGGAAGAGGGTTTCCAGTTCGCCCCAAAGAAGGCGAACCAGCTTGCCGGTCCCCATGGGGTCATCCTTGTTGTCCGTATCGTCCACGCCGATGAGCAGGCGAGGGGGCTCCATGACTCTCCTCCCTTCACGGAGCTGCCGATGAACGGCCGTCTGCGGAGCTGAAGAGAACGGCTCCAAGCCTCTCCGACGCTCAAAACGAATGCAGCGGGATACGATCCCGGGCGGGCGTAAAGAGGGGGAAAACAAAAAAGGCCGACCCGCGCTGACGAGTCGGCCCTCGCCCTCTCCTTTCCAAGCACGGGAAGCACGGCCGTTTTCAGCCGGGCTCAATGTCCCTGCGCCATTGCCTCGTCAGCTTTAGGCGTCGGGGATCGGAGAGTCGTCGCTGCATCGGAAGGCAGCGACTTTCAAATTTATTTATCCGACTGCGGGAGCGATGTCAAGGAAACATCATGACCGATGAGGGCCGGAAGCACCCCCGCTCACGCCGGGAGGCCACCGGCCACCGGAAGCGCCTTGACACTTCCGCCGTCTCTCCATTAACGTCCGTGGCAGCTCCCATTCGCGCGGGGTCGCCACGCTCGCGGCCTGCAGCCGCTGGCAGCAGACACCCACCGCACGCAGACTCGGAGTCCGTCCTCCTGCTGCCGCCGGAGACCGGGAACCAAGCCGTGCACGGAAGGACAGGAGCGTGATCTACAAGAGCGCCGAGGCCCTCCGCAGGGACGTGCGGCCGCCCGCCGAGTGGGCTCTCGAGGCCCTGGCCGAGGGAAGGCGGGACCGGCTGGCCTGGTGGATCGGGTACATGTCGGTGGGCCACCAGTTCCTCTTCATGGGCTATCTGTACTGGATCGCTCGAATCGTGTCTCGGATCCGCAGCGATCACGGCGAGCCGGTCGCCCGGGAAGTCCTCGAGGAAGCCTTGCGGCTGCTCATCGCCGCGCCGGCCCGGGCGTACCGGGAAGGGCGCGAGCAAGAGGCGGCTCGCTTCTTCCTCTCCCTGTGGCGGGTGCACATGGGGGGCATGACCGAGCCCACGGAGACCGACCGCGAGCTCATCATGCTCCTGGCCCCGTGCGGCACCGGAGGGAGGATCCTGCTCGAGGGCTGGTACGAGGCGGACCCCGGAAGCTTCGGCCGCTTTTCGGACGGCACCCCTGCCTTCTGCCAGGGATGCCGTACGATGCAGGAGGTCTTCAACGACCTGGCGGGCCGGCAGGTGCTGGAGATCCGGCCGGATGCCGCGCGGATGGGCGTGTGCGGCTTCCGGCTCCTGAAGACTTCCGGCTCGGGGCAGAGGCTTTTTTCAGAGCGGGACCTTTCCGAGGCAACCACGCCGGAGTGCAGCCTCGCCCTGGCGAGGCTCCGGGAAGGCAGGCTGGACGGAATCGAAGATCTGCTCCGGGACCATCACCGCCGCTGGCGGCCGCTGCACGATTTCCTGAACCTCTGGGTGACGCTTCTGGAGAGCGCCGTGCTCCGCCGCTACGGCGTCGAGTGCGTGAGCGACCTGGTGGCAGAGACCTACATCCGCATGTGGCAGAGTGCCTACAAGCTCTATGGTTCGCTGGATGACCGGACCTCGCTGCGCCTCATCGCCCACACCTGGCACTATCACCAGGCCACGTTCCGGGTCGAGGAGGAAGAGGATCGTTTCAAGTTCACCCTCGACCCGTGCGGCAGCGGAGGCAGGCTCTTCCGGGGAGAAATGGGGGACAGGGCACCCCGCTACGGGTACGGCCTGAGCCTGGCGGATGCGCCCCATCCCTGCACGTTCTTCCGCAAAGACTTTCCGATTTATTGCAGCCACTGCGCGCTGAGCAACCTGGACCAGTTCCGGGGAAAGCCGAGGATCTTCGTGGTGGACGGTCACGCCATGAGAGACCCGCGGAGCCCCTGCGTCCAGTACCTGTACAAGAAACACGCGATGGAAAGGATTCCATCGAGCCTGCTGGAACAGGTCGGGTGCCGGACGCTGGTTCCCGTCAAGAGTGAATACGCCGCCCTCTGAGCCAACAAGGAGCACGTCTCATGAGCCTTGTCTGGACGTTTCTCGGGACCTGCATCATGGTGGTCGGATCGGTGCTGCTTCTGGTCGGCCTGGGCCTGCTGCGGGCCTCTCAGGAATCCCTGGGCCGCATGTACCTTTCCCTTACTTCGGTAGGCGGCTCGGAAACCCCCTCGAAGGGCTTCCTCCGGCTCCTTGCCGACGTCCGCGGCAACGATCCGCTCAAGAAGCGCAGAGGGCTCCAGCTGGCGGGAATGGGGTTCGCGGTGGGTCTCGTGGGCGCCGCGATCGCCAGGTTGTGAGGCCGTACGTCCGCTCTCGAGGCCGGGCAACCCCTGACGGAGCCCGAAGACGGCTCCTTGCCTCGATTCACTTGCCACTATTCGAGCATTCTGGCGTTCAGGACCTCTCCCTTTTCGATCTCGATCAGCGCTCCTGCGCCCCTGCGGGCCAGGTTGCAGTTGACCACGAGAGTCCTTCCTACGCGGGCCGATCCCGGCCTTTCATGGATGTGACCGCACAGGAGCAGGGCGGGCTGGCGGCTCCGGATGATTTCGAGCAGTGCCCTCGACCCGGCGTGGAGCCTGCCGAGCACCTCGTCCAGCACGCCCAACGGAGGGGGATGGGCGACGAGCACCGAGGTCTCTTTCAGCAGGGGCTCGATGAGCTCCCGCAGCGCCTTCTCCCTGAAGCAGACGCGGGAGCGGAAGGGGAGCGGAATGGTGCCGTGGACCCCCACGAAGTCGACGCCATCCAGCGAGATCTCCTTCAAATGCAGGGAATGCATTCCGGGGTGCTCTTCGATCAGGCCTTCCACTCCTGCTCGGTCCGCGTTTCCCCGGACGGCCAGCACCGGCAGCGGCAGATCTCCGAGGGACGCGATGGCGCTGCGCGGTGCCGCACGGTGCGTGATGTCTCCCGCCACGACCAGGACGTCGGGGCGATGCCTCTCGACGTTGTCCCGGATCAGGGCCATCCTGTCGGCCCGGCCATGGATGTCCGCCACCGCATAGATGCGCATCGGTCGCCTCCGGTCCCTAGGCTTTCGGGGAGCCTCTAAGGGGCCACGCAAGAATAACTTCGCAGGGGCAGGGGCCCCTAAGATACGGGGGAGAAACGGTCGATACAAGGGAGAAGGAGGACATCGGTGCGGCACAAGCCGTGCCTTCATTCTTGCTGACAACCGGCGACAGACAGCTGGCAACTCACCAGGATTTTCGCACTTTCTCCCCTCGCCGAGGGGAGAAGGCCGGGATGAGGGGTGGATCTGCTCGTGTTTCCCCCTCACCCTGACCCTCTCCCCCGTGCTCGGGGGAGAGGGGATTTATCGACAGCCTCTCGGGGGATGCATGCCGGACCACGACAAGGAAGCCCCGGGCCTGATCTGCGCGCGCAGCCGTTTTGTCCGCCCCGGGAGCACGGCCGCGGGAAGGCCGCGACGCTTCCTCTGGGTCGAGTCGGACATGGAGCGCCTCGAGAGCGTGTCCCGGTTCCTGCAGCAGACGCTCTCCCGTGACGAGGAGTACCGGGAGAGCTCCGACGAGCGGTACCGGATCGAGCTCGCCGTCATCGAAGCCTGTACGAACGTCATCCGTCACGCCTACGCTCCGGGCACGACCGGCAGGCTGGGCGTCTCGATCCGCCGGGCCGGTAAGGGCCTGGAGGTCCTGGTCCTCGATGAAGGGCCCCCCTTCGACCCCACCCGCATGCCGTCCCCCGACCTGGCCCAGCCCCGCGAAGGCGGGTACGGTATCTTTCTCATGAAGAAGCTCATGACCGAGGTCCGCTACGTGCGTCGCGGGGCCCGGTGGAACTGCTTGTATCTGCTGCGTGAGGACAGGGCCGCCCGGGCGGCGGGCCGGCGGCGGCGCAAGCCCGGCGGCGAGCCGGTCCCCGGCAGCGGCAGAGCTCCTAGAGGCCATACGAGATGATGTGGGACCGGGATTTGACCGCCACGGTCGGGGAGACCCTGTGTACGGAGAAGGTCCGTTCTTTTCTGTTCAGCCTGTTCGCGGCCGCGAAGATCCCCACGGTCGTGGCGGACGGCAGCGGCCGTCTCCTGTACGCCCTGCCGCCTGACGGCTACCCGGCCGGTTCCGCTTCGACCTGCAGAGCTTCCGGGACCGGTGCCGGCACCCGCTGCCCCTACTGGGGCTCGTCCTGCTCCCCCGAGGAATCGGTCATCACCCAGGAAGTGCGTTTCCAGGAGCAGCGGGTGGCCGAGATTCGCGGCTGCCTCGCAGGGGTTCCTGACCGGGGGCTGGCGCGCCAGAGCCTCAAGCTCGCCGCGGACTGGCTGCAGCAGAGGATCCAGGCCGAATACGACGTCGACAGTCTTTCGAGCGAGATCCTGAACAAGTACGAGGAGCTCAATCTCCTCTACGAGCTCAGCGAAGAAATGGGGGCGGTCTTCAATACCCGGGAAATCTGCGAGATCGTGCTGCGCAAGGCGTTGAACGTCATCGGCGCGGAGAAGGCCTCGATCCTCCTGGTCGACCCCAAGCTGAACGCCCTGCGCGTGATCGCGTCGGCCGGGATCCCGGAAGACGTGGCCAAAGGGCTCGTGCTCGGCACGGACACGGGTATCTGCGGGCACGTGATCCGGACCGGCAAGCCGCTCTTGATCGAGGACCTCGCGGATTTTCCCGGCGTGCTCTCACCCGGGCCGGGCGAGTATCGGACCGAGTCGTTTCTTTCCGTGCCACTTCTGCTGAGCCCGCTCAAGATCAAGGAGAAGGTGATCGGGGTCATCAACCTGGCGGACAAGCCTTCGCAGGGAACCTACCATGCCGGAGATCTGAAGCTCCTGTCCGCCATCAGCTCCCAGGCGGCGCTTTCGATCTACAACAGCATGTTGATACGTGACCTCAAAGAGAACGAACGCATCCAGAAGGAGATGGAGATCGCCGGCGAGGTGCAGAGAAATCTGCTGCCGAGGCACGCGCCTTGCCTGCCCGGGACCGAGTTGGCGGGTCGTTGCGTGTCGGCCATGAGGGTCGGAGGCGACTACTACGACTTCTTCCCGGCACCGGAAGGGGGGGTGGGGATCGTGGTGGCCGACGTGAGCGGCCACAGCATCGGAGCCGGCATCATGATGTCCATCACGCGCGGGCTGTTGCAGAGCGAGGCCGTTCGAGGGCGGAGCCCGGGCCAGCTTCTCAAGGACGTCAATCGGCTCCTGTTCGAGGACCTCTCTTCTTCCGAGCTCTTCATCACCATGGCATTCTTCAGCTACGACCCGACGGAGCGCAGGCTCTTGTACGCCAACGGCGGCCACAACCCGGCGCTGCTGCTCAAGCAAGAGGAGGAAGAGCCTCTCCTGCTCGACGGCGAAGGCATGGCCATCGGCTTCCTGGCAGACGTGGACTTCGAGGAAAAATCGTATGACCTTTCCGCCGGCGACCTCCTGGTGGCCTACACGGACGGGCTGACCGAGGCGGAAAGCCCCGAGGGCGAGCCGTTCGGCATGAGGCGGTTCATCCGATACCTCCGACGGCTCCGAGAGCGGCCCGCGACGGACATCCTGGACGGCCTCTATCAGGCTGTCTGGGAGCACCTGGGCGGACAGAACCCCCAGCACGCCCAGCAGGACGACATCACGCTCGTCGTGCTCAAGGTCGGGGAGCCGGATGGCACGTCTGCCCCCGCCGCCGGCTAGCCCTGCCCTTTACCCACAAGTCGGCCCATCAGGGACGCAACGCAAATCCAGCCCGAGACTGTCATTCGGGAGGACCAAGGAGCGGACAGCCGCGGTTTCCTCGGTTCCGTCACCCCGGCGCAGGCCGGGGTCCAGTCCCTGCTCCGCGTGATGACACCTCCGTTCCCTTGTGCAGACTTCTGGATCCCGGCTCGCACACGCTACGCGGCGGGGCCGGGACGACGGACGGAGTCAGTGTGATCTTTCAGATTGGACTTGTGGGTAATGCGCACGGCTAGCCGCTGTGCAGCGTCGGCGAAGGAAAACATTTTCACAATTGAAGAAGTCGGAGGGAGCCGCGGCGAGCAGCGCCGCAAGGATGGCTGGTCTTTGCGGGAACAGGAAGCGACGAGAACCGTTTGGTTTTGGCCGATTGGAGGTGAAACCCGGCTCGTTCGGGACCGGACCGCCGCGAGCAGGCGGCTGGCACGTTTCTTGATTTCCCATGCGCTGAGGGGATCCTGTCCCGCAAAACGCCGCAGCCGCACGAGGGAAGTCATGAACGAGAGAAGAGGGGACGAACGCCTGCCGGTCCGTCAGGTTGAAGCACAGGGGGGCTGCGGCTCGTTTTCGTACCGAGTGCTGAACATCTCTCGATCCGGCTGCGCCGTAGAGACCTCGCAGTGCCTCTGGAACGAGCATGCCACCATTCCCTTTGAGCTTCCCCTGCCCGGCAAAGTGGACAGACTGAAGCTGAACGCCAGGATCGTCTGGCACGAGCCGGCGAGGAACGGCGGCCAGCTTTCCTCCGTCTACGGCATTCACTTTCCCGCGCTGGAGCCGTCGAGCGAGCTGATCCTGGATCTGTACCTGGACTACCTCAGGAGAGAAATCCACCTGGCGAGGCTGGACGAGGCGTGGCGCAAGCTGCAGCTCGCCCAGGAGCGGATCAGCATGCTCATCGCGTGCGAAGAGAAGAAGATCGCCCCCTACCTCCACTAGATCCATCGCTCATTCATCAGAAATTCGACTGCCCTGCAATCATCGGCTGCGCAGTGCATCGTCGTCAGGGCGCGGCTCGGGCGTATTGACAATTCCGCGCGCTCGGCCAACGGTGGATGCAGCGGGACAGGTACCGGGTTTCGGGTTTCAGGCGTCGGTCCGCGCCAGTGCCCCTCCAGGGCAGGACGAGGGACAGCTCGCGGGCGGTGCTCTGCAACGGAAGCTCGGGATGCCTTCAGGCGGCGGGGAAAGGAGCCGATGTGATCGCGCATCCACTGGCTGAAGCGCCCGGACGCGTCTGCCTGAGAGACGTGACCCTGCGGGACGGTCTCCAGTCCGAAGGGATCCTGCTGGACGTGGCGGCCAAGGCCTCGCTCGCCGGCAAGATCGCGGCGGCCGGATTCCGGGAGCTCGAGGTCGCTTCGTTCGTCCACCCGAAGCGGGTTCCGGCCATGGCGGACGCGGAGCAGCTGTGGAAGGCCCTGCCTCCGGTCGAGGGCATCCGGTACTCGGCTCTCGTCCTGAACCGGAGGGGGCTGGACCGGGCCGTCCAGGCGGGCGTGGTTGAGATCGGGGTCTTCGTCTCCGCAAGCGAAGCCCACTCGCGCAGCAATTCGGGGCAGGGAACCCGGGAGGCGCTCGACGAAGCCCTGCAGGTGAGCCGCGGGGCGAGACAGGCGGGCCTGCGGGTCCGGGCGGGCGTGATGAACGCCTTCGGCTGCCACCTGGAGCCTGCCCCGATTCCGCTCGAAAAGGTCATGGACCTAGCCAGCGCGCTCTTCCAGGAGGGCCCGGAAGAGATCGTTCTGGCCGATACCTCGGGGATCGGCGACCCGAGACAGATCTTCGAACGGGTCGACGCCTGCAGGCGCTCCCTTGCCGGCTCCAGACTGTCCCTGCATCTCCACAACGCGAGCGGATGGGCCTTCGCCAACCTACTGGCGGCCCTGGAGGCCGGCGTGGACGTCTTCGACGTCACCCTGGGCGGTCTCGGAGGGTGTCCCTTCCTGCCCGGGGCCGCCGGCAACCTGCCCGCGGAAACCGTCGTGCGGTTCCTCGACGCCATGGGGATCGACACGGGCATCTGTCCGGCAGCGCTCGAGGCAGCGGCCCGGGAGCTCCGCGCTCTCCTCGGCAGATGAAATCAGGAGGGCTCCCATGAAAATCGCGGCCAACGGGATCGATGTGCACTACGACGTGGCCGGGCAGGGCAGCTGTGTGGTCCTGGTCCACGGGTTCACCGACAACCGGAAGATGTGGTTCAACCAGTTCCCTGAGCTTTCGAAGCGTTACCGGGTGCTCGCTTATGACGTGCGGGGGTTCGGCGAGACCCGGGGAGGGGGCCGGCCGTACTCGATGGGGCTGTTCGCGGAAGACCTTCGCGCCCTGCTGGAGGCCGTCGGCATCGAGCGCGCGTTCCTGCTCGGCTATTCCATGGGCGGGAGAATCGCCCTGGAGGTCGCTCTGCGGTGCCCGGAGAAGGTCCGGGGGCTGGTCTTCGCCAATAGCGGCATCGGCGAGCCGCCGGGCCCGGAGATGCAGGAGCGAAGGAAGATCTTTGTCGAGCTGCTGCGCCAGGGCGATATCGATCTCATATCGGAGATGATGGCCGAAGCTTCCTTCTCACCGGGGCTCAAGCAGCGGGACCCGGAGCTCTTCCGGAAATACAAGGAGATCAAGAAGCAGAACGACCCGTCCGATTACCTGGCCATCATGGAAGCGATCGTCTCGGCGATCGACGCGCCCGTGGACCTCGGCCGCC
Organism: bacterium; assembly: GCA_040756235.1. Lineage (GTDB taxonomy): Bacteria > Desulfobacterota > DSWW01 > DSWW01 > DSWW01 > JBFLZG01. The sequence continues at coordinate 58,478 of JBFLZG010000033.1, read as the reverse complement.
TCCGGTGTCCGGCCCTCATCATCGCCGGCGACCGCGACGGCTTCATGGCGCTCGGCACGGCGGAAGCCATGAGGAAGGCGATCCCCGGCGCGGAGCTCGTGGTCTTCCCCACGGGCCACGCCGCCGCCCTCGAAGCACCGGCGGCGTTCAACGCCGCCGTGCTCAAGTTTTTGGATGGGCAGCCTCAACAGGCCACTTCGTAGGTATGGAGGCAAGCCGCTCGGGCGTGGCGAGCGCGGTGGGTGCACCGCCCTCGATCGTCTCGGGCTCAGAACGCTCCGGCTCTTCTCCTTGGGGTCGGAGACCCCGGCCCTGCGGGCAGGTTCTCGCCTTTTCGTCCCTCGCTCCGGACCGGGTGTATCGGGGCACACGCGCCTGACGGGTACGGTATCAGAGAAACAGCGCTGCGTTCCACCGGCCTGTCGGAGTTCGGGACGGCCGTCGCGACTCGCCCTCGTCTCTCTCGTGCGGCACACCCACCGCGCTCCCAAACGAAGGTCCCTCGCTCGCGGGGTGCACCCTTGCTGGTGGACACGCCTTCGGCTTTGTCCACCCTACCGGGGTGCTTTGCAGGGGCGAATGATCATTCGCCCTGCATCTGGCCGTTGCAGCCCTTCGCCCTCGATCTACTTCTTCCAGAACGGATCCGCCGGACCGTACTTCTCGGGCAGGATCGCCTCGGCGCTCCACTCCGGCGGAACCAGCGTGCCCGGTTGCTCGCCGAGCTTCTCGATCAGCTTCTTCAAGCCCGGACGGCCGAAGCGCGGGTGCCCGGCCTTCTCGGTGCGGCCGTTGACGACCGCTTCCGAACGGAGCCTGCGCCCGATGGTCCTCTCCATCTTGGCGCCGAGCCACAGGACCCGGTCGATGTCGTAGCCGTGCTCGATGCCGAGCTCGTCGATCTGCACCAGGAGATCCTCCAGGCAGACGAGGCCAACGTAGCGCGGGTCCTTGTAGTAGTATTCGCCTGTCCCCCGTATCGGGCAGTCGTCCATGAAGTTGGCAGGCTGCCCCCCCATGCCGCCCAGGGTCCCTTCGAAACGGGCGATCCCCGCCTGCAGGGCTGCCAGGATCGAGGAGGAGGCGATGCGCTTGGTCTCGTGGAGATGGCAGAGATGGGCCTCGGGGTTCGGCATGGCGTCAAGGACCATGGAGAAGTAGCGGTAGACGTCGGCCGCGTTGGCGGAGCCGTCATGGTCGGCGTGCTCGATGTCGTGGGCCCCGATCGAGAACCAACGCTTGGTGAACTCGACCGCGTCCTTCATGTCGGTCGCGCCGCTGATCGGGCTGCCCCAGATGGTGCTCACGGTGCCGCACATCCTCATGCCGTGGTCGCGCGCCTTGCGGATGCACCGCTCCGCCTCGCGCCAGTACTGGCTCAGGGTGGTGCCGGAGTTGGCGAAATGGTGCTCCGGGTCGGTGGAGACCATCATCAGGACCCGGTCCGGTCCGATCCCTTTCTCCTGGAGCTCGACGGCCCGGTCCACTGCGGATTCGCGGATCGTGACGGCGCTCATGACGACGTCGTCGAGCCGGATTCCCGCCCGTTCACATCGTCTTCTGAAGTCGTCTCCTCGGAGGGCGGAGAGGACCTGTTCCGCGTCCCTGAACTGCGGGATCGCCGCGACGCTTCCCAGGTTGGTGACCTCGATTTCCTTTGCTCCGGCCAGAATCATCTCCTGGCCGTAGAAGATCTTCGCAGCCGTGGAGATGAATTTCTCTTCGTGCTGGAACCCGTCGCGGATCGTGATGTCGCCGACCATCACCTTCTTCGGCATCCTGGGGAAAATCTTCCAGTAGTCGTGCTCTGTCTTCATGAGCAACCCTCCTCCCTCGCAGGCGGCGGCGACCGGCTGTCCCCGAACCGCCTGCAACACAAGCCATCCACCCCTTCCGTTGAAGCTACCGAAATCTCTCGGAAATCCCGCCTGTCATTTCCCCTGATATCGGGGCTTGCGCTTCTCGCGGAAGGCCCGGAGCCCTTCCTGGCGGTCTTCCGTTGGGATGCAGAGCCAGTAGGCATTGGATTCGATGTTGAGACCCACCTCGAGGGGCGCGTCCATGCCCTTGGAGACGGCGAACTTCGCCTGCTGGATGGCGATGGGCCCGTTCTCGCAGATCTGGAGCGCGAGCTTGCGCGCCGTCTCCAGGAGCTTGTCGCCCGGAACCACCTGGTTGACCAGCCCGATCGCCAGAGCTTCCTCGGCCGTGATGCGGCGCGCCGTGAAGATCAGCTCCTTGGCCTTGGCGATCCCTACGATGCGGGGCAGCCGCTGCGTCCCGCCCGCGCCGGGAATGATCGCCAGGCTCGTCTCCGTGAGCCCCATCAGGGCGCCGGCGGCCGCGATCCGGATATCGCAGGCAAGGGCCAGCTCCAGCCCGCCGCCGAAGGCGAAGCCGTTGACCGCGGCGATCACCGGCTTTCTCAGGTTCTCCAGGGCCGTGAAGGTGTTGCGGATCTTGAAGATGAACCGCCTCACCTCGTCCTCCGACATGGTGGCCCGCTCCTTGAGGTCGGCACCGGTCGAGAAGGAGGCCTTCCCGCCGCCGGCACCGGTCACGATCAGCACGCGGGCCTCCTGATGGAAGTTCGCCTCCTCCACCGCGAGGGCGAACCTGTCGAGGAGCTCGCGGCTGAAAGCGTTGAGCGCATCGGCCCGGTTCAGGGTGAGGGTGAGGATTCCTTCGGACAGATCGCTGAGCAGAACAGGCTGTTCGCTCATCTGCAGTCTCCTTCGCGCCAGAGGCGGTCTTTCGGGTCGAAATCTCAGAAACGGAAATTTCCCAGTACCGAGTCGGGCATCGGCCTGAGGAGGGAAACCTCGAAGGCCGTGGCCAGCACCTCCCGGATGTCGCGCAACGGGAGGACGCCGTCCGTGAGAAGGCGAGCGGCGCAGTAGAATGGGTGGGCCTCCCCGTCGTACTTGGCCATCATGCGCTGCCGGAACTCCTCCTCTTCCTCGGGCCCCATCTTCTTCCCCTCGAGCTCCCGGTTGCGCTTCTCCAGGGTGAGGAGCACGAAGGCCGCGGACTGGCCGGACATGACCGACGTTCTGGCCCGCATGGTGGAGAACAGGAAGTGGGGCCGGTAGGCCCTGCCGCACATGCCGTAGTTGGCCGCGCCGTGGTCCGGCCCGATGACCAGCTGGATCCTGGGGACCGCCGCGTTGGAGACGGCCCGCACCATGTTGGCGCCGCATTTGCCGATCCCGGCGTGCTCGCTCTCGGTGCCCACCATGTAACCCGGTGAGTTCTGGATGAACAGGATGGGGGTCTTGTCCTTGGCGCAGCGGATGATGAACTCCGTCGCCTTCTGGGCCGACTGGTAGAAGAGGATGCCGTTGTTGTTGGCCGCGATCACGCCCACCGGGATCCCTTTGAGAAACATCTTGCCGCAGACGATGTTGTCACCCCGGCCGGGCGCGTAGTCTTTCTTGTACTCCCGGAAAGGATAGCCGTCCGCGATATGGGCGATGACGTGCCGGACGTCGATGGCCCGATAGATGTTCCGGGGAAGGATGTCGTACAGCGCCTCGATCGGGTAATAGGGAGGGATTTCCTCGCGCCGGTCGATGTGGATCGTCTGTGGCGGCTCGTGGGCCAGGATTTCCCGCACGCGCTCGATCGCCTCGTCCTGGGTCATGCAGAGGTGATCCGCCCCGCCCGAGATGTGGGTGTGCACGTACCCGCCGCCCAGGTCCTCGGCCGTGACTTCTTCTCCCAGAGCGGCCTTGACCAGCGGCGGCCCTCCGAGGAAAGAGTAGGACATCTGATGGATCATGACGGACTCGCAGGCCAGGAAGACGATGTACGCCCCTCCGGCGGTGTTCCCGCCCGTCGACAGGGTGATCTGCTTCAACCCCTTGGCCGAGAGCCTGCACATGTTGTAGAACATGCTTCCGAAATGCCCGTCGTCCGGGAACACCTGGTCCTGCATGGGCAGGAAGGCCCCGCCGGAGTCCGCGATGTAGACGACGTTCAGGCCGCAGTTCTCGGCGATGGCCTGGGCGCGCAGGTGCTTCTTCAGCGTGATCGGAAAATACGTGCCGGCCTTGACGCGCGGGTCGTTTCCGATGATCATCGTCCAGTTGCCTTGGACCCTGCCGATGGCGGTGACCACGCCGCCGCAGGGGACGTCCTCCACGTCCGGGTAGCTCATGCCGAACCCGGCAAGGGTGCCGAGCTCGAGCAGGGGCGAGCCCGGGTCGATGAGCTTGACCATGAGGTCCCGGACCGGCTGTTTCTTCTGGCGGGCGAGCTTGTCGATGGCTTTCTGGCCGCCGGGGTTCCGGGCCAGCTCGATCCGTTCGGCCAGCGCCTGTTCTTCCAGGAGCCAGTGCTCCCGGTTTTCGTCTGCCGTGCTGTAGGCGTCATCCATGATTCGGCCTCCCTGATGATGTCATTCGGGCAGTTGACGGATGGGAATGCGTTCGGAAATCGCTCGGGAGCAAGCAACTCCCTCGAGACGCACAGAAAATAGTGCCAGGGACTTCGAAATGGAAAGACGGAGAGGAGGATTCAACTATATGGAAACGGTGGCCCCTTGTCAACGGAAGGGAACCGGGGGTGAGGGCGAGGAGCGCCCAGGAGCCGGCGGGGAGCGGCCCGCGGGGCCGTGCCCGGGAGCAGGGACATGATCATCGACTTCCACACCCACGTCTTTCCGCCCGAGGTGGTGAAGGAGCGCGCATCCTTCGCGCGCCGGGATGCGGCGTTCGGACTGCTCTATGGAGACCCGAAGGCCCGGATGGCGACGGCCGAGGAGCTCCGGGAGGCCATGGCGGCCGCAGGGGTGGCGAAGGCCGTCGTGTTCGGCTTTCCGTGGACCGATCCGGGCATTCTCCGCATGTCCCACGATTACCTGCTCGAAGCGCAGGAGCGCGCGCCCGAGCAGTTGACCGCCTTCTGCACCCCTTCTCTGGTCGAAGGGAGGTCCTCGGTCCGGGACGTCGAGAACGGGCTCGAGAGGGGCTTCACCGGAATCGGCGAGGTGGCTTTCTACACGTCCCGGATGGGGAGGAAGAGCTGGAGTTACCTGGGCTCCCTGGCCGGCCTCGCGCGCGAGCGGTCGGCGCCTCTGGTCCTGCATGCGAACGAGCCGGTCGGGCACGCCTACCCGGGCAAGATGGATATCCGGCTGCGGGATCTGGCGAGGTTCGTGGAGGAGCAGCAGGGGATTCCCCTCATCCTGGCCCACTGGGGCGGAGGCCTGTTCTTCTATGAGCTCATGAAGAGCGTGCGGCGCTTCACCGGGAGTCTCTATTACGACACGGCCGCCTCGCCTTACCTGTACGCGCCGCAGGTTTACCGGATCGCGGTCGATATCATCGGCCCGGATCGGATCCTGTTCGGCACCGACTACCCGCTCATCGCCCCTTCGCGCTACCTGCGGGAAATCGCCGAATCGGGCGTTGCGGCGGGCGACCGCAGCCGCATCCTGGGGGAGAACGCGGCGCGCCTGCTGAAGATGTGAAACGTATTCGGCACGGGCGTATGGCCATCCGCCCCTACAGGTGCCCCATGGATCCGTCCGTTTACCGGCAGCATCTGCGCGAGATCTTCCTGGCGGGCGTCGAGGCCGTGGAGCCGGCCGGGGCGGTGCGGCGAGCGGTCACGCGAAAGGGCGACATCCTGGCGGTGGGGCAAGCGAGCTTCGATCTCGGAGAGTATGAACGGATCCTCGTGGTGGGGGCGGGCAAGGCCGCTGCCCCCATGGCACGCGCGCTGGAGGAGGTCCTGGCCGAACGGCTGACTGCAGGCAGGATCGTAGTCAAGTACGGGCACGTCTGCCCTCTGCACAAAGTGGAGATCCTCGAAGCCGGCCACCCGGTCCCGGATGCAAGCGGGATCGAGGCCACGCGCAGGATTCTGGAAGTCGTGGATGAGGCCGGGGAGCGGGACCTCGTCTTCTGCCTTCTTTCCGGAGGAGGCTCGGCCCTGCTGGTCTGCCCTGCCAACGGGATCGGCCTTGCGGAAAAACAGACCGTCACCCGCGTGCTCCTTGCGAGCGGGGCCGATATCGCGGAGATGAACGCGCTGCGCAAGCATCTCTCCCGAGTCAAAGGCGGCCAGCTCGCACGCAGGGCCTGGCCCGCGACCGTGATCACGCTCGTCCTGTCGGACGTGGTCGGCGACCCTCTCGACGCGATCGCCTCAGGACCGACCGTGCCGGACGGGTCGAGCTTCGAGGGCTGCTGGGGAATCGTGGAGAAGCATGGGATTTCGGACAGGATGCCTGGCAAGGTCCTGGAGCTGCTTCGCCAGGGCAGGGAAGGGCTCCTGCCCGAGACCCCGAAGCAGGGGGAGGAGGTCTTCCGGCGCGTCACGAACCGGATCGTGGGGAGCAATCTGCTGGCCATCCGGGCCGCGGCGCGCAAGGCTTACGAGCTGGGCTACCGGCCGCTCGTGCTCTCCACCCGCATCGTCGGCGAGACCCGGGCGGCCGCCGGGCTCCACGGAGCGATCTTTCGCGAGGTCCGCGCAACCGGCTGCCCGCTCCGTCCGCCCGCGTGCATCCTGTCGGGCGGCGAGACCACCGTGACCCTGAAGGGAACGGGAAAGGGGGGGCGCAACCAGGAGTTTTCTCTCGCCGTCGCGCTGGACATCCGGGGCGAGGAGGGGATCTTCTTTCTCAGCGCCGGCACGGACGGCACGGACGGCCCGACCGACGCAGCCGGCGCCTTCTGCGACGGCGGCACGGTGGAGCGGGGGCGGCTTCTGGGCGTGGACGCCGCGGCGCGCCTCGAGGAGAACGACAGCTACCGCTTCTTCGAAGCCACCGGCGAGCTGCTCAAGACCGGCCCGACCAACACGAACGTTATGGATATCAGAATCTGCCTTTTTCCCTGACCCCCCCTGGACCGCAACATGCGGTTGTCGGCGCTCCTGAGCCCGATGAACCCGCGGCTGTAAGGCCTCAGGAAACAGACGTGGAGCGAGTAGCCGTAATGAAGGAGCAGGTTGCGAACCCGCAGGCCGTGGTTCTCCTGGATGCCCGGCAGGAAGTGGAGCTGCAAGTCGGGCGCCGGCTCACCCTTTCTCCTTTTCCCCGGCCGGCCGGACGACCCGCAGGGATTTTCTGCGGGCCTTGCGCTCCTCATCTGCGCGTGCGCCTTCGACCTGCTCCTTCTCCCGCAGCCTGCCGGCGAGGTTCGTGCGGAGAGAACGCACGTTCTTCTCGAGCAGCTCGAGGGCTTCGATCGTTTTCTTCATTTCGGCGGCATCTTCCAGAGAGGCGCAGATGTCCAGGAGTTGCTCGAAGGTCACGGCGTGGATGTCCATGCTGGCGGCCTCCCTTGTCCTTTGATCCGCGGCTTGGCGTGGATGCGCCGGCAGGTTCGTTCTTGCCCGCCGGACCGGGAGGGCTGTGGACGAGCCGTCCCGGGAACAGACTAGGACGGCGCAGGCTCGGGTGTAAAGCTTCCCTGTGTGTCTCCTTCTGCCCAGGGCCGAGCTGAGGGCGGCTCAGTCTTCCCGTTCCGGAAGGTTCTTCCCCCAGTCCGTGTCGATGCAGAACTGGAAGATCCGGGCGAAATAGTCCTCGACACTGGGAGCCCGGATCCCGTTCTTCTCCAGGATGGACCCTGCGTTCCTGTTGTCGAACCGCAGCTTGTTCATGAAGTAAGGGAAATAAAGGGCGGCCTTCATCAGGGTGTCATGCAACCGGCCTAATGTGAGCATTCCCGCCACGCGGTGAATCGTGTTCATGTAAATCTTGGGAGGAATGAACCAGACGGGCTTTGCGCCGAAGTAGGACTCTGCCATCCTGGCGGCCGTGCCGAAGGTCGTTGCGCTGGAGCTGGCGGTCAGATGATAGCACCTGCCCACGGACCCGGATTCCCGGGAGATGCAGTCCAGGGCGTTGCAGACGTAATCCACCGGCACGATGTCCAACGGCGTATCCGGGCTTCCCGGCACCCATCTCCAGATGCCCCGCGCATAGAGCTTCAAAGGGAAATACATGACGTTGAAGCTCGATGTTCGCCCGGTCGTGGACTCGCCGACGATGATGCTCGGCCTGTAGACTGCAACCGGCAGATCTCTCCAACGCTCCCGAACCGCCATCTCCGCCTCGAACTTGGTCTGCTCGTACGTGTTGTTGAACTCCTGGCCCATGTCCAGTTGGTCTTCCAGGATCAAACCGCCTCGCTTCCCTGCCACATAGGCGGTTCCAATGTGGTCCACGCGCTCGAGGCTGTTCGTCTTGTGGACCGTCTCTGCAAAATCGAGCACGTTCTTGGTGCCCTCCACATTCGTGTTCCTGGCCATGTCCAGTGGAAGGTCGAAAGGCACCTTGGCCGCCGCGTGGATGATCCTCACCACGGTGTGGGCGAGACGGGCGTATGCGCGGTCATCGATTCCCAAGTGCTTCGAGGTCACGTCTCCGGGCACGAGATCGATCCGCTTCTCGAAGCCCTTGACCTGGTCGGTGTCATACCGGGTGCTCAGGATGCGATGCAGCCGACTCCTGGGGTTCTTGTCCCTTCGATCCCTCACGATCAGGCAGAAACGGTGCTTCCTGTCGTTTTCGAGAAGACGAAAAAGGATGTTGCGGCCGAGGAATCCGGTGGCCCCGGTGATGACGATCTTGGGTTCTTCCTCTTTCATGGAGATGGTCGGCTCCGAAGACCTCATCGATGTCTAATCGATGACCCTGGCGCGGATCGCGGTGGAGATGTCCAGGTGGAAAATGTGACGCAACCCGGGATACGCTCCCGACAGGATGAGCACGAAGGCCGGGATCAGTACTTTCATGAATTCCGCCGGGAAGAAGAACGTGTCCACTCGAAACCATGCTTGACCCATGCGGTGGTTCAGATAAACGCTGAGGAGCGCAGCCACCGGAAGGCTCAGCAGTGCCGCTCCGACTGCATAGGCTGCCGTCTCGGCCAAGAGGATCCGCGTGGTCGAACCTCGGCCGTAACCGATCGCTTTGAGCGTGGCGAACTCGCCCTCGGTTTCCAGGACCGACAGGTGGATGCTGGTCAAAATAAACAACACGGCCACGAAAATGTTGATTCCGGCAGCGATATCAAGCACGACGAACATCACGGATGTGACCCCCCGGATTTGATCCAGCAACTCGCCTTTCTCCACCACCGAGCCGACGAAATCCCTCCGGTAGAGCTCCTCCCGGAGCTGGGTGAAAGGCGCATCCGCTTGCAGGAAGATGCCGGAGGCCTTGTCAGGAGATTGGCAGATCTCCTGCGCGGCACGGAAGGGAACGATAGACAGACTGGCGACGACCTCTGACGACAGTCCCACGAGGCGAAAGGGATGGGATCGGTTCAGCGCGTGAACGTTCACCCAATCCCCGATCTCAGCTCCAATCTTCCTGGCCAACCCCGAGCTGAGGACGATCTCCCGGTGGTCGTCCGATGCAGGCGCGCGTCCGCTTGCCAGGGGAGGGCGGGTCATGCGGGAGTCTGCGCGGATGCCCAGCAATGTGGAATTCTCAAATCGACCGTCCTTCTCGAGCGCGACGTAGTTACGAAAGTAAGGTTCGATCTGCTTCACATGAGGGATTCTCTTCAGTTCTACGAAACGGTCCTGAAAAACCGGAGACAGGAAATCAACCGAAAGCTGCCAGGGATCGCCTTCGTATCTCCTCCGGAGGGTCTCATTGATGGAAGCCGTACTCATCCTGTAGGCGGTCGCCACACCCAAGGCCAGGCCGATGGAACCGAGCGTTGCGACTGTCCGCCCTCGTCGGCGCAGAAGATTTCGGAGCCCGTAGAGATAGGATGCGGGAAGTCTGAAGATCCTTTGTGAGAGAAGGCTCCATGATCGTTCCCTGCTCTCCACGGGTCTTCTCGATTCTCGGATGACTTGTTGGGGCGACAGTCGAAGAAGTTGGAGAACCGGGATCGCCGCCGAACCAACGGCTAGGAGCAGCCCGACGGTGACACCCTTGGCCATGGTCACGAAATCCGTGGTGAGCCAGATCAGACGCATCCCCATGGACTCGGCGCATACGTAGGCGAATATGTCTCTGATGGGAAATGAGAGCGCCAGGCCGAGGAGGCTGCCGATCGCTCCCAGAACCATACTGCCCTCCAGATACGCTCGGAGGAGCACCCGGGGGTCATATCCCAGCGCCATGAGCGTGCCGAGCTCGCGCCGTTCAGTGGCCATCATCCGATGGAAATTGATGAGCGTGATGATCGATGCCAGACCCAGCACGATGATCACAATTGCCGGAATGAAGAATTGAATCGCATCGATCTGCGTCTGGATGTATTCGTAGCTGAAGTGGCGCTTCTGCGGAATCACCTGTTCGATACCGAGTGTGCTCAGTTGACTCGAAATGTCGTGGCTCAGAGCGGCGGGATCCACGCCTGGCGCAAAGCGAAAGAGCAGGTCGTTCACCATCCGGTAACCCAGAGAATCGCTCACGCGCTCGAGATTCCCGAAGACGACGCCCAGGCTCCCTTTTTCCGGAATGAAGTAGTCCGGATTGGAAGTGGACACAAAGTACTCAGGGCTGATCACGATACCCACGATACGGCCGTCATAGGTTGTCTCGCCAACCTTCACCGCGATGGTGTCACCGACGCCATAGCCGTGATATTCGGCCAGCGTGCGTTCGATGACAACGGCGTCCGGCTCATCGGAACGGAACGGACGACCCTCGACGAACTGGAGCGCGTGGATGTCGGGGGTCGGCGTCTCCAGCAGCGTAATCACGGCCATGAGCGACGGATGGCCGGGCCGCTTGATGATTCCGGGGAAGAGCAGCCTCCGTTCGAGTTTCTGCACTCCTTTCAGCCGCGCCAGGTCAGGCAGGCGATTCACGTCCTGCGGGGAGAAGCGCACTTCCAGATCGGCAAAATGCAGCTGCCGGTAGACCGTGTCCCGCGTCCGGAAGATGCTCAGGACGCCCGTGTATGTCCCCACATAGGTCGCCACGCCACTCGCGAGTGTCAGAACGATGGCCAGTGCGCGCCAGCGCATGCGCCACAGGTCGCGCCTCATTTTCACCCGCAGTTTTTTCATGGACAACGCGTTACCACCCGAGGAATCTCGACGACGCGCCCGTGATCGATGCGTATCACCCGATCGGCAAAAGCGGTCATCCGTGGATTGTGTGTCGCCATGACCAGGATCGCCTTGTTGGCTCGCTGTAGATTCGTCATGGGCTGCATCACGCCGAGCCCGGTTTCTTCGTCGAGATTGCCGGTCGGCTCATCGGCGAGAATGATGGCCGGCTCCTTGGCCAATGCGCGCGCGATCGCCACCCGCTGTTGCTCACCGGCGGAGAGCTGGCCCGGGAATTTGTTGGCTTTGTCAGCCAATCCGACCGCTTCGAGATAGCGGTCGGCGCGCGCACGAATCTCGCGTGAGGGCAGCGGTAGAATTTCCAGCGCGGCTTCGATGTTCTCGATGGCGGACAGCGTGGGGAGCAAGTTGTAGAACTGGAAGATGAATCCGACTTTCCGGCGACGAAACTCGGTACGGGAGCGCTGGTTCATCGCCGACATGGGTTCCCCGTCGACGAGGATGTTCCCGGACGAGGGCTTGTCCAGCGCGCCGATCAGGTTGAGCAGCGTCGTCTTGCCGCAGCCGGACACACCTAGAACGATGAGAACCTCATTCTTCTGGATGACAAGGTCCACGTCCCTTAAAACGTCGGTGACAACTTCTGCATTTCGATAGCTCTTTGAAACATGGTCCAGTCTGACCAAGGCATTGTTCGTAACGTCCGGCGCTATACTCATTTCTCCTCACAGGGTGTCCTTTGCGCCACCCTCATCGGGTGTGCGTTCGGCTTGTCCCTCGTCCTTGCGGCGTACCGTGCGTGGGCCTCATTCCTCATCAAGACTCTCCCGGGGTTCGATCATGATGACCGCGCTGCCTGGCTCTCAGGCATGCCGGCAGAGACGCGGCCACTGCTTGGATGTCGAGGGAAACGCAGACGTTACAGGATGTGTCCGGTTCGGGGGATAGGGACGCACCGTCGGAAGGAGCAAGCCGCCGGATCGAAGGGGCGGGCAGAAAGTCATGCTTGACATAGGCTTGAATCTATGCAAAATAAAATCATCGCACTAGTTTTAGTGAATCGTTTTATTACAAAGAATAATTCCTGAAGCCTTTATGAGGGCGCCCGGCACCGTGGAGCGAGCTTCCGAGATGAAAAGGGTTGCCCCTGCCACGACCGGGGTTCCCGCCCGGCACGCCAAGATCAACAGTCGATTCTTTTCCAACCAGACGGTTCGCCAAAAGCGGAAGCCTTCAACGGTTTTCCCGATCGGGGGGAGCCCGGTCCCGCGGCAGCCGTCGATGCACGCAACAGAGGGACGAAAGGAGGGTTTGCAGTGAGAAAGAGTTCGCTGATCCTTCTGACACTGACTCTGCTCGCTTGCGCAGCTGGACCCGCGCAGGCGGCCATCGTCGACCCGTACGGCTTCTGGATCGACCACGTGTACCCCAGCACCGTCGGGAACACGGGGCCGGCGACGCTGCACATGGTGGGTGCGTTCCCGGGGGATACCTGCCGCGTGACGCTCCGCTTCCCCTACCAGGAGGAGGACATATCCGGGACCGTGCTGGAACGGAACGTCGGGATCTACACCAGCAGCGGCGGGGACCCGCTGGACGAGTTGGTGGTGAGGTTCGATATGACCGGTGCGCTGCACGTAAGCTACGACATCGAGGTCGTCCCCGAGATCGAGGGCATGGAATGCGGCAGCGGCCCGATCGCCTACGGGTTCGGTTTGCTCACGGTCGAGCCGGTCCGCAAGGCGGACCTCTGGGTGGAGATCATCGGCCAGACAGCGGTCCGTGTCGACTCCATGACTTCCCATTTCGTGTGGTACGGGAACCAGGGGAACGTCGACATGGATGCCGCCATCCTGTTTGTGGCCATACCCGCCAGCGTGGCCTCCTATGCCTTGGGGTTCGACCGAGCCCAGTACGCGCTCCCGGTCAACCCGAACCTGCCGCCTCCCCTGAACACCCCGCCCACGGAGTACGCGAACGTTTCCTTTGGCGGGTCCACCTACACCGTGATCCCGCTCTACGTCCGGGACATTGCGCCGGGCGCAGCCAAGATGCTGCGCATCGACCTGCAGTGGGGCGGTGCCCAGAGCAAGGATGTGTTTCGCGCATGGTGGAGCGGGTCGTCGGCTTCCGACTCCCAGCCCATCTGGTAATGAGCGGAAAGGGGGGGCAGCATGATCGCGACACAGAGGAAGAAAACGAATTGGCTCATCGGTTTCCTGTATATCGTGACCGCCATGTGGGGTGGCCTGATGACTCCCGCTGCAGTCGATGCCCAGGAGGACATCTATGCAGACCCGAACGTACAGACCGTCATCGAGCATGCCCGGGATGTCTGGTGGAACGGCACCCGATTCGTCGAGGACTTCTTTCCGTACCGGATTTATCCCGGCGTCGGAGACGAGAACTATGCGTGTGCGGGGGCGGCCTCCGACTGGGGCAACCATTTGGTCGTGGTCGACCAGTACGTCTCCAATGTGGTCCCGGATGGGACCGTCATCCAGACGATCTCGTCGGAGATCGTGCCGCCTCTCGGCCATACGACGATCGTGTACTCGGTCCCCCTTGCGGACGGCTCCGGCGAATACCGCCACATCATGGTGGATGACTATCTGGGTTATGTTCAGGTGGCCGAAATGGAGTACGAGTGGAACTACAACGACCGCACCGGACAGATGGAACCATCGTTTCATTTCGCTATCGGGCCCGAGCAAAACATAGAGTGCCCCCTGGCCGCGATGTTCGGGGAGAAAGATTTCTTCCTTGCCGGCAGCGAAGCAGAACGCAACCAGGGCTCCTACGTAAACAGCGTGAAGGTGGACGGGGAATGGGAGCAGCTGCCTGGAAATCCGGAGGGGGTCTACGGAGAGGCCGGCCTGTATGCGGCCACCGGGATCCCGGAGGCCAAGAAGACCGAGAGGGAAACCGATGTGAGCGCGGCGGTGGATCCCAACCAGAAGGTGGGCCCGCAGGGAGTGGGGGTCGGCCATTACATCAAGCAGAGCCCCAAGCCGCTTCTCTACACCGTCTTCTTCGAAAACTTGGCAGGTGCCGGTGCCGATGCGCAGACCGTCGTGGTGACGGACCCCATCTCGGAGAGCCTGAACCTGGATTCGATCCAGTTCGGTCCGGTCATGGTGGGGGACAGGGCAGTGGTTCCGCCCCCGGGGATCTTCGGCTACTGGCAGGGCTACATCGACCTGAGACCCGAGGAGCCGATCGTCGTTCGCGTGACGGCGGAGGTAGACCATTTCTCTCGCCAGGTCATGTGGCTGTTCGAGAGCCTGGATGCCGGCTCCTGCAACGAGTACTGCGACCCCGCGCAGTGCGGTACTTTTGCCTGCATGAATCTGCTCGACCCTGCTTCCGTGGAGGGGTTCCTTCCGCCGGGCGCAGGGGGAAACGCCTCCCTGCGGGTGAACATGAACGAGGGCCTGGCCGACGGCACGGTCATCTCCAACGGGGCCAGCATCGTTTTTGACACCAATGATCCCATGGCGACCAACGTCTGGACGAACATTCTGGACAACAACGCGCCCGAGAGCCAGGCCGCTCCGCTCGCCGGCGAGCAGAACAGCAGGCGCTTCACCGTCACCTGGAGCGGTTCGGATCCGGGCTCGGGCATCGAGACCTATTCAGTTTTCGTGTCCCGGGACGGCGGGGTCAGCTTCACGCCCTGGATCTGGAGCACGCCGGCCACATCTGCCGAGTTCACGGGCGAGACCTGCGGGACCTATCACTTCTTCACCATCGCGCGCGACCGTTCGGGGCTCGAGGAAGCTCCGCCGCAGGACGGAGGCGGGCAGATCGTGGCGGACACGTTCACCACGGTGATGCTGCCGGACGGGGATTCCGACTGCGTAGCCGACGACGAGGACAACTGCCCGGCAGCAGAGAACCCGGACCAGGCCGACGAGGATGGCGACGGCGTCGGGGACGCGTGCGACCTCTGCCCCGGGCACGACGACGGCCTTGACCAGGACGGCGACGGCATTCCGGACGGCTGCGACCAGTGTGAGCCGTCCGATGAAGTCTGCGACGGCGCCGACAACGACTGCGACGGCGAGACGGACGAAGGCTTCGGGACGCTCACCTGCGGTGTCGGCGCATGCGAGCGGACGGCGGAAGCGTGCGTGGCCGGCGTGCCCGGGGTTTGCACACCCGGCGACCCGGCCGCGGAAGCGTGTGATCTCGTTGACAACGACTGCGACGGGCAGGCAGACGAAGAGCTCGGCACGCTCACCTGCGGTGTCGGTGCGTGCGAGCGGACGGTGGAAGCGTGCGTGGCCGGCGTGCCCGGGGTTTGCACACCCGGCGACCCGGCCGCGGAAGCGTGTGATCTCGTTGACAACGACTGCGACGGGCAGGCAGACGAAGAGCTCGGCACGCTCACCTGCGGCGTGGGCGCGTGCGAGCGGACGGTGGCGGCGTGCGTGGCAGGCGTGCCCGGCACCTGCACGCCCGGGGACCCGACCGGGGCGGACGCGGACTGCGACGGCATCGACCAGAACTGCAACGGGACGGCGGATGAGAGCTTCGTCGCCACCCAGACGACCTGCGGCCAAGGGGTGTGCGCAGCGACCGGGCAGAGCACTTGTGTGGGCGGGGAGCTCGTCGACACGTGCGAGCCGGGCGACCCGACCGACGAAGCGTGCGACGGCCTGGACAACGATTGCGACGGCGCTCTCGACGAGGACCTCGGGACCGTGCCCACAGCCTGTGGGACCGGCGCATGCCAGGCAGCGGGTGAAAGGATGTGCGTGGGCGGCCAGTGGACCGACACGTGTGTGCCGGGCCAACCGGGCGCCGAGACGTGCGACGGTCTGGACAACGACTGTGACGGCGCTCTCGACGAGGACCTGGGGAGCGAACCGACGACTTGCGGGCTCGGCGAGTGTGCGTCCTCCGGCGTGCGGACCTGTACGGGCGGCGCGTGGTCGGACAGCTGCGTGCCAGGTGCTTCTGCGGACGAGGCGTGTGACGGCCTGGACAATGATTGCGACGGCTCCGCGGACGAGGATCTCGGGACCGTGCCCACGACCTGCGGGGTGGGGGAGTGCACGTCTTCGGGCGAGCTTGTGTGCGTGGCCGGCCAGTGGGCGGACACCTGCCTGCCGGGTGCTCCGGTCTCGGAGGCGTGCGACGGCCGGGACAACGATTGTGACGGCACGGCGGACAACGGCGTGCTCGAAACCTTCTACTTCGACCTGGACGGGGACGGGTACGGAGACCCGGCCTCCGGTGTGGAAACCTGCGAGGCGCCTCCGGACTACGTGGCGGACGGCACCGACTGTGACGACCAGGACGAGACCGTCAACCCCGGCGTAGAGGAGGTCTGCAACGGCCTGGATGATGACTGCGACGGCGAGGCGGACGAGGGGTCCGATTTCGACGGGGACGGTACCACCACGTGCGGCGGGGACTGCGACGACGGCGACCCTGAGGTGAACCCGGGTGCTGAAGAGATCTGCGCGGACGGGATCGACAACGACTGCGACGGCGCCGTCGACCGGGAGGATGCCGACTGCGGCGCCGAGATGGCCGATCTCACCGGGGAGTGGGGCGAGTGGATGGTGGTGTTGCGTCTGTCGAAGAATTGGTACTTCGTCGCGGACACGCTGGACATCTGGAACATCGGCGATGCGGATGCCGGGAGCTTCAAGGTCAAGTTCTACTACGTTCCCAAGGATGGCGGGCCCCACCAGTACCTGGGCCGGACGAGTGTCAGCAAGCTCCGGGACGGAAAGCGCAAGACCGTCTTCTTCGCGCAGTTCCTCCCCTTCAACCCCCTGGGCGGCTCGCTGCTGGCGGTCCTGGACGCCTCCGACGCGGTGGAGGAGAGTAACGAATCCAACAACGAGATCAGCCGCACCGTGACCATGTTCTAATACCAGCGCATGAGCACATGTTACACTCGTTGCGGCCCCCTCACCCTGGCCCTCTCCCCCCTAAGGGGGGGAGGGTAAAGCCTGGTCGGCTCTTTCCTCTCCCCTCGCCGAGGGGAGAGGATCAAGGTGAGGGGTGACCATTCGTCTCACCACCAAATGCGTTTGCATTCGTTGACGGGATCCTTCCCTCCGGGGCGCCGGGTGGTTCGCGGAGCTTCGGGGGGGAGGATTTCCATGCGTTCGTAGCCGCGCGGGAGCCGCCTTTGGCGTTTCAGAGTCTCCCAGGAATGGACCGGTCCCGGAAGCGCGCGGTCCAGGCCTTTTCTCTGACCGCGATCCTCGGGGTCGCTCTGGCGGTCCGTCTCCTCTACCTTCAGGAGATCTCTCGTTACCCGAGCTTTTTCGTCCCTTATGCGGGCGGCGACGCTGCCCTCTACGGCGAGCTTGCGCAGCGGGTCGCCGCGGGGGACCTGGCCCTCGGCACCGAGGTCTATCACTACTCTCCCCTTTACGCCTACATGCTCGGCCTCTCCTACGCCCTGTTCGGCGAAAGCCCCTGGGTGGCCCGCCTTCTGAACACGGTCCTCGGGACCGGGACCGTGGCGCTCGTCTGCCTGTGCACGGGCCGGCTGTTCCGGTCTGCCTCGGCCGGCCTTTTGGCCGGCCTTGCCGCCGCCCTCTACGGGCCCTTCGTCGTGTTCGACACGAGCGGTCTGAAGACCTCCCTCGGACTGTTCCTGACCGCGCTCTGCCTGTGGATCGTCGCCGGTTCCCGCAGGCCGGCCGGGTTGTCGCGGTGGGCGGCTGCCGGCGCGGCAGCAGGGCTGGCGTGGAACCTGAACGGGTTTCTGACGCTCTTCGTGATCGGCCTGTTCCTCTGGAGTTGCCTTCCGGGGGCCGCGAGCCGGCCGACGGAAGGGCAGGGCCCCTCACGACCGGTACCGGCTTCCCGGGGCCTGCCGGCGGTCGGGTTTCTCCTGAGCTCATGGATCGTGATCGCGCCGTTCTTCCTGCGCAACTGGCTCGTGACCGGGGAAC
The DNA here is from genome assembly GCA_040756235.1 of bacterium. Classification (GTDB taxonomy): domain Bacteria; phylum Desulfobacterota; class DSWW01; order DSWW01; family DSWW01; genus JBFLZG01. Next base: position 40,554 of record JBFLZG010000033.1, on the reverse strand, counting down.
CGGTCCTGACCACCAGTACGGGAGGGATTCACTTCTACCTGGGGAACAACGAGAGGGCCTGGGGCGGGTACCAGCACGCACGCGGGGTCAGGGGCAGCGCCGCCGGGCACTTCCACGATGCCAGGCGCGTGGCGGAGGAGGAGTTGGGCAGACCCCTGACCGCTTCCGAGGTCTCGGCTTACTGGAAAGGGAAGGGGCTCGAGTTCATCCGAACACGGCCGAAGGAGTTTGGCTACCTCATCATGCAGAGGGCCCAGATGGTCGTGAGCCCCTATGAAGTGCCTGAGAACGAGAACTACCAGTATCTGAGAAGCCGGTCTCGTTTCCTGTCCGGGCTCCCGGGCTCCGGGTTCCTGCTGCCCCTCGGTCTTGCCGGCCTCGTGCTGTCTCTCGCCCGGCCAGGGAAGACATTTCTTCTGCTCCTCTTTTTCGCAACGTACGGCGCGGCCCTCCTGCTGGGGCTGGTGACCTGGCGCTACCGCCTGCCGCTCACACTGGCCCTTCTGCCTTCTGCGGCTTTTCTGATCGTTACATGCATCACGGCGATGCGCGAGAAGCGCCTGCGCCTGGCGGGCGCCTGCATCTTTCTGACCGCTTGCGGCTGGATGGCCGGCCGAGCGTACCCGGTCAGCGAGTTCCAGTCCGGGCGAGACATGACCGCTGCCCACCTGAGGATGGAAGGGAGCCGGCGTGAGATCCTGCTTCTGCAGGAGCTGTCTTCCACGGCTCTGTCGGCTTCCCCGGCCGACCGGGACCGCCTGTGGGTGCGCCTGGCCGAGCTGCGCAAGAGCCTGGGCGACCTGGAGGGTTCCGCCGCCGTGTTGCAGCGGGCTCTGCAGGAGAACTCGGAGCGACCCCGCCTCTGGCACGCTCTGGCCGTGGTTTCGGAGGAGCTGGGCCGGGAAGATGCGGCCGAGGAGGCGCGGGAGACGGCGCGCCGCAAGAGCCGGCCGCCACCCTGATCCACGAACATCCTCGATGTGGTGACATCTCGACTCCGAGACGCGCCGGCGTTACCCTTGCTCATGCAAAGGCATATGGCGAGATAGAGGCGGTTCCCGGAAGCTTGGAGGACAAGGAAGGAGAGACAGTATGGGTGCCAAACGCAGCCAGGATGTCGAGTACTATATGTCGGACAACATGAAAGGCCTGCCGTTCTCGGCCGCCGTGCGGGTGGGAAGAACGCTCTACCTTTCCGGACAGATCGGGCTTGATGGCACGGGGAAGCTGGCGCCCGGGGGTATCGCCGGCGAGACACGGCAGGCCATGGACAACGTCAAGGCCACGCTGGAGCAGTGCGGCTCGTCGCTGGATCACGTCGTCAAAGTAACGGTCATGTTGGCCGACATGGGTGATTGGATTGAGATGAACCGGGTCTATGTGACCTATTTCGGCCGGCATTTGCCGGCACGGAGCGCGCTCGGGGTCAACGGGCTGGCCTTGGGCGCACGCGTGGAGATCGAGTGCATTGCGGTCCTAACGTAGTCGGGTGCAGGGAGATCGCCACGCTGCCGATCCGCAGCCGTGGTTGGTGGACACGCCTGCGGCTTGGTCCACCCTACCGAGTGTCCGCCGGCTCGCTCGCGACATTCAGGATGTTGGCCATGTGGGCACGCAAAAAAAAGCACCGGGAGCGGAGCTCCGCTCCCGGCGCGTGTCACTCGATTCTCATCGTCCTGAGCCCTGAACGCGGGCTCCCGACGAGCCGGATGGTTCAGGCCGCGGCCCCTTCCTCCTCCAGCTTCCTCCTGGCTTCCATGTCGTAGAGCACTCTCTCGCGGGCCTTGTCGATCCCGAGGGCCTTCCGCTTCTTGTCGATGTGGGCGATCATCTTGCGCGCGATCTCCAGCGGATCCGCCGCAAGGTCCCACTTGCCTCCATAGACCTCTTCGAGCTTGTTGAAGAGGTAGTTCTGGAAGACCGGGGCGCCTGTGACCGGGAGCCCGACACCAAAGATGGTGTAGACGCCCGAGGCCACGAAGTACTGGCCGATGCTGATGGCCTTCTCGCTCATCCACTCCGGCGCCGCGCCTGCGGCGGGCAGGTCGCTGATGTCGTTGCCCAGACCGCCGGCCTTGACCACCGCGGTGGCCGCCATGAGGATGCGGCTGTTGTCCACGCAGCTCCCTAAGTGCAGGACCGGCGGAATGCCGACCGCCTCGCATACTTCGGCCAGCCCGGGACCGCAGAACTCCTTGGCCGCCTCCGGCGTGAGCAGGCCGGCCTTGCCGCAAGCCATGGCGTTGCAGCCGGTGGTGAGCACGATCACGTCGTTCTTGAGCAGCTCCTTGACCAGCGTGAGGTGTGCGCTGTCGTGCATGGTGCGGGCGTTGTTGCAGCCCACGACGCCGCCGATGCCGCGGATCCGGCCGTTGATGATGTTGTCGTTGAGCGGCACGTAGGAACCGCGATAGGTGCCGCCGAGGTGGTAGTTGATGGACTCGAAGGTGAAGCCCGCAACCATCGTCTTCTTCTCGTCCGGGATCAGGACCTCGGCCCTGCGGTTGGGGAAGTTCTCGATCGCGGTCCGGACGATCTTCTTGGCGCCCTCGAGAGCGTGGTGCTCGTCGAACTCGATGTGCAGAGCCTGGCCCGACTTCATCTTGGCGCGCGTGTTCGTGGTGATCACCTTGGTGTGGTAGCAGGTCGCCACGTTGGCAATGTTTTCCATGATGCACTGCACGTCCACGACCATGGCGTCTACGGCGCCCGTGATGATGGCGAGCTCCTGCTGCAGGTAGTTGCCGGCGATCGGCATGCCGTGGCGCATGAGGATCTCGTTCGCCGTGCAGCACATGCCGGCCAGGGTGATGCCCTTGGCGCCCTTGGACTCGGCGAGCTTCACCATCTCGGGATCGCGGGAGGCGATCACGATCATCTCGGACAGGAGCGGCTCGTGGCCGTGCACGATGATGTTGACCGTGTCCTTCTTGAGCACGCCGAGGTTGATCTCACCGTGGATCGGGACCGGAGAGCCGAACATGATGTCCTGCAGCTCCGTGGCGATCATGGAGCCGGCCCAGCCGTCGGCAAGGGCAGACCGGGAGCACTGCTTCAGGATGTTCTCATAATCCTGGTCCACGCCCATGTGCGTGCGGTGCATGATCTCGACGATTTCCCGGTCGATGCCGCGAGGCACGACGCCGAGCTTCTTCCAGAGGTCGTAGCGCGGCTTGGGCGCACGCTTGGCGAAATAGACCTCGCCTTCCTGCCGGCCCCACTCGGCCAGCGCCTTCTCGCCCAGCTCGACCGCGATCTCCTGGGTGTCCCGCGGCACTTCCTTGTCCCCGTCCTTCACGGTCACGGGGATCTCGAAGTCCTTGGCGACCTGAATGAGCTTCTTCGTGTCTTTGATGGCATAGTCTTTTGACTCTCCCCTGGCTGCCGCCAGGAAGACCTCGGCCACTCCGCGCCCGTGGTCCGAATGGGCCGCTGCCCCTGCAGCCACCATGCGCGCGAAGTTCCGGGCCGCGATCGTGTTCGGCGTGGCGCCGCAGAGGCCCATCCGTGTGTCCTCGCCCTCGATCCCCTTCTTGGGAAGCGGGAGCCTGCAGGGACCCTGCGAGCAGATCTTGCAGCAGGTGCCCTGCTCGCCGATGTTGCAGGGCTTCATCGTCTCGGCCCGATCGAAGATCGTGGACACCTTGTCCTTGGCGGCCTTGTCCAGCATGGTCAACGTGGCGCTGTCCACGCTCTTGGGAGTCTTTTCCGTCTCTGCCATGGCTCTCTTCTTCCTCCGTCTGGGTTAGAGCGATCTTACCTTATCCAAAGGACTCTAGTGCTTAGCACCTGCGTTCGCGTCCCTGCACTCCTGGCACAGCCCGACCCAGAGGATCTGGCTTTGAACGACCCAGTACTTCCCCGACTTCTTGACCTCGGTATCGATCTGCTTGAGACTGGGGTCTTCCAGAAGCTGGTCTTCGATCTGCTTGCATTGGGAGCACATGAAGTGGCCGTGAATCTCGGTGACCGGGTCATAGCGGGTCGCATCGACGACGGGGCGAATGACATGGATCACTTCTTTTTCGGCCAGCGCCTGAAGGGTCAGGTAGATGGTGTTGAACGAGATCGTGGGGTGAATCTTCTTGACCGCCTGGTAGAGCCTTTCCGCCGTGGGGTGATCGCTCCTCGATAGAAGCTCCCTCAGGATCAGGAGGCGCTGTGGGGTGGCCTTGAGGCCCACGGATCGGAGCCGGTCCGCCAGCTCCGAATCGCTTGGTACGGTCCCTCGAGGACCCGCCATGGCGGCGCCTTTGAGATGCAGATTCTAGAACGTGGAAAAGGCTATGTCAATACTAGTTAGGAATGATATCGATCTATGCCTGCCGGGTCAAGTCGTAGGGGCATGTCATCCCCGGCCAGCGGTCCCACGCGTTGTTGTAGGGGCCCTGCTCGCTGCGCCCGCCCCGGAATGCCGGGGCGCAGAGAGATTCCCGCCTGCGAGGCTGTGTCACAATTCGTCATCCCGGCCCATGTGCGAAGCGCGTGAGTGCCGGGATCCAGAAGGGTGCACCAAGACCAGCTGTGGTAACTGGGCGCACGGACTGGATTCCGGCCTTCGCCGGAATGACGGAAATCATGCGGCCGCGCCTCCGAGTCCTCCGGAATGAGTGGTCGCACGAGGGTCTGACCGGATTTATGACACACCCGCCTGCGCGGGAATGACGGCTCCGGACCGCTTGTCTTCGCCGTCGCCCTGTGCCATAATCGCCACTTAACAACCTCCTGAATCGAAAACATTTTTTCAACTTTTGGCCGGTTCGTTCCGATCCAAGGATGGTCTGCGCGAGAGCGCACTTCTACTTGCGGCCGGCCCGCGTACGCGCGGGACTCGTCAGGCCGGCTCCCGAGGCTGTGTCGTTTTTCTTAATCCCGCCCGGCGCTGTCGCGCAGCGTTGTAGGGGCGCTGCTTGCTGCGCCCTTCCCGGAGCCGAGGCGCAGGGAGATTCCCGCGTGCGCGGGAATGACGGGTCGACTGGGGAGCAGGGACTGGATTCCGGCCTTCGCCGGAATGACGGAAAGCATGTCGCCGCGCCGCGGAGCCCTCCGGAATGAGTCGGTCCCGTGAGGGTCTGACCGGTTTGTGACACAGCCTCCTCTGCGCCGCTTCCTTTGCTCTATCGAGGCAACGAGATGTCCGAAAAGCCCAGGGTCGGCCGGTTTGCTCCTCGGTTTCGGCAGCTTCTGCTCCTCGTCCTGCTGCTGGGGTCCGTGCCCGCCTGCAAGGGGCCCGGAGCGGACGAGCCGGGCGCGGCAGGTGCAGCTCCGCAGAGCGAGCCGGAGGCGGTTCCCGTCAAGGTGGTGCGGCCCGTCATCGGCGCGATCTCCCGATCGATCCGCACATCCAGCTCTCTGGAAGCCGAAAGCGAAGCGCACGTCTACCCCCAGCTCGGCGGTCTCTGCGGCCAGGTGCTCGCGGAGGAGGGCGACGAGGTCAAGACGGGTGATCTTCTTGCCCGGCTCCAGGATGAAGAGATCCGGCTCGCCTGCGATCAGGCCAGAGCGAGGCTGGAGAAGGCCCGCACCGACCACGAGCGGGCGGAGCAGCTGTTCGCGGACGGGCTGACCAGCCAGCAAGCCCTGCACGACGCCTCGATCCAGCTGCGGCTGGCAGCGGCCGATTACGAGCTCGCCCGCAAGCACCTGGAGGACACCTCCATCGTCGCGCCGATCGCCGGCCTGGTGACGGAGCGCAACGTCAAGCCCGGCGACCTCGTCGGGAACGGCCAGCCCCTGTTCCGGATCGTGGCCCTCGATTCGGTCCGGGCCGATGTGTTCGTGCCGGAGAAAGATTTCTCCACCATCCTGCGCGGCCAGACCGCCCTTCTCACGGCCGATGCCTATCCGGGAAGGACGTTCGAGAGCTGCGTCGAACGCCTGAACCCGGTCATCGACGCGGCGAGCGGCATGGCCAAGGTGACGATCACGGTCCGCAACCCGGACCGGGCGCTCCGGCCCGGCATGTTCGTGCGCGTCGAGATTGTCACGGACGTCCACCCTGAGGCCCTGCTGCTCCCCAAGGCGGCGATCGTGCTGCGCGGGGAGCAGAGCTTCGCCTACGTGGTCCGGGACGATGTGGCTCGCGAGGTCGCCATCGAGACCGGGTTCCAGGACGCGGACCGGGTGGAAGTCCTCCAAGGGCTCGTCCCCGAGGATCGGGTGGTCGTTGCGGGCCAGCTCGGGCTTCAGAACGAAACCAGGGTGCGCGTCATCGATGAATCCCAGGGGTAGGCTCCTGCTCGCGATCCGCCGTCCGGTCACCATGGCGATGGTCTTCCTGGGAGCCGTGGTCTTCGGCCTGAAGTCCTACCAGGAGCTCGCGCTCAACCTCATGCCCGATCTCTCCTATCCTTCCCTCACCGTGCGCACCGAGTACCCGGAAGCCGCGCCCGAGGAGGTGGAGAGCTTTGTTTCACGCCCTCTCGAGGAAGCCCTGAGCACGGTGGCGAGCCTCGTCGAGATCCGTTCCGTCTCCAGCGCGGGGATGTCCGAGGTCATGCTGGAGTTCTCCTGGGGGACGGACATGGACTTCGTCTCCCTGGACGTGCGCGAGAAGATGGACCGGGTCGTGCTTCCCGAGGAAGTCGAGAGACCGACCATTCTGCGCTACAACCCGGCCCTGGATCCGATCCTGCGGGTCGGCCTGCACGGAGGGCTCGGCCTCTCCGAGCTCCGCAGGATCGCGGACAAGGAGCTCAAGCGGGACGTCGAGGGCCTGCCCGGGGTGGCCTCCGTCAAGGTCAAGGGAGGTCTCGAAGAGGAGGTCCTGGTGGAGGTGGACGAGGCCCGGCTCGCCCAGGCCGGGATCGGCATGGAGCAGATCGGCCAGCGGCTCGCGCAGGAAAACATCAACCTCGCGGGCGGCAGCCTGAGGGAAGGCGCGGCGCAGTACCTGGTGAGGACTCTGAACGAGTTCGTCGACCCCAAGGAGATCGGCGACGTGGTCGTCGCGAGAAAGGGCGCCTCGGGTGCTCCGGGCCAGCAGGGCGCCGGGGCTCCCGGCGGAGCAGATACCGCGGCGGGCCGCATCGCCGGAGCGGTCGGTCTCGGGCAGGGAGAGGCCGAGGTGCGGCTCAGGGACGTGGCAAGCGTGCGCTGGGCCCACAAGAAGCAGGAGGTGATCACCCGCATCAACGGCCAGGAGAGCGTGGAGGTGGAGGTCTACAAGGAGGCCGACAGCAACACGGTCCAGGTCGCGCAGAAAGTGAAGGAGGTCCTCGGCCTCGTGCCGGGCGCTTCCTCCGGCTCCCGCTCCGCATCCGGGCCCCAAGGGCCGGCCTCTGACTTCGTGGCCCGCCTGGCCAGGGATTACCCCGGCGTCCAGATCAGGATGATCTCCGACCCGGCTCGATTCATTCGCGGCGCTCTGGACGAAGTGCGGTCCACGGCCATCCAGGGCGGCGCGCTCGCCCTTCTGATTCTGATCCTGTTCCTTCGAGAGGTGAAGAGCACTCTCATCATCGGCATCTCTATTCCGGTCTCGCTGGTCATGACCTTTGTGCCCATGCTCGTCTTCGGGGTGAGCCTGAACCTCATGTCGTTGGGAGGGCTGGCCCTGGGCGTCGGGATGCTGGTGGACAACTCCATCGTGGTGCTCGAGAGCATTTTCCGGTGCCGCGAGGAGGGCGACTCGGTCGTGGATTCTGCCGACCGGGGTGCCCGGGAGGTCGGCGCAGCCATTACGGCCAGCACGCTGACGACCATCGCGGTCTTCTTCCCGATCGTTTTCGTGAAAGGGATCGCGGGCCAGCTCTTCCGCGACCTTGCCCTGACGGTCACGTTCTCCCTGCTGGGCTCGCTGCTCGTGGCCTTCTATCTGGTCCCCATGTTCGCCTCCCGCCGGGTCGCGATCGGGACCGGGGCCCCGGGTTCCGGGCCCGCCGCCTCCAAGGGGCTGAACGAGCTCCTCGCGTCGGGCCTGCACCGCTCGGGAGCATGGCTCGCCGAGAACGGCAGGCCGGACCTGTGGCTCTCCGAAGCTTGGGCGTATCTTTCCGGCGGGTCGCCGGCAAGCGGCAGGTCGCAGGGAGGCGACAGCCGGAACGGTCCTCCGCGGGCGGACGGGGAAACCGATGCCCGCTCTTCGGGGCCGCTCCCGGCCGCGATCTTGCGGGTGTACGGGCTTCTCCATCCGGGGTTCGAGGCGATTCGATTCGCCCTGGGCGCTGCCTTCGGGCTCGTGGCCCTGGCCGGCAGCCTGCTCACTGTCATCCTCCTGCGGGTCTCCGCACCGGTCGTGACCGGGGCGCGGCGGCTTCTTTCCATCCTGTTCCGGCCTGCCCTGTTCCTGTTCGATCGCGGGTACGGCGGCTTGTCCGAGCGCTATCCCAAGCTGCTCCGGTGGGCCCTGCACCACCGCGCTGCCGTGGCCGTGGCCGGCGCTCTGCTGCTTGCTCACTGCCTCTATCTCCTGCCGAAGCTCGGCACGGACCTCCTTCCGCGCATCCGGCAGGGTCAGTTCAACCTGCGGATCGAGAAGGCTGTGGGGACTCCGCTCGACGAGACGAGCCGGGCCGCGGGCCCGATCGAGCAGGGGGTGCTGGAGGACCGGCGCGTGGATACGGTCTTCAGCGAAATCGGATCCGAGCCTGGCGGGGAAGAGGCCCTGGAGGAGCGCCGGGGGGAGAACACGGCGCTCCTCACCATCGTCCTGGACGAGGGCGCCGGCGAGTTCTCCGAGGAAGACTCGGTCATGGCCGGGCTGCGCGCCAGGCTCCGGGACCTCGCCGCGGTCCAGATCGAATTCGAGCTGCCCAGCCTGTTCAGCTTCAAGACGCCAGTGGAGGTGGAGATCGAGGGGAACGACCTGGAAGAGCTGCGCCGGATTGCGGCGGAGGTGGAAGCGCGCATGAGCCGGATCCGCGGCCTGGCCGACGTGCGCTCGAGCGCGAAGGCCGGCAACCCTGAGATCCTCGTGCTGTTCGACCGGGACCGCCTGGCATGGTTCGGGCTGGACGTGAAGCAGGTGGCCGGACTGGTCCAGGCCAAAGTGCTCGGCACCGTGTCCACGCGGCTGGCTCAGGGCGAGACGAGGTACGACATCCGGGCCCGGGCGGACCGCAGCTACCTGAGCACGCTCGAGGACCTGAAGAACCTGAAGATCGATCTGCAAGGGGGGCGATCCGTGCCCCTGTCCTCTCTGGCCGAGATGCAGGTAGGGCCCGGGCCGAGCGAGGTCCGGCGCGTGGCACAGCGCCGCGTGGCAGTGGTCACGGCCAACCTGACGGGTACGGACCTGGGCTCGGTCTCCGAGGAAGTGCTCAGGCAGGTGCGCTCCGTCGAGCTGCCGCCGGGCTACGGGATCTCGCTCGGGGGCCAGAACCGCGAAATGCAGACCTCCTTCGACAGCCTCAAGCTCGCCCTGGGCCTCTCCGTCTTTCTCGTCTACATCGTCATGGCCTGCCAGTTCGAATCGCTCCTCCATCCTTTCGTGATCCTGTTCACGATCCCCCTGGGGCTGATCGGGGTCGTCTATGTCCTCTACCTTGCCGAAATCCCCCTGAGCGTGCTCGTCTTCATCGGGGTGATCCTGCTCGGGGGAATCGTGGTCAACAACGCCATCGTCCTGGTCGATTACGTGAACATCCTGCGCCGCAGGGGCGTGGCCAAGGAAGAGGCCCTGATCCAGGCGGGGCGGGCCCGCCTGAGGCCGATCCTGATGACCGCGGCCACGACCGTGCTCGGCCTCATCCCCATGGCTCTGGGGATCGGTGAGGGCGCGGAGATCCGCGCGCCCATGGCGATCACGGTCATCGCGGGCCTGGTCTGCTCGACGCTGCTGACCCTGGTCGTCATCCCCGTTGTCTACTCCTTGCTGGACCGTACGCCATGAGCCTCGCAGGGCTGGCCCTCCGGAGGCCCGTTACGCTCCTCATGGTGTATGCAGCCCTGTTCATCCTGGGCGGCATCACCACGGACCGGATCCCTCTCGAGTTCCTGCCTGACCTATCCGGGCCACACTTCCTGATCCAGATCCCGTACCGCAACGCGACCCCTTCCGAGGTGGAGAAGACCGTTGCCGTTCCGGCCGAAGAGCTTCTCCAGACCGTGCCGTTCCTGAGAAAGGTCGACTCGTTCTCCCAGGGCAGCTTCTGCACGCTGGTGCTGGAGTTCTCCTGGGAAACGGACATGGACTACGCTTACCTGGAGGTCAAGGACCGGCTGGACAAGCTCAAGCCGCAGCTCCCCAGAGAGAGCCAGGAGTATTTCGTGTGGAGGTTCAGCTCTGCGGACATCGAGGTCATGTTCCTGAGCTTCTCCTGGGACGGGGGTATGGAGGATCTGTACGAGCTGGTCAACGACCGCGTGAAGCCGAGAGTGCTGAGGGTCGACGGGGTCGGCAGCGTCACGGTCTGGGGCCAGGAGCCCCGGCGGGTGCACATCGACCTCGACCAGCAGAGGCTGAAGGCTTGCGGCGTGAGCCTCTACGATCTCGTGATGGGGCTCGAGCGAGACCACTTCAACCTGGCAGGGGGCGAGGTCCAGGACGGGGGCAGGCGGTATCTGGTGAGGCTGGCCAACGAGTACCGGACCCTGGAAGATCTCCGGAGCACGCCGGTGAACGAGCGGGGTCTGCGGTTGGGCGACATCGCCAAGGTCGATTACGGCTACCCCGAGCAGAGCGTCATCACCCGGATGGACGGCCGCAACTCCGTGATGGTGGGCATCAAGAAAGAATCGACGGCCAATACGGTCGAAGTCTGCAGGTCGGTCCTCGAGGAGATGAAGAGGATCTCGCAGGAGCCGGGCTATGCGGGGTTCCGGTACACCACCATCTTCGACCAGTCGGAATACATCCTGAGCTCCTTCATGGACCTGCGCGACGCGGGCATGTGGGGGGGCTTCTTCGCGGTATGCGTGCTGTTCTTTTTCCTGCGCAGGGTCCTGCCCACCCTGGTCGTCACGCTCTCCATCCCGGTCTCGATCCTCGTGGCCGTGACCGTGATGTACTTCTTCGGCATGACGCTCAACGTCGTGAGCATGGTGGGCCTCATGCTCGGCGTTGGGATGCTGGTCGACGACTCGATCGTCGTCTCCGAGAACATCATGCGGCTGAGGGAGCTGGGCTCGGACCGGCGGGAATCCTCGCTCAAGGGGAGCGAGCAAGTCACGATGGCCATTCTCGCGTCCACACTGACCACGATCGTCGTCTTCCTGCCCATGGTGTTCATGGAAAGCGGGGTCATGAAGATCTACACGCGGGAGGTCGGGACCTCGATTTCCCTGTCCCTTCTGGCTTCACTCTTTGTGGCCCTCACTTTCATCCCCGCCCTGGCTGCCCGCGTTCCGCTGAGCATGAAAAGGCCCTCGCGATTCCTGTCTGCCATGATGGGCCACTACCGCCGGCAGCTCGAGTGGGTCCTGCATCATCGCAGCCAGGTCTCCACGGTTCTGATAGCCCTCATCATCGTAACGGTCCTCGTGCCCCTGCGGCGGGTGCCCCAGAAGGGCGAATCGGGCGGCGATCTGCGGACCGTGACGATCGATCTGCGCGTGCGCGGGGCCCAGGACCGGGAAAAGATCGAGGATGCCCTGATCGCCGTCGAGAAGGTCCTGGACGGCCGGCGGGCCGCACTTGAGATCGAGCACCTCTACTCCCAGTCCGGCTACATGGCCGAGCGAAACCGAATCCACGTTTTCCTCAAGGAGGAAGGGGACGCCCGCGTGGCTACGGAAGAGGCCAAGGCGGAAATCCTGAAGCTTCTGCCGAAGATTCCGGACGTGGAATTCGTGCTGCCCGAGCAGCGCGGCCCGGGCTCGAGCGTGGAGAACGAGATCGAGATCGTCCTGCGGGGCGAGGACCCGGCGGTCATGGAGGCGCTCGGCGAAGACCTGGTGGGGCGCCTCAGAAAGGTGGAGGGCGTGGTCCGGGCCGAGACCGACGTGGAGCCGGGATATGACGAAATGCAGCTCCGGGTGGACCGGTCTCTGGCCCGCAAGTACGGGGTCAGCCCGATCGTGGCTGCCCAGACCGTGGCCTTCGGCCTGCGCGGGTATGCCCTGAAGAAAATGAAGGCGGAGGAGAGGGAGCTCGGGGTCACCATTCAGCTCGAGAAGGAGGACAGGGAGAACCTCGCCAGTCTGGAAGGGCTGCAGCTCATGAGCGAACAGGGCCGGCTCGTGCCGGTGAACGCGGTGGGCCGGTTCCGGGAGGCCCCGGGCCTGAAGGTGATCCACAGGAGCGACGGCAAGAGGATCGTCAAGGTGAGGGCGCAGACGAGCTCGGAAGCCCTGAGCATTCTGAAGAAGCGCGTGGATGAGGCCCTCGTAGGGTTTTCTCTGCCGCCGGGCTACCGTCTCGAGCTCGGCCAGAACATCCTCGATCTGGAGAAGACCAAACGGAACTTCGTGAGCGCCATCCTCCTTTCGATCGTGCTCGTCTACTTTCTGCTGGGCGCGCTCTATGAGTCCTACGCCCACCCCTTCACGATCCTCACCTCGGTGCCCCTGGCCCTGATCGGGTCCTATTGGGTCATGTACCTGACCGGCACGGCCATGGACGTGGCGGCCTTCATCGGCCTGATTCTCATGGTGGGCATCGTGGTGAAGAACGCCATCGTGATCGTGGACCATATCAATCTTCTGCGTGGCTCCGGGTCGAGCCTGGAAGGGGCGATCCTTCAGGCCGGGGTGGACCGGCTGCGGCCCGTCCTCATGACGGCTGCGACCACCATCCTTGGCCTTCTCCCGCTGGCTCTGGGCGGATCGAACATCGGCGGAGTGGTGATGTTCGCGCCTCTTGCCAAGGCGGTCATGGGAGGCCTGACCGTGGCGACGGTCCTGACGCTCTTCGTGGTCCCGCTGTTCTATACGTTCGTAGAGGACGCGCGCGGGGCGCTCCGGCGGCTGTTGGACGGAAGTCCGAGGTCTGAGGCGAAGCCTCGTTAGACCCGGCTAGAAGTGCTTCAAGGGGGCCTTGCCGATGGCAAAGACATGAAACCCGATTTCGAAGAGCTTTCGATGATCCAGGATGTTCCGTCCGTCAAAGAGAAAAGCCGGCTGGGCCATGGACTCGAAAATGCGCTGGTAGTCAAGGTCCCTGTAAATGTCCCACTCGGTAAGGACAGCAATGGCATGAGCGCCCTGAGCGGCCTTATAGGGGTCTGACTCGAAGGTGACGGCTCCCTCAAAATTCTTTAGGTTCTTCCTCGCATTTTCGATGGCCTTGGGATCCGTGACCACCAGTTCCGCCTGCTCCTCCAACAAGCCCTGGGCGATATAGATGGCAGGAGACTCCCGGGTGTCCCCTGTATTCGCCTTGAAGGCGAATCCGAAAAGGGCGATCCTCTTTCCGGCCACGGTGTTGAACATATTGCTCAACATGTTCTGGATGAAACGTGTCTCCTGCCAATCGTTGATCTCCAGCACCGTTTCCCAGTACCTGGCCACCTTTTCCAGGCCATAGGTCTCACAAGTATAGACAAGGTTGAAAGGCAAGAGGAAGAGGCATATAGAGAAAGAATAGAGCCATGCCTCGACTTTTCCCTTTGCTTTGCCTCGGAGCGGCAACCTTTTCGCCCTCGTATGGATCTCTTCATGAGAGGACGGCTGGCTCTACTCCCGGATCGGGAAGAGCGGAGGATGCGTGATGGCGCGAATCAGAGTTCGTGAGGCTCTCAAGAGGCCCCCCGGGCCCGAGCCGGTCACGGTCAAGGGATGGCTCCGCACGAAAAGAGAGTCCAAGGCGGGGTTCTCGTTCCTGGCCGTCAACGACGGCTCCTCCATGGCCAACCTCCAGGTTCTGGCGGACAAGGCGCTGCCCAACTATGCCGAGATCCAGCGCCTGACCGCCGGGTGCAGCATCGAGGCAGAGGGGCCGATCGTGGAGTCTCCGGGCCGGGAGCAGGCGGTGGAGCTGCGGGCGGCCCGGCTCCGGGTTATCGGGTGGCTGGATCCGGAGCAGTACCCCTTGCAGAAGAAGCACCACTCATTCGAGTTCCTCCGGGAGATCGCACACCTCAGGGGCAGGACCAACACCTTCGGCGCCGTGTTCCGGGTCCGCAACGTGCTCGCCAGGGCGGTCCACGACTTCTTCCAGGAACGCGGCTTTCTCTACATCCAGACGCCCCTCATCACGGCGAGCGACTGCGAAGGAGCCGGCCAGCTCTTCCGCGTGACCACCCTCGGTGCGGAAGCTTTGAAGGTCGAAAGCGGGTCGCGCTGCGAATCTCCGTGCGGCTCGCAGCCCGGCTCTCAGGAAGACTTCTTCGGCAAGCCCGCCTTCCTGACCGTCAGCGGCCAGCTCGAGGCCGAAGCGCTCGCCTGCGGCCTCGGTGACGTCTACACCTTCGGACCCACCTTCCGCGCGGAGAACTCCAACACGCCCCGGCACCTGGCCGAGTTCTGGATGGTCGAGCCGGAGATGGTCTTCTGCGACCTCGAGGGGGACATGGAGGTGGCCGAGGCCTTCCTCAAGCATCTCCTGGGGGCCGCGCTGTCCGAGTGCGCCGAGGACATGGCCTTCTTCGAGGAGCGCATCCAGCCGGGAATTCGCGAGGCCCTGGAAAAGGTGGTCCGCACGCCGTTTCGACGCGTCTCCTACACGGAGGCGATCGGGATCCTGCAGCGCTCCGGCGAAGCCTTCGCCTTCCCGGTCGAGTGGGGGCTCGATCTGCAGACCGAGCACGAGCGGCACCTGACCGAGCAGGTCTTCGAAGGTCCCGTGATCGTGTACGACTATCCCAGATCGATCAAGCCGTTCTACATGTTCCTCAACGACGACGACAAGACCGTCGGCGCCATGGACGTCCTCGTGCCCCGGACCGGTGAGATCATCGGCGGAAGCCAGAGGGAGCACCGGGAGGAGGGGCTGGCGCAGAGAATCGCGGAAGCGGGCCTGAACCTCCCATCCTATCGCTGGTACCTGGACCTTCGGCGCTTCGGCACGGTGCCGCATGCGGGCTTCGGGCTCGGCTTCGAGCGTCTCGTTCAGTACGTCACGGGCATGGCCAACATCCGCGACGTGATTCCCTTCCCGCGCACCCCCGGGAACGCCGAGTTCTGATCGGCCCGGCTGCCGAATCGCCCGTCGAGGGTCCGGGCGAGGAGGCCCTCAACCCCGCTCACGCCCGCTGCCGCGCAGATTTTTCTTGACTTGTTGAACAGTGTTCAATAACCTGCCTCCCATCGCCATCCGGTCCCCCCCCGACGCATGGGGAAGCAAGAAGAGATGGGTCAACGCAAGCGGGTTGCAGCCCGGTGCAGTCCGTCAGATCTCGACGCGCAGAAGGCGAGGATTCTGGAAGCGGCCAGGAGGGCGTTCCTGGAGAAGGGGTACCTGGGCACCTCCATTCGCACCATCGCCCTCGAAGCCCGCATGTCCCCGGGCCTGATCTACTTCTATTTTTGCAGGGGAAAGGACGAGATCTACGGCCGGATTTGCGAGGAGGCTTTCGGGATCGGGATCGGCCTGCTCGAGAAGGCGGCCTCGACCCCAGGCAGGGCCAGAGACAAGCTCAAGGCCATGGCGGCGGCTTACGTCAGGTTCTATACGGGGTACCCGGAGTACTTCGACATCCTTTCCTTCAAGGACATGGGCTTCAAGAAGGTCGCTCTCTCGAAGGACCAGCGCCGCAAGCTCGAGCGGCTCTCTTCCGCCATGCTCTCCCTTCTGGGAAGCGTTGTCGAGGAAGCCGTTCGCGAGGGGTCCCTCCCGGCACGCACGGACCGAAACACCACGACCCTGGCCCTGTGGAGCGTGATCGAGGGAGCCCTCTACATCCACAAGAGGGGCTATCTCAAGCAGTCGGGCGTCGCCCTGGAGGACCTCGTTCAAGCGGAGCTCGCCATCCTCGAAAAGGGTATGCACCTCAAGTAAGCCGGTTATACCCACGACGAGAGGAGGGAAGCACATGGTGAAGCAAGAAAAAACCCATCTTTCCAAGGACCACTGGATCGAGCAGGAAGGCGTCGCGTGGGAGCAATCGGATGGCCCCGAGGATTTCAGCCCCCACATCCCGCGAGAGGAGTTCGATCTGAGGATCGCCAAGGCCAGGAAGCTACTCGCCGGGCATGGCGTCGATGCCCTGCTGCTGTTCGCCGAGGAGGACAAGTACTACTACGGCGGCTACCGGGATGCGGCCCTCATGTTCACGGACCGCTGGCGGCACTGCATCATCGTGTCCCAGGAACACGACCCGGTGTTCGTGGGGGAATCGGTCCTGGACAGCAACGTGCGCAAGACCACCTGGATCCGGGACTGCCGCTACTGGTGCGGCGTCAAGGCCTGGCGCTTCCCCGTCCGCTTCGTGGACGTGCTCGTGGACACCCTGGTCTCGCTGCACCTGGACAACAAGGTGATCGGGATGGAGTACGGGCCTCACCACATCCTGCAGGTGGGTCTGGACGAGATCCGTCAGATCGAAGCGCGCCTGCCCAACGCCAGATTCGTCAGCGCCGACCAAGTGCTCTGGGAGCAGAAGATGGTCAAGACCGACTGGGAGGTCGCGCTCATGCGGCAGATGTGCGACAAGTCGCGGCGCGTGCTGGAGAAGGGATGGATGGCGATCCGTCCGGGCGTGACCGAGCGGGAGGTGCACCGCGTGATCTGGGAGGAATGGGTGAAAGAAGGCATGTTCGAGACACCCTGCATGAGCAACCCCGTGCTGTTCCTGTGCGGCAGCGACGGGCCCGGCAAGTGGCGCATCGTGACGACCCCGTTCTACGATCGCGTGATCCGCAAAGGCGACCAGGGCTTCTCTGACTGCGGGCCCTCCTACAAGGGGTACTGGACCGACCTGCAGCGCTGTTTCTACGTGGGCGACAAGCTGCCCCCCAAGCTTGCCGATCTTTCCAGGTGGGGGCGTGACGCCTACCTGAACACGGTGCACAACATCCATTCCGGGATGCGGGGCTGCGACGTCTTCAAGCTGGCGGAGAAGGAGACCTACCGTCAGGACTGGAACCAGGCCATCCCGATCGAGTTCGTGGGGCACGGAATCGGAACGCTCAATCACGAGCCGCCCTGGCTCGCCGACAACGACCTGACCGAGCTCGTGCCCGGAATGACCTTGTGTGTGGAGGTCGGCTGTTACGGCACCGACCTGGTGTTCTACGGGAACATGCCCGAAGACATCTGGCTCATGACTGACAAGGGGCTGGAGCTGATCGGCGTGGACTTGCCGAGGGAGATCTGGCTCTGCGGCTAATCTGACAGGCTGCTGAAGAACGCCCATCTGCCGCGCTCGGCTCGGGGCGGGCCGCTTTCCTGTAGGGGCGACGCATGCGTCGCCCTGTAATCTTCCAGCTTCTATTTCCTTTACACCCCATTACTCTTCCCCTATTGTGTCCCTGAATCTGAGCCACGACGAGAAAAGCCGACGATGAAACGGTTGGGGAAGGAGCGATGCAGAACCTCAGAGGATTGGTCTGCGTGGTGCTGTTAGGCTTGGTCTCCTCGGGGTGTGGGAGACAATCAGCCCTGGAAGGCGTGGTGGTCGACGGGCAAGGGGGACCGCTCGCCGAGCTGAGGGTGATCGCCAGACAGGTGCAGCCGATCGAGGGGTACGGGGAGCTCGAGACCACCACGGGCCCGGACGGAACGTTTCGCTTGGACGGGCTCTTTCGCAAATCGGCCTATGTCTTGAAGGTTTCGTCGCAGGAATGGTCGACCGAGGACAGCCTGACCGTAGAGAGCGGGCCGCGAGGTCAGACAAAACTGCTCCCGTCCCCGATGGTGATCCGATACACGGTCTCGGCGGAAGGCGTGATCCGTGATTCCAGGACAGGGCTCGAGTGGTACATGGGGCCGGATACCGAGACAACCTGGGAGCAGGCTTCTGCTTGGGTTTCAGACCTTTCTGCCGCTGGCGGAGGATGGCGCATGCCGACCCAGGCGGAGCTGAGCATGCTCTATGAACGGGGAGCGGACCGACGCCGTCTGCCTGCGTCTTTCAAGACAAGTGGAAATTACGTGTGGTCCGGAGAGATGAAGAACCCTTCCTCGACATCGGGCTTCAGCTTCGGCGGGACCGTGGAGGTCTGGGGCGGCGGCTACGCGAACAAGCGGGCTTTCGCGGTGCGTTCCCGAAAGTGATGGGCCCAGCGAGGCGAAAGCGCTTATGCGAGGATGCTCGCCGCCCCGGTTGCAGGCTGACCCCAAGCATCGGACATGCTCCACGCCGACCGCTTAGGAGGCAACCCATGCTGCGTTCACACGTGGATTGCAGGCCCCTCGTTGGAGGTCTGAACTCACTTCTTACGTTTTCTCGACGAGGCCTTCAGGCCTGATTGTTCGGCGTTCATGCGGCTGAACCCGCAATCTCGGGACCGCGTCTCTCATCTCCCCGCTCGACCGTCGGGGGGCCGGGGAGGCTGCCCGCCCGGGAAGGCTTGCTTCAAGTACCGGTAGAATTCGCTCTCGGTGGTGATGACCGCCACGGAGTTCTCGTTCGACTTCTCCTTGTACGCCTCCAGGGTCAGCAGGAAGGCGTGGAACTCGGGGTTGCGCCCGTAGGCTTGGGCGTAAATCCGAGTCGCCTCCGCGTCGGCCTTGCCGTGGATCTCCTGCACCCTCCGGTAGGCGCTCGAGCGGATACTCCGCAGCTCCTTTCCCATCTCCCCGAGTATCTCGGCGCTCCTCCCTTCTCCTTCCGAGCGGAATTCCGCGGCGACGCGCTGGCGCTCGGAGATCATCCGGGCGTAAACCCTCTCCCGGACGGTCTCCACGTAGTCGAGCCGCTTGATGCGCACGTCCACAAGGTCGATCCCGTACTGAGGAATGATCTTGCGGGCCTCGGACAGGATGGTTCGGGTGATCTCCTCACGACCGCGGGTGACCTGCTTCTTGATCTCCTTCTCCCGTTCCTCCGCCACCTCCTCCAGGGCCTCCTCGGGGACCCTCCACGAAGCGCTCCGGACGAGCTCGATGAGCTCGCTGCTCGAAACCTGGTCCCGCACCACGGAGTCGATGATGTCGTCCAGACGGGACTGAGCCCCGGCTTCATTTTCCACATTCTCCAGGAATCTTCTCGCATCGGCGATGCGCCAGCGCGCCGTGGCATCCACCCAGATGAACTCACGCCCCTTCGTAGGGATCTGGTTCGGGTCCCCGTCCCAGATGAGCAGACGCTTCTCGAAACGCCGAACCTCCTGGATGAAGGGAAGCTTGACGTGCAACCCCGCCTCGGTCACCGTCTCTCCCACGGGCCTGCCGAACTGCAGGACGATCGCTTGCCGGCCCTCCTCCAACGTATAGAACGCGCTCAGGATCGCGAGGACCGCCGCCGCCGCCAGGATGAGAAACAGTCGTTGGATACCCCTTTTCACGGTTTGCCTCCTTCCGTCGGCTTTGCACCGGCCTCCAGGGAGAGCCACGGCACCAGGGCCCTCTGCTCCGGGTCCACGATGTAGAGCCCCTTCATTTCCGCCAGGAAGCCGCTCAGGGCTTCCAGGTACAGGCGCCGGCGTGTGACCTCCGGGGCCTGCTCATACTCCTGGAGAATCGCTACGAAACGATCGGCTTCCCCGCTGGCCCGATTGACCCTTTCCAGCGCATAGCCCTCGGCCTCGCTGATGCTCTGAGCCGCCACCCCCCGGGCCTTGGGTATCTCCCGGTTCACCTGTTCCTCGGCCTGATTGATCGTGCGTTCCCTGTCCTGACGCGCTTCATTGACCTCGTTGAAGGCGGGCTTCACCGCGTCAGGGGGGGTCACGTCCTGGAGCTCCACGGTGACCAGTCGCACGCCGGTCTTATATTCGGCCAACACCTGTTGGATCTCATCTCTCGCTTCGGTGGCGACCTCCACCCGGCCCACGGTGAGCACATCGCTGCCCAGCCGGTTTCCAACCACCCGTCGCATGATCGCCTCGGTGATATCGCGAATCGTCTTCGGGGTGTCCCGCACGTGGAACAGGTACTGGATGGGATCCTCGATCCGATACTGGACGACCCACTGGACGTCGATGACGTTGAGGTCTCCGGTCAGCATGAGCGATTCGGTTTGGTAGCCTCGTTCCGAATACTCCGTCCGCTGCCCCTGGCCGGCGGCCAGAGTCCGGAATCCGAACTCCTCTTTGAGGACGCGGGCCGTGGGCACCGTGCGGACCTTTTCGATCCCGAAAGGCAGCTTGAAGTGCAGGCCCGGCCCGGCCGAGCGCACGACCTTTCCGAAGCGCTGCACGACTCCCGTCTCCTCCGGCTGGACCGTGAACCATGCCGTCCAGGCCAGGAGCACCGCTGCCAGAATGAGGATGGGCAGCAACACCGGGCCGCCTTTGAACCCCCGCCACTTCTGCCGCAGCCACGCGCGGGCCTCGTCCAAAGAGGGCGGCTCGTCCCGACCGCCGTAGCCGCGTCCCTGCATCGTTCGTCTCCTTCTTTCCGCACGTTTTCCGGCGCACCCGCCTTGCCGCGAGCTACCGAGGGCACACATGGGCGAAGCGCAGTAAGGACAAGGTCCCGCGCGGCCGCGGGGATTCCTTCCTCATCCTTGAGATGAGGCTCCGCAATAGACGGCCTTTAGGGTTGGATGCGCACTTGCCCCGGCCCGGACCTCGGCTCAGAATCTCTGAGGAGGCAACGAATGTCCGGGGCTTTCGGGTATCGCCCAGGCGGATTCTGCGGAAGGAGAGGGGTCGTCTCGCACTTGGACTGCACGGGATCGGACAGGCAAGGGCCACATCAGCTAATGGGAGAGCGCCGAGGGGAATGAGGGAGAGTCAAGACTTCAAGCAGGCGACCGACGCATCGGGCCCCGGGGCGACCCTGGTGGCCTGTTGGCTCTTCGAAGAACGATGGCCGGTTCGTTCACAATTTCTCCTTCTGGATGAAGATCCCCTTGTCTACTTTGGCGAAGAAATTCTGGTAGAATTGGGCGTCTTCAATCTGCTTCACTTCCCGTACAGCACCTCTGTTGTCGTAAGTCTTCACTTGAAAATTGAGACGCACGCGGGTCTGGGATCCGAAGTCACTGACATTGGCCGTGGCCTCTACGATGGAATTCTTCAGCCAGGTGGCGTTGGCCCCTCCAAGCAGGCGCAAGAGAATCGCCTGAGTCTTGTCTTCCACGTCCATCTCTTTTGTAGCGGTGAGGAGCCCAAGCTCGGGGACGGCGTTCTTGACGATGAAGCCTTCATCTTGAAGCGTGTTCAGTACGGCCTTCATCACCATCATGGTGTCCTTGGTCTCATAGGATCGCGTCTGGAATTCACGTATCTGCAATTGCGATTTGGGAGCTGTTGCAGGAGTGGCACAGCCGACGAAAAAGAAACCTACGATCGCGATGATGCCCGCTCTCTTCATAGGCTGCCTCCCAGCAGCTAGAATTTACTGGTGTGGTAAGAGAACGACTCCACCAAGCTGGTATTCTTGTCAAACTTGATCATGACCGTGAGCGTTTTCTGTGTCGTAGCCGCTGCACCACTGCTCTTGGAATAACCGCCTCCTACGCCTCCCAGAATGAGGGCGTCACCTGCGATTCCACCGGCACCGACTCCGCCTCCCAGACCGCCGCCGCTCCGAGAAAACGATGCCTCCGTGGCAATCTTGTCGTAGACCCAGGTCTCTTTGCCTTCGCTGTCCCTCGTTACGATATTCGGAGAACCCAGGGCCGATGCGACATCCGCTTGGGACATGCCGACACGGATCTCTTTTTGAACGATGCCGACGGTCATTTCCCTTTCGGCTGTCGAACCCAACTCCTGTTGATGCTGAGCCGCACTCATACAGCCAGCCGACACCGCGAGCCCTATGAATGAGCACAGGATCAGGCCGGGCGTTCGCATTCCTCCATTCCTCCATTCATGAAATTGTTCAGACCCACATGGAAGTACTGCTCCTCAAGCACTGCGCTTGGAGGCTCCAACAACGGAACATGGCAACGGTCTTGCCGGTCTCCGTGAGGCATTCTCCGAATCGTTGCGGAACGGCGTCCTGCATGCGGGGCAGCGCTGCCCGATGGTAGTTCAACCGAATCTGGATCTTATACAAATAGATTGCTATCCGTCAATGAAGAACCCCCCGCCGCCCTCTGGCGAACCGCATGGAGAGACAAGCCGGTGCGCAGGGCGTCAGCAGGCTTGGGGGGTTGCATCGAAGAGCATGGGACCGATTCACTGGTCTGCGAGGACCCTCAGTCAGGCCCTTCTGCACGCCGCAGGTAGAGCAAGGTGTAGCTCAGCACGCCGGCCAGAATGCCGACCGCGTCGCTCCTCAGATCGGCCAGGCTGGGGTCTCTGCCGGGGACGAAGCTTTGGCGGAATTCGTCGAGAGCTCCGAAGAGCACGGCGATGGCGCCCGCCAGGACGAGGGCCCGGAGGCGCAAGGGAGCGGCCGCAGGGTGCAGCATGCGGGCCATGAGGAACCCGAGCCCCGCGTATTCCAGCCCGTGGAGGAGGTCGTCCGGCACGCTCACGGCTTTGCCGGGCCCCATGGGAAGAGAAGAGGCGGTCAGAATGGCCCCGGCGATGAGCAGCGTCGGGAGCGCGCGGTACAGGAGATTCCCGAATGCGCTGTCCCTCAGGGGGCGCACGGAGAGGGCGCCGAGGAGGAGGCCGCTTCCCGCGAGATAGAGCGGGAGCCAGAGGAAAGGCAGGAGGTCGAGACCTTCCCCGAGCAGAAGCGCGAGCCCGGCCGCGGCGGCGGCCAGGAAGGCGGCCGGGAGCAGCGTCTTCTCCCGTCGGGATCCGTAGGTCAGCCGCAAGTCAGAATCCGGTCGGTCACGGCCGCCCGGCAGGGTCGGGCCGTTCGGGCTTCAGGGTCGGGTGCGGAGCGGCAGGTTCGCCGTAGACGACCACCCTGTTCCGACCCAGGTTCTTGGCGGCGTACAGCGCCTCATCGGCTTTTTCGATGAGCCCTTCGGGATTGCCGCTGTCCTCGGGGAAACCGCTGACCCCGAAGCTGCAGGTCACCTGGACTTGCAGCTTCTCCTTCTCGTATCGGAAGGAAGTCTCGGAGAGCATGCTGCGGATGCGCTCGAGGATTTCCTGCGCCACCTGTTTCTTCACGTCCGGCATCACGATGCAGAATTCTTCGCCGCCGTAGCGAACCAGGATGGCATCGTCCCGCAGGTTCTTCTGCAGGAAGCGGACGAAGGACTGCAGGACGAAGTCGCCGATCGGGTGGCCGTGGGTGTCGTTGACGCTCTTGAAATGGTCCAGATCGCCCATGGCGATGGCCAGGGGCAGTCGGTTGAGCTGCGCCTTGCGGAGCTCCCGGGGAAGGGCCTCCTCGAAGGCCCGGCGCGTCATCGCGCCCGTGAGTGCGTCGAAGCGCGCCAGATCCTTCAGCCTTTCCACTCGGGCCAGGAGCGCTTCCACTCGGGCCGCCAGCTCCTTGATCTCGAACGGCTTGCTCAGGTAGTCGTCCACTCCGGTCTTCAGGCCCCGGATCCGGTCCATCGGCTCTCCCCTGGCGGAGACGAAGATGAAGGGGATCATCTTGGCGGACTCCTCCTTCTGCAGCTCCTCCAGAAACGTGTAGCCGTCCATCTCCGGCATGGTGATGTCGGAGATGATCAGGTCCGGCTTGATCTGCTTGACCATCTCCAGGGCACGGCGAGCCGAGGTGGAGGAGTGGACGTTGTAGCCCTCCTTGGTCAGCGCAAAGACCAGGGCGTTGACCAGGCTCGGGTCGTCGTCCACGACCAGAATCCCGCGCTTCCCTTTCTCGAGCTTGGAGGGAATCGCGGCGGCCATCGGGCCCGCGGAGCGGAGCTCATCCGGATCGACCCGGGCCTTCCCGCCCAGGGCCGGAAGGATGAAGTGGATCGTGTGGCCCGATCCTTCCGCGCCGTTATCCGTCCACAGGTTGCCGCCGCACTGATCGAGGATCTGCTTGCAGAGGATGATGCCCAGCCCCATGCTCTTCTCGTGGCCGAGGGAGATCCGCCGGGAACCGGAATCGGCTTGGCCGAGCGCGCCTGGCTGCGCGGGCTGTGCGTCCGCCGCGCCGCTCGCCGAGAGCGTCACGTGGATGAGGCTGGTACGATCCGCCTCTCTCTTCCCTCTTACGGCCGCCGCCTGGAGCAGGATCGATCCTCCGGGCTCCGTCACCTTCTGCAGATTCCGCAGCAGCGTGCTCAGCACCCGGTGCAGCCGGTCGAAGTCGGCCCAGAGCAGCGGGGCATTCGGGTCGATTTCGACCTGGCAGCGGATACCCCTCTTTTCCAGGGCCCGCTCATGGTCGCGCAGGGCGCTCTGGACCACGTCCTGAAACAGGATGTGCTGATTGTTCCAGACCGAGCGGGTCAGCTCCAGCCGCTGCAGCTCCGACATGTCGTCGATCATCTGGTCCAGCCGTTCGCTCTCGGCCTGGATCACGCCCAGGAACTCTTTTTGGGTTTCCGGGTCCGTGTCCGGATAGCTCAAGAGGATTTCCGCGTACGAACGGATGGACGTCAGCGGGGTGCGCAGCTCGTGGGAAAGGGCCGACAGAAAGTCGTCCTTGAGCCTGGCGAGCTCGCGGTCCCGGGTCACGTCGCGCAGGATCCGCAGCCTGCCGACGGCGGCACCCTGGCGGTTGCGGACGATGCTGCTCGAAAGCTGCAGCATGACCTTTTCGCAGGGGACGCGCAGGACCTCGCGCTCGCGCAAGACCGTATGGGACTTGTACACCTGACACCTGGAGCACTTCTCCGGCAGCTCGCGCACCGGCCCGGCGTCCTCCGTTCCCTCCCCGGAGGAGGCCGACCTGGATGCGTGGGCCCAGCAGTCCTCCGTGGTGCCGCCCCAGAGCGGGCAGTTCCGGTCATTGCAGCTCAGGGCCTGCCAGCAGCGGGACGCTTCCGTCTTCTCGTCCTCGAAGATCCAGGCCAGCTCAGGCCGCGCCTGTGCAAGGGCTTGGGACCGGCGCCCCCTCCACTCCCGCGTGGATACGCCGAGCAGGCGCTCGGCCACGGAATTCATCCAGAGAATGGAGGAGTCCTCATCCGAAATGATGATGCCGTCGGAAAAAGAGGCCAGCAGGTCCTCGATCGCACGTCCTTCCCAGCTGTCCGGCATCGCTTCCCCTGCGAACAAAGGTGAAAGGGTCAACGGTCAAGGTGCAAGGACAAGGCCCGATAAGCCTGGACGAGGGGAGAAAGGTCAGAGATCAAAGACGAAAGGCTCAGGGGAGAGATTCTCCGCCTGTGGCTTTTCTCCACGGTCCTTTGTCTGATACGGGACGGCCGGGAGGGGCAGCGTGAAGAAAAAGCAGCACCCTCCCCCCGGGTTGTTCTCGGCCCAGATTCGGCCCCCGTAATGTTGAACGATTTCCCTGCAGATGGCAAGGCCGAGCCCGGTCCCCCTGGGCTTGTCCCGCAGGCCGTCCCCGCCCTGCTGGAACTTCTCGAATATGCGCAGGAGGTCTTTCTCGGGAATCCCGCACCCGGTGTCGCATACCCGCACCAGGAGCATGGTTGCGGCGCCGCCCGGGCCGGCGCCGGCCGTCAGGCTCGCGCTCAGCCGAATGCTCCCCCCCTGAGGAGTGAACTTGACCGCGTTCGTATAGAGGTTGGACACCACCTGATAGATCCGGTCTCGATCCGCAAACAGCGCCGGCAGGTGCTCGCCGGCGTCGACTTGCACCGACAGGTTCTTCTCGAGAGCGAGCACCGACAGGTTCTGCTGGGCGGCCGCGAGGACCGCCCGGATGTCCACCTTCTCGTCGCGCCAGTGCTGTTTCCCGGATTCGATCTTGGAAAGATCCAGCAGATCGTTGACCAGCCGGGTGAGCCTCTCGCTTTCCTGATGGATGATGCCGATGAACTCCCTGCGGGTTTCTTCGTTCTCGTCCGGATACTGGAGGAGCAGCTCGGAAAAGGAGCGGATGGACGAAAGGGGCGTTCGCAGCTCGTGGGAGACCGAAGAGAGAAAGGCGTCCTTGGTCTGATCGATCTCCGCCAGCCTCTGGTAGGCTTCACCCAGCTTGCGGTGGGATTCCTCCATGTCCTGCAGGATTTCCAGGATGGCCGCACGGCTTTCCTCCAGCTCCCGGTTCGCACGAGCCAGCGCTCCCTTGCGCTCTTCGACTTCGGCGACCTTCTCCATGAGCGCGAAATTGACCTTCTTCAGCTTCTCGTTCTTCTCGATCTCGTCGCGGATGTCCCTGCCGATGGCCAGCATCCCCAGGAGCTCCCCTTTCTTGTTCTGAACACCGGAGAGACGGACCCGCATCGGAATCGGCTCTCCGGACCGGGGCCGCAGCTCGAGGTGAAGCGGCTCGGGGTTGGGGGGCAGAGGGAGCCGGTCCAGATCGTCCGGCCGGAACAGGGGCGTGTCGGGCGAGAACAGCGCGTTGACGCTCCTGCCCTCGAGCTCGTTCGCGTCCGTGCAGCCCAGAATGGCGGCAGTCTGCCCGTCCACTCTGCGCAGCGTTCCGTCGCGGTTGATCAGCAGCATCGAATCGGCCGTGGATTGAAAGATGGAGTTCAGACTCCAGTGCTGCAGGAACCCGAGCGTGCCGTAGCGCAGAAGCAGCAGAAAGACCATGAGGATGAAGAACGTCACCGGCACGAAGCTCAACGGCACGAGGGGGACACCGAAGCCGATGAGCAGATCGGCTCCTCCGCAGGAACACAGGACCCAGGCCACCAGCAGGATGAGGTCTCTGGATCGCGTCGGCCCGGCCGAGGCGCGGTAGTGCCTCCAGGAATCCCGGAGGATCAGGTAGAAGGTGGCGACGAAGGTCGCCAGGAAAGCCAGGAAAGGAAGTCTATATGTGGGGAAGTACCCCCAGGAATGGCGTTCTATGTCCATAATGAAAGAAGGACCGGACCAGTGGGCGATCTCGAAAGACGCGGCCAGCAGGAGCAGGGAAAGCATGCGGCGGCGCGAAACGCCCTCCGGCCGGACGAAGGAAGAGTTGAACAGATAGCAGAGGGCCGGAAACAGGATGAGCGCGGAGGTCGAGACTTTGGCCCAGAAAAGGGCGTCGGTCTGCGACCCGGCGTTCAGGGTGAAGGCGTAGCCGAAAGCCCAGACCGCCACCGAGGACGCGAGCATGATGGTGTGGCGGCCGGACGGCACGTCCAGCAGCATCCACAGCGAGACAAAGACGAACAGGATGCTCAATATGCCCGGCAGGCCAGCCAGGAAGGAAAGAGGCGTGGAGCCGAGCAACGGAATCTCCATGCGTTCACGCTCACCTTGTCAGCTGTCAGTGGTCAGCAGGTCGGCCGAAACCGTAATTCGAGGTCGTTGCACCGAGTCCTTGCGGTCCTCGGGGCCGAAGCGGGAGGCCTGTTGACTGACTACTGGAAACTGACCGCTCTCTTTCGCCGGCCTTGCATTCGGGCATTCGAACAGCCTGTTCGGAGCCTTTGCAACCGGCTCCTGACTCGAGCCGCAGGGGAGCTGACAGGTCCCCGGAGCCGGAAGGACGAATTCGAGCTTCGCAAACCGCAGGGGACGACTACGTCAAGATCTCTTTGATCCGCTTCACCACGAAAGAAGGGCTGAACGGTTTGGTCATGTATTCGTCCGCTCCGATCTTGAGCCCTTTTTCGCGGTCCGCCTCCTGTCCCTTCGCCGTCAGGATGATGACGTAGATGTCCTGCAGTCGGGAATCCTGCCGAATCCACTGACAGACCTCGAGGCCGTTCATCTTGGGCATCAGGATGTCCAGAAAGACCAGGTCCGGCTTTTCTCTCTGGATCGTTTCCATCGCTTCGATCCCGTTGGTGGCGGACTCGACGTGAAAGCCCTCCTTCTTCAGCACAAAGGTCAGAGACTTCAGGATGAAGGGCTCGTCGTCCACGACGAGGATCTTCTTCTCTGTTGCGAGTGCGCTTCGTATGGCACTCGACTCCGGGCTCGAGCTCACGGAATACATGCACTTGCCCTTTCTCTCGACGTTCTGCAGGCGGCCGCTCGCTGCCGCGCGCACCCGCTTCTTCCTGGCGGCGGCGTGCTCGCTTTCCTGCGTGGCAGCTTTCGGATCGAGCCGCGGGACCTGCGTCGGATCCCGGAAAGCCTGGTCCGGTTTCACAGGCTTCCGGGCCGAGGTGAGGCAAACCATGTGCCAGCTCCGGCGCTGGCATGGGCGGGGCCCGCCCCCGCCCCCTTGCCGATGATCAGAAAGACGGATTGGCAGGGGGTTATGAAGGCGGTCGGATGAGTGAAGGGCCTGTGCTCGGGGCGGTGAGGAACGGGTCAGGACCCGGCGGGTGCGCCACTGCGGTCCGCACGCATGAAAAAGATTGCAGGAGATGACGTTTTTGGCCAATCATCGTCCGCCGCCACCTCGCTGCTATCGAACCCATGACCGATACGAGCCGGGGCGAGCGGCCGGTCGCCCCGGCGAGCTCTTTTCACAGACACTGGCCGCCGCGTTCCCGTTTGAGGACCTCCACGATCTCCCGCACCTGCTGGGACTTGTCTCTGCGGCAGACCAGCAGGGCGTCTCCGGTATCCACGACGATCAGGTCCTGCACGCCGACCAGCGCCACCAGCTTGTCGGGCGCATCCACCAGGCATCCCGTGGACTGCAGCGCGATCAGGTCCCCTCTGCTCGCGTTGCCGCGGGCATCCTTGGAGATCTGGTCGTAGACGGCGGCCCAGCTTCCGACGTCGTCCCATCCGAACGCGGCCTGGATGGCATAGACGGCCTCCGCCTTCTCGATCACCCCGTAATCGATGGAGATCGCCTGGAGTTGTCGAAAAAGGCGCTTCGCCTCGTCCGCCCGGCCCTTCGACAGGGCCTTCTGCAGACCCTGCAGTCCCTGATGAAGCCCCGGCAGATGCTCTTGGATCGCCTTGAGGATGGTCGAGGTTTTCCACACGAAGATTCCGCTGTTCCAGAAGAAGGTGCCGGCCCGGAGGAAGCTCTCTGCCGTGACCCGATCCGGTTTCTCTCGGAAACCGGCAACGCGGTGGACGGGAACGCTGCGGACGTGCCCGCAGCAGGCGCCCAAGTCGATGTAGCCGTAGCCGGTCTCGGGATAGGCCGGCCGGATGGCCAGCGTGACCAGGCGGTCGCCTTTTTCCGCCCAGGCGGCCGCCGCCTCGAGGAGCCTCCGAAATTCCACGGCATCCCGGATGAGATGGTCCGCCGGCAGCACGGCCATCACCGGATCTCCCGCCCGCTGCCGGAGGTGGAGGGCGGCCCAGCCGATGCAGGGAGCGGTGTTCCGTCCTTCGGGTTCGAGGAGCAGATTCTCCTTCGGCAGCTCGGGGACGATCGATTTCACGGCAGAGGCGAGGTCTGCGCCCGTCACGATGAGGATCCTTTCCGGGGGCACCAGAGGGAGAAGCCGCTCCACGGCCAGCCGCAGCAAAGGCCGATCGCCGAGGATCGGCAAGAGCTGTTTGGGCCTGCCATGCCGGCTGGCTGGCCAGAAACGGGTGCCTCGACCGCCGGCCATGATGACCCCGTAAAGATGGCCGTCTTCCGCCCTGCTTGCTGCCATCAGATCCTCCTTGAAAGAGCGCAGCTGAACGAGTCGCGCGCCTTTGGCAGACCTGCAAAAGATGTTACTGCGAAGGGAGGTTTCGAAGCAAAAGCGGCGACCGGGAGAGCAGCCGGCGAAAGGGCGGCTTCATGCTCTTCTGGAGAAAGGCTCCGCCGCGCTGATCAGGTGCGCCCTGCCGGAGCGCAGCCGTTCGAGATCGGCCTCGACCATCATGCGGACGAGGTCCTCGAAAGGCACCCGCGGCTTCCAGCCGAGCCGTTCCCGGGCTTTGCTCCAGTCTCCGCGGAGCATGTCCACCTCCGCCGGCCGGACCAGCCTCGGATCGAGCACGACGTAGTCCTCCCAGCAAAGACCGACGATGCCGAAGGCCAGCTCCACCAGCTCCCGCACCGAGTGGGTCACGCCGGTGGCGATCACGAAGTCCTCCGGGCCGGACAGCTGCAGCATCTGCCACATGGCTTGTACGTAATCGCCGGCGAATCCCCAGTCCCGCTGCGCGTCGAGGTTGCCCAGCCTGAGCTCGCGGCTGAGGCCCAGCTTGATCTTGGCCACTCCATAGGAGACCTTCCGGGTAACGAACTCGATGCCGCGGCGCGGCGACTCGTGGTTGAACAGGATGCCGCTGCACGTGAAGAGGCCGTAAGACTCCCGGTAGTTCAAGGAGATCCAGTGGCCGTACACCTTGGCCACGCCGTACGGGCTGCGCGGGTGAAACCGGGTGCTCTCGTTCTGCGGGACCTCGTGTGCCTTGCCGAACATTTCCGAGCTCGAGGCCTGGTAGAAGCGGGCGTCGGGCTTGGCCATGCGCACGGCTTCCAGGAGCCTGGTCACGCCGAGCGCCGTGAATTCACCGGTCAGGACCGGTTGATTCCAGGAAGTGGGCACGAAGGACTGGGCCGCCAGATTGTACACCTCGTGCGGCTCCACGAGCCGGATCGCCTCGAGCAGCGAGTTCTGGTCCAGCAGATCGCCCGGGATGAAACGGATCCGATCCTGGATGTGCTGGATCCGCTCGAGGTTGATCGTGCTGCTCCTCCGGACGAGGCCGTAGACCTCGTAGTCCTTTTCCAGGAGAAGCTCGGCCAGGTAGGAGCCGTCCTGCCCCGTGATGCCGGTGATCAAGGCGCGCTTGGGCTCTGGTGCCATGTCTCTGCATCCCCTTTCCGGTCGTGAGGGCGACGCATGCGTCGCCCCCAGGGTTCTGTCATTCCGGTGCAGGAGGCTGTGTCATAAATCCGGTCAGACCCTCGTGTGACCACTCATTCCGGAGGACTCGGAGGCGCGGCCGCATGCTTTCCGTCATTCCGGCGAACCCCGGATCAGGGTCGTGAACATCGCCTCAATCGGAGTCCGGGGCAGGGGCCGGAATCCAGCCCCTGCGCCCAGTCACCACAGCTGGTCCTGGTGCACCCTTCCGGATCCCGGCTCGCACGCGCTCCGCAGCTGGGTCGGGATGACGAATCAGGGAGCGGCAAGCGTCGCCCCTACGGCAACCGCTCACGAGCCGGCTCCTGTTCCGGGTGCGCCTCGATCTCCAGGGTTCCCCCGGGCCTTCCGGCCACGAGCCGCCAGACCGTCCTTTCCGGTCTGCCGCCCAGGAACGGATGCCCCAGACCGGTGAGCCGGCCGCTCCCTGCGGGCCCGTCTTCCAGAAGGAGGCCTTCCGGACGCGTATCCGCGAGCTTCGCGATGATCTGGCCGAGCTGCGCTGTGCCGATCCGGGCCGTGACGTCCAGCGCGCCCGCCCGGCCTGCTCGAGAGGCCAGGAACTCGGTACGGACCACCTGGCGCAGGCGCATGACGTATGCGTCGTTGCGAAAGGCCTCGATCTCGTCCGTCATCCGGAGCTGATTCTGGAATCCGATGAAGAGCAGGAAGCCGAAGAAAGAGCCGAGGATCAAGCGGTTCTGGGCTTTTCTCGAGAGCGGCATGAATCGAGGCCGTCTCACGGCGAATGGGCCTGCGGTCACGCTTCCTCCTGTGCGATCCGAGCCTTCCAGAACCGGTACAGGTCCCTGAGCGTCTCCGAGAGCCGGAAACGAGGGCGCCAGCCTGTGGCCGCGATGAACTTCCCCGGGTCTCCCACGAGCACGGGGATGTCCACCTTGCGGAGCCGGGACGTATCCGGGCGGACCTCGACCGGCACGCCGGCATACGGGAGCAACTCCTCCAGGACCCGGCCGATGGGGACCCCCGTTCCCGAGGCGATCTGATAAAGAGCCCCCGGCATGCACCGCTCGGCCGCGAGCCGGTAGCCTCGAACCATGTCCCTCACGTCCGTGAAATCCCGAATCGGGGTGAGATCCCCTGCCCGCACAACGGGCTCCTGCCGGCCGCTCTCGATCCTGGCGATCTGTCTTGCAAAGCTCGAGCAGACGAAGCGGTCGGACTGCCGCGGCCCGATGTGGTTGAAGGGGCGGAGGCGCAGGGCCGAGACCCCGCGCGTCTTCCCGTACATCTCCACGAGCTGCTCGGCCACGAGCTTCGAGAGACCGTACGCGTGGACCGGCCTCGCGGGGTGTTCTTCCGTGATCGGGCTCTCCTCGGGACCGACCCCTCCATACACCTCCGAGCTGCTGATGAAGACGAACAGCGCCTGCGGCGCTTCCCGGCGCACAGCCTCCAGGAGGTGCAAGGTCCCGAGAAAGTTCGTCTCGAAGAGATTTCCAGGGTCGGTTTCTCCTTCAGGCACGAAGGTAACAGCGGCCAGGTGATAGACGACATCGGGCCGCGCCTTCCGGACGACCTCGGACGTGGCCCGTGAAGATCGAAGGTCGCACCGGTGAACGACCACTCGATCCTGGAGGTGTCGGATATGGGCGAGATCCCCTCGAGGGGAACAAGTCCCTTCGACCGTGTCGCCGGCCTCGAGGAGGCGCTCCGCCAGGTGGCTTCCGGCAAAACCCCCGAGGCCCGTGATCAAGGTTCGCGAGGCCATAGGTGTCAGGTGTTAGGTTTCAGGTGTTGGGTGTCAGGAAAGCCAAAATTTCTCCGGCGCGGTGGGGAGGGGCCTGGAGCCTGACACCTGAAACCTGATACCTCTCCTTCAGCTCTTCCTCTCCCGCAGGACCCGAACGTCACCCTTGCGCAAGGTGATGCGGATGCGGTCGAAGTATTCCAGGAGGGGGATGGTATACTTCCTGGTCGCCTGGCTCAAGGTCTTGAAGTCACCCGGCTGGATCTCCCCTTTCTCCTCCAGGTGGCGGACGAGCCGCGTCCTCAGATCGTCCAGCACGCTCCGGGCGAAATAGAGATCCTCGGCAACCTTTACGACTTCTTCGGCGCCGGCGAGAAAATCCAGGAGGTTCTTCAAGCGCGGCTCCGGGCATGCGGTCTCTGCCGCAAGCTCCCGGACCGAGGGCGGCATGGCGGCCCCTTCGGTGATGCGCCTGAGGACGTCTTCCCGGAGCTTCGTGTCCTCGTCGCTGAGCCGCGCTTCATGTCCTGCCAGGCGGACCTTGTCCCTGACGACGGCGATCTCTCCCTTCTCCACCAGGCGGGAGAGGCACAGGGAGGCGAGCTTTTCGGGGACCGGCTCCGAGACCCTGCCGCGCAGCGCTTCCTTGGGCATGCCTTCCTGATAGGGGTTTTCCCGATGGAAGGCCGCGATCGCTTCCAGGGTCTCCCGGCACAGAGACTCGAAGCGATCCCGGAGCGTGAAGGCATGGCTCTCCGTTTCGTATTCCACGAGCTCGCCTCTTTCCGCCAGCTCGCGGCAGAGCTTCAGGCAGTCGTCGACGCCGAGCTGACTCCGGACCGCCAGCCTGGAAGCCGAGTCGCCGCGCTTGCCCTGCTTCCAGAGAAAGTAGCGGATCCGCTCCTGTGGGGCTTCCCCCTGGAGCTTCCTCAACCAGGGGAGGAGATCTTCCTTGATCCGGCGCCGGTAAGGCTCGGCCTGCGGGTCGAGGATCACGCCGCCCCCCAGGGTGCGGTTCGTGGAGAAATCCCGGATCACGAACCGGTCACCGAATACGGGGAGCAGAGGAGCCTCGAGCCTGAGCTGGGCGAAGGCCGATTTGCCGGGCTCGAGCGGAGCCGGGTCGATGAGAGCGACCCTGCCGAAGACCCGGGTGGTTCCCCAGTGGACCACCAGGCGGAAGCGGTCCGGCAGCTCCTTCCTGTTCTGCGGGAGGTAGTGCAGGTGCGCGTAGATGCGCTGAGAAGGCTCGAAGGAGTCCGGCTTGACGAGGACTTCGCCCCTCGCGATCGACGACTTCTCGACCCCCTGCAGGTTCACGGCGGTTCGGGACCCGGCCATGGACTCTTTCACCGAGGCGTTGTGCACCTGGATGCCGCGGATCTTGGCGCGATGGCCCGAAGGCAGCACCTCGATGCTTTCTCCCAGGGTGAGCTTCCCGGCCAGAAGCGTGCCGGTGACCACCGTTCCGAATCCCTTCATGGTGAAGACCCGGTCGATGGGCATCCGGGCGGCACCCTCCTGCCTCTTGGCCGAGACTTCACGGGCCAAGGCCCCGAGGGCACCCAGCAGCTCCTTCCTGCCTTCCCCGGTCACGGAGGAGAAGGGCACGACCGGCTTGCTCTCCAGGAAGGTGCCCCGAACGAGCTCGGCCACGTCCTCGCGCGCGAGCGCGAGCGTCTCCTCGTCCACGAGGTCGATCTTGGTCAAAGCCACGAGGCCGCTCTGCACCCCCAGGAGCCTGCAGATCTCCAGGTGCTCAACCGTCTGGGGCATGACGGCTTCGTCAGCGGCCACGACCAGCAGGACGAGATCGATGCCCGAGGCGCCGGCCACCATGTGATCGATGAAGCGCTCGTGGCCCGGCATGTCGACGATTCCCAGACGGATGCCGGAATCCAGGGCCAGGGAGGCGAATCCCAGCTCGATCGTGATTCCCCGTTCCTTTTCCTCCTTGAGCCGGTCCGTGTCGATGCCGGTGAGCGCCTTGACCAGGGCGGTCTTGCCGTGATCGATGTGGCCGGCCGTGCCCAGGGTGATGCGCTTTTCCATGAGTCCCTGTCCTCGGAATCCTCTTCCAAACACCGGTCTTCACTATAGAGGGAGCCGCGCGTAAAGGAAAGGGCGCGCCCGACGGGCATCCGCGCGCCGTCCGCGTTGACGGTGGCGATGCGGAGTGCTACAAGCAGGGAGCGGGCAGCTGCAGCAGAGGCGTTTGACGAAGCGTCTCGCCGCCGGCTGCGGGAGCGGGTGAAACCGCTGCCGGCGGCTCGGCGGGTTAGGAGTGGAAATGCTGGACGTGAAGTGGTTGCGGGAAAACCTCGACCAGGCCGGACAGAGGCTGAAGACCCGGGGTGAGGCGGCGTTCCTGGACACGTTTCGCGAGTGGGACGAAAAGAGAAGAGCGCTCCTCAAGAGCGTGGAGGAGCTGAAGGAGAGCCGCAACCGGGCGTCCGAGGAGATCGGGCGCTTGAAGAGGCAGGGGACGGACGCTTCCGAGCGGATCCGGGAGATGCAGGGCGTCTCGGCCCGGATCAAGGACCTCGAGAAGGAGCTGGGCGAGGCGGACGAGCAACTCCAGGGCCTGCTTCTGAGAATCCCCAACCTGCCGCATCCTTCGGTGCCGGTGGGCGCAGGGAGCCGGGACAATCCCGAAGTCCGGAGGTGGGGGGAGCCGGCAGCTCTGCCTTTTGCGCCCCGGAACCACTGGGAGATCGGCGAGGCCCTGGGTATTCTCGATTTCGGGCGCGCCTCCAAGATTGCCGGCGCCCGCTTCGTGCTCTACCGCGGCATGGGGGCGCTGCTGGAAAGGGCCCTGATCAACTTCATGCTGGAGCTTCACGTCCGGGAGCACGGGTACCTGGAGGTCCTGCCTCCGTTCATGGCCAACCGCAAGAGCTTCGTCGGCACCGGCAACCTGCCCAAGTTCGAGGAAGACCTGTTCCGGGTGGCGGACTCCGACTACTACCTCGTCCCGACGGCCGAGGTGCCGGTCACCAACATCCATCAGGACGAGATCCTCTCCGAGGAAGAGCTTCCCGTCCGGTACGTGGCCTACACGCCCTGCTTCCGGAAGGAGGCGGGCTCGTACGGGCAGGACACGCGGGGGCTCATCCGCCAGCACCAGTTCAACAAGGTGGAGCTGGTCAAGTTTGCCGTGCCGGAGCGCTCCTACGAGGAGCTGGAGTCCTTGACCCGGGACGCCGAGGAAGTCCTGCAGCAACTCCGCCTACCCTACAGGGTCGTGACCCTCTGCACCGGGGACATGGGCTTCTCCTCGGCCAAGACCTACGATATCGAAGTATGGCTTCCGGGCCAGGACCTCTATCGGGAGATCTCGTCCTGCAGCAACTTCGAGGATTTTCAGGCGCGCCGCGCCGGCATCCGCTACCGTCCGGGCGGAAAAGGCAAGGTCCGGTTCGTGCACACCTTGAACGGTTCGGGCCTGGCCGTGGGCAGGACGCTGGTCGCGATCCTGGAGAACTACCAGCGGGAGGACGGGAGCGTCGAGATTCCGGAGGTGCTGCGCCCGTACATGAGGGGAATGGAGGTGATCGGGCCGGAGAGGAATCACTCGTGAAGGCTGAGCAAAAGCGTCCAGATGCAAGGCAGGCGAAGCTCTGAGGAATGAGGCGTACATCGTAGTACGCCGCAATGACGAAGAGCGAGCCGAACGCCGCAGATGGGCGCTTTTCATCAGCCTTCAACAGGAGTGCTTGCGCTCGCCTTTGGTAACCCGCAGTACCTGTTTGGTCCGCTTTCTGCGGAGGCTCGCCTTCAGCCGGTTGGTCTTGCCCCGTTTTCTTCCGGAGGTCTTCCCGGGTTTCGCCTTGGCCATGGTAGAATCCCTTTCCTCGCTCGTCCTGTTCGTGTCTGATGCAACTGCCGCCGGCTGTGCGGCGGCCCGGTTTACTCGATCGCACCGGACAAGCTAACATAAAGCCCGACCAGCGTCCAGGATCGGGGAGAATCGGGAACATCACAGAGACCGATGGCCGAGCCCGGCACCGCCGTCCCGGCCGGGTCCGCCGATTGGGAAAAAGGGGAAGGAGGGCATCATGGCGGAGACCAAGCTCAGCGAAGCGGGCATCCAGAAGCTTCTGCTCCAGTTCACCCGTGAGAAGAACGCAGCCGCCGTTTCCGTCATCAAGATGATCAAGACGAAGGTCTCGACCGAGAAGGGAAGGCTCCGGAACGTGACCGAGCTTCCCGAGCCGGAAGTCCTCAAGATCGTGAAGCGGGAGATGAAGGAGATCCAGGACACGCTCGACTCCTACCGCAAGGCGAACATGCCGGAGCGGATCCCCGGGGAGGAGGAGAAGCTCAGGGTGCTGGAGGCGCTCCTGCCGGCCGGGCTTTCCGACAGCGACCTCGAAAAGATCATCGCCGAGGTGATGGCGGAGACGGGCAAGGGGAGCTTCGGGCAGACCATGAAGGCCGTCATGGCCAGGGTGGAGGGCAGGGCCGAAGGCAAGCGGGTTAGCGAGCTCCTGAAGAAAGCAATGGCAGGCTGTTGAAAAACGCCCATCTGCTGCGTTGCACTCATGCGGCGTGGAGGTCCTGGGGCAGCCTGCCCCGGCGAAAGCCGGGGTCATTGCGGCGTACTGCCTTGTACGCCTCATTCCTCAGGATTTGACTCGCGCCGTCCATGGCGCTCGCCCTGCGGGCGCATCATCCTGGCGGATGATGCGTCCAATTCCGCTGTCCTGCGGAATTGTCGTGCGCCTTGCATCTGGGCATTTTTGAACAGCCTGCGGCCTTGTTCTAGAAGAGAAGATTTCTGCCGCTGGACGTGCTGTGTGGGGAGGTAGCGCTCTGCCCCGAGTCGAGCGAGGGCGGTGCATCCGCGGTACAGGAGCGTCAATCAGCTTGTTCGATCTCGGATCTCAAGCCGGCGAGACGACCCGGTGAGCCGCCGAGAAGGTCTCGACGATCTCGTACATGTTGGTGACCCTTCCGACCCGGAGCGCCTGGATGAGCCCGAAGTGCTCCAGGCAGGTCCCGCAAGAGAGGACCTCGACCCCTCGGTGCTCGAGCAACTCGAGGATCTCCACGGCCTCTTCATCGACCGTCGTGAGCCGGACGCCGCTGTTGAGGAAGAGGATGCGCCAGGGCTTTCGCTCGCCGTCCAGCCAGGTCCTCAGGAAGCCGCGCATCAGCTTCCTTCCGAGATCCTCCGAGCCCCTGCCCATCTGATCGGCCCCGACGTACAGGACCAGGCCGCCGTCTCGGCAGGCCGGGAGTGGCTCCGGGCTTGCGGGATCGGGAGATGGCGACGGCTCGCGAGCCGGCAAGCCGGACGGCTCGCCGGAGCCGATGAGCACGCGGAATGCCGCGCCCTCGGCGACGGACCGCGCGGCCCGGCCCTGGCTGCGCGCGAAGCGGAGGACGTTCTCGCTCGATCCTTCGTTGTCGACAAGGACCTCGATTGCAGCGCCGGGGTCTTCCTCCAGGGCCGCTTTCGTCTTCAGAACGGGCCCGGGGCAGGCCAGGCCGCGCGCGTCGATGGTGATGACTTGCTCCATGTTGAGCTCCCAAAGTCTTGATAGTGTCCTAACCGCGTAGCAGGAGCGCCGCGCCCAGTGCCCCGATGAACTGAGGCTCTGCGGCTATCAGAAGCTGACCCTCCAGCGCGTCTTCCAGCAACCGGCGGATGCAGCTATTGCGGGCGACCCCTCCGGTGAAAGCGACCGGCCCGCACGCCGTCACTCTCCTCAGCATCGCCACGGATCTGGCCGCAACGGCCAGGTGCAGGCCAAACGCGATGTTCATCGGAGGCTCTCCTCTTGCCATGAGCGACGTGGCCTCGCTCTCCGCGAAAACCGTGCACATACTGGAGATCTTACAAGGGCGGTGCGCGGCTTCGGCAAAGGGTCCGAAATCGTGCACAGAGAGCCCGAAGGCGCGGGCCATGACCTCCAGGAATTTCCCTGTGCCGGCTGCGCAACGATCGTTCATCTCGAATTTGAGGACCTTTCCGGCCGGGTCCAGGGCGATGGCCTTGGTGTCCTGGCCTCCGATGTCGAGGACGGCTCTCACGCGAGGTTCCGCAGCGATCGCACCTCTGGCATGTGCCAGGATCTCAGAGACGATGCAGGCTTTTTCGTAGACGTCCCGGAAAAGGTGCCTTCCGTATCCCGTGGCTTGGATGCGGTCGAACCGGAGTCCGTCCAGAAGCTCCTGACACTGTCGCAGGGGGTCGAAGGTGGTGTCCGCTGACCTCTGTTCGAGGATTCCGCCGTCCGCACGGACGACCACCACCTTGATCGCTCTCGAGCCCAGATCGATCCCCGCCAGTCTCACTTGAGCATCCCCACAAAGGCTTCCACGCGATTCTTGAGGACGTCAACGTCTTCCATGCTGTAATCGGTCTCGATCCTGATCATGGGGATCCCGGCTCTTTCCAGAGCCTGCTCCACCTTAAAGGCTTCGATTGCGTACGGATGGCAAAACTGCAGTGCATAATGGACAACCCCGTCCACGTCCAAGTCCTGCGCCATCTGCACGATGTGTTCGAGCCGTTCCGCGTTCGGGGTGAAGCAGGCGCAGTCGATCTTCATGTAGCGGTCGACCAGATTCTCGAGCATCTGCGCCAGGGTACTGGCGCTTTCGTCGACCAGGTCGCGGGTATTCCTGGCGCCAATGCACGATTCTTCGCCCACCACCACGGCCCCGCTCGATTCAACCACGAAGGGGATCTTCCAGTTGGGCACGGCCATCGGACATCCGGACAGCAGGACTCGCGGCGTCCCCCCGGGTACGATGCCTGCGCCCGCTTGCACGCGGCCTTCCAGCTCATCGCAGAGCTCACCGATCTTGAGGGTGAACCGGACCGGGTCGTCGTAAAACGAGATCTGATTGATGAGGAGGGCGTCGCGCCCGGAGATGGGGACCGGGACGGCTTTACGCAGGCGGTCCAGGCGCTGGAGAACCCGGCGGCGGCCATTGAGCATGCGGATGGCGCCGGACAGCGCCTGCGGCTGCAGAGAACCCCCTGTCAAGGTCTCGAGCCGCGCTGTGAAGCGGAGCATCTCCTGCATCCACAACGCGCGGTCCCTCGGCTCCTTCATTTGCGGGACCTCCATGACATATACAGGCGCGTGGTCGCCCAAAATCTCGTACGCTTTCTTCTTGCCGTCGCAGGTGGTCTCCCCAACGACCAGATCACAGGATTCGAAATAAGGGCAGAGGCGGGCGAGCTTGAAGCCCATGAAAGATTTGATCAGGGCGCACGTGTTGCGCGGCAGCACCCGTTCGGCCTGTTCCTGGCCGATCTCGGCTCCTGCGCAAAGACCCACGCTCACGCCGCCGAGAGCCCAGATGATCTCCTCCGGGACGAAGATGCAGAAGGTGCCTATGACCTTCTTGCCCTGAGCCTTGGCCTCCTGGATCTCCTGGATGCGTAATCCGTGCACCTCGGCAAGCACAAAGTCCAGGTATTCGGCGCCACGCAGCCGGCCCTGCTGGGACAAGTAGATGTCGCCGTAGAACTGTCCCAGCACCTTCAGGAGGCCGTCGTGGGCCGGGATATCCAGACCGAGCTGTTCCCACATCTGTTCGTACTTTGTGCTCATGAGTTTCTCCTGGGTTCCCATTTGCTGGCATTCTGATTTTGGTCGTCTGATCTCAAGCGGGCTGCTGGGGCGTTCGTGCGCCCCCTTCGGGTTCCTCGACCATGCGGAAGCGCCATTCAGGCCCCTTTCCGGTCCTCACCGGCGAAGGTCCGAGGGCGCGGATTCGTTCCGTGAAGCCGCGCGCCACTTCTACGAAGCGTGAAGCCATTGCCGCCGATAGGTTGTACATCTCAACCCGGTCCGGGTGGATTCCGATGTCCCCGAGGATGCGTTTCACGTAGCCTACGCGTTTGCGCGCTCGCAGGTTGCCTGCCTCGAAGTGGCAATTCCCCTCCAGGCATCCGGCAACGAAGACTCCGTCCGTGTCGTTCTCGAGCGCCTTGAGCAGGAACATCGCGTCCAGCCTTCCGGTGCACGGGATTCGGATGATCTTCACGTTGGGCGGATAATCCATGCGCATGGATCCTGCCAGGTCGGCGGCCGCGTAAGCGCAGTAGTTGCAGCAGAAAGCCAAGACCACCGGTTCAAAAGGCTCGTTCACCAGATTCCCCTCCTTGTCTAGGAGCATGTCCAAGAATTCGACTCCGGGAGGCTGTTCAGAAATGGCCAGATGCAAGGCGCGCGACAATTCCGCAGGACAGCGGAATTGGGCGCATCATCCGCCAGGATGATGCGCCCGCAGGGCGAGGGCCATGGACGGCCCGAGTCAAATCCTGAGGAATGAGGCGTACAT
>JBFLZG010000032.1:0-20160 GCA_040756235.1 bacterium | reverse complement strand
GAAATCATGCGGCCGCGCCTCCGAGTCCTCCGGAATGAGTGGTCGCACGAGGGTCTGACCGGATTTATGACACACCCTCCTGCGCCGGAATGACGGAGAAGAAGCCGGATTCCGCCTTCGAGCCCGGTCACACTTCGTCATCCCCGCAGCCGGCCGCAATTGACCCCTCTCGGGGGCTCGATAATAATGAAATTCATGAAAAATGGAATCTGGTACCGGAACGGCCTGCATTTCTCCTGCCTGCGGTGCGGCAAGTGCTGCTGGGATGAAGGCCCTTACACCGAGGTATACATCGACCGGGACGACATCCTGAAGATGGCCGCTTACCTGAACCTCTACCCCGACGAATTTCACCGCAGATACGTGACGAGATCGGACGAATACGCCGTGCTCAGATCCGACCGGGGCGCCTGCGTCATGCTTCGCGATGCGAGCTGCGGGGTCTACCCCGTCCGGCCCAGGCAGTGCCGCACATGGCCCTTCTGGCCCGAGAACCTCAACCGGCGCACCTGGTACGGAGAGGTGCGGAAGCGCTGCCCGGGGGCAGGGCAGGGCCGGAGATACACGCCCGAGGAGATCGAGGCGATCTGGCTGTCCGGAAGCCCGGTGTCCTGAATTCCGTATCGGTTATCTGGACTTCTTCACCAGAACCCCCCTGCGTCTCTTGGGGGCTTTCCCCAGAGCACTGCTCACCCATTTGTAGCCAGCCGCCGTGATCGGGTGCCCGCAGGTCGTCATGGTCATCATCACCGTCTGAAAGATCTCCTCCTCAGTGGCGCCGTTCTCGATCGCCATGACGGCGTGCCGCTCGGCCGCTGTCTGGAGGTGGGCCGCCACCGAGATCCCGAGCTTGATGAGTTCCCGGGTCTTTCTGTCCAGAGGACCCATGTCGGCGCAAGCCTGCGTGAGCTTCTCGTGGGCCTGCCAGACGGCGGGGTACTTCTTCACGAAATCCTGAAAGGTCGGGGGCAGGGGCTTCTTCATGGCAATCTCCTTCTTCCATATGCCTTTTGTCCCTGGCCGCCGCGCGACGGGCCGGCTCCCGCCGCAAACGGGGCGCAGAGAGAGGAAGCCTTCAATGCGGGAAGGTCATCTTCGCACCGATCCATCCGAGGACCCCCACGACGAAGGGAAGCAGGAATGAAAGCGCCAGGAACCCTGTCCTGGCCCCGCTCGAGCCGAACAGGAGTCGGGGATCGCCGATCCTCCAGAAGAAGAGGACGAGAAGCAGGGTCATCAGGATGGCCGAGAAGCTCATCTTCACCTTGATGTTGAACGACAGCTTGGCCCCGTAATTCACCCACCACGCGTAAGGGCCCGTCACCATACCCACCGCGGTGGAGGGGATGTCGAGGGCGATCAGGTAGAACGCCGTGGCCTCGAATGCGGCTCTCCCGGTCGCCAGGAAGAGGACGTAAAAGAGAGGAATCGCCAGGGTGTAGGCCAGGGGGAAGTGGACCGTCATGGGGTGGGGGTGCCGCCTCAGCTTCGGGTAGCGCTCGAGGAGGGATGCCAGAAACGGCGGCAGGTTCTCCTCCGACGGCTCCTTCTCGGGCCGGAGGGTGCCGACCCTGGGCACCCGTTCCAGCACGTCGGCCCCGTGCGGGGCGGCCGACAGATCGGCCGTGAGATCGGCCCCGGACTCATGCCTGCGCATGTGCTGGCCGGTCTTCCAGAGCTTGCTCCCCGAGGCGTCGTAGACCACCCCCTGATAGGCGAAGTAAACGGTGGGCTCTTCCTTGCCGTTGTGCCTGCTCAGCTCTTCACGCGTGAAGATGTTCTGTTCAGCCATGGATCTCCGGGTCCTCGCGCCCTTCCGCCTCCCACCCGCGTTCGGGGGCTCCTCAGGGCTTCAGCTCCAGCGTCTTTCGGACCGACTCCTGAACGATCTCTCCCGCGCGGGTGATGCAGGACGCCCTCGTGATTTCGTCCTCGTAATCCGGGACGCTCGACGGAGCCGGGTAGATATGGAGGAAGAGGTTGGCGATGTTTCGGGCGTACATCTGGCTTGCGTGGACCGGCACCTCGGCCGCAAGGTTCCAGGCGCCCACGATCGTCACACCGTGCCTCTCCAGGGTCTCCTTGGGCCTGCTGAGCGCGCAATTGCCGCCCTGCCGGACGGCCAGGTCCACGATCACCGAGCCCGGCCGCATCCGCTCGACCATCTCCTCGGTGATCAGGACGGGCGCCTTCTTGCCGAAGACCTGGGCCGTCGTGATGACGACGTCGACCTTGGCCAGCCGCGCCGCGATCGTTTCCTGCTCCCGCCGGAGGAACTCCTCGGACTGCTCCTTTGCGTAGCCGCCCGCTGTCTCGACGTCCTCCGGGACTTCCATCTCGACGAACTGCGCGCCCAGACTCTGCACCTGCTCCTTGACGGCCGGGCGCGGGTCGAAGGCTTCCACCTTGGCGCCCAGGCGCTTGGCCGTGGCCACGGCCTGCAGGCCGGCCACCCCTGCGCCCAGAACGAGCACCGTGGCGGGCGGGATCGTGCCCGCGGCTGTCATGAGGAGCGGGAAGAACTTGCGGAGCAGGCCGGCGCCGACCAGAGCCGCCTTGTAGCCCGAGACGGTGGCCATGGAGCTCAAGGCGTCCATGCTCTGGGCACGGGTGATCCTGGGGATGTACTCCATTGCGAAGCTCGTGATCCGGCAGCGCGCGAGCCTCTCGATCGCCTCGGGATTGTCCAGCGGCATGAGGAATCCGATGAGCGCGGCGCCTTCCCGCAAGAGCTCGACCTCGTGCCGGCCGGCCTCCGGGTGCACTTCGGGCGGATTCACCTTGAGGACCACGTCGGCAGATCGGTAGAGCTCCACCGGATCACCGACGATGGCCGCCCCGGCCTCCCGGTACTGCTCGTCCGCAAAAAGGGAGGCCCGGCCCGCGCCTGCCTCCACCAGCACCTCGTGCTGCCGCTTCCGGATCTCGTCCGCGACGGCCGGCGTCAGGGCGACCCTCGTCTCGCCTTCGAAGACTTCTTTCGGCACGGCCACCTTCAAGGCTGCTACTCCGATCTTCCTGACCGATCTTCCCGGGCCCAATCGATACCTCTGATTCTGCCACGGAAAACGAAGGCCGGCAAACAAAGAACGGAATGCCGGCGGGATCCTCCCGGTCGGAGCCATCCTCCGTCTCCTTGTCGGAGAGTCTTTGCTGCATGCGGCTGATTCCTGTTGACAGCCAGGCTCCTCAGCGGGTAATAGGCAGAGCCGAACAGCGCTTCTGCCGACAACCGCTCGTCCCATTCACTCGGCCTGGCGGTGGCCATCAGGGGCAGGCTGAAGCGGCCGAAGACCGCAGCCCCGGCGGCATCGGCCTGAGCCCCAAACGAGCGACCTTTTCCTTCGCATCGGAGGTCCGGGCAAGCCCCGTACCGATCGGGCGCATCAAGACCATGCGGGCCATGATCTTCGTCCTATCCATCCTCCTCCTCGTCGCATACGGATGCGCGCACGGGCGCCTCTGCCATCCCGATCCCGGTGTCAGCACGGACAACATGAAGGACACCGTGCGCTATCTCACAACGCTGCAGCCGGCCCGCAGTCATGACCATCCGGAATCCATGAAACGGGCAGCTGCTTACATCTACCGGAAGCTCGCTGAATATGGGTTTGAGCCCATGGAGCAGACCTACGTGATTTCGGGCAGCGC
This sequence comes from bacterium, assembly GCA_040756235.1. Taxonomy (GTDB): domain Bacteria; phylum Desulfobacterota; class DSWW01; order DSWW01; family DSWW01; genus JBFLZG01. The sequence continues at coordinate 16,509 of JBFLZG010000032.1, read as the reverse complement.
CTACGCGAATGTCCTGGCGAGCGCCGGCCCTGCGGAAGGCAGCCGCCTGATCGTCGGGGCTCACTACGATGTCTGCGGAGAGAGTCCCGGCGCCGACGACAACGCAAGTGCAGTTGCGGGACTGCTGGAGGTCGCCCGTTTCGCAAAGAAGCACGAATCCGAGCTGCCCGGCAGGGTCGATTTCGTTGCCTACGCCCTGGAAGAGCCTCCTTTCTTCGAGACCGCGGGGATGGGCAGTCACGTGCATGCGGAGTCCCTGCACAATCAGGGCGTCCGCGTCAAAGGCATGATCTGCCTGGAGATGATCGGGTATTTCACGGAAGAAGCGGGCTCGCAAAACTATCCGCTCGCCCTGCTGCGGCTATTCTATCCGTCCACCGGCAATTTCATCGGAGTCATCAGCAACTTCGGCAGCTCTTGTCTCGCTTCTCGAGTTGCCAGACACCTGAAGGCGACTTCCGTTCGAGTGCGGACCCTGAGGGCTCCATCGTCCATAAGGGGTGTGGATTTCTCTGACCATCGCAGCTATTGGGAGTTCGGATATGACGCCGTCATGATCACCGATACCGCCTTCTATCGAAATCCCAATTACCACCGTGAGACGGATACGATCGACACCCTGGACTTCGGGAAGATGCATGAAGTCGTCAAGGGCCTGTGCTGGTGCATCCTGAACATAAAGTGACCTCGGACCTTCCGGCTCGAGGGCGCGTCACCGTTCTTCCAAAGGCAAACCCGCCATCGTTCCAACCTTCGCGTTTCCAGGCTTCCCGAACAGCCCAGCGGAGCTGCGAAGCCGGGGACGAGGGCGCCCGAAGGCCCAGCGTCTCAGGTGGCTTCCCGGGCCGCACGCTCCCGGAGCTCGCGCTTGAGCACTTTGCCCACCAGGGTCTTCGGCAGGCCGTCCACGAAGACGAACCGGGAGGGAACCTTGAACGGAGAGATCTGGGTGCGCATGAACTCCGCCAGCTCGTTCTCGGACAGGGACAAGCCGTCTCTGGCTACCACGTAGGCCACGACCTTCTCCCCGAAGACCGGGTCCGGCGCGCCCACGACGGCCGCCTCCTGCACGCCCGGGTTGCTGTAGAGGATCTCCTCGAGCTGGCCGGGGTAGATGTTCTCGCCGCCGCGGATGATGAGGTCCTTCTTGCGATCGCAGACGTAGAGAAACCCTTCCTCGTCCAGGTACCCGATGTCGCCCGTGTGCAGCCAGCCCCCCCTCAGGGTGTCCGCCGTCTCCTGCGGTCTCCTGTGATAACCCTTCATGACCGCGGGCCCGCGCAGCACGATCTCGCCGCGTACGCCCCGCGGCGCGGGACGGTCCTCGTCGTCGAAGATCGCGAGCTCCGTGTTGCAGTACGCCCGGCCCGCCGAGCCCGGGCGGTAGGCGTCCGAGACCCGGTTGGCCGAGCCGATCCCCGTGGACTCGGTCTGGCCGTAGATCTCGCGGATGCGGCAGCCGCACCGGTCCGAGAAGGCCCGGGCGATTTCCCGGGGCAGAGGGGCCGCGCCGCTGACCACCTGCTTCAGGGACGAGAGATCGTAGCGGTCGAGGTTCGGATGGTTGAGCATGAGAGCGAGCATGGTGGGCACGACGACCATGCTCGTCGAGCGGTGCTGCTGGATGAGCCTGAGGAAGCCTTCCGTATCGAACCAGGCCATCTGCACGTTGTACCCGTGGACGTGCTCCGGGACCAGGTACCCCCCGTTCATCACCCCCACGCCGAAGATGTGCGCCATGGGCATGGCGCTCAGGCCGATGAGCGGCCCTTCCCAGAGCTCGAGCTCGGCGGCGTCATTGGCAGCCTCGGCCGAGGCGATCAGGTTGCGATGGGTGAGCATGGCGCCCTTGGGCTTTCCGGTCGTGCCGGAGGTGTACATCATCATGGCCACGTCATCATCGGCGATCGAGGGAAGGCCCTCCAGCGGAGCCTCCTCCAGGAGGGCTTCGAGGCTCAGCTCGGCTGGCGCAGCACCGGGGTCCGGGCTCCCTCCCCGCACCACGATCCAGCGGACGTGCCCGAGGCCCCGGACGGCTTCCCTCACTTTAGGGAGCGACAGCTCGTCGGTGATCACACCCACGGCCTCGGTGTCCGAGAGGATGTAGTGGAGCTCCGGGGCCGCAAGCAGGAACATCACCGGCACGGCCGTGGCCCCGGTGCGGAAGATGCCCTGGAAGACAGGGTAGACGACGGGGTGATTGGCCATGCACAAAGCAGCGACGTCTCCTTTGGAGAGCCCGAGCCGCGCAAGACCCCGGTGGAGCCTGCGCGCCATCTCGAGGAGCCGGCGGTTGGTGAACCGCTCTCCGTCGAAGTCCAGCACCATGCGCTCGCCCAGGCGAACCAGGGAAACCTCGGCCAGCTCTGCTACGTTCATGGTCGACCTCCTGAGAGGCTGTCGATAGCGGCCACTGCGGCATTTGGAAATATAGGAGGGTCTCGGCGAGAGCGTCAACCATTTTCGTGCGCCGTCCGGACGGCTCCTCACCCGGACCCGGACACGAACTCCGGATGGTATCGGCCCGGCCGGACCAGGATCGCCAGCACGGCCGAAAGACCGAGCGCGGCGATGCAGCAGACGAATGGTATTTCGTAGCTCCGGGTCAGGTCGTAGAGCCTGGCGCTGAGCGGGATCCCCAGCAGGACGCCGATGGCGAACCCGCTCATGATGAGACCCAGGATCTTGCTGAAATAGAGCTCTCCGAAACAGCGGCTGACCATGACAGGCGTCATGACCGCGTTGCCGCCGATCCCCAGCCCGAAGGCAAGGGAATAGAGCCACAGGGGCGCGGTCTCCCGAACTCCCTGCCGGATGACGGCGAGCTCGAGAACCGCCGGCCCCAGGGCCAGCAGAAGGCCGCTAATGCCAAGAAGGAACGCGGGTTTCCAGAAGTCTGCAAGCCAGCCGAAGACGAGGCGGCCGGCCAGGCTGAAGCCCAGGGTCAATCCGAGGAAGGTGGCTGCCGTCGGGGAGGGGAACTGCGCCTGGTAGATCGCGAACGGGACGAAATGGAAGTTCATGGCAGACAGGCCGAAGAGCTGGAGCACGTAGATGCATGCGAGCAGCCAGAACGCAAGCGTCCCCAGCGCCCGTTTGGCCGGCAGACCGGTTATCCTGGCGGAGCTCCCGCCGGTTCCGCCGCCGCCGTCCGCCAGCAAACCGAGGTCCGAGGGTTTCGTGCGGATGAAAACGGCAATGAGCGGAATCACCACGACCAACACGATCAAGAAGCCGGCGAGCCAGGCGCTCCGCCATCCCAGCTTCCGGATCATGAGCTCGTTGAAGGGCGGCAGGAGGAAGCCGCCCGTGCCGATCCCCAGCATGGCCCAGGAGATGGCCCGGCCCCGATAGCGATCGAACCAGTTGGTCATGAGCGTGTGGGCGGGAACGAGCGTCGTTCCGGCGACGGCGAAGCCGGCGACCAGGTTGGCCGCGTACAGCATCCACAGGTTCTTCACCGATGCGAGCCCCAGAAGGGACAGGCTGGAGCAAACCGCCGCAGTGAGCATCGTCTTGCGCACGCCGAAGCGAGCGATGAGGGTCCCGACCACCGGCGCGGAAAAGCCGAACACGATGGCCCAGAGGGCCGCGGCGCTCGAGACCTGCGTCATGCTCCAGCCGAACTCCTTCAGGAAGGAATCGATGTAGACCGGAAAGACGTAGAACCCGCCGCCGCCCGTGAACATGAGGACGCAGAACAAAGCGGCCGTCACCCACCAGCCGTAGAAGAATCGGGTCTTTTCTCTCCAGTTCTCCAAGAATCGTACCCCTGCCGGGTTGAAAGCTCTCGTTCCGCGCCGCGACACGGCACGATCGATGTGATGCGTCGCGCGCCATGCGATCGGCTTGACATATATGCCACGTGCAACAAGTATGGCAAAGGTTTTTTTCGAGATTCATCAGGTGGAGGCGGCGGACAGCCGGATGATGAGCTTCCGGCCGGAACGATGGAAGAGACGGGCCGTCCTCCCCGGCCAAGGCCGCATCGAGCGGGCGGAGCGAGGACACGAATGTGGCGGACATTGCGAGGGAGCCGCAGGCGACCGAAGCAACCCCCAGGGTCCGGCTGAGCCGGGAGGTTGCTTCGCGAAGCTCGCAATCTCCGAAACGGGACCGTGCGAGGGAGCTCGGGAAACACGTCCACCCCTGGTTTGCACAGGGCACAGGTTTCAAGCCCGCCCCTGCCGGCCATGACCCGGGTCGCTCGCTCGCGAGGCTCAGCTTCACGGATCCCTTTCTATCGACCATTTTCGTCAATCGCGGGCGCGGATTGTAAGGACCACACCTCCGTACCCCCCGGCCTGTGCAGTGATTCGTCTGCTCCGCGCCCAAGCAGCCGCTTTGCCTTCCCGTACTTCACAACAAAACTTCCCGGACCCCGCGACTTTTTGGTCTTCTTCTCCATCTTACTGTCGAACGCTTTTACATGCCTGTCGAATTCCACCCGAACCGAGCTACCGGCCGGCCTTTCCAGCGACCGGCCCGGCATTTTCGCTCACTGGCTTGATGTAACGCACATAGAGAACTAGAATCCACCAAGTGGAAGAAAAATCTGCAGCGGTAGCAACGCGTGGTTCGCTCCGGGTCGGCTCCCTGAACAGCATCATGAAATGAACCGCAGAGACTTCCTCAAGCTCACAGGCCTGACCGGCACCGCGGCTGCAGCCGCCGCATGCTCGGAGGAGCCTGCCCGGCTCCTGATCCCTTTTCTCAATGCGCCCGAAAACATCGTGCCCGGGGCCGCCTCCTGGTTCGCCACCTCCTGCCGCCAGTGCCCGGCCGGGTGCGGTGTGCTGGCGCGCAACCGCGAAGCGAGGATCGTCAAGCTCGAGGGGAACCCGGACCACCCCGTGAACCGAGGCGCGCTCTGCGCCCGTGGCCAGGCCGGGCTCCAGGACCTGTATAGCCCGGACCGGCTTCAGAGCCCTGGTCTCAGGCAGGCAGAGGCCGTGCAGAAGCCGATCGGATGGGCAGAGGCGCTCGCCGCCTTTCAGGCAGAGGCGGCCAAGGCCGCGCCGAAGATCGCCGTTCTTTCCGGCCTGGAAAACGGTTTTCATGCCGACCTGCTGGCCCATTGGCTCGCCCGGGCCGGATCCTCCCAGATCCTCTTTTACGAGCCCCTCTCCTACGACGCGGTGCGCGAAGGAAACCGCATCGCCCTCGGGCAGGACCTTCTGCCCACTTACGACTTTTCCTCCTGCGACTTCCTCCTTTCGATCGCAGCCGACTTCCTGGAAACCTGGATCTCCCCGGTCGAGCTCACGCGTCAATTCACCGCGGCACGGGACCCCGGCGGCCCCAAGGCCGGCTTCGTGTTTGCCGGCACGCGGCTCTCCATGACCGGGGCCAACGCGGACCGCTGGATCGCGCTGCGCTCCGGGAGGGAAAAAGATTTCTCTTTCGCCCTGCTCGCGGCCGTCGTGAAGGCCGCCCCGGCCGGAGCTGCGTCCGCTTCCGGGGCCCGGGAGGATGTGAAAAGGCTCGTCGCCAAGCTCGATCCCGCCGCCCTGGCGCGGAGGGCCGACGTGGAGCCCTCCGTGGTCCAGGCGCTCGCCGCCCGGATCGCCGCCGCCGACCGTCCTTTCGTCCTGGCCGACGGCGATGCCGATGCGGTCGTGGCGGCCAACCTGATCAATCTCTGGACCGGCTCGGCCGCCGCCTGCATGGACTTCTCCCGGCCCCTGGCCCTTTCGGGCGTTGCCAAGGGCGCATCGGTGCGCGCGCTGGTGGAGAAGATGGCGGCCGGCGACATCCGCATGCTCGTCGTGCACAAGACCAACCCGGTCTATTCGCTGCCGGGGTTCGCCGAGGCGCTCGGCAAGGTCCCGTTCGTCGCCGTGCTGGACAGCTTCTCGACCGAGACCAGCCAGATGGCGCACCTTACGCTGCCCGTGCACACGGCTTACGAGTCGTTCGGGTCCTTTGTCCCCCGCAAGGGCCTCGTCGATCTCATGCAGCCGACCATGGGTCCGGTCGCAGGCTCCAAACCCCTGGAGGCGATCCTCGCCCCTGACGCCTGGCCCGAGCCCGCGCAGGGACAACCTCAGGATCCGTCCGCAGTCCTCCGGCGGCTGGGGTCGGCGCTCGAGCTGCCCGAGGGCAAGGCCGCCCCGGAAAAGATGCTGAGTTTGCTCGCCAGGGGCTTTGCCGAAGAGCAGAGGCGGCCCGCCGGGCCGGCGTCCCTGTCTCCGCAGCTGGACGGCTACGCCTATCGGGCCGGCGAGGAACCGGATGGCCTTTCCCTGGTCGCCTACCCGAGCCTGCGCTGGTTCGACGGCCGCGACGCCAACAAGACCTGGATGCTTGAGATTCCGGACCCGCTCTCCATGATCACCTGGGAAGACTGGATCGAGGTCCACCCCGAGAGGGCTGCCCGGGAGCGCCTGGCGGAAGGAGACCTGGTCCAGATCCAGACGCCCGGCGGCAGGGCCCTGATCGGCGTCCATATCACTGCCGGCGTCCACCCGGAAACGGTGGCCATCCCTTTGGGGCTGGGCCACACCCGCCTGGGACGCTTCGCCGACGGAATCGGCGCCAACGCGCTCGCCCTGACCGGGGGCGCCCTCCGTGTGGCAGGGATCTCCATCCCGAAGACCGGCGAGAACCGGCCGTTCGCTCACGTGGACGGCTCCCGGTCCCAGCACGGCAGAGGGATCGCCCAGTCGATCCATGAGGCCGGAGGGCACGGGCACGGCGGGCCGGAAGCGGCTGCAGGCGAGGCGCACGAGGAGTTTCCGGTCCGCATCCCCATCGAGACGGCCCACGACCCCAAGGCCGACATCTACCCTGCCCACGGACACGACAAGTACCGCTGGGGCATGGTGATCGATCTGGACCGGTGCATCGGCTGCTCGGCCTGCGTGGCGGCCTGCATTGCAGAGAACAACATCCCCTCCGTCGGCCGCAAGCGGGTCCTTGAGGGACGCGAGATGGCCTGGATCCGGATCGAGCGCTACGTCGAGGAGCAGGAGAATCCGGGCATACGCTTTCTCCCTATGCTGTGCCAGCACTGCGACAACGCGCCCTGCGAGGCGGTCTGCCCGGTCTATGCCCCGCACCACGACAAGGAAGGCCTGAACACCCAGATCTACAACCGCTGCATCGGCACGCGGTTCTGTTCTCAGAACTGCCCGTACAAGGTGAGGCGCTTCAATTTCTTTCACTACGAGCGGACGCCGCCCCTGAACATGCAGCTTAACCCGGACGTCACGGTCCGCACCAAGGGCGTCATGGAGAAGTGCTCTTTCTGCATCCAGCGGATCAAGGACGCGCACCAGACCGCGCGCCTCGAGAAGCGCCTGATCCGCGACGGCGAGGTCGTGCCGGCCTGCGCGCAGGCGTGCCCGGCCCGGGCCATTCATTTCGGGAGCTACCTCGACCCGGAGAGCGGGATATCGAAGCTGGCCGGAGACGAGAGGGCTTACCAGGTCCTGGCCGAGCTGGGCACCAAGCCGGCCGTGATCTACCTGAAGAAGATCGTTCGAAACGCCGGTCTCGAGACCGCATGAAGGACCTTCCCCGGTCATGAAAGAATTCACCTACGCCAAGGTGAACGACACGATCCTCAGGAACCTCTCGAGGCCGGGCGCCGCCTACCTGGCGGTCGCGGCCCTGCTGGCCTGCGGGGTGCTGGTGGGCGCGTTGTGCTGGCGGCATCAGATCCTCGTCGGGATCGGCGTGGGTGGCCAAAACAACCCCGTGGCCTGGGGCATCTACCTGGTCCTGTTCGTCTTCTGGGTCGGAATCGCGCACTCGGGGACCCTGATCTCGGCCATCCTGTACCTGTTCCGCGCGCGGTTCCGAACCGCCGTCGCGCGCAGCGCCGAGGCCATGACCGTCTTCGCCGTGACCACGGCAGGCCTTTTCCCGCTCATCCACCTGGGGCGCATCTGGGTCGTCCACTACATGCTGCCCTTTCCGAACCAGCGCGAGCTCTGGCCCAACTTCCACTCGCCCTTGATGTTCGACATGGTGGCGATCTCCACCTATCTCACCGTGAGCAGCCTGTTCTGGTTCACCGGCCTGATCCCTGACCTGGCCGCGGTGCGGGACAGCGCCACCGGCCTGCGGCGGCGCCTCTACGGCCTGTTCGCGCTCGGCTGGGACAACAGCCAGCGCAACTGGCGCCACCACATGCGGGCCTATCTGTTCTTCGCGGCCCTGGCCACGCCGCTCGTGATCTCGGTGCACTCGGTCGTCTCCTGGGACTTCGCCCTGTCCGTCATCCCAGGCTGGCACTCGACGATCTTCGCCCCCTACTTCGTGGCCGGCGCCATCCACTCCGGGCTGGCCATGGTGATCACCCTGCTCATCCCGCTGCGCAAGGTGCAGAAGCTCGAGTCCATCATCACGATCGACATCTTCGAGAAGCTCGCCAAGGTCGTGATCCTGACCGGCCTGATCGTGGGCTATGCCTACCTGTTCGAGTACTTCATGGCCCACTACAGCGACAGCCATTTCGAGATCGATATCTTCAACTTCAGGGCGGTCGGCGGCTTCGCCGGGCCGTTCTGGATCATGGTCATCTGCAATTCCCTGGTCCCGCTCCTGTTCTTCTTCCGCCGCGTGCGGCGCTCCATCCCCTGGCTGCTCGGAATCAGCCTGCTCATCAATGTCGGCATGTTCTACGAACGGTACGTGATCATCATCAGCAGCGTGGCCCACGATTTTCTGCCCTATGCGTGGGGGAGCTACTTTCCTTCGAAGATCGAGATCGGTATCGCCATCGGCGCCTTCTGCTGGTTTTTCCTGTTCTTCTGGCTCTTCACCCGGTTCATCCCCACGATCTCGATCGCCGAGATCAAGGAAGAGCTGCCCAAGCCGGTCAAGCTCGCGGGAGGAGTCCATGGCAGCCACTGACAACGGCCCGGGAATCGTGGGCGTGTTCCAATACATGGACCAGCTGACCGCCGCCATCCGCGAGCTCAAGGCGGCGCGGGTGGACGGGATCGAGGTGTTCTCGCCCGTGGCTTCCCACGAGATCCAGGAGGCCCTGGGCCAGAGGACGAGCCCGCTCGGGTACGCCACTCTGATCGGCGCGCTCACCGGCCTGGTCTTCGGCGTGTCGCTGGCCGCCTATGCGGCCATGAAGTTCGGGCTCATCACCCAGGGCAAGCCCCTGTGGGCCTGGATCCCCTGGTTCGTGGTCGGCTTCGAGTGCACCATCCTGTTCGGGTGCCTGGCGAATTTCCTGAGCATGCTCATCCTGTCCGGCCTGCCCAGGCTCAAGGGCAGCCCGGGTTATGACACGCGTTTTTCCGTGGATGCCTTCGGGATCTTCATCCCCTGCAAGGGCAGCGGAGCCGAGAAGGTCCGGGCCCTGCTGGAGCAGCAAGGAGCGGCCGAGGTCCATGAACGTGCCTGAGTCCGCCCTGAAGCACGCCGCGCTCGGCGGAGGGGGTGCAAGAAGCCGCGCGCACGCGGCCGCTGCGAGCTTGTGCGGCCTGCTCGCGATCGCCGGGGCCGTGACCCTGTACCTGGGCGTGCAGGCGGACCCGGTGCGGGCGTGGCGCATCTATCTCGTGAACTTCCTGTTCTTCACCGGGATCGGCACGGGCGGGCTCCTCTTCACCTGCGTCCTCAACATGGCTTCCGGCGCCTGGGGCCGCAACGTGAAGCGCGCGGCCGAGGGGCTGGGCCTGTTCCTGCCCGTCTCCCTCCTCCTGTTCGCCCTCATGATTCCCGGGCTGGACGACATCCTGCCCTGGGTCAAGCATCCCTACGGCCCGGCCTGGTGGCTCGACCTCGATTTCCTGGTGGTACGCAACCTGGCGGGGCTGGCGCTCCTGGCGATCCTCGGGCTGTACATCATCTATCTCTCGCTGCGCTCTGACTTCACCTATGCGCTCGAGAGCGGACAGAGGCCGACCGGGGCACTTGCGCGCCTGCTGGCGCGAAACAGCAAGGGGGCCGCTCACGAAGGAGCGGCCGCCGGACGCCGCCTCGTGATTCTCTCACCCGTCTACACGATCGCCTTCGCCCTCGTCCTCACGGTCCTTGGCGTCGACCTCATCATGTCGCTCAAAGCCAAGTGGTACTCCACACTGATCGGCGCCTACTACTTCGTCGGCAGCTTCTACACGTCTCTGGCAGCGCTGCTCGTGGCCGTGATCTGGACGCGCCGGCAGTTCGGCCTCTACGCAGCCATCCAGCCGCGCCACCTTCACGACATCGCCAAATTGTGCATGGCCTTCGGTATCGTGACCGGCGATTTCTTCTACACCCAGTTGTTTGTCATCTGGTACGGCAATCTGCCGTTCGAGACCTCCTTCGTGATCGACCGTCTGCACGATACCCCGTGGCGGTACGTGGGCATCCTGGTGCTCCTGCTCTGCTTCCTCCTGCCCCTGGTGGCCTCGTTGCGGGCCGGGCTGAAGAAGCGCTCGGGTCCCATGCTGGTCTTCGGAGGCGCGGTGCTGGCGGCCATGTGGATGGAGCGGTTCCTGCTCATCGGCCCTTCCATAGGGGGCTCGGCGGCCATCGGCTTCGGAGCCTTCGAGGTGCTGCTCACCCTGGGCTTTCTGGGACTGCTGGGGCTGACCTTCTTCAGCTTCATGGCGCGCGTGCCGGCGGTGGTGCTGCATGACCCGGTCCTGGACCCTGCCGGCGAGATCGGAGAGGCCCGCGATGCGGCTTGACGGGAGCCTGGAGGAAGTCGGGCGTGAAAGGATGCGGGCGCCGGCAGGCGGGTGCGGCGGCCGGGTCCGTGCCGGCGCCTTGGTCCTTCTGTTGGCGTTTGCCGCGATCACGGCCGTATTCGGATCCTTCTACATGCGCATGATGCACACAGGTATCGGACCGGCGCAGCCCATCCCGTTCTCGCACCGGCTCCACGCGGGGGTCAAGAAGATCAACTGCCGCTTCTGCCACCCCTTCGTCGAGGCGTCGGCGCGGGCGGGCGTGCCGGAAGTGGGCAAGTGCTTGTTCTGCCACAACTACATCATCCGCCAGCATCCGGAGATCCTGAAAGAGCACCAGTACTACGATACCGGCGAGTCCGTGCCCTGGAAGCGCGTATTCCTCACCGCCGACCACGTGCAGTTCCGGCACCAGCCGCACATTCTCAGGGGCTTCGACTGCGCGGAGTGCCACGGGGCGGTGCAGACGCTCGACCGGCTGCCCCATCATCAATTCCAGATGGGCTTCTGCTTGCAGTGCCACCGCAGGAACAACGCGAACCTCTCGTGCTGGATGGCCTGCCACAACTGATCCGTTCCAGGGAGCCGTCATGGCGAACGTGATTCAACTCGAAGCCAAGGCAGAGCGCCACACCACGGCCCTGGGCTACATGCTGAGCGCCGCCGGGTTCACGGTGATCGGCGCCACGTTCGGGCTCATCGGCGGCACCGAGCTGATCGCCCCGGACCTGCTGGGCAACATCCCCTGGATCATGTTCGGCCGGCTGCGCGCCATGCACACCAACCTGGTCATGTTCGGCTTCGTCGTGACCATGCTGATCGGCGCGGCCCACTACATCACGCCGGTGCTGCTCAAGACGCCCCTGCACAGCGAAAAAGTGGGTCTGGTCTCGCTCGCCGTCTGGGACCTCTCCCTGATCGCAGGCGTCGGCGCCCTGAGCCTGGGCCACACCCAGTCCAGGGAGTACGCCGAGCTCGCCTGGCCGGCGGACATCGGCATCACCGCCGCCTTCCTGCTCATGCTCTACAACTTCACCCGCACCGTGATGGACCGCAGGGAGAAGATCCTCTACGTGACCAACTGGTACTTCGTGGGCGGGCTGTTCCTCTCGGCCGCCACCTACGTCATCGGCAACGTCATGTGGGTGCCGTGGAAGGGGGCGCTCCACGGCATGCCCGACGCGGTGATCCACTGGTTCTACGGCCACAACGTCCTCGGCCTCATGATGACGCCCCTGGCCGTGGGCGCCGCCTACTACGTGATCCCCAAGGCGGCCGGGGCGCCGCTGTACAGCCACACGCTGTCGCTCATCGGCTTCTGGAGCCTGCTCGTGATGTATACGCACATCGGCACCCATCACCTGCTGCAGGCGCCGGCGCCGACCTGGCTCAAGCTCATCGCCATCGTCGACAGCATCGCCATGATCATCCCGGTCGCCACGGTGCTCGTGAACCTGTGGATGACCGCCAAGGGGCGGATCGCGGCGGTCACGCAGGACATCGCGGCCCGGTTCGTGTTCGTCGGCACGATCCTCTATCTCATCGTCTGCATCCAGGGGCCGTTCCAGTCGCTGCCCGTGGTGCAGCGCATCACGCACTTCACCAATTGGATCCCGGCCCACTCCCACCTGGCGGTCCTCGGCTTCGTGGGCATGATCGCGTTCGGGACCTTCTACTTCATTTTGCCCGGCATCACCGGGCGGCCGATCCACTCGCGCGGGCTGGCGGTCATGCAGTACTGGCTCATGCTCATGGGCGTTTCGGGCATGATGGTGGTCCTCACGATTGCCGGCCTCGTCCAGGGTCACGCCTGGTTCCACGGGGAGACGGTCTACCGGGTGCTGCCTTCCATGTTCGTGTACAACGTGACGCGCGTGATGGTCGGGGCCCTGATCGTGACCGGCGCCTGCATCGGCCTCTACAACGTCGTCCGCAGCCTCCAGGCGGCAGCCCGGGAAGAGCAGACACCGGTGATGCCGCACCGGACCGAGGAGGTGGCGTGATGAGAATGAGCCCTGACGTCCTGATCGGGGGCAGCCTCCTGGTGTTCGCGGCGGTGGTGGCGGTGGCGGTGATCACCCCGGGAGTCACGATTTCGGAGAAACCCTCGGACATCCACCGGCCCAGGACGGAGATCGAAGAGGCGGGACGCGCAATCTATATCGCCAACGGCTGCACCCTGTGCCACTCGCAGTACGTGCGCCGGCAGGACTGGGACCTGGGCGCCGAGCGCATCGCCCAGTCCGGCGATTACGTGGCCGAGCAGCCGCACCTGCTCGGGAGCGAGCGCACCGGACCGGACCTCTCCCAGGAGGGCGGGGAGCACCCGGACGACTGGCACGTGGCGCACTTCCACAACCCGCGCCACACGCGGCCGGAATCCATCATGCCGCCCTTCGCCTTCCTGGCGCAGGACCAGACCAAGTCCCTCATCGCCTATGTGCAGGGCCTGGGCTACCAGGACGCCGACTACCGGGTGGAACGGCAGCGCAAGTGGAAGGAGGAGGCGATCCGCGCCTTCGAGGCCGGGACCGACGCAAACCTGGAGTGGCTCAACAGCCACGTGCCGGAACCGTGGCGCAAGCTGCCCAATCCCTATCCGACCTCCAGGGCAGGCCTGGAGAGGGGCAGGAGGATCTACCAGGGCTTCTGCATCGGCTGCCACGGCAAGGTGGGCGACGGGATGGGGCCGGCGGCGCCGCGCATCTATCCGCCGCCTTTCAACTTCACGATCCTCACCGACCGCGAGATCTCCGGCGGGATCCTGTACTACCAGATCATGAACGGCATCACCGGCACCGCCATGCCGTACTTCAAGCGGGAGCTGGAATCGGAGAAGATCTGGGACGTGGGCAACTACGTGGCCGTCTACTTCATCGGCGTGACCGATGCGGACCAGGAGCCCAGGGGCATCGACGCCGCCTATGAGGGGCGGCTCCGAACGGAGGAGACTGAGAAGCCGCCCGCCACGCCACCGGGAGCTAGTCCGAAATGACCGTCTTCTATCCTTTCTTTCTGCTGTATGTCTTCGGAGGCATCGCGATCTGCGCCATGGCCTTCTACTGGGCGATCCGGAGCGGCCAGTTCCTGGAGCAGGACCGGGCGCGCTACCTGCCCCTGGCTGCGGATGAGCTCAGGGCCGCGAGCGCAGCGACGGCCAAGTGGCCGAGGTCCATGGTGGTCTCCGTGGTGCTGATCGTCTGCGCTCTGCTGCTGCAGATCGTGGGCGTGGTTTTCATACTCCTTGCCGGCTGAAGGCGTCAGGGGCATTCGCATGTTCTACTTCGATCTCTACGGCAGGCTCGCGGTCCTCATCACCTATTTCATCCTCATCGGATTGCTGTTGCTTGCCGCCATCATCTATTACTCGGTTCGAAAGTACGAGAAGCCGGCCCCCAAGACTCCCGAGGAGCCGCTGGAGACAGAGCATGTCGAGCACGCCGGGCATGGGGAACCCGGAGTGCCGCTGATGCTGAAGTGGCTCTATCTGGGGATCGCGGTCTACATCCTTGCGGCAACGGCCTGGGTAGCCCTGAGCGGCATGAAGATCGGCTGACACCCGAATGTTGCGAGGAGCGCGGCGACGCGGCAACCTCCCTGGTACGGTGGGCCGTCAAGAGTCCGCCCGCTCCATCAAATTTGAGAGGCTTTCGCCATGGCCGATGCACCTGAACAACGGACCGACAAGCGGGAACGCATCCTGAGCTGGACGATCGTCCTCCTCATCTGCGCCTTCATCCTGACCTACGGCGCCATCGTCTTCCTTACCGTAGGAGACAGGGGCCCGGCAGACTGGGATTTCGGCGCCGTGCCGGACGTGCCCGGCCAGTCCGCCTATTCCATGGAGAAGGGGAAATGAATCGGCCTCGCGTCATTGTTCTCCTCAGTCTGACAGCAGCGCTTGCGGCGAGCGGATGCAATCCGTTCGACGTCTACGACAATGCGGTCAAATACGAACGCATGAAGGACCAGGAGTCGATCAGGCCTTACGAAACCAAGATGCCCGACGTGGTCCTCTCCGCGGTCCCGGCCGGTGGCGGAGAAAACACCTACCGGCTTGCCCCGAAAGGCAGCCTGAAGAACCCGGTGCCGTCCGGCCCGGAATCGATCCAGCGGGGCGCGCTCTGCTACGAGTACTACTGCATCCAGTGCCACGGCTCCAGGTACAACGGCGACGGCATCGTGGGCCAGAGCTTTTATCCGCTGCCGACCGACCTCATGTCGCCCCCGGTACAGCAGGGTGCCGACGACTCCCTTTTCCGCTCCATCAGCTATGGCTTCGGACGGCAACCGCCCCTCGCCTATACGGTCTCGGTGCAAGACCGCTGGCACCTCATCAACTGGATCCGCTCACTGGGCGTCCGCACCGGAAAGGAAGGCCCCGTTCCGTCCGGCGACTACCACCGCTCCGTCCAGGCCATCCCCTGATCTGACTCCGCCCGCGGGGAACGGCTCCCGCTTCCATGCCTCAAGGAATGAAGATTGCTTCCTCCACATAGGAAGGGGCAGTCACCTACCCGGAAATGCGTACAGACAACCACAGGGCGCCATGAAGACAGGGACCGTCTTTGTCCTTGCGAATCGCAAACCGAGGCTGCTGGACCAAGTGCGAGAGGAGATGAAGAGGCGCCATTACAGCAGGCGCACGGAGGAAGCCTACGTCCACTGGATTCGCCGGTACATTCTCCACCATGGCAAGCGCCACCCGGCAGATATGGGGAAGGCCGAACTGGAAGGCTTTCTCTCATTCCTGGCCGTTCGGAAGAAAGTTGCCGCGTCCACCCAGAATCAAGCCATGCATGCGATCCTTTTCCTCTACCGGCAAGTGCTCCACATCGAACTGGACTGGCTGGATTCCGTTGTCCATGCAAAAAGGCCCAAAAGGCTCCCCGTGGTGCTCACGCGAGACGAGATCAGGCGCATCCTGGCGCACCTCGCAGGGCCCAAGTGGCTCATTGCGGTGCTCCTTTACGGCGCAGGGCTGCGCGTCCTGGAGTGTCTGAGGCTACGAGTGAAGGACATCGACTTCGGCTATGCGCAGATCACGGTTCGCGAGGGGAAGGGGAACAAAGATCGCGTGACCCTTCTGCCGGCCGCAGCGAGGGCTACCCTGCAGGAGCACCTCGTTTTCGTCAAACATCAGCATCAGGCCGACCTGCAATCCGGAGGCGGCCGGGTGAAACTTCCCGGCGCCCTGGCCCGAAAGTACCCGAATGCAGACAGGGAGTGGGCCTGGCAATGGGTGTTTCCGGCCACACGAAGGTACACGGACACGGGGACCGGCCTTACTTACAGGCACCACCTCCATGAAACGGTCATCCAGAGAGCCCTCAAGTCCGCGTCTCGAGCCGCCGGAATCGCAAAAAGGATCACGTGCCATACGCTTCGTCATTCCTTTGCGACCCACCTCTTGGAGGATGGGTACGACATCCGGACCGTCCAGGAGCTTCTCGGCCATCGGGACGTATCGACCACGATGATTTACACCCATGTCCTGAACAGGGGCGGCCACGGCGTCAGGAGCCCCGCCGACCGGATCTAACAAACCCCCAAACCGAACTTCTGCAGGTCCTTATTCCAACCCGTGATAGACTGACCGAGCCGGTCAGCCTATCACCCCTCGAGCACACCCTCCCTTTCTGTTTCAAGTCCCTGTCGAGGAAAGAAGAAACTCCTTGACAACAACGTTTATCGTTAGATAAATATGTTGGCCAAGTTCGGTCTGCTATTCCCGATTCGTCGTGTCCTCGCATTTGAATAAAGAGTTGGACGAAGCCGCTTCGCGGCAGGGGTAGGGAGGCGCCATTTTGGGCGCCTTTGTTGTTGTAGAGCAGGCCGTCGCGGGAGGTATCCTTTCCGAGGAGGGCAA
>JBFLZG010000031.1:0-29767 GCA_040756235.1 bacterium | reverse complement strand
CCTGGGAACCCCGCCCCCCCGACGCGACCCGTGGAACAGCTCGGAAGGCAGCGACTCGGGCGTGATCACGTCCGAGGTTTCCAGGGCCACGGCCCTCTCCAGGATGTTCTCGAGCTCCCGTACGTTGCCGGGGTAGGAGTAGCCCATCAGGGTCTCCATCCCCGGTGCGGAGATCTCGCGGATCTTGCGGTTGAGCTCGCGGGCGTATTTCTTCACGAAGTGGTCGCTCAGCAGCCGGATGTCCTCCTTGCGCTCGCTCAACCTGGGGATGTGGATCTGGATCACGTTGAGCCGGTAGAACAGGTCTTCCCGGAACGTTCCGGCCTCGACCTCCTGCTCCAAGTCCTTGTTGGTCGCGCAGATGATGCGCACGTTGACCCGGAGGTTCTCCGTGCTGCCCACCCTGCGGAAGGTCCTTTCCTGGATGAAGCGGAGCAGCTTGACCTGCATGGGCAGGGGAATCTCGCCCACCTCGTCCAGGAACACGGTGCCCCCGTCCGCCATCTCCAGCAGGCCGATCTTGTTCTGGATCGCTCCCGTGAAGGCCCCCCGGATGTGCCCGAACAGCTCGCTCTCGATCAGGTTCTCGGGGATGGCGCCGCAGTGGATGGTCACGAACGGGTGAGCGGCCCGGTCGCTCTGGTAGTGGATCGCCTTGGCGACGAGCTCCTTGCCGGTCCCGCTCTCTCCGGTGACGAGCACGTTGGTGGGCGTGTTCGCGATCTTCTCGATGAGCTGGAACACGCGCTGCATGGGCTCGCTCGTCCCCACGATGGACGCCTGGGGGTCCCAGCGCTTGACCTGCTTCTTCAGCAGCTCGTTCTCTTTCTCCAGGCTCCTCCGCTCCATGGCCCGCTTGAGGACGATCCGCACTTCCTCCACCTTGAACGGCTTGGTGATGTAGTCCAGGGCGCCCTGCTTCATGGCTTCCACGGCGGTTTCGGCCGAGGCGTACGCGGTGATCATGATGACCGCCGTGTCGGGCCAGGTCTCCTTGGCCTTGCGCAGAACGTCCATGCCGTCCACCTGGGGCATCTTCACGTCACAGATGACGATGTCGAAGAACCGCTCCTCCAGCTTGTCGATGGCCTCCTGGCCGCCGGCGGCCGTCTCGACATCGAAGCTGTCGTTCTTCAGCATGATCTCCAGGAACTCCCGCATCCCCCGCTCGTCGTCCACTACGAGGATCTTTCCTCTCGGGACCATCATGTGTCTCCTGTAAGAGGTGTCGGGTGTCGAGTGTCAGACGCCCGGCTCGACCCGGGAAACCTGCATATCGGCGGACTCTTCTCCTGACACCTGAAACCTGGAACCTGAAACCTGCGATTCCTCCCCGGCCGGCAGCTCGATCTCGAACAAGGTGCCTCTTCCGGGCTCGCTGCTCACGTGGATCCTTCCTCCGTGGCTCTCCACGATCCGGTAGACCACGGCGAGCCCGAGCCCGATGCCTTCGTCGCGAGTGGTGAAGAAGGGATCGAAGATCCGGTCCAGATCTTCGGGGGCGATCCCCTTGCCCGTGTCGCGGATCCGGAGGGTGACCGAGGCATCCGGGTCCGTGCCCGACCTCCTGCGTTCCTGCGCCTCGACTTGGATCTCCCCGCCATCCGGCATGGCCTGGACGGCATTGAGCAGGAGGTTCCAGAGGACCTGCCGGATCTGCTTCCGGTTGCCGTGGAGGCGTTGCCCCGGGTCTGCCTCGACCCGGATGCGAACCCTGCCTTCGGGAAAAGAGGGGGCCCTCTCCAGGAGCTCGCACGTCTCTTCCAGGACGGGGCTGAGAGCAAACCACTGCTTGGGCGCGGCCCGGGGTGTCGCGAACGCCAGGAAGTCCTTGATGAGGTCGTTCAGGCGCTCGCTCTCCTCGAGGACGATCTGCATGAGTCTTCCGTGGCTCCCCTGGAGCCGCAGCTCTCCCTGCAGGACCTGGATGGAGCCGTACAGGCTGGCCAGAGGGTTGCCGATCTCATGGGCCAGCCCGGCCGCCATGGCGCCGACCGCCGCCAGCCGCTCCGCCCGCCTCAGCTCCTCCTCCATCTGCTTGTACAAAGTGAGGTCCTGAAAGATCAGGAGCTGTCCGAACGGCTCGCCCTGGTGGTCCTTGAGCAGCGATCCCGAAAGGCCCAGGGTGAGGGTCTTGCCGTCCTTGCGAACGAACGGCTGCTCCCAGCGGGACGGGGGACCGCCCTCCTCCGCCGCGCCGGCCGGGTCCGGCAGAGAGAGCGAGCCCAGGACCTGGTCGTGCCGCTGGCCGATCGCTTCCGTGCTCGGGTAACCGGTAATGGCGGAGGCCGCCTGGTTGAACGACGTGATCCGGCCTTCGCGATCCAGGGTGACGAGTCCCGAGCGGATGCAGCGCACGATCGCATCGCTGATGTTCATCAGGTCCTTCAGGCTCGCGGACTGCTGCTCCAGAAGGACTCCGGCCCTCGAGACACGCTGGCGCAGCGTGCCGGTCAGCAAGGCGGTGGAGATCATGGAAGCCAGGATGAAGACGAGCAGGGCCACCGGGTAATGCCGCGGGCTCGCCGCCACCGGGGCGGCGATCGGGGCGGCCATGGGCGAGAGCGCCCCGTGGACTTCCAGGTGCAATTCGATCCAGTACAGGAGACCGCAGAGAAAAGTCGTGAGGACGCTCGCGTGGCCCCCGAGCAGGGCCGTGGCTTCCATGATGACGAACAGGTACAGGAACACGAAGAGGCTGCCCGACCCGCCGGTGCCGTAGATCCAGGCCACCACGAAGAGAAGGTCCCACGCCACCTGCAGGACGCTCAGGACCTCACGGAAAGGCCGGTAGCGCAGGCAGCGCGCGGACACCAGGCTGAAAGCCCAGGCCGCCACCACGAGCCGAAACAGCGAGCCCACCTCGGCCACGGAGGACGGGTCTTCATGCCGCACGTGCAGCAGCAGGGAGAGCAGGAAGAGCAGGCTCACCAGCGCCGCCCGGCCGATCAGGCACCACCGGAGCACGCGGGCCTGCGAGGCGGGCTCCGCGCACGCTTCCCCCGGAGACGCGCAGCCGGTCCCCGGGGCCAGCGCCATGGCCAGCGTCCCGGTCCGGCTCTGCTCGATGGGTATGGCAGCCAAACGAATGTCCCCCTTTAGAGAGGCTGTCGATAAACGCCCATCTGCGGCGTTGCGCTCATCCCTCGTCATTGCGGCGTACTTCTAGGTACGCCTCATTCCTCAGGATTTGACTCGGGCCGTCCATGGCCCTCGCCCTGCGGGCGCATCATCCTGCCGGATGATGCGCCCAATTCCGCTGTCCTGCGGAATTGTCGCGCGCCTTGCATCTGGGCATTTCTCACCAGCCTCTCCAGAGGGTGTTTTTCGACACCCTCTGGAGATGAAACGTCAGCTGATGACCGAGGCCATCTTGAAGATCGGAAGGTACATGGCCACCATCATGCCCCCGATCAGGACTCCCAGAAACACCATCATGATCGGCTCCAGAAGGGAGGTCAGGGCCGCCACGGTGGCGTTCACCTCTTCATCATAGAAATCCGCGATCTTGTTCAGCATGGCGTCGAGCGAGCCGGTGCTCTCTCCCACGCCGATCATCTGCACCACCATGGGCGGGAAGACGCTGGCCTCTCCCAGCGGCTCGGCGATGGTCTTCCCCTCGGAGATGCTGACGCGCGTTTTCAGGATGGCCTCTTCCACGACCTTGTTGCCCGCGGTCTTGGAGGTGATGTGGAGCCCGTCGAGGATCGGAACGCCGCTCGAGATCAGGGTCCCCAGGGTGCGTGTGAAGCGCGCCACCGCGATCTTGAGCAGGAGCGCGCCGAAGACCGGCGCCTTGAGGATCGACCGGTCTACCACGCTCCGACCGCCCGGCGTCCGGTAGTAGCGCCGGAACAGGGCCACGAAGGCCACCAGGCCCGCCACGACGAACAGAAGGTTCGACTTCACGAAGTTGCTCAGAGCGATGATAAACTGGGTCGGGGCAGGCAGGGCCGCGCCGAACCCGGCGAACATCTTCTCGAACACCGGAATGACGAACACGAGCAGGACAATGACGACCAGGACCGAAACGCCGAGAATGGCCGACGGGTAGACCATGGCGCCCTTGACCCGCTTCTTCAGGGCGATCGCTTTCTCCATGTACTGACTCAGCCGGTTCAGGATGATGTCGAGCGTGCCGCCGATCTCGCCGGCCGTAACCAGGTTGGTGTAGAGCTCGTTGAAGACCTTGGGCTGCTTCTGCAGAGAGTCCGAGAAGGTTGCTCCCGCCTCCACGTCCCCCTTCACGCGCAGCAGGATTTCCTTGAATGCAGGGTTGTCCTGCTGCGACGCCAGGATCTCGAGCGACTGCACCAGGGGCAGCCCGGCATCGATCATGGTGGCGAGCTGGCGGGTGAAGATCGCGACTTCCTTCTCCTTGACCCCGCGCGTGAACCGGAGCTTCAGCCTGCGGCCCTCGGCCTTCTCGGGCTTGACCTGCATCGGCAGGATCTGCTGCTTGCGCAGCTGGAGCACGGCCACTGCGGGGTTGGCCGCCTCGATTTCGCCGCGCACCGACTGGCCCTGCCGGTTCCTGCCTTCCCATTTGAATTTCGGCATCCCCTCTCCTCCTTCCTGTCAAACAGGAACCTGGAGTAATGGGCGGAACTGGCGCCGCCCGGCGCCGTTCACCGATCGCCCAGGCCGATCCTGGGTCGGGGCCGCGTCTCGTGAGAGCCGTGCGGGTGGGGGGGTTTCATCCCTTTTTCTCTCTGGCGATTGCCGATCATCGTGTTCAGCTCCTCCGGATCGGACGAGCGAGACGAGGCCTCTTCGTAAGAGATCAGGTTCCTCATGAAGAGCTCGCACAGCGACTGGTTGAGCGTCTGCATGCCGAACTTGCTCTGCCCCATCTGCATCTGGGAGTAGATCTGGTGGACCTTCTCCTCCCGGATGAGGTTGCGGATGGCGGGATTGGGCACCATGATCTCCAGGGCCAGGACCCGGCCCGAGCCGCCGACCCGGGGAATGAGAATCTGGCTCAGCACCCCCTCGAGCACCATCGAGAGCTGGGCCCGCACCTGCGGCTGCTGAAAGGGCGGGAAGACGTCCAGCACGCGGTTGATCGTCTGGACGCACGAGTTGGTGTGCAGGGTGGCGAAGGCGAGATGCCCGGTTTCGGCGATGGTCAGGGCGGCCTCGATCGTTTCCAGGTCCCGCATTTCGCCGATGAGGACGACGTCCGGGTCCTGGCGCAGGATGTATTTCAGGGCTTTCTTGAAGCTGTCCGTGTCGCTGCCCACCTCGCGCTGGTTCACGATGCCCTTCTTGTGCGCGTGCACGTATTCGATCGGGTCCTCGATCGTGACGATGTGCTCGGCCCGGGTCGCATTGATCTCGTCGATCATGGCGGCCAGTGTGGTCGACTTGCCGCTGCCCGTCGGCCCGGTCACGAGGATCAGTCCCCGGGGCTTCTGCGTCAGGTCCTTCGCAATCGGAGGGAGCCCGAGCTCCTGAAAGCTGCGGATCTGATAAGGGATGGTGCGGAAGGCGCCGGCCACCGCTCCCCGCTGGAGGAACATGTTGGCGCGGAAGCGGCTCAGGTCCTTGATGCCGAAAGAAAGATCGAGCTCGCTCTCCTCCTCGAATTTCTTCTTCTGCGCCTCGGTGAGAATGCTGTAGCACATCTGTTTGGTTTCGACCGGCGTCAGCGGGTCCATGCGCAAGGCCGCCAGCCTGCCGTCCAGGCGGACCATGGGCGGCGAGCCCACGGTGAGGTGGAGGTCCGAGGCGTTCTTTTCCGTCATGATCCGAAGCAGCTCCGGCAGGGAAGGCATCGCTCGACTCTCCTTAGGTAGGTCAAAGGGAAGACAAGGTCGACTTCTCCCTTACATCTTTCACGCCAGCCCTTCCTCGACAGTGTCCTCGGCAGAGACGACCCCGTTCCTGTCCTGGTCCGAAGCGGTGGTCCGCGCCACCTCCTCCACGGTCGTGACCCCTTCCCGGATCTTCTGGAGGCCGCTCTCCCGCAGGGTCTTCATGCCTGCCTTTCTGGCCAGCCGCTTCAACTCCGATACGGAGGCTCCCTCCAGAATCGCCTCTTTGAGGTCTTCCCGCAGAGGCATCACTTCGTACAGGGCGATACGGCCCTTGTACCCCGTTTCCGAACAGCGCTCGCACCCCTTGCCCCGATAGAGCACCGTATTCCACGCGTCCTCCTCGCTCATGCCGATCTCGGTCAGGGCCTGCGTGTTCACCTCCTGGACCTCCCGGCATCCCGCACAGATCTTCCGCACCAGCCGCTGCGCCAGGATGAGATTCACGGACGAGCTGACGAGAAACGGTTCGACCCCCATGTTGAGGAGCCGGTGGATCGTGCTCGGCGCATCATTCGTGTGAAGGGTGGAGAGCACGAGGTGACCGGTGAGGGCCGCCTTGATGGCGATCTCTGCGGTCTCGAAATCGCGGATCTCCCCGACCATGATGATGTCCGGATCCTGGCGCAGGAAGGCCCTCAGGGAAGAAGCGAAGTTGAGGCCGATCTCTTCGTGCATCTGCACCTGGTTGATTCCGGACAGGTTGTACTCCACCGGATCTTCCGCGGTGGAGATGTTGTGGGTGGTCTTGTTCAGCTCGCTCAGCGCCGAGTACAGGGTCGTGGTCTTGCCGCTTCCGGTGGGCCCCGTGACCAGCACCATTCCGTAGGGCTGATAGATGGCCTCCTGGAAATGGGCCAGGGCCTGCTCTTCGAAGCCGAGCCTGGTCATGTCGAGCTGCAGCGCGCTCTTGTCCAGGAGGCGCAGCACCACCTTTTCGCCGAACAGGGTGGGGAGCACGGAAACGCGGAAATCCATCTCCTTTCCCATCGTCTTCAGCTTGATGCGGCCGTCCTGAGGCAGCCGGCGCTCGGCGATGTCCAGAGACGACATGATCTTGACCCGCGAGATGATGGCGTTCTTGAGCTTCATCGGAGGGGACATGATCTCGTACAGCACGCCGTCGATCCGGTAGCGGACACGAAACCTCTTCTCATAGGGCTCGATATGAATATCGCTCGCTTCCCGCTTGATGGCTTCGGTCAGGATGAGGCTCACGAGCTTGACCACCGGAGCCTCCGAGGTGGCTTTCTCCAGCTCCTCGAGATTGAGCTCTTCCTCCCCGTCCAGCACCTCCAGCTCGAGATCCTCGAGGTTGCTCATCACCTCCATCAGGGAGGCGGACTGGTCGTAGTGCCGGTCGATGGCCTTCTTCAAGGCGGTCTCTTCGGCCACGACCACGTCGATGTTGTATCCGGTCAGGAACTTGATGTCGTCGATGACGAGGTAGTTGGTGGGGTCCGTCATCGCCACCACGAGGGTCGAGCCGGCGCGGCTCACGGGCAGGACCTTGTGCTTCTGAACCACGTCTACAGGAATGAGCTTGAGCACGTCCGGAGGCACCACGGCGACGTTCACGTCGATGGCCGGGAATCCGTACTGCTGGCTCAGGAACTGCAGCAGATCCTCTTCCCGGACGTGGCCGAGCCGGATCAGATTGGAGCCGAGGAGGCCGCCGGCTCTCTTTTGTTCCCGGAGAGCCTCCTCCAATTGCGCTTTTGTAATCAGCCCGGCCTCGATGAGCCTCTCCCCGATCCGGCCGTTGCCGAGCGGTCTGGGCGTGAATGGCTTGCTTCCGGGCTGTACCTGTGCCGCGCGCATGAGGAAAATCGCTCATCTTTCCCGTGCCGGCGGTTGCCGCATCGGGACCCATCGTGGCCGGGAATCGGCACGCAGTCGAAACCCCTTTGAAATTCAGCAGACTCGGTGGAGCAAGATTTGTACCAAGGTGACCAAACGCGGCGGGACCTGAGAAAGGAAGGTGTCATCCCGGCCAAGGCCGCCGGGGCGGCCGCGAGCCGGGATCCCGACTCCCGGCGTCATTCCCGCTTTCGCTGGAATGACGCTGAGGCCGTGTCATACTTCGTCATCCCGGCCCCCGGCTCTCGCGGGCCTTGCAGGGACGCTGCTTGCTGCGCCCTGCGCGGGATCCGGAAGGTTGCATCAAGAACAGCGGCCATTACGGGGGTGCAGGGACTGGATTCCGGCCTGTGCCGGAATGACGGAAATGAGGGTACCGCGACTGCCATGTCGCCGCGCCGCGGAGTCCTCCGGAATGAGTGGTCGGATGAGGGTCTGACCGGGTTAGGACACAGCCTCCTTCGCCCGGAATGACGGAAAAGGGTCCACCAAAGCTGCGCCGCTGATCGCGTCTTGAGACAAGCGGGGCTTTCACGGGGCGCAGGCGCGCCCGCGGGACATCGTCGGGAAGACCGAAAAAAAGATCAGGGGAGTGAGTAAATTTTTCACGCCGGACGCCGGCCGATCAGAGGCTCGCGGCCAGCCAGCGGAAGGCGTCCAGGAGCGCCTTCTCGTCTCCCGGCAGCAGGGTCCTCGGATCGAGGAGGACGTCGTCCTTCTCGATCCTCGCGATCACCGGCACCGGCGCCTGACGCAGCCGCCGGAGAATCTCTTCGGCTTTCAGAAGACTGCCTTTGACCGTAACGGCCGCCCCGGGAAAATCCTCCAGGGGCAGCGCGCCTCCGCCCGCCCTGGCCGCAACCTCGCAGATCCCGATCTCGAAGGTTGAGGGAAGAATCCTTCTCAGTGTTCGCGCCAGGTTGGTCGCCTTCCTCTTCAGAGCGGCGGGCTCCTGGCTCAACATGGCCAGGGCCGGGACCTTCCCCTGCACGGTCGACGGATCCCTGTAGAGACCGAGAGTGGCTTCCAGGGCGGCCAGAGTCAGCTTGTCGATGCGTAGCGCGCGGTTCATGGGATGCGACCGGATCCTGCTCAGGACCTCCCGTCTGCCCACGAGAATGCCGGCCTGGGGACCTCCCAGGAGCTTGTCTCCGCTGAACGTCACGACGTCCACGCCGGCCCGCACGGATTGTTGGACCGTCGGCTCTCCTGACGGGCCGGCGGGACCGGCGTTCACCAGGCAGCCGCTGCCCAGGTCCTGCATGACCGGCACGGAAAAACGCGCGGCGAGGGGAACCAGCTCCTCGATCGGGACCTCCCGGTGGAATCCCAGGATCCTGTAGTTGCTGGTGTGGACCTTGAGAAGCAGGGCCGTCGACGGGCCGATCGCCTTCTCGTAGTCGCGAGGGTGCGTCCGATTGGTCGTCCCCACTTCCACGAGCGTGGCCCCGCTTTCCCGCAGGATGTCCGGAATCCGGAAGGACCCTCCGATCTCGACCAGCTCGCCTCGGGAAACGACGACCTCTCTGCCCTGGGCCAGCACCCGCAAGGCCAGCAACACCGCGGCCGCGTTGTTGTTCACCACGAGGGCAGCCTCGGCGCCGGTCAGATCGCAGAGCAGGCGCTCGACGTGCCGGTAGCGGACTCCGCGCTTGCCGGATTCCAGGTCCAGCTCGAGATTCGAATAGCTCCGGGCCGCACGCTCGATGGCGTCCAGGGCCTCCGGCGCCAGCGGCGCTCTTCCGAGATTGGTGTGGAGGACCACTCCCGTGGCGTTCACCAGGGGGCGCAGGCTGGGCCTCAGGAGGCGCTCCGCCTCGGCCAGGACGGAGCGCACGATCGCAGGCGGAGGATCTGTCGACGTTCGTTCTCCCTGCAGCATCTCGCGACGTTGCCGGTCCAGCACTTCCTGAACCGCTTGGCGGAGGGCCCAGCGGGGGAAGCGTTGCTGTCCGTCGCCCACGAGCCCGGGCCATTGGAGCACCTCGTGGACAGCCGGGAGGGACTCGAGAAGGGCCTTTTTTTGTGAGAGATCGCCGGTCACGTCTTTGCCCCGCGGAGTTCGATTCGGGAACGGCTTTTGCTCATGGTAGATAAGAGGCCCCGAAAAGACAATGCGGCAACTCCTCTGCCGGGCGTTTCCTTTTTTTCGAAAACGCCTGTACTGTGTTGATGTTACGTGGTATTCTGAACCTTGTCCCTTATGCTGCTCATGATCTCTTCTCCGCCCCAAGAAGCTGACTAGAGATTCAGGAACATAGAAATATCGGTAGTATACGCATGCACTTGGATTTGCTCCGATCGATCCGCAAGCCGGCCCGATATCTGGGCAACGAACGCAACGCCGCCCGGACTCCGGCAAAAGGCGACCTCCGAGTCGGTCTCGCCTTTCCCGACCACTACGAGATCGGCATGTCCCATCCCGGTCTCGGGATCCTTTATCATTGCCTGAACCGTTCCAAAGGCCTCTTTGCCGAAAGGGTCTTTCTGCCGGACACGGACCTCGAGGCCCTGCTCCGTGCCAGGGGGATCCCCCTGACGACTCTGGAGACCGGCACCCCTGTGGGCCGGCTCGACCTGATCGGCTTCAGCCTGGCCTACGAGCTGACCTATACGAACGTTCTGGCGATCCTCGACCTCGGAGGGATTCCGCTGCGCTCGGAGGAACGCACCCGCGAACACCCCGTGGTGCTGGCAGGGGGGCCCTGCGCATGCAATCCGGAGCCCCTGGCGCCGTTCGTGGACGCCTTCGTCATCGGAGAAGCCGAATACCTGCTGCCCGAGCTTTGCCGGCTGGTCCGTGAGTGGAGAGCATCCGGCAGCTCCCGGGGAGAGCTGCTGCGCGCTCTGGACCGGCTGGAAAGCGTCTATGTCCCGTCTCTGTTCTCCTGGGCCGGTCGAGGCGACAAGAGAGGATGGCGCCTGACCCCTCCGGCCGGCCGCACGGCCCCGGTGAAGAGAGCCTGGGTGAGCGACCTCGACGCCGCCCCTTTTCCGGACCGGCCCCTGGTTCCCTTTGCCAAGGTCGTACACGACCGCATCAGCATCGAGGTGGCCCGCGGGTGTCCGCACGCCTGCAGGTTCTGCCAGGCGAGCGTGCTCTACAGGCCGTTTCGCGAGCGCAGCGCCCGGAACGTGCTGGACCTGGCGCTCCGGAGCATGCAGGCCACCGGATACGAGGAGTTGTCGCTGCTCGCCCTGAGCATCGGCGACTGCTCTTGCCTCGTACCTCTCGTGAGCGATCTCATGCTCCGGGCGGAAGCGCAGAAGGTGGCCCTCTCCCTGCCCTCCCTGCGCGTCGGCTCGCTGGATCCCGAGGTCGTTCGCCAGGTCCGGCGGGTGCGCAGGACCGGCTTCACCATGGCGCCTGAAGCAGCCACCCGGAGACTTCGGCTGGCGATCAACAAGGACATCGACGAGGAGGAGTTGCTCCGCTCCGCGCGCCTGCTGGCGGGCATGGGATGGCGTTCCCTGAAGCTTTATTTCATGATCGGGCTGCCCACAGAATCCGACGAGGACGTCGCCGCGATCGTCTCCCTGGCCGGACAGATCCGGCGCGAGGCGCTGCAAGCGGGGAACGGGCACTTTCAGGCCACGGTCAGCGTCTCCAGCTTCGTACCCAAGGCGCATACCCCTTTCCAGTGGCACCGGCAAGCGAGCGTGGAAGAGGCGCAGAGAAAGCAAAAGTTTCTGCAGAGGAGCCTGAGAAAATCGGAATTCCGGCTGAAATGGCACGACGCCCGGATCAGCCTCCTCGAGGGGGTGTTCGCCAGAGGGAATCGGAATACCTCCAGGCTCCTCGAGGAGGCCCATCGCCTGGGCTGCAGCCGGGACGGCTGGACCGAGCACCTTCGTTTCGATCTCTGGCAGGAGGCGTTCGAGCGGACCGGCCTGGACCCGCAAGAGCTGCTCGATCCTTTTCCTGCTCCGGACGATCCGCTCCCGTGGGAGTGGGTGGATCCCGGGGTTTCGAGGGGGTTCCTCCTGGAGGAGTACCGGCGAGCCTGCCGCGCGGAAAGGACTCCTTTTCTGTGCCGGGGCCGTTGCGATCGGTGCGGGAGCTGCGAAATCGGCGCGAACGATGTCCCGTGGGCCGGGGCCGGCAAGACGGAGGCCGCCCGGATCGGCGAGGACGTGCCCCGACCGCCCGGTGCCGTCCCCTTGCCCCCGGAGCCGGCTGTGCCGGCGCCCAGGGAAGGGGCTCTGCTCCGAATCCGCCTGCATTACTGCAAACAAGGCCCTATGGTCTGCCTGGGACACCTGGAGACCATTGCCGTCTTCCAGCGAGCGATACGCAGGAGCGGGATCCCCGTGGCTTTCACGCTCGGAGAACACCCCCATCCGCGTATGGCCTTCAGCCCGGCCCTGCCGCTGGGCGTCGAGAGCCTCGCCGAGTTTGTCGATCTCTGGCTGACACCGTCTGCTCGGCCGGAGGCTGTCCGTCAAGCCCTCGGCCCGGAGCTGCCCGAAGGCCTCGAGATCCTTGCGGCCGCGGCAGTCCCCCTGGACGCTCCCTCTCTCGAGGAAAGCATTGCCTGGATCGACTATGAAGCCCGCTTCTCGGAGCAGCATGCGGCCGGGCTTCCCCGGCCGTCGCGCGCCGACCTGGAGCATTCCGTGAGAGCCTTTCAGGACGGACAGGCGTCCCTGTTCGAGATCCGGAAGGAAGGCAGGCGATCATTCATGGATCTTCGTCCGGCGGTCCGGGAGATCCGGATCGCGGAGGGCCCTGTGCTCTTCTTCCGCATCCAGCGGCTCCACGGGTCTTTGCCCTCACCGGTTCGGATCCTGGAGGCTCTGCTCCCGCCGGGACAGTGGGAGGACCTCAGGACCCTTGTTCGGAAACTCGACACCGCCTTCGCAGGCTTTCTTGGCTCCTCTCTGGGGAGAACGTCGGGAGACACTCTCTCGGCGGGCTGCTGAAATGCCGCTTGCGGTCACACGGAAGAGTCTGTCTCAACAGGCTCGATTTGAGAGGCTGTTCGAAAATGCTCACATGCCAGGCAGGCGAAGTCCTGAGGAATGAGGCGTACTTGGGAGTCACAGTGGACCCCGGCCTTCGCCGGGGCAGGCTCCCCGCCTCACCTCGCCACGAACCGAACGCCGCAGATGGGCGTTTTGGGACAGTCTCTAGGAAGAGGTCATTCGGCCATGCCCAATGAATTGGTGATCAATGTTACGCCTTACGAGACCCGTGCGGCCCTGATCGAGAACGGCGTGGTGACCGAGCTCTACACGGAGCGCGGCCACAAGACGGGCCACGTAGGCAACATGTACAAGGGCCGCGTTCTGCGCGTGCTGCCCGGCATGCAGGCCGCCTTCGTCGACATCGGGCTGGACCGCGCCTCTTTCCTGTACGTCACGGATGTCCATCAGGACGAGCTGGCCGACTACAGCTTCTTTCTCACCGAGGAAAACGAGGAGATCCTGGAGGAACCCCTCGAGGAGTCCGAGGAAGCGGAAGAAGTCTACGACCAGGTCGTCTCCCCCAATACCCCCCCTACGCACGAGGTCCACATCGAAGACCTGCTCAAGGAAGGCCAGGAGATCCTCGTCCAGGTGGTCAAGGACCCCCTGGGGACCAAAGGGCCGCGGGTGACCATGCACGCTTCCCTGCCGGGCCGTTATCTGGTCTTCATGCCCACCGTGAACCACATTGGCATCTCCCGCCGGATCGAGGACGAAAAGGAGCGCCAACGGCTCAAGAAGATCATCCAGAAGATCAAACCTCCCTTCTCCGGCTTCATCATCCGGACGGTCAGCATGGGGCGCTCGGAGAAGGAGCTCAAGGCGGACATGGATTATCTGATGAAGCTCTGGGAGGAGATCCAGAGCAGGAAAGACCAAGTGGCCGCCCCGGCGCTCCTGCATCAGGATCTCAACCTCACCCTCCGGCTGATCCGGGATATTTTCACCCCCGACGTCACCCGCTTGGTGATCGACTGCCATGAGGAGCACGACAAGGTCTGCGCCTTCATCGAGACCTTCATGCCCAAGCTCCGCAACCAGGTCACACTGTACGAGCAGAGCGAGCCGATCTTCGATGCCTACCGGATCGAGGTGCAGATCAGCGAGGCGCTGGACCGGAAGGTGTGGCTCAAGTCGGGCGGCTACATCGTCATCGATGAAACCGAGGCGCTGACCGCCATCGACGTCAACACCGGCAAGTACGTGGGGCAGCGCAACCTCGACGATACGATCCTCAAGACGAATCTCGAGGCCGTCAAAGAGATCGTCTACCAGCTCCGGCTCCGGAACATCGGCGGCATCATCATCATCGACTTCATCGACATGGAGAAGAAGGACCACCGCGACAAGGTCTTCCACGCGTTGGTCGAGGCCGTGAAGGCGGACAGGGCGCGCACCAACATCCTGAAGATCTCGGATCTGGGGGTGGTGGAGATGACCCGGAAGCGTACCCGAGAGAGCATCGTCCGGACCCTGTGCGAGCCCTGCCCGTATTGCGAGGGAAAGGGCCACGTGAAATCCAGGCAGACGATCTGCTACGAGATCTTCCGTCAGCTCCAGAGGGAGAAGAACGACCTCAGGGGCAAGAAGATCGTGCTCAACCTCCATCCGGATATCGCCAATCTGCTCTACGCGCAGGAGCACGCCAATCTCGAGAGACTGGAGAAGGAGTGCGGGAAAGCCATTCAGCTAAAGACGCGCTCGGACTTTCACGTGGAGCAGTTCGAGATCACCTCCTACTGAGAGGCTGGTGAAAAACGCCCATCTGCTGCGTTCGGCTCGTTCTTCGTACCCGGCCTTCGCCGGGACAGGCTCCCCACCCGTCCGCCGGATTTTCAGGTACGCCTCACTCCTCGGGACTTCGCCTGCCTGGCATCCGGGCATTTTTGACCAGCCTCTGAAATCAATGCCAGGCCGCGGGCACTGGTGAGAGCCTGAGTCCCCCGCGAAAATTGTCCTTGCCTTGAAAAATTTACCTGGCGCCAGGAGCGCGGGGGCAGATTGCTGCCGTGGCACAGGCCTGATTTCCCGCCTGGATTCCCTCTTGTACCCGCTCCGCCGGACCGGACCGCTGGCGGTACACGTCTTGCAGCGGCACAGAGCGGACCCAAAAAGCTCGAACACAAACCCGAGGTTTTCCCGTGTGCAGGGTATCTTATTATGTCGAGTTCCTGAGGTTCGAGACCGCGGAGCGGAGCTTCTGTCTCGACGTGGATCAGGTCTTGGGCATCATCACCGTGCCCCCCTTCATGAAGGACATGCCTCGCTTCCTTCCCTTTCAGGACCAGACCGTCTCGGTCTACTCCCTGGACGGCCTGCTCGGGCTGGAGACCGGCTCTTCCGTGAGCTCGAAGGAGGTGATCGTGCTCCGGGGGCCGTCCGGGCTATACGGGCTGGCCGTGGACTGGGTCGGCGAGATCTGCAAGATTCCGGTCCAGCGTTGCGTCTTCCAGTTCCCCAGCTCCAGACGGTCCCGGATTCGGATGTTCGGCGTCTGGGGCATGGCCGTGCTCGAGCAGGAGCTGGCGCTCGTCCTTGAGCCTTACCAGCTCCTCCAGGAAGAGCAGAGCATCGAGCCTCCCTTTTCTTACCCGGAAGAGCGGATACGCGCCCGGGAACAGAGCCTGCCCTTGGCCGGGTGACGAAGGCATCCGGCGCTTCAGACTTCAGGTATCAGGTTTCGGGTTTCAGGTATCAGGAAGAGATCGTCTCTTGTTCCTCTGCTCTCGCTGACACCTAATACCTGACACCTGATACCTCCTCAACCTGATACCTAATACCTCCCTTTCTGCTTTGGAATCGGCGGAGTTTGGATCGTGCGTTGACTTTGGCCCGGGAATTCCCTAGATTGTGTTTTATCGAATTCCAAAGTGCGCCAGGGATGGGGGATTTCTACATGTACGCGGTGGTCAAGACCGGCGGAAAGCAGTACCGGGTCTCGGAAGGAGACCTTCTGAGAATCGAAAAACAAGACGGTTTGCCGGGCCAGGAGATCGTCCTGGACCAGGTTCTCCTTGTGCAGGATGCGGGGGAGGTCCGGGTCGGGACGCCCTTTCTGGAGGACGTGCGCGTCAAGGCCGAGATCCTGGCTCAGAAGCGCGCCAAAAAAGTGCTGATCTGCAAGTTCAAGCGAAAGAAGGGATATCGAAAGAAGCAGGGACATCGGCAATCCTTCACGGGCATTCGGATCAAGACCATCGAAAGGGGCGATCCGACTCTGACGGGAGAAGCGAGCCATGGCGCATAAGAAAGGTGTCGGCGCTTCCCGCAACGGCCGGGACAGCGCAGGCCAGAGAAGGGGCATCAAGATCTTCGCCGGGGAACAGGTCAAGGCGGGAAGCATCCTGGTCCGGCAGCTGGGCACGTGCGTACATCCCGGCGTCAACGTGGGAATGGGCAGGGATTTCACTCTGTTCGCCAAGATCGATGGCGTCGTTTCCTATCAGACAAAAGGAAAGGACAGGAAGACCGTCCATGTCCGTCCGGCCTGACCTCTTGCCCCTCCCCTGCCGCAGATCGCATTCCTCATCCCGTTGAATTTCCATGCGGTTCGTCGATGAGGTCGAAATCCTTGTGCAAGCCGGCAAAGGCGGAAATGGCTGCCGGAGCTTTCTGCGGGAGAAATACAAACCCAAGGGAGGACCGGACGGGGGTGACGGCGGCCGCGGCGGAGATGTCGTCATCCTAGCCGACGGGAGAAGGAACACGCTCCTGGACCTGCACTTCCAGCGCTTCTGCCGTGCCGAAAACGGCAAGCACGGCAAGGGAAAACAACAGCACGGAAGAAGAGGAGCGGACCGCACCATCCACGTTCCGCCCGGCACCCTCGTATACGACGTGGAGACGGAGGAGCTCCTCGGCGACCTCGGCCGGCCGGGAGAGCGCCTCGTTGCCGCCGCAGGTGGCCGCGGCGGCCGCGGAAACATGCGCTTCGTCACGCCACGCTGCCACGCCCCAGACGTGGCAGAAGAAGGCCAGCCGGGGCAGAGCCGACGGATTCGATGCGAGCTCAAGCTGCTCGCCGACATCGGCATCGTCGGCTTGCCGAACGCAGGAAAGTCCACGTTCATCAGCTGCGTTTCCGCGGCCCGACCCAAGATCGCGGCATACCCGTTCACCACGCTGGTCCCCCACCTCGGCATCGCACGCGTGGATGAGGATCAGAGCCTGGTCGTGGCGGACATCCCGGGAATCGTGCCGGGCGCGTCCAGAGGCGAGGGTCTCGGGTTGCGTTTCCTCCGTCACATCGAACGCGCGGCCGTCCTGTTGATGCTCCTGGATGCGAGCGACCCCCTGGAAGACGACCCCCTTCGGGCTTACGGGATCCTCCTGGAGGAGCTTTCCCGTTTCTCACCCCGCCTTGCGGCAAAGCCCCGCATCATCGCTCTGAACAAGATCGACCTCCCCCTGGGCAGGGCTCGGGTGGAGCCGCTCCTGGGCAGAACAGGCCCGCAAGGGCTGCCGCTGTTCTTCATCTCCGCGAGGACCGGTGAAGGGGTTCCCCTTCTGGTGCGCCACATGGGTGATGTTTTCCGTGCATCTGCGTCCCGAGATCATCGAGAGCCGCCTTTGCGTGAGGCGGGCGAGACATAAGGAAGAGGGCGTGCATTCAGCAGAAGGGCCTTCATGTGCGCACTCCGTACCGGCGGAGGACGGCCCGGCCGTGCGTCCATTCTCGCAGAAGCAGTTCGGGATGATCGGCGGCACCTTCGACCCCATTCACTTCGGGCATCTGCGTGCGGCCGAGGAAATTCGGGAGATCTTCCGATTGTGCCGGCTCGAATTTCTCCCTGCACGGGTGCCGCCTCACAAGAAGACCAGAGACTTCACCTGCGTCGAACAGCGCATCGAAATGCTCCGGGAAGCGATCCGGGAAGCGCCGTGGTTCGGCATTTCCCAGGTGGAGGCCAACCGTGAGGGCCCTTCGTACCTCGTCGACACGCTGCGCACCTGCAGGACCGGGCTGGATCCGGGCAGCGCGCTCTTCTTCATCATGGGTATGGACAGCTTCCGCGAGATCGGCACCTGGCACCGGTTTCAGGAGCTTTTTCATCTCGCGGACTTCATCGTGACCACCCGGCCCGGCTACATACGGCCCCGTCTCGAACAGGTGCTCCCGCCGGAGGTGGCGTGCCGTTTCCGGGAAGCTCAGGCAGACGGATCTTTGCTGATCCACGAGAGCGGAAGGAGGATCTTCTTCCAGGAGATCACCCTGCTCGACATCTCGGCGACCCAGATCCGAAAACGCATCCGCGAGGGCAAGTCGGTCCGCTACCTCGTGCCGGAAAGAGTGATCGAATACATCAGAAAGAACGGCCTTTATCGCTAGGAGGCTGTCCATAAATGCCCATCTGCGGCGTTGCGCTCATGGCGCGGCATGGAGGCGGGGGAGCCTGCCCCGGCGAAGGCCGGGGTCATTGTGGCGTACTCCCATGTACGCCTCATTCCTCAGGATTTCGCGCGCCTTGCATCTGGACATTTCTGAACAGCCTCCTGGGGCCGAATTCTTGGACGGGCTCCTAGAGGAGGGCCCCTCCGAGGGCGGCATTTGAAGGAGCGTTTTCACCAGCCTGATAGGAAGGAGAGAATGAAGTCCCACGACAAGAGATCCCTTGTCGCCCGTCAGCCCGAGGACATCGCGCCCAGGGAGAAGGCCCTCCTTTGCGCGAAACTGGCACTCGAGAAGAAGGCCTTGGGCATGACCGTCCTCGAGATCGGAGAGCTCAGCTCCATTGCAGAGTACTTCGTGATCTGCTCCGGGCGTTCCGTGCGGCAGACCCGCGCGATCGCAGAGCACGTTCAAACCCGGATGAAGGCGAAGGTCAGGCAGATCCCGCTCGGCGTGGAAGGAATGCAGGAGGGGATCTGGATCCTCCTCGACTATGATGACGTCATCATCCACGTCTTCTACGAGCCGACGCGCGAGCTCTACTCTCTCGAAAAGCTCTGGTCGGATGCGCCCGCGGTCCGTGACCCTGAAATCGACCGAGCGCAGGAAGACTCCCCCCAGGGGTCCGAGGAGAGCTCGGATTGGGAGGACTGAATCTCACCCTGCTCACGGTCGGCAAATCGACCGTCCCCTTCGTGCAGCCCGCTATCGAGCACTACCGCAAGCGGATCAGCGGCCACGCATCGCTCTCCATCAAGCAGATCCGGGCCGTGCCCCTGCGCAGCGGGACCTCGGTCGTTTCAGCTCTGGCGGTGGAGAAAGGACGAATCCTCGAGGCTCTCGGCGGACGCAACGTCCGGGTCATGGTCGACGAGCGAGGCACCTCTTTCCGGTCGGCCGATCTGGCGGCCTGGCTCGAAGGACACATGCAGCACGGGCGGTCTCGGTTCACGTTCGTCGTGGGCGGCCCTCTTGGCCTGTCGGCCGACCTGCTCCGGGAGGCCGACCTGGTCCTTTCGATCTCTGCGATGACGCTCTCGCACGAGCTGGCCCTGCTCGTTCTCCTGGAGCAACTCTACCGCTCCGTGGCGATTCTCCACGGCCTGCCGTACCCGAAATAAGATGAGGTGTCAGGTGCCAGGTCCCCTCTCATCAACCCAGCCCGGGGGGAAACCTCATCAGCCTCTTCTTGGGTTCTGGGGGTTGGGTGCTGGAACCTGATACCTGATACCTGATACCTGCATGGAGAAAGCACGTGCGCTTGCCGTGCGGCGCCGCGCAGTTTCTGGACGAGCTCCTCTCGGTCGTTCTGCCGCGGGCATGTCCCTTGTGCCGCGCCGTCCCCGTCGGACGGAACGATGGTTTTTGCCCCTCCTGTTTGAGGTCCTTCGAGTCCTTCCGGCCTCCCTTCTGCTCGCGCTGCGGTGCTCCGCTGCCTGAGGCGGAGGAGGACGTGGAGCTCTGGTGCCCCGAGTGCCTGACGGAGACCGTTCCCGCGCTGCCGAACGTGGCCGTGCGAGCCTTGGGCCCTTACTCCGGCGCTTTGCGCGACGCCATCCTCGGGCTGAAGTACGGCGGGCGGGTGCTGCTCGCCAGACCTCTGGGCCGGCTTCTGGCCGACCGCTTCCGTGAGCTTTTTCCGGCCGCCTCTTTTGATCTCCTGCTCCCGGTTCCGCTCCATCCGGCAAGGCTCCGGGACCGGGAGTTCAACCAGTCGGTCCTCCTGGCCGGGCCGCTGTCCGAGCGCACCGGCTTTCCCGTGGAGCTCCACGCCGTCCTCCGAGCTCGCGACACGCCTTCCCAGAGTCTCTTCACGGGAGCCAAGCGGAGGCGAAACCTGCGCCAGGCTTTTGCGGTCCGGGACAGAGAGGCCATCCGCGGAAAATCGATCCTGATCGTCGATGACGTATGCACCACGGGGGCGACCGTTCGAGAGCTTGCCCGTATTCTGCTGGCGTCCGGGGCCTCCATGGTCGCGGCAGTCACTTTGGCCAAATCCCTGGCGAGCGGCCGGCCAGGGCGGCCGGCACGGCGAACGGACGATGAGCGCCCGACACGACCCGGCGAGAACCCGTCGCATCGATCGACTCATTCGCCTTGACACGGAATGACCCCTCCACTAGCATGCGTTGCTGATAAAAACGGACATGAGTGGCCTGGCCGCAATCGACAAGAAAGGTTGGTCGTCCTTGCCATTGCAGCGCAAGCATCTCGGGCGATTTCGAGGCAGGATCCTGCTGCTCCCCCTGGTCGCGCTCTTGTTTCTTTTTCTCTGCCAGTGCCAGGTGCGCAAGGCCCATCAGCGGCTTTCCGAGGCGCGGCAGGAAATCGATGCGGACAGCGGGCAGCAGATGGAGGGGGCGGCACTCTATCACCTGACGATCGCCAGGGAGCTCCTGGCCGCCGCTGAAAAGCAATACGAAGATGCGGACTTCCAGGCGGCCCGACGGTTTGCCGACGAGGCCGCACGCCAGGTTTTCAGAGCGGAGAGGCTGTACCAGATGGAGCGCCAGGGAGCTGGCTCCGCGACCGGAGGTGCGCCTTGACGAGGCCCGCCGGCCTTCTTGTCTTCCTTTGCTTTCTCATGTTCCTGCTCCTGACCGGCCTCGTGCCCGGCTACGTGGATCGGGCTCGTCTGGCCGCGGATATCCGGAGCCTGGAAGTCTACCTCCTCAAGGCGCAGACCGCCGAAGGATCCATTTGCGTCCCTGACATGCTTGCCGCAGCCCAGGCCTATCTGGCGCGGGCGAAGGAGGAGTACGAGGAGGGCGACTACTGGGAAGCCGAGGACGCCGCCAAGCTCTGCCGCGAGACGAGCGAGAGCCTCTGGGACAAGATCCTGGTTTGCGGCGAGGATCTCGACCGGGACGGCATCCCGGATCTCCGGGACCGGTGCCGGGATGAGCCGGAGACCTACAACGGCTACCAGGAAGCAGACGGTTGCCCGGACCGCGTCCCCGCGAGAGCCGTGCTGGCCCCGGGCAAGATCGAGATCCTCGAGCCCCTGCGGTTCGACCAAGAAACCCAGGAGCTCATCCCGGGCGCGGTCGAGCCCGTTCTCAGGGACGTGGCCGCCCTCATGCGGGAGAACCCCCAGATCAGGATTCGCATCGAGGCCCACGCCGACAGCAGCCTCACTGCCGAGCAGTCCAGCTCCCTTTGTGCCCGCCGGGCCGAGAACGTCAGAGCCGCCCTGGTCGCCGAGGGGGTGGACGCCGCCAGGCTCGAAACGGCGGACAAGGGGGCCGGGGAGCCGATCGCTCCCAACGACTCCGCCCTTGGCCGGATGCTCAACCGTAGGATCGAGTTTGTCCAGATCCCCTGACCTTACTTCCTTCTAGAGGGTGTCGACAAACAGCCTCTCTCCATAACGGGTACCCGTTTGCGCAACAAAGTGCGCACCGCCATTCAGCTCGCACGGGAGCTCTCCGTCCGACGCCGCGAGGGCAAACGGATCGTCTTTACCAACGGCTGTTTCGACCTCCTGCACGTGGGCCACGTCCGCTACCTCGAGCAGGCAAAGGCGCTCGGCGACCTGCTGGTCGTGGCCGTGAACAGCGACCGATCGGTAAGAGCCCTGAAGGGGCCCTCCCGGCCCCTTCAGCCCGAGCAGGACCGGGCCGAGATTCTGGCCGCTCTGGAATGCGTGGACTACGTGGTCGTGTTCGATGAGGAAACGCCGCTGGCGGCGATCCAGCTGCTTCAGCCGAACGTGCTCGTCAAGGGCGGAGACTGGCCGGTGGACCGGATCGTCGGCAGGGAATTCGTGGAGGAAAAGGGGGGAAGAGTGGTCACCCTTGCCTACGTGAAGGGAGCCTCCACGAGCGAAATCATCCGGAAAATTCTCGAAGCCGCGCCCAAGCCCTGAGGCGCCTTTTGCACGGCCGCAATCTATTCCACGATCTCCAAGGCGCCCGGATCGGCTCCGATGTAAACGCGGGCTCTGCGCGGGTCAGCCAGAAGGATATGGCCGCCGTAGCCGACGGGCACGGCGCATGCCCGCAATTCGTATCCGCCCTGCAGATCGACCACTGCGAGCTCACCCCGGGACGAATTGACGACGTAGGCGAACCGGCCGTCCTGCCTGACAACAAGATCCCACAGCGCTGCGCTCAGATGGAAGCTCGCCTCGGGAGAGAGCTCCTGTGTTTCCAGCATGTAGAGGATCGAAGGGATCTCCTGGTAGATGCCCTCCACGCCGGGCACCCCCGTTCGGAGAACGTAGAGCCGGGTATGATCCGGGTTGAAGGTCATCGAAGAAGCAGGGACGTTCACCTTGTTGTAGCTGTCCACTACGGCTCCCTGGATCGGATCGACCTGGATCAGCTCGCCCAGTGCCGTTGCGAGCACGTAGAGAAACCGCTGCGGATCCAGGAGCAGCTTGACCGGCGTCAGCCCGGCCACCCAGCCTGACGGCGTCGTGCCGGTCAAGAGGATCGAGCGGGCGGCAAAGCTCTGGCCGTCGATGGCAAGGACCCGGCTGTCTGCAAGGTCGCAGGCATAGAGCTCGTTCCGGACGGGGTCGAGAACCAGATCCCCCATCCCGACCCGGCCGAAATCGCCCAGGATGTCCACACTCCGCTCGAGCCGGTGGGCCGCCGTATCCAGGATGTGGATCTTCTGTGTCGCGTGGTCGGCTACCAGCATCTCGGTCCCGTTCGCCGCCAGCGCGGCCCCGGTCGGTTCCACGATGACCCCGGGGCTTTCGATCTGCGCAACCACCTCGAACGGCTCCTCGGTCTCCAGGACCGAGATGCTTCCGCTCTCCCGGTTCGTGACGTAGAGATATCGGCCGTCCGCCGTGAGAGCCATGTCGAAAGGAGATTGTCCCACTCGGACATGTCCGACCAGCCGCTTGAGGAAGCCCCCGGCCTCGCAGCTCACGGAGAAGAAGGCATGCCGGCTGCCCGAAAGGTCGATGTTCTCGGTGAAAGAGGTTTCCTGCCCCTCGACGTCCAGGTGCAGCGCCACCTTGCCCTCGCAGGCTTCCGGCGATGTATGAAGGGACGGAACGCCCCCCCAGCGGACCTCATGAAAGCCGGGCCCGAAAAGGGCCTTCTTCTCGTGCGTCTCATACCAGCCGTCGCCCAGCACGCGAAGACGCACCGAAAGGGGCACTGCGGCAACCGTCAGCATTCGAAGCTGCGCGCGGTACTGGATGGCCTCGCCGGGCAGAAACTCCCGCTTCTCCGCGCCCTGGCCGTCGGTCGCCCAGACTCTCTCGACCTGGATCTGGATGTCGGCGAGCAGTACACGCGGTTGCAGCAGCAGTCCCGCAACCAGCAGGAGCAGACAGGCTGTGCATTCCGCTCTTCTTCTTGCTTTCTGCAAGGCCCCCCCTGCGGCACTCTGAGCAACATGGGATGGCCCGGACTTGCGGCTTCGGTGCGCCCGGGCATCCTCGAAAAGCAGGCTCGGAACACACGCCCACACCCGTTCGGGCATTCAGCCTAAGAAATTCCCTGCCCTTTGTCCAGCATTTTGGAAGGCCGAGGGTAATAAGCAACGATACGGCTAGAGGGCCGGTTCTTCTCTGGCCGGCGAGGCAGGCGGCCACCGGGCAATTCGTCCACACGAAGCGAAGAAGGGCGCGGCGGGTGTTCCGCCGAGGAGACGAGGGCGAATCGCGCAGGCCGTCCCGAGTCCCGATAGGCCGGCGGAACGCAGCTCTGTTTCCCGATGTCTCGCCCTCCGGCCCGGCAACCGAAGACTGGCGAGCCTCTTACTGGACCGAGGCTCTCTTCTGCTTTCGCTCCAGCGCCTTCTCCAGCACGGACCTGGCCAGGCCTTCCGGAAGAGGCTCGAAGGCCAGGAACTCCATCGAGTAGTTGGCCCTGCCGGAGCTGAGGGACCTCAGGACCGTCGCGTACCCGAACATTTCCGCCAGCGGGACCTTGCCGGCAAGCTTCTGCGAGCCCTTGCGGAAGCGGCGCATGTTCTCGATGCGGCCGCGCCTGCGAAACATGTCACCCGTGATGTCCCCGATGTAGGCGTCAGGGGTGGCGATCTCGATCTTCATCATCGGCTCCAGGAGCTGCGGCCCGGCCTTGTGGAAGGCCTCCTTGAAAGCCATGCTGCCGCAAGTGTAGAAGGAACGCTCCGAGGAGTCCACCTCGTGGAACGAGCCGTCCAGCAGGATGGCGCGCACATGGACGATCGGGTAGCCGGCCAGCACGCCGGCCGCCATGGAGTCTTCGATACCGCGCCGGATCGCGGGGATGAATTCCTTGGGGATGGCGCCGCCCCGGATCCTGTCCACGAACTCGAAGTTCTGCTCTTCGTGAGGTTCTATGCGCAACACCACGTGGGCGAACTGTCCGCGGCCGCCGGTCTGCTTCTTGAACTTCGTATTCGTTTCCGAAGGGGCCGTGATCGCCTCACGGTAGCTCACCAGCGGCTGCCCGGATACGACCGGGACCTTGAAATCCCGGGTCAGCCGGTCCTCGATGATCTCCAGATGGAGCTCGCCCATTCCGGCGATGATGGTCTCGTGGGTCTCCTCATCCACGTAGTACACGAAAGAGGGGTCCTCCATGGCGAGCTTTCTCAGGGCCTTCCCCAGCGCATCCTCCTCTTTCGTGTCCGCCGGCACCAGCGAACGCTGGATCACGGGCTCGGGGACCCGGATCCGCTCCAGCAGCAAGGGGTGCGACGGTTCGCACAAGGTATCTCCGGTGGTCGCGTGTTTGAGCCCGATCAGGGCCACGATGTCGCCGGGCCCCGCGTACGGGATCTCCTCTCTCTTCTTGGCATGGATCCGGTAGATCCGGCCGATTCGCTCGGTGCGGGACTGGGTGGAGTTGAGGGCCTGCTGGCCCGGCCGGATCTCGCCCGAGTAAACACGCACGAAAGTCTGCTGCCCCACGTAGGGATCATGAATGATCTTGAAAGCCAGCCCCGCAAAAGGCTCCTCCGGGGAAGGAGCTCGAGACTCGCTCTCCACGCCTTTGAGGTCCACTCCCACCACGCTGCCGACTTCGGCCGGCGAGGGCAGGTAGTCGACGACAGCGTCCAGCAGGAGCTGCATGCCCATGTTCCGGTAAGCCGAGCCGCAGAAAACCGGCGTCACGAGGGAACGGATGACGCAGGCCCGGGCGGCCTCCCGCAGCTCCGCCTCGCCGACGTCTTCGTCACCGATGAACTTCGCGAGGATCCCCTCGTCGAATTCGGCCACCTTTTCCACCAGGCGATTCCTGGCTTTCCGAGCTCTCTCGAGCCGGTCCTGCGGGATGTCCTCCACGATCCTCTGGAAGCTCTCGAATCGCACGGCCTTCATGGGGACCAGATCGATGATGCCCCGGAACTGCCCGCCGGAACCCATCGGGATCTGGAACGGGACGGGGTTGGCATCGAGTTGATCGCGCAGTTGTGCGACGCAGCCGTCGAAATCCGCCCCCTCCCGGTCCATCTTGTTGACCAGGGCGATGCGCGGGACATGGTGCCGATTGGCCTGATTCCAGACCGTCTCCGACTGGGGCTCCACACCGCCGATGGCGCAAAAGACGGCAATCATGCCGTCCAGCACCCGAAGAGAGCGCTCCACCTCCACCGTGAAATCCACGTGGCCCGGCGTGTCGATGATGTTGATGGTGTGTCCTTTCCAATCGCAGGAGATGGCCGCCGAAGCGATCGTGATCCCCCGCTCCTGCTCCTGGATCATGAAGTCCATGGTGGCCTGGCCGTCGTGGACCTCCCCGAGTTTGTGCG
Organism: bacterium; assembly: GCA_040756235.1. Taxonomy (GTDB): domain Bacteria; phylum Desulfobacterota; class DSWW01; order DSWW01; family DSWW01; genus JBFLZG01. Next base: position 4,027 of record JBFLZG010000031.1, on the reverse strand, counting down.
TGACTCCGGTAAAATACAGGAACCGTTCCGTCACGGTCGTCTTGCCGGCATCGATGTGTGCGGCGATTCCGATGTTCCGGATCGTCCGTATCGACATTGCTTTTCACCTTTCTCGAAGAAGGTTCTGTCGGAGACCTGCGGGCCCGCGCCGAGGCCTACGCCTTCAGGAAGCAGCCATGCTCGGGGATTCAGGGGTTCCGGCCGAGAGGATCGTCTCTCGAGGGGAGGGTCTACAGCCTTGTCATTCTGCCTCGAACAGTGTGAACGGCGCGTCCAGGATCTCGGACTGGTTCTTGCGAGCATCGAAGAGCGACACTTCCACATGATAGGCCCCTGCCGGGCAGTCCGTCCGAATCACCGTGAGCAGAGGCACCGAAATCGTCTCTCCCGCTGCCGCCTGTTCCACGGGGGTGTCGAGATGCCGCCAGGGCCCCTGGCCGCATACCTGATCGCTGGCTCGCAGAAAGGCCAGATCCCCGTCCGGATCCATCGCCTCGACCTGACCCGTCAGCAACGCCCTGCCCCCGCCGAATCCCACCAGGTACCGGTCCGACGTGTAGCGGAGGCTGGAAATACGAGGTGCGGAACCGTCCCCGTCTTCGCCGCACCCCGCAAGCACCGTCCAGGGAAGGAGCAGAAGCAGTACCCGAATGGCACGCATGTCCATAGGCTCACTTTCGAGTCGCTGAATCAGCTTCCGGTTGCGGGCGAATGACAATCTAACACACAAAGGATGTCCCGTACACCCCGAGGGTTCCTATCCGGCGCCTGATCCGTTAGATTGGAGCCACCGTGCCGTCCAGGAAAGGAGACCGCATGACCCGAGAGACCCCGACTTTTCTACCGGACGATATGTATCCCCGCAGCTACCGGATCACCCTGGCCCCGGACCTCCTTGCCCGTTCGTTCCAGGGGGAAGAGGAAGTGCAGCTCGAGATCGTGCGGCGCACCAACCGGATCGTGCTGCATGCCGCCGACCTCGAGATCGAATCGGCGGCATGCTCCCAGGCAGGTCGCGTGCACAAGCCTTCCCGCATCGTCCTGGACCCGGAGCGGGAGACGGCCACGTTCGAGCTGCCGGACCAGCTTCAGGAGGGTCCGGCGTCGCTGCACATCCGGTTCTCGGGGGCGATGAACGACCAGATGCGTGGCTTTTACCGGAGCGAGACGGTCCTGGACGGCCGCAAGCGGCCCCTGGCCGTCACCCAGTTCGAGGCCACCGACGCCCGCCGGGCCTTTCCCTGCTGGGACGAGCCGGCCCGCAAAGCACGGTTCGAGTTGACGCTCATCGTTCCGTCGGACAGGACCGCACTATCCAATATGCCCGTTAGCGAGGCAAAGGACAGAGGGGACGGCACCACCCGGGTACGGTTCGCCGAGACCCCGATCATGTCCACGTACCTGCTGGCTTTCATCGTGGGCGATTTCGATCGGGTGGAAGGCGAGACGCGAGAGGGCATCGGGGTGAGCGTCTACACGCCTCCGGGAAAGAAGGAGCAGGGCCGCTTCGCCCTCGACGTTGCCGTGCGCAGCCTCTCCTTCTTTCACGATTATTTCGGCGTCGCCTATCCGCTGCCCAAGATGGACCTGATCGCCGTTCCGGATTTCGCTGCCGGGGCGATGGAAAACTGGGGAGCCGTGACCTATCGGGAGACGGCCATCCTGGTGGATCCGGACAACTCTTCCGCTCAGACCCGGCAGCGGGTGGCCATGGTCGTGGCGCACGAGCTGGCTCACCAGTGGTTCGGAAACCTGGTCACCATGGCCTGGTGGACCCACCTCTGGCTGAACGAGGGTTTTGCCACCTACCTGCAGTATCTGGCCGTGGACCGTCTTTTCCCGGAATGGGAGGTGTGGACCCAGTTCGTTGCCAGCGAGCACGGCAGGGCCCTCAGACTGGATGGCCTGTCCGAGTCCCATCCGATCGAGGTCGAGGTCCGCGACCCGAGCGAGATCAGCGAGATCTTCGACGCCATCAGCTACAGCAAAGGAGCGGCCGTGATCCGGATGCTGGCCGCTCAACTGGGCACCGAGGCCCTGCGCAAAGGCTTGCAGATTTACCTCACCCGCCACGCCTATGGGAACGCCACCACCGAGGACCTGTGGAGCGATCTGGGCGAGGCCTCCGGTGTCCCCGTCAAGGCGATCATGGACACGTGGACCAAACAGACCGGCTACCCGGTCGTTTCCTTGGAACAAAGGGGGCGCGGACGAGAGGCCTGCCTGCGGCTGCGCCAGGCTCGCTTCCTGCTGGCCGGAATTCGGCAGGAGGGGCCGGACGAAGCGCTCTGGTGGATTCCGGTGAGCTTGCGCTCGGGCCGCTCCGGGTCGGTCGCCTTTCGCCCTCTCAACCGGCGGCACTCCGATCTGGGCGTGGAGCTGGGGCCGGGCGATTGGATCAAAATCAACGACCGCCAGGCAGGGTTCTATCGAGTCGATTACCCGGAGGAGCTCTGGCAACAGCTCCGGCCTGTGGTGCAGAGCCGGACGCTGTCTGCCGCCGACCGGCTGGGGCTGCAGAGCGACGCTCTGGCCCTGGCCAGAGCGGGGCTGTGCCCCACGACGGCCTTTCTCGACCTCGTCGGCGCCTACCGGGACGAGACGGACTACACGGTGTGGTCGGATCTGTCGTCGAACATGTCCGAGCTCGGCCTGCTTCTGTGCCAGGAAGCCTGCTACGACGACTTCCTCGCGCTCGCGCGCTCGCTGTACCGCTCGGCCTCGGACCGGCTCGGATGGCAGCCTCGGCCGGACGAGAATCATCTGGATTCCCTTCTGCGAGGGCTGCTGTTGGAACAGCTCGGCCAGTCCAGGGACGGACAGACCATCGCTCAAGCCTGCGACCGTTTCCTGGCATTCTGGAACGAGGGCCTCGATCTGGCTCCGGATCTGCGGCTCCCGATTTACAGGATGGTGGTGGAAACAGGAGGAGCACAAGAATATGAGAAGGTCCTGACTCTTTTCCGCAGGACGGACCTCAATGAAGAAAAGGTACGCTGTCTGCGCGCCCTGGGCTGCACGCAGGACCCGGAGCTCATTCGACGCACGCTCGCCTTCGCTCTTTCGGCCGAGGTGAAACCCCAGGATGCGGTCTTCCCCATCGCCAGCGTGGCCTCCAATCCCGGGGGGATGGAAGCCGCTTGGCACTTTCTCATGGACCGCTGGTCGGAGCTTCTGGAGCGCTACGGGAACGGCGGTTTCATGCTCGCCCGGCTCGTGGCTGCGACGACCCAGAACTTCGTCACAGTGGACAAAGCCGAAGAGATTCGCTCCTTCTTCCAGACTCACCCGGCGCCGGCGGCGGACAGAACCGTACGACAGTCGATCGAGCGCGTCCGCTCCAATCACCTCTGGCTCGAGCGCGAACGCAGCGCGGTGCAGCGCTGGCTCGCCGGGCGGCGCGCCTGTTCGAGAGCGGAAACGCCGGCCGCCGGCTGAACCCGCGGCGTCCCGCAGGGGGTAAATGAAAATTATTTGCAGAAACCTCTTGCAAAAATCCGGTTTCGGCGACAATATGCATTTCGATCCGCTCAAAACAGGGTGTTTTTTTGTTCCGAGTCATTCCACTTTGAGGAGGAGCTTGCAAGATGGCAGAGCAGAAGAAGCCCATGACGAAAGCCCAGATCGCGACCCACTTCTCTACCAAGTTCGCGCTCACCAAGAAACAGGCGTCAGACCTCATCGACGAGTTCGCGGCACTGGCCATCGATCAGGCGAAGAAGATCGGGGCCTTCACTTTGCCCGGCATTGCAAAGATCACCAAGGTGAAGCGCAAGGCGCGCAAGGGCCGGAACCCGGCTACGGGCCAGGAGATCAAGATTCCGGCCAAGACGGTGGCCAAGATCCGGCTGTTCAAGGCCAGCGCCGAGGCGATCGTCCCGCCGAAGAAGGGCTGACCGACCACTCTGCCGCCCATCGCGCGGTTCGTGTGAGTCCGCAGGCAGATCGTCCCCGGAGGACGTGCTGCGGACGAGTTTCTCCTGAGGAACTTCGTTTCAGTATCGGAAGATCCTGAACGTGGAGGCAC
>JBFLZG010000030.1:0-47859 GCA_040756235.1 bacterium | reverse complement strand
AGCGCAAGCGTGGCGACCTCCATGTAACCGGGAGGTTGCCACGGACCTGCGGTCCTCGCAATGTCCGATGATACTACCGGGGTCGCCACTTCGCTGCGCCCGGTTCTCGAGGAATACCGGTGTACCTTGAGGCTGTGCCATAGTCCGTCATCCCCGGCCAAGGCCGCCTGGGGTGGCCGCGAGCCGGGATCCCCCGAAGCAGCGGGATTCCGGGTCCAGGAGAGGCGCCCTTTGTTCACGATCCAAGCCGTGGGTCCGGTCCCGTCGTGGAAGAGGAGGCAGCTCGCAAGGCTGATCCTGGACCCCGCGCGGGCGGGACTGCCCTGCCGGGACGAGGTCAAGAGCCGGCTAAGGGACATGCGGCAGGACGCCGTAGACCGCATGTGCTCGTTGGCGGATGAGCTGGCCGGGCGTATCGCCGCCGCGGGCGGGGAGGGGGTTTTCGCTGCCGCGGACGCCTCGGAAGCCGTGGGCCGGATCCGGGAGATCAGCCGGGGCGGGCCGATCGCGGTGAACAAGAGCTCGGTCGTCACGAAAGAGCTGGTCCCGGCCCTGGCAGAGGCGGGCTGCAGGGTCGTCGAGACTTACTATGATGAGTTGGCTCCCTTTGCCTGCCGCTTCGACCGCTCGTGGCAGTTGCCGGATGTGGGCTCGAGCCTCCCCGTCGAGGGGATCGGAACCACGGCCGATCTGGTCGCGATCCGCCGTGAGAGCGAGCGGCAGCAGGGCTTCAGGGGATTCACCGGCCTGGTCGGAGCGAGTGCCGTTTCCGCCCGGGAAGGAGCCGTGCTCATGCTCCAGCACGGCCGCAACGTGACCCGCATCTTCCGAGAGGCCCGCACGATCGTCATCATGGCGGCCCTCGACAAGATCGTCCCGGACCTGGACGCCGCCTTCCTCCAGACACGGGGAATGGCCCTTTTCGGGTTTGAGAGCCTCCTGCTGGGTCTCCATGGCAGACCCGAGCGCGGCTCCGGAGCGGCCTTGGACGAGCTTCCCATCGGGAGGAGCGAGGGGCGGGCGGACCGCAGTATTCATATGCTGCTGCTCGATAACGGAAGGAGTGCGCTCCTGGGCGGCAAGTATCGAGATCTGTTGCTGTGCATCGGCTGCAGGGCCTGTGTGAAGGGGTGCGCGGGTTCCCAGTTCACCGATCTGCCCGGACGGTGGAGTCCGAAAGAGTACGCGGAGTCCCTGGTTGCGGGAAGATCTCCGCCGGATGACTTCTGCCTGCAGTGCAAGAGCTGCCAGGCCAACTGCCCGCTCGGCATCGAGCTGCCGGACATGATCATTGCCGCCAAGGCGGAGCTGGCGGCCGGGCGCCGGCGGCGCGTGGGGGAGTCCGTCCTCGGGAAGATGGGTTCTCTGGAGAGATGGGCGAGCCGGGCGCCGGGGGCGGCCAATGTTCTGATCGCCTCGGCCCCGGCGCGCTGGCTCGCGGAGAAGGTGCTCGACCTGAGCCGCCGGAGAGAGCTTCCGCGCGTCCGGGGAGCGACCCTCCCGAAGTGGTTTCGATCCGGTAAACCCGAACCGTAACGGCAGCGGAGACATGCAGGAGAAGGTGGCGTACTTTGCAGGCTGCACGGCCAGCTTCGTGGAGCCGGAGGTGGGCAGGGCCACGGTCCGTGTGCTGAGAAGGTACGGCCTGGACCCGTTCTTCCCGAAGCAGGAGTGCTGCGGCCTGGCCGAGCTGCTCGGCGGCAACCTGAGGGCGTTCTCGAAGCGCGCGGAATCCAACCTGCAAAGCCTGGCCGGAGCGGACGCGGACATCGTGACCGCCTGCACGAGCTGCGCCCTTGCGCTCAAGCGGGAATATCCTCGGTGGGTGAAGAGCCGGCAGGCGGAGCCGGTTTCCCGCCGCGTCTATGACATCCTGGAGTACGTCGCTCTTCTGGACGGGCAGGCGGTCCGGCAGAGCTGTCTCGAGCCGCTGAACCTCGAGGTCGCCTATCACGCGCCGTGCCATCTGAAGGTCATGGGCAGGGGCCTCGTGGAAAGCCGCCTGCGTTTGATGAGGCGCCTGACGGCCGGGCGCGTGCGGGAGATCGACAGAGGATGCTGCGGGATGGGAGGGACCTTCGGATTGAAAGGCCGCAACTACGCTCGGTCCATGGCGATCGGCCAGAGCCTGTTCGAAGCCATTCGCGCGTGCGCGCCGGACGTGGTCGCCACGGACTGCCCCGGGTGCAAGCTGCAGATCTTCCAGGGCACCGGTCTCCCTGTGACTCACCCGATCCAGTTGCTCGCCCGAGCGCACGGGGGCTGAGACTTGCTGAGAGTCCGGCGAGGAGACGCAACAATGATTCCCCTCTCCCCCTGCACGGGGGAGGGCCGGGGTGAGGGGGGAACAGGTGCAGATGCACCCCTCATCCTGCCCTTCTCCCCTCGGCGAGGGGAGAAGGTTGAAGAGGTCACCCCGGCGCAGGCCGGGGTCCAGTCCCTGTCACCCGGCAGCCACCGCTGCGCCTGATGCACCCTTCCGGATCCCGGCTCACACGCGCTCCGCACATGGGCCGGGATGACGAATATGACACATCGCGGGAATAGCGTCCTTTGTCTTGGCGCCGTCCCCCTCTTCAACCGCGCTCCCGGATCAGGCGGGTCGCCTTGTCGATGTAGAAGTTCGACATCTCGGCGAACTCCTTCGAGGGAAGAGGCATGAGCGGGCGCTCGAGAGTCTCGAGTGTCTCGGCGCTGATCCCGCCGCGCGTGGCCAGCTCGCTGCCGGCCTTGCGGCAGGCTTCGAAGAACCACTCGAGCTCCCGGGCGAGCGGTTTCACGGCGAGCAGCTCCCCCATCCCTTTGCAGATCGAAGCGACGTGCGTCACGAACGCCCCGCCTCCGATCGCCCGGCCGAAGTGCCGGAACATCTCGCGCAGCGGATCGAAGACCGCGTCTTCCGGGAAACCCGCATTGGCGATGAGGACCCACTTCCATTTAACCTCGGGCCAGCGGGGCGGATGGACCGTCATGCCGTCCACGACCTCCAGCTTGAGATCCCCCATCACGATCATCCGGTCCATGAAGGCCTTCAGGATGGAAGGCACGGAAAAGACGTAGATCGGCGTGGCGAAGACCAGGACTTCGGCCGCCTTCATCTTGTCGATGGCACCCGGCATATCATCCTTGAAGACACACACTCCGGGCGTTTTCATGTGACAGCTGTAACAGCCCTGGCAGGGATGGATCTCGAGGTCCTTCACATAGAGAGTGTCCACCGCAGCTCCGCCCTGTGCGGCGCCCTGGAGAAAAGGCTGGAGGATCTTGTCCGTGTTGCTCCTGCGGCCGCGAGGGCTTCCATTGATGGCCAGAATGTTCATTTTGCAGAGCCTCCAGGGTAGACGCGTGTATTCTTCTTTGAGAAGGCGCGGCAAGCAACGGCTCGCCGGCGCCGGATGTCGCGAGCGAGCGGTGTGTGCACTCGGTAGGGTGGACAAAGCCGGCAGGCGTGTCCACCAACCACTGCTGCCGGTCGCCACGCGCGCGGGCGACGCATGCGTCGCCCCTACAAGACCGGGACCCGGGCTCTTCCCGTCACCCCGGCGCAGGAGGGTGTGTCATAAATCCGGTCAGACCCTCGTGCGACCAGTCATTCCGGAGGACTCGGAGGCGCGGCCGCATGATTTCCGTCATTCCGGCGAAGGCCGGAATCCAGTCCCTGCGCCCAGTTACCACAGCTGGTCTTGGTGCAACCTTCCGGATCCCGGCTCGCACGCGCTGCGCGGCCGGGCCGGGATGACCAACCGCGCTACGCTTGCCTCGTCCTGGCGATCTCCATCTCCCTGAGCTGCCGGCGCAGGACCTTGCCGATCGCGCTCTTGGGCAGCTCTTCCATGAACTCCACGCTCCTCGGCACCTTGTAAGCGGTTAGCTTATGGCGGCAGTAGGCGAGCACCTCCTGCTCCGTGAGGGTCTCGCCTTTCCTGACCACGACATAGGCTTTGAGCGTCTCCCCGCGATACTCGTCCGGCAGCCCTGCCGCACAGGCTTCCTGGATCTTGGGGTGCTCGTAGAGCACCTCGTCGACCTCCCTGGGATAGACGTTGAAGCCGCCGGCGATGATCATGTCCTTCTTGCGGTCGACGACGTACAGGTATCCTTCTTCGTCCATGTAGCCGATGTCTCCGGTCGAGAACCAGCCCTCGCGCACGGCCGCCGCGGTCTCGTCCGGTCGCTTGTAGTAGCCCATCATCTGCTGGGGCCCCTTGAGCAGGATCTCACCCGGCTCGCCCACCCCCAACCCGCGCGTTCCGCTCTCCACGTCCACGATGCGGCAGTCCGTGTCCGGAAGGGGAACGCCGACGCTGCCGGCCTTGCCCCTGCCGCCCCATGGCGTGGCGTGGGTCACGGGCGACATTTCGGTCATCCCGTAGAGCTCCACGATCTGTGCGCCGACGCGTGTCTCCCACTCGTTCAGGGTCTCGAGGGAAAGGGGCGCGGCTCCGGAGATGCAGCCCTTCATGAACCCGAGCCGCTCCCTCGGCGGGAGCTTCGGATGCCTGAGCAGGCCAACGTAGAGGGTGGGCACCGCGCCAAACAGCGCCGGCCGGTACTTGATCATGTACTTGAGCAGGATGTCCGCGTCCGGCTTGAGCACGAGCACGTGCGTGAACCCGCGGTAGATGCAGGTGTTCATGCCGCCGGTGAAGCCGGCCGAGTGGAAAAAAGGCAAGATGCCGATCACGGTTTCGCTGCCTTCGCGGGCGTTGTGCATGAGCGCCTTCATCTGCTGAACGTTCACGCTCAGGTTCGCGTGGGAGAGCATGACGCCCTTGGAGACCCCGGTGGTGCCGCCGGTGTAGAGGAGGGCGGCCAGCTCATCGAATGCCGCGCCGGCCCCCGCCGGCGGCGTGGCAGGCGCCCTGCGCAAGAGGTCCGTGAAGTCCAGCACGCCTTCCCCGGGCTCGCTCTTGCGGTGCAGCTTCTTGCGGATGACCGGAAAGAGCTGCCGCAGCGGGAAAGGCAGGTAGTCGCGCACGTGGCAGGAGACGATCCTTTCAATGCCGGTCCTGCGCTGCAAGGAAAGGATCCGCGGCACCACGAGGTCCATGACCACCGCGACCCTGGAATCCGAATCGCTGAGCTGGTGCTCCAGCTCCCGCTCGGTGTAGAGCGGATTGTTCATGACGACCACGGCGCCCAGGCGCCAGACGGCATAGGTGGCGATCACGATCTGAGGCATGTTGGGGAGGACCAGGGCCACCTTGTCGCCGGCCCCTACGCCGAGACCGGCGAGGGCGTTCGCGAAACGGTTGACCGATTCGTCCAGCTGCCGGTAGGTGATCTTCCGGCCCATGAGGACGAGAGCGGGCCGGTCGGGGTAGTTCTTCGCGCTCCTGGCCAGCGCCTGGGCGAGCGGCATCTTTTCATAGTAAAGGCTGCGCGGAACCTGCGGTGCGTATGCTTTGTGCCAGATGCGCTCTTCCATGGCTTCTCCATCGGGTGCTGTTTCAGAAAGCGTGCGGTGGCGACCTCCTCAATCCTGAACCTTGCGAGGTCGCGTCTTCGCGGCCGTGGCAACCTCCCGATGACCGAGCTCTCCTGTACATGGAGGTCGCCGCGCTCGCACTTTTCAGTCGTGGTCGGTGGACACGCCTTCGGCTTTGTCCACCCTACCGGGGAGCAGGCGCTCGCTCGCGAGGTTCGGTCATTCAGTATCCCTCCAGGCGGGCGATCACTTCCCGCATGATCTCGTTGGTCCCTCCGGCGATGGAGGAGGAGCGGGCATCCCGGTAGTAACGGGAGATCAGGGATTCGTTCATGTATCCCATGCCCCCGAACATCTGGAGGCATCCGTCCGCCACGCGCATGGCGAGCTCGCCCGAGATCAACTTGCCCATGGAGACCTCCCTTGTGGCGTCCGCGCCCGCCATTTTCAGGCGGACGATGTGATAGGTGAGCTGCTTGAGGCTCTCGATCGCCGTCAGCCAGTCGGCGAGCCTGTGCCGCAGCACCTGCCGCTGGATGAGCGGCTTGCCGAAGGTGGCCCGCTGCCGGAGATAGTCGACCGTCAGATCGATCATGTCCCGGGTCATGACGTAGGTGACGGGCAGGACGGCGAAGCGCTCGTGCTGGAACTGCCTCATCTGGTAAATGAAGCCTTCTCCTTCAGCGCCGATCCGGTTTTCCGCAGGCACCCGCACGTCCTCGAAAAAGAGCTCGGCCATGTCGCTGCTCTTGCAGCCGATCTTGTCCAGGTTCCGGCGCACCTCGAAACCGGCCAGGCCCTTGGGGACGACCAGGAGCGAGAACGCATGGTACCCGGGCTGATCGCCGGTGCGGGCCAGCACGGTCACGAAGTCGGCCTGGACGCCGTTGGTGATGAAGGTCTTGGAGCCGTTGAGCACGTAAGCGTCGCCGTCCTTGCGCGCCCGCGTGCGCAGGGCCCCGACGTCCGAGCCCGCGCCGGGCTCGGTGACGGCGATCGCCGAGACCGCTTTTCCCGCGATGGCGGGCCGGAGATAGGTGTCTTTCAGGAAGGCGCTGCCGAACTCGTGGATGGCGGGCGTGGCCATGTGGGTGTGGTCCATGATGGCCGCCGTGACCCCCATGCCCCGGATGTGTCCGAGCTCCTCCAGGAAGACCGTGTCGAACCAGTAGTCGAGCCCCTGACCTCCGTACGCGGGGTCGTAGCGGACGCCCAGGAGGCCGAGGGCGCCCATCTTTTCGAACAGGGCGTGCAGGGGCGCGGTCCGTTCCTCCCATTCGTCCATGTACGGGTTGATCTCTCGTGCCACGAATCGGGCCACGGTCTCGCGCAACGCCTGATGATCTTCGTTGAAGTACATTCAGGTCCCCTCTGAACGGAAGCCTTGGTCATCCCGGCCCATGTGCGGAGCGCGTGCGAGCCGGGATCCAGAAGGGTGCACCAGGACCAGCTGTGGTAACCGGGCGCAGGGACTGGATTCCGGCCTTCGCCGGAATGACGGAAATCATGCGGCCGCGCCTCCGAGTCCTCCGGAAGGAGTGGTCGCACGAGGGTCTGACCGGATTTATGACACAGTCTCCTGCGCCGGAATGACGGAGAAGAGCCGGGATCGAGCAGCCGGCGTCGAATGAAACCCCTCTCCCCCGTGCACGGGGGAGAGGGTCAGGGTGAGGGGGACAGGAACAGATCCACCCCTCATCCTGGCCTTCTCCCCTCGGCGAGGGGAGAAGGCGGGAAAATCGACACCCTCTGACCAAGAGGTCGCCACGGCCCTTCGGGCCTCGCGATACTCGCGGCATATCCGACCTCCCGTGTTTCACCGGCTGCAGGCCGCCCCCAGACTCTGCGGGGTCCTGCCGATGATCGCATCCTGGAGGTTGCGGTCGAGGTCGATGAAGTAAGCCGCAAATCCGGCCACTCTCACCATCAGGTTGGGATACTTATCCGGATGCCTCTGGGCGTCCTCCAGGGTCTGCCTCCCGACCGTGGTGAACTGGATGTGATGGATTCCCAGATCGCCGAACGTCTTCAGGTACTGGCCGAACAGATCGGCGTGCTCGCCGGTGAGGTATTGCGGCAGGAAGGTCTGGTTGAACAGGTGATTCCAGGTGGTCAGGGGGTCCACCTTGGAGACCGACTTGAGCACCGCCGTGGGCCCCTTGCGGTCCCTGCCGGTCATCGGCGAGATGGAGCCGTCGTTGAAAGGATCGCCGGCGTTGCGGCCGTCGGGCGTGGCCGCGCACACCCGGCCGAAGCTCCACCAGGCGGTCGCCGCGGTGCCGTCCGGGATCACCGGGGTGCCGAAGTTGGTCTTGCAGGCGCGCGTTTCCTCGCTGATCCTCCTGGCGAACTCGCGAGAGATGAAATCGGCGTAGTCGTCGTCGTTGCCGAATTTCGGCGCTTCGAGACACATTCTCTGAAGGTGCTCGTGACCCTTCCAGTTGCTCTTCAACGCCTCGATCAGCTCCGCGAGGGTCGCCTTCTTCTGATCGAAGACCACCTTCTTCACCGCGGCCAGGGAGTCGGCGACCGTGTTGAGCCCGAACAGCGTGACGTCCCGGTAGTCCGGGATGTAGTTCCACTCCCGGACGTCCTGGGCCCTCTCGATGCAGTCGTCGGTCACGGAGGAGAGGAACGGCCTCGGCGCGTATTTCCGGTAGAGCGCGTCCGTGATGTTCCCGATGAGCACGAGCCGGCGAATGACCCAGCGGTAGTTCTCGACCGTCGCTTCGAGCAGCTCCTCCATGGAGCGGACGGCCTGCGGATCGACCCGCCTCTCGCCCGCCTTCTTGTAGAAGGCGAGGGGAGGGATGCCCAAGGCCGTGCTCATGCAGAGAGGAAGGGGCACGCCGCTTGCCCAGGCCGAGATGTGGTTGAAGTTCTTTCCCGGGATGGTCGGCACCATGCAGTTATTGATCGAATAGCTGCGCGCGTCCGGAAGCGGACACCCCAGCTCCACCAGCCTCAACACATTCACCTTGTCGTTGAAGATGGCGGGCTGGGGCATTCCCGAGGCGAGGACCTCGGTCGCCTTGTCGACGAGCTTCTTGGGGATGCCGTCGTGCCAGCGCAGGGCCAGGGGCGGGACGATGGCCCGGACGGTCTTGACCGCGTCCAGCACGATGTAGCTCATCTCGTTGGTCACGTCGTTCCCTGCGGAGTCGGTCCCGCCGATCGTGATCGTCTGAAACCCCAGAGCGCCGCCGCCGAACCCCGACCAGATGGGCGCGTGCAGAAACCCCGTCTCCTGGAATTTGACGATGACGAACTCGACCAACTCCTGCGCGCGGCCGCGATCCAGCCTTTCCGCCCGCAGATCGGCTTCGTAGAATCGCTCCATGACCTGGTCGAAGCGGATGCCGCTGCCGACCTGGGGGAGCTCGATGAAATTGACGATGAGGTGGATGAACCAGTAGCACTGCAGGGCCTCGTGGAAGGTGCGGGCCGGGTTCCCGGGGACCTGCTCGCACACCGCGGCGATCGCCTCGAGCTCCTTCTTCCGTTCCGCATCCGGCGTGCTCCGCGCCGTCTCGCGGGCGAGCGCCGCGTAGCGCGCGGCCCAGCGGCTCGCGGCTTCCAGCGCGATCGTCATGCTCGCGAGGGCGTCTTTGGCGGCCACGAAGTCGAAGCCGTTCATCTTCTGCATCACGTAGTCCCGGTCCAGGGCCGCCCTTCTCTGCCGGACCTCCTCCAGGATTCCCTTGAGCCCGAGCCGCAGGATCTTCTCGTAATTCGGCGTGCCGGATTCCCAATTGAAGATCCAGAAGACCTCCTTGAGCTCGTCCGGCAGATACTTGCGGACCATGTGGTGGACCGACGCATCGCCCCAGTAATCGCCGATCTCCTTGAGCTCGGCCCGTCCCTCGTCCGTGAGCATCCCGCTGTAGATCTGGCCGGGCGCGGTTTCGCGGGCGATCCACTTCCAGGCGAACTCCGGGTAGAAGGGCACCGAGTCCGGGTTGGAGGCGAAGTTGCCGACGATCGTCTCTCCGGGCCGGATGTAGAGGGTCATGTTGTCCAGGACGTGGGCCAGGGCCTTGGCCCGGCGCAGGGGCATGGGCTCCCCTTCGGTCCGCTTGTAGGCCTCGGTGACGAGCCGCGCCCTCTCCAGGTCGAGCTTCCACTGGTACCCGGGGCGGGTGGCCCTCATGTCCTCGGTGAGCTCGAGCAGCGCGACCTGCTGCGCCTTGATGGGGGTCCGGATCATGAGCGCTTCGGTTCTGACAGACATGGGATGGTCCTCCTTCAGTCTTTCTTACTCCCCTCCAAGAGGTGCGGAGAATGAATCCCCTCTCCCCCGTGCACGGGGGAGAGGGTCAGGGTGAGGGGGACGCAGGGGCCGATGCACCCCTCATCCTGACCTTCTCCCCTCGGCGAGGGGAGAAGGTGAGAGAAAATCGACAGCCTCTGAAAAGGGCCAGGGGGATTTGATCGTTTTCCGAGAATATGGGAGACGGCATCCCCTTCAGGGCCGCGCCCGTTCCAGGATCTCCCGGGCCGCGAGGTACCCGGACATGATGGCGGTCGACTGTCCGTTGCCCGGGAACGTCCAGCCTCCGGCCAGATACAGGTTCCGGATGGGGCCCTTCTGAGCCAGCCGGTTCCTGAAGCTCTGCTCCGGAGTGAGAGCGAACCCGTACACCGCTCCCCTGTCATGCAGCGTGTATCGCTCGATCGTGCGGGGCGTGCCGACCTCCATGACCTCGATGTGATCTCCGATCCCCGGCAGCACGGCCTCGGCGCGGCGGATGAGCTTCCATGCCGCCTCTTCCTTGAGCTTCACGTAATCATCGTACTTGTCCCCGGGCCTCCAGTTGTTCCGGTAGTCGTAGGGCATGACCGTGACCAGGGAGACGACCGATTTCCCCGGCGGGGCGCAGGAAGGATCGATGTTGGAGTAGAGACCCATGACGATGTGCGGATCGTCCAGGTTTCCGGCCTGGAGGTTCCGGTAGTCCTGCTCGAAATCGTAGCCGCTGTTGATGAAGACCTCGTGGAGGTCCTTGAGATCCGTCTTGGCGAGGTCCAGGTCGAGACCCAGGTAGACGATAAGCAGAGAGCAGGATATTTCCATGTGCTCGAGCTTGTCCGTGAAGGCCGGTTTCAGATGTTCTTTGCCGACCAGGCGCAGGTAGGTCTGAAGGGCGCTCGCATTGGAAACGACGAAGCGCGAGCGGAACTCCTGCCCTTTCGCGGTCCTGACACCGACCGCCTTTGCGCCTTCCACGAGGATCTTGTCGATCCGGGTGTCGAGAAAGATCTGTCCTCCGTTCTCCTGGATGACCGCAGCCATGGCGTTCGAGACCGCCTGGCTGGAGCCCTTGGGATAGAAGGCGCCCTCCTTGTGCAGGCCGTGCCACATCATGGCGTAATAAGGGCCGGACGCCCGGGACGGCGGCAGGCCCAGGTAGCCCCAGAGCTGGGCGAACACCCCCCGGAGGCGAGGGTCGCTGGCGGTGTCGTCGAGAACCCGCTCGAGAGTGGCGTTTCGGTACTTGTAGAAAGTCGGGAAGCGCAGCGGGAAGAGGGCGTAGCTGGGCAGCCTGGCCAGGAGGCTCTTTCCGGAGAGGCCTCCGAGCAGGAGCACTTCGTCGTAAACGGCCTCCGTTGTCCTGAAGTACGCGTCGATCCCGTCGTGCTCCCGGGGGAATCGGTCGTAGAGGAGCTTGCGGAAAGCCTCGCGGTCGGCCGGAACGTCGAGCGTCATGTCCGGGAACACGCAGCGCCACAGAGGATCCACTTTCACGAACTCCACCCGGCGCAGGACGTCCAGGTCCTGCAGGACGCGGTAGAAGGCCGCGCCTTCGGTCACGTTGGCCATGACGTGGAGAGAGACCTCGAACGTGAAGTCGTCCCTTTCAAAGGCGGTCATGAAGCCGCCCACCTTGTCGTGCTGCTCGAAGACCGCGACCTTCAAGCCGTTCTTGGCCAGTGCGGCACCGGCGCCGAGCCCGCCGCCGCCGGCACCCACGATCACGGCGTCGAAGTCGTACGGTCCCTGCTCCTTCTCGCACGCAGCGAGAAAGAGAGAGCAGGACAGAGCCAGGAGGAACACAGTCTTCATCAGTCGTGGTTTCATGGGCATCCTCATCGCCTTATTTCTTCTTCCCCCTTGTGAAAGAGGGTGTCGAAAAATGAATTCCCTCTCCCCCGTGCACGGGGGAGAGGGTCAGGGTGAGGGGGAAACAGGAGCAGATGCACCCCTCATCCTGACCTTCTCCCCTCGCGGAGGGGAGAAGGCATGAGAAAATCGAGAGTATCTGCAAAGGTGGCCAGGGAGGATTTTCACTTGCCTCTTCCCACCCTTGAAAAAGCGGCTTCTATCTTCCCCCCTTTGAAAAAGCTGATCCTATCTTCCCCCCCTTTGAAAAAGGGGGGTCAGGGGGGATTTATCTTCTCGGCCTTTTTTCGATGCCGTTGAAAACGAACTTGCAGAGGTCCTCCGTCAGCTCGTCCGGCGAGATCTCGCGCTTGAAGATGACCCCGGTGAGACAGAGGTGTTCGATGCTGCCAAAGATGACCTGCCGGATGAGCCGGGGCGGGATGTCATCCCGGATCTCGCCGTCTCGGATGCCCTCCTCGATGATGCCGAGCAGGATCTTGCTGTACTCCTGGACCATCCCATACGTCTTGCTGCTGTAATATTCGAGATGGTTCCTTACTTCCAGGAACAGGATCTTGGCAAAGACCCGGTTGTTCGAATAGACGTGAATGTGGGACCAGATGAGCTTGCGGATCTTGTTCAGGGCGCCCTTGATCCCCTTCAAGTCGCGTTGGAACTGCTCGAGGTACTGCTCCAGGTACTCCTCCAGGACCTGGTGGAGGAGGCCCCGCTTGTCTTCGAAGTACTTGTAGATCAGGGCCTCGGTGACCCCGGCGTTCTTGGCGATCTCGGCCGTCGTGATGAAGCCGAACTCCTTTTGCTCCAGCAGGGCAATGAAGGCCTCAGCGATCTTGATCCGGCCCGGCGGGTAGGGCTTGTCCTTCCGGAAGAGCGCACTGGCGCCGGTGCGCGCCGGCGGCTCGCTGGTCCTGACCGCATTCTTGGTCCTTGCCATCGGGTTCCTTTCGAGATTAGCGGGTTGGCGCTTCTTGCAGCGGGCGGCACCGGGTCATGACCCCCGGCACGAGCGGTCAGGGTGCTGCGTAAGTGAAAGTCACCTCAATTGCCAAACACAACGCGGCTCCATCGGAGGGCGCCGCTCGCAGCCGGTGAGCTGACGTTAGTTATACTCACTTATCCTGGCCGCTGTCAAGTTCTTGGTGGATATCGGATGTTCAGGTCTGCGGTCAGAGGGCTTGCGGCGATGACTTGGCGCGCGAAAACCGCGCCTCCGGGCAACCTGTAGGGGCGAGCGGCGCTCGCCCCGGCTCCCGTTGACACCGTGTCTGCCGCGGGTACGCTCACATTCCAGCGCGTGCTTCGATTTCTGATCGGGGGAAAGGGGATATTCATGAAGACCGATGCAAGTCCCTTGGGCAGTTGATCAAGGAGGTCCCACCGGAACTTCGTCAGGAAGTGCGGGATTCTTTGATGTTCCTGATCGAGAAACGAGCAGGCAAAGGGGACCGGAAACTGCGTCAGGACTGGGCTGGGTCGCTGCGGGAGTTCAGGGATCGGTATGCCTCGCTCGAACTGCAGAAGAAGGCTCTGGAGTGGCGGGGAGACTGACCTGTGTATCGTTGCCGATCAGTGGCCGGCCGAAGGCCGATCCGCTGCATTCTTGTTTCATAGCTTCATCTTGTCCCGCGGATACTTCTTCGACAGGCTCTCCTCCTTGCTCAGGCGGATGTACCGCTTCAGGCGGAAGATGAAATCCTCCTCGATCTTGCGGTTTCTCTTGTAGACATTGAAGGTCACCAGGACAAGGACGATGCCGAGGCCGATCAGGTAGGTCGCGACATAGGGTCTGTAGTACTGGAACACGAGGATGATCGTGCTGGTCAGTATGACCGTCCATACCCCGGGTGCGAGCAGGAGCAGGTAAGTCAGCGCGGATCTCCGGTTGGGGTCCTCCTGCATGATCCTTCTGACTCTCGGCACCAGGGTAACCAGCGGGTACGCGATCTGACTGAAGGCGATGAGGCCGAACGCGAGCGCCACGACAAAGACGATCAGCTCCGTGTACTTCGCAGCGGCCATGCCGGAGGCTGTTCCCTTCTTCAGAATGCGCTGGAGGCGGGGCGCGGTGAAGGAGCAATGATGATCATAAAGTCAGTTTGCAACTTGTACCATCATCTTGCGATCCGGTCAAGGCTGGATCCACAGGCAAGACCAAGAAGTGGCGTGAACCCCAAAAAGGAGCTCACGTGGGGGGGTTGGGAGTGCGCCGGCATGGGGCCTGCGTAAGAGGCGCCGCCAGTCTGCCGAAAGAGGGCTGAAGCGTACGCTGGGGGCTCGCACAGGAGCCGGAAGGAAGTCTTCTTGCGGTCCTCAGGTTAGCGCCGCCCTTTACCCACAAGTCGGCCCAACAGGGACGCAACGCGAAATCCAGCTCGAAACCGTCATTCGGGAGGACCGGGGAGCGGACAGCCGCGGTTTCCTCGGTTCCGTCACCCCGGCGCAGGCCGGGGTCCAGTCCCTGCTCCGCGTGATGACACCTCCGTTCCCTTGTGCAGACTTCCGGATCCCGGCTCGCACGCGCTCCGCGGCGGGGCCGGGATGACGGACAGAGTCAGTGTGATCTTGCAGATTGACTTGTGGGTAATGCGCAGGGCTAGCGCACGAGCACGGGAATTTCCGCCAGGATCCCGTAAGGGTTCCCCCCGGTATTGCCGGCCGGGGCGTGGGGTGTGCAGTCAGGCAGGAAGTAGATGGATTTCCCCTGGTAGCCGCTCAGCTGGGGGTTCGAATTGTAATACAGGAGATGCCCTTCCATGTCGCGGAGATTGAAATGCTGGACGAAGCTGTTCCAGCGGACGGTGCCGTCAGGGTCGCTCGAAGACCAGGCAGCGTAGAGGGGTGGAATCGCCGCCATCTGGGTGGGGGCGCAGTCGAAACGCTGGCAGTCGTTTCCACTGGAGCTGCACGCGCTGTTGATGCTGTTGCGCTGGACCGTGACCCAGAGGACGTTGACACTTACGGCGCCGACAATGGGCCTGCAGGTCGTATCCGCGACATCGCAGTCGATGACCGGCAGCGTCAGGTTCCACGGCCTTGTCCCGTTCGCGCTGTTGTCGAGCCAGCACTTCCTGAAATTGTCGCTACTGCTGCAGTAGGCGGAATTTTCCATGCCGTTATTGGTCCCGATGCCTTCGCCAAGGAGAAGCGAGACAGGATTCCCCTCGCCACAAACCAGGCCCCGCACCGAGTTGGCGTTTGCCGTCACGCACGGGTCCTGGGAAAAATTGGTCCACTCGCCGGTATCGTCGGTGATCCCGGAACCGCTCGAATTGATCATCCGGCCCATGATGCAGCGATATTCTCCGTCGTGAATGATGGAGTCCTTGCAAATGGCGAGCGGCTGATCGGCGTCCCCGGGCTCCAGGGAACCGGCGAAGCCGATGTAAGCGATCGACTCTCTCCATGGTCGGAAGTCGGCGTACCCGAGAATGGTCGCAAGGTAGGAGGCCACGGGCGTAGTCTGCCGCCTTGTCACGACCCTGACCGCGTTGATGAAGGCCGGGTTGTCGTCCAGTTCCTCCCACGTTGCGTCCCAGAGATCTGCCGGAGCGGTGCTGTCGCTCTGAGTAAAGCTCGGAGTATTAGGAGGGGGAGTAAAGGACCAGTGGCCCCTCTGGACATCGACAATGTTCGAGGCCCAGTCGTTCACCTCGACGGGTGCATTCTCGCTCCTGTTGGCCGTGGCTGCCTCGAAGGCGATGCGGTTGGCGTCTGCGTTTACCATGCCCAGGAAATTGCCGCTTTCGTCTTCATACAGATAGTGGGCCCCGGCCAAGGCACCGGCGTCCGCAGCGTTCTTGAGCTCGTTGCGCGCCACAAAGATGTGACTGAGGTCCAGGGCGAGGGCTCCGAACCCGACGAGCATGAAGAGACAGAGGGCGACGATGATGGCCGAAACCCCTCTGTCATTGCGCAGGGGAAAAGCAACCTGCCTTCGCATTGGGCTGTCCTCCCTCAGAGTGAAAGGTCACTCCAGGCGCATGATCGTTCGGGCGGTCAGATCGAGGCCCCCGACCAGGCCGGCGACAAAGTTCGGTAGCACGAGGAAGTCGTATCGGTAGAGGACATCTACAATCAGCCTGTCGCCGGGGGCGTCCCCGTTTACCGGGTTTCGGCTTATCGTTACCGTCGGCCCGACCGCCGAGCCGAAGGTGACCAGTCGGTTCTCGAGATAATCGTTGATGGTGTCTGTAATCACTTCGTTGCCCGGGTGCCGCCGTTCGGAATCAGGATCGAATTGGTAAACGATCCCGGCCCTTGCGCCTTCGCGGCTGGCGTTCGTGATCATGGCCTTGTCGTAGAAGAGGAGGCCGAATTCCACGATCCCGAAAACCAGAGGAACGAGAATGATCATCATCAAGGCGGTCTCGATGGCCGTGACGCCGGCCGGCTCTTTCCTGCCGTCCTGCCTTAGCATTTGAGACTCCTTCCCCCGATCATATGCAGGCCGGGTAAGGGATCGATGGGTTGTTTACTATTCTTTGATTGGGACGTCGCATAATAAAATGCTACCTATTCGGTGAAGTCCTGTCAATTGAAAAACCAGGTAGGGCTTGATAGGTTCAAGGGTGTGCGGCGATATTATGAGGGTGTTGACCGTTTCAGCGAAGGCAGGGACGCTCAACTCATACAAAAGTTAGATTCTGGAGGAGCACCGGAAGTGACGAGGGGGATGAGTTCCGGCGAACGAGAATCGCCGGACGGACCTGCGAGAAGTCCGCGGGCTGCACCGGAAGATCTGAAGGATTCGACTCCGAGGCTCATGCGCGGCAGATTCATGCTGGCCTCGCTTGCATTCCTTTTTTCTCCTGCCGCTCTGGCCTCGGCTCAAGAGACGGAGCTCCGCGCTCCCGCCCCGAAATTCGGCTCCGAGGAGGCCGTCAGTCGGACCTACCACCTGTGCAGGTTCGTGAATTCGCTCGGGATGGAGCTCTCACGGGTTCCGGCAGGTACGTTCATCATGGGCTCTCCCGAGGAGGAACCCGGGCGCAAAGAGGACGAGGCACAGCACCGAGTGACGATTCCGAACCCGTTCTACATGCAGGTGACCGAGGTCACTCGCGGGCAGTGGAAGAAACTGATGGGAAACGATCCGAGTCACTTCGCCGAGTGCGGCGACGAGTGCCCGGTCGAGCAGGTCACCTGGAACGAAGCTGTCGAGTTCTGCAACAGGCTTTCCGCCCTGGAGGGTTTCCGACCTGCCTATGGGATCGGCGAGCAGGGTACGGTTTGGGACCGGGGGGCGGACGGCTACCGGCTGCCTACAGAGGCAGAGTGGGAATTTGCCTGCCGAGCCGGGAGCACTTCAGCCTTTTGCACCGGCACGATCACCCGGATCCGGGAAGCGATGGACCCGAACCTGGATCGGGTCGGGTGGTACTTCGGAAACGCCCTGGGCACCAGGCCGGTCAGGCAGAAAGAGTGCAACTCCTGGGGTCTGTACGACATGCACGGGAACGTCTGGGAGTGGTGCTGGGACTGGTACGGCCAGTATGATACCCGGCCGGCCACCGACCCGGCCGGGCCGCCGGACGGCTCGCGCAGGGTCTTGCGGGGAGGGAGCTGGTACGGAGACGCCAAGAACTGCCGCTCTGCGGACCGCATCTTCTATTCGCCTGGAGGCAAGAATTACAGCCTGGGTTTCCGCCTCTGCAGGACCATCCCCAAGTGAAGGCGACCTACAGTAACAGAGGCGATTTGCCGATTCCTGATACACGGTGAAATGAACGGACCAGGCCCTCCGCCCACGACGGGGCCCTACGGGGCGAGGGTGCCCCCGTCGGCCCTTTCCTCTCCCCTCGGAGGGGAGAGGATCAAGGTGAGGGGTGACAAGTTGTCTCACGATGAAATGCGTTTAAAAGAGTACATGGACCATGCGCTGCCTTCCGTCCTGATCGAGTCGGGGAGCTAACCTTGCCGTGAGTCCGGGCCTCGTAACCGGCGCCGGCCGTGTGCCAGACAAGCCGCATGCGGCGGAATGGGTGGCGCTGGGCGCGCTCCTCTTCGCTGCCGTTGCTTTCTCTCTCATTCGGCTCGACATGACCGACACCCCCTGGCATCTGGCGACTGCCAGACTCGCCTTTGCCACGGGACAGTGGCCGACCCACAACACCTTTTCGTACACGTATCCTGACTATCCTCTGAACCAGCAGTACCCGCTCTACCAGTCCCTGCTCTACGTGGTCCATTCGATCGCGAAGTGGGAAGGTCTGAGCATCCTGCACGGTCTCCTTTGGGTTGCGGTCTTTTGCCTTTGGGTGCTCTGGGGCGGTTCCTTGCGAGCGGGCTCGAAGCTCAGCGCGCTCTGGCTCCTCGGGCTGCTCGGACTGCAGCGCCGGATGATCCTCCGGCCGGACCTGATGACCATGCTGCTGTTCGTGCTGCTGCTGCATCTGGTCGATCGGTACCGGAACGGCAGGACTTGGGCAGCCGGCCTTTTCGTTCTCGTGCAGTTCCTCATGGTCAATTCGCACCAGCTCTTCCCCTTGGGACTGGGCGTGCAAGGCGCCTTTTTGGCGCACCTGATCCTTGTCCGCGCGCGGCCCGGAAAATGTGGCCTTTCCAGCGAGGATCTGAAAGCTCCGATCTGGCCTGTCGTCCTGGCGCTGGCAGGATCTGTCCTGGCGTGCTTCGGCACGCCGCTCGGCGCAGGGATTTTGGACGTCCCGGCTCACACGATGGGCAGCCTTGCCCACCATCGGGAGGAAGTGCAGGAGTTCGCCCCTTTTTACGACACCGGGTATGGAACCGCTCTTGTCATGCTGGCCGCCGGGGCGGCTGTTGCGGGGTTCTGGCGCAAGCGGCGGCAATGGGAGCCCTACGAAGCTTTTCTTTGGCTCATGGGGGCCGCCTTGGTCGCAGCCGCGAGCAGAGGTCTCCCCTTTTTCGTCATGCTGAGCGTTGGCATTTGTGCCAGAAGCTTCCCGGGCCGTGGCGAGGCGCCGCCTCTTGCCGGCGCCGGCAGCAGGGGGCGCTGGGTCGCGAACGTGGCACGCATTGCCTGTGTCGTCCTCACGATCGAAGCCTCGCTGTTCGTCATGTACAAACGATGGGTGTCTCCTCCGAGGACGCTCGGCGGCACCCAGCCAGGGATCGGGCTTGCCCTGGGCGATTGGCCTGGGGCGGCCATCGACTTCATCAGGAGCCATCCCCCGCCCGGGAGAATGATGAATATTCCGTGGTACGCTGCCAATCCGTTGATTTGGGAGCTCTATCCGGCCCATCAGGTCTTTGTCGATCCGCGCTTCGAGACCTATCCGCGGGAATTCCTGGTGAAAGCGATCCGGTCAGAAACCGATCAGGGAGTCCTCGAAGAGCTCATAGCAGAGTATCAGCCGGGTTGGATCGTGGCCTGGATCAGTGATCGGAGGATTCGGCAGAGGGTCGCAGGCCTGATGCAAGGAGGCGGCTGGGCTCTTGTGCACGCGGATACCGTCTTCGTCATTCTCGTGCGCGACACCCCGGAGCATGAGGATTACCTGGCGGAAAACAAGATCTCGCCTGAAGACATCGCGCCCAGGGACTTTCTCGAGAGCGAGCCTGACCTGCTCGCCTTGCAACAGATCCGAATGGCTGGATTCTACCAGGACCTGGGGCTCCAGCAACGAGCGGAAGATATGATCGGGAAGGCAGCGTACACGGCGAGTCGGTATTCGGCACCCGGTGAGGCGCTAGAAGACTATCGGAAAGTGTATTTTCGTAAGGTCGATGCCCGCGAATAGCTTGAGGCCGGATTTCAAGGCCGTCGGCGAGGCACATAGAAGTATGCGGGATCTCAGCATTGTTATGCCTTGTTTAAATGAAGCCAAAACCATCGGCATCTGTATTCAGAAGGCCAAGGAGAGTATTGCCAGGCTCGGGGTTGATGGGGAAATTGTGGTGGCAGACAACGGCAGCACCGATGGCTCCATAGAAATTGCCACAGAGTTGGGCGCCCGGGTGCTGCAGATCGAGGAAAAGGGCTATGGCAATGCTCTTCGGGGCGGGATTGAGGCCGCTGAGGGCAAGTGGATCATTATGGGTGATGCCGATGATAGCTATGACTTCGGTAATATCGTACCCTTCATAGAGAAGCTTAAGGATGGGGCCGACCTAGTCATGGGTTGCCGTCTTCCCAGAGGAGGCGGGCAGATCATGCCGGGGGCGATGCCCTGGAAGCACCGCTGGATCGGGAACCCGGCTCTCTCCTGGGTCGGCCGTCTCTTCTTTGAAAGCTGTGTCACCGATTTCCACTGTGGGATGCGCGCCTTCACCCGTGCGGGTTACCAGCGGATGGGGCTCAGGACTACAGGCATGGAGTTCGCCTCAGAGATGGTTATCAAGGCCACGATGCTGGGGATGCGCGTCGCCGAAATTCCCATTACTCTATATAGAGACGGCCGTGACCGGGCTCCCCATCTAAGGAGTTGGCGAGACGGCTGGAGACATCTGCGCTTCATGTTGCTCTACAGCCCTGACTGGCTGTTCATGGTGCCGGGGGTGTTGTTTCTTTTGATTGGCTTCTCTTTTGGAGCCCGCCTGCAATTGGGGCCATGGAAGGTGGGGCCTTTCGGCTTTGACACGAATACTCTGTTGGTCTGCTCCATGCTCCAGGTGGTGGGTCTCCAGGTCTCCTTCTTCGGGATGTTTGCCCGGCTCTTTGCAACCTCTGAGGGACTGCTGCCCAATAATCCCGGACCGTTGAGCAAGCTTCTCAAATACTTTAACCTGGAGAGGGGCATCATTCTGGGCTTAGCCATCTTCCTGGTAGGGCTGATAAAGCTGATACAAGCAGTCCTGTACTGGAAGGCGGCTCAGTTCGGCGCCATTTCTTATCCGGAGAGCCTGCGGCAGGTTATCCCCGCCGTCACCTTGATCATGATGGGGGTACAGGTAATCTTTTCCAGCTTTTTCTTGAGTATCCTCGACATACCCAGAAAATCAGGAGAAATCTCACCCTCGTTCTCCGACGGGTGGAAATAGTGTATTCATGGAAGATAAAGCTTGTCGAGTACCGGTGAGTCCTTCTGAGAAGCCTGAGGGTATTTGCCTGTGGTGCGGGAGAAGACTACATTATTGGGGGGATGCAAATTCAGGATTCTGTCATGACCGAGTAGCTTATGGTCGCTGTGAATCTTGCGGTTCCTTGGGTCAGGTCTGTGCCCTAACTCCTCAAGAGCTGGGACAGGCTTATTCAAAGAGCTATTGGGTGGAGGACGGGAATAGTTCTCTCTTGCAGCAACTGGCCATATGGTATCAGCGTCTCATCCTCGCTTGGGACCATGGCCGGTTTCTCCGTCAGGAATTGGGTCAAATCAAAGGCAAACGCCTTCTGGAAATCGGACCCGGGCGCGGTGACTTCTTACGATGGGCTAAGGCTCAAGGGGCTGAGGTAATGGGCTGGGAGCGCTCTCCTCAAGCAGTAGCACTTCTCCACTCCCATGGCCTGGCAGCAGAGTCAGTAGTACTTGAAGAAGTGTCACAATGGCCTGCCCCCACAAGAGCTTGGGATGTAATTGTGGGTTTCCACGTCCTGGAGCACTTGGTGTCCCCGGCGGAGGTGGTGGCTGCCCTGCTCCCAAGACTTGCGCCTCAAGGCGTCCTTGTTCTTCAGGTGCCCCGGATCGACTCCTTCCAATCTCGGCTGTTCGGAAGGCGCTGGGTTGGCTTGGATCCCCCTCGTCACGTCACCGTCCCTTCTCTGAAAGGATTAAGAAAACTTGCTTCCCACCTTAACCTGGAAGAGACGGGCACCAAACAATTTTCCCTAAGGGACAATGCATTTCACATCCTAGTCAGCCTGCTTCCGAGCATTGATCCACACCGCCCCGGCTGCGGTGGACTCAAGCTGGTTTGGTTGTTGATCGGCTCTTGGTGCTTGCAGCCCCTGGCGATCCTTGAAGCGTTTGCAGGCAGGGGAGGCACGGTTATGATGGCCTTCCGGAAAACGAAGTTACCTTTCAAAGTTGATGGCGATCAATGAGGAAAATGTTTACGCAAGATGTACTCACCTCATCATACGGCGTTTCTATTATCATTCTTACGAGAAATGCCGGTCGTCTTTTCAAGGAAGTACTCTCAGGTCTGTTCGCTTGTACCGGTATTGACGAGGCTGAGATCATTCTCATCGATTCCGGATCCCAGGATCTCACCCTGCATTATGCGTCACAATACCCCCAAATACAGGTGCACCAAGTCCCACGAGGCGACTTTGGGCACGGGCGCACGCGGAATTTGGGCGCCCGCCTGGCGACAGGGGATATCTTGGTATACCTGGTCCAGGATGCCACTCCGGCTACTGCAGACTTTCTAGCCCGACTGGCTGCTCCCCTGTCGAACCCCAGGGTGGTAGCAGCATATGGCCGACAACTTCCCCGGGCCTCCACAAACCCCATTGAAAAATTGTTTCTGCAAACCACTTACCCTGCCCGGCCCCAGTTGCGGGACGTTAATTCCTCGAGGAAGGGCACCTTGCGTTCGATCTTCTTCTCTAACGTTTGCTCCGCCATTAAACGGGAAATCTGGAAATCTGTACCGTTCGATGAGGGATTAATTATGAGTGAAGATCAGAAGTGGGCCAAAGAAGTACTGCAAAATGGCTATGCCATTGCTTATGAACCTGCTGCAACAGTATTCCATTCCCATAATTATGGACTCAGGGTAACCTTCCAACGGAATTTCGATAGTGGATATTCCCTGAGAGGGGTAGTTACTGATTCATTTTCAGAAATGGTTCATTACGAAGTGGATCATGTCTTGGCTGGCATTAAACAATTGGTTCACGATGGAAATACCCGCTGGATTCCATACTTCTTCTGTTACGAGGTAGCGAGGTCTATGGGTTTTTTTTGGGGGACAAATTCACATCTCCTGCCGAGTTCGGCTAATTATCATCTTAGCCTCCATAAGTTCTATTGGAAGTGACTTGACTGAGAAAGAACTTTGAAGGTTTTCATATTCTGTGTTTTGTGATATTGCCCGAAGAGGAGAGACTGAGAGACCTGATATGGGTCAAACGTTGTACGACCAACTGTGGCACGATCTCTGGGGAGACTTGCAGTCCCTTGGTCCGGTGCACCGACACTTGCAGGAAGATCTGGCAGAAATAGTTTCTTCCCTTCAAGTGCGGCGGGTGCTCGAAGTGGGTTGCGGTTCGGGCACTAACCTTGCAGCCCTTGCAGCAGCGGGGAACTATGAATTGACCGGGGTGGACATTGCAGCAGAGGCCGTGAACCTGGCCAAAGAGCTGGTTCCCCAGGCCAATCTTTTCCTCCTCGACATTGAGAAAGCGGCTTTGCCGGCACAGTTCGACCTGGTGATGAGCCTCCAGGTGGTGGAGCATATCCTCGATGATGTGTCGGCGTTGAGGAACATCGGCCGGATGGCGAAAGATTTTGTGCTGATCTCAACTATGCAAGGCAAGATGAGTCCATCTGAGATCGGCATCGGGCATGTGCGGAACTATTCCACCCTGGAACTCAGACGGAAATTGGAAGCGGTGGGGCTCGAAGTCATAAAGGTCTGGGGTTGGGGATTCCCCTTTTATTCCCCCTTGTACCGCACCCTGGCAGAATGGTTGCCAGGAGGGGCGCCCATGGGTGCTATGGGAAGGTGGCAGCGCTTCGTGGCCCGCGTTCTCTATCACGTGTACCGGTTGAACTGGCCCGGGCGGGGGGATGTTCTGTTTGCCCTGGCCAGGCCCAGAAGAATGGAAAATTCAGAACCTTGACGCCAAACTCAACCACCCATACCCCTGGAGGCCCCAGCATGAATAATGCCGTCTCCGTGGGGATGGCCATTTTTCTCCTGGGGCTAGTTCTGAGTTTCCTTGTGCGTCTCCATGGCTTAACGAGCCTTGACCTCTACGGGAACTCCTTCCACGTCCTCTTTGTCAGAAATGAACCAGGTTTTTTTCTCCTGCTCTTCCTGACGTTGTTCCTGGCGCGCCGTTACCTGTTAACGGATAACTATTTACCGGCGTGGCGCGCTCCCCAGAGCCTGGACCCGCTGGCCAAGTTCCCGTGGATGTCGGCCATCTGCCTAGCTGTGGTGCTCTGTGCCTGGCTGGGGGACTTCCTGGTACTGCACGGCTTTCCCCTGAGCAACGATGAGTTCCTGCCCCGTTTTCAAGCAGAAATCTTTGCCGCCGGCGAGATCACGGCCCATCTGCCGCCGGCGCTGAGGGAATTCGGGAAGGCCTTGACCCCGATTTTCGCAGCTTTTAACCCCGAGGAAGGATCCTGGATCAGTACCTATCTGCCGATTCACGCAGCCCTGCAGACGGTCTTTTTCACCCTTGGCTTTGCGTCCCTGACTAGCCCGGTCCTGGCAGGATTAAGCCTCGTGCTGATTGCCGCGGTAGCCCGTCGGCTCTGGCCTGAGGAGTACTTGGCGCCAGTTATTGCGGTGGTTCTCCTGGCTTCTTCCACCCAGTTTCTGGTCACCTCCATGACCTCTTACGCTTACCCGGCTCACCTCTGCTTCAACCTGGCCTGGTTGTATTGCTATTGCCGCCGCGACCTTTTGGGATACCTGGTGGCACCATGGATCGGTCTCTTAGCGCTGGGACTCCACAATCCCTTTGTCCATGCCCTTTTTGTCGCGCCCTTTCTCCTGGCACTGGTCTGGCAAAGGAATTGGCTGCTGACCCTGTACTTTGGTGTGGTTTATGCCGCCGGCTGCATCGTGTGGTTCCTCTGGTGGACCCGGTTAGTCTTCCTTCAGGGCTCGGACATGAACGCCTTCCAGTTGCCGGGGGGCTATCAGCTATTAATTCAACCTATGAACCTCTCTATGCTTTTTTCCTGGCAGTCCCTGGCCCTTACGGTTCCGGCTTTCCTGGCTTTGCTTTCTTGGAGAAGACTTACGCCATTGTTGAAGGCGCTCGCCTGGGGTTGTCTCTTTACCTTCGCCTTCTTTTTCTTCTTCCGCTGGGACCAGATCCTGGGCTGGGGATACCGTTTTTTTTATGGAGTCTTGGGAAACTTGGTCCTTGTGGCCGTGGCCGGCTGGTTTTATCTGCGGGAAAGTATAGGGCTCAGGAAAGCCTGGGGGTTTTTCGTCCTGGCCACCGCTCTGGCGGTGCTGGTCCAGTTCCCTCTTCGTTGCCTGCAGGTGGAAAGCTTCATTCGGCCTTTCGCCAGATCAGCTCAGTATATTCGATCTCTCCCATATCCTTACGTCGTGATTGATCCATCCCAGGCATGGCTTTCGCAATTGTTGGTGCGCAATGACCCCTTTCTGAGAAATCATCCGAAGGTATTATCTGCTCAGTATTTGACCCCGGAGGAGCTGGCCAAATTAAGCTCGCTGGGCACAGTCCATGTCATCCAGCCTCAAGAACTGGCCCCCTGTGGTCTACATCCCATCAAGCCTTGCCATGACTCTCCCCACGGATGAAGGGGCAGCTTTGTCGGCTTTCAGAAGAACTCACCCCCATTTTCAAAACCTTGCGCGAGAGATTTTGCGATGATTACATATATCGCGTCGTCGGGATAGACGCCACAGACACCCGGAACCGTCAGGGGTGAGCCTAGAGCCACGCGTGTAACGGTCAAGGCCAGGGCTAACAACCAGTCTTTCAGGTGCATGGGGAGCCTGTGAAGAGTCATGACTCGTTTACTCGAAGATGAGCGTGGGCCGGTATCTTCGCGAGAAGTTGAAACGTGGTCCGCACGGATTGGACGGTTTCGCCCGTCTGGATGATATCGGCATCGCGAATCGGTCCCAGGCGGCCGTCGGCCTTGGCCAGATACTTCAAGCGGTATGGATTGACTCCCATGATTCTCGCGCAGGTAGCATCCACTGCCGCCAGGTTGCGGCCCATGACCAGGACTCCAGCGTGCTTGGGGGTGCCCATGATCGGACCGTCGCCCTCCATGCCGATGATGCCGTCGACGATGGCGAAGGCGGGTTTGGAGGTAGCTGTGATGTCCAGGATGCATTCGGTGATGCCGGCTTCGTGGAGCAGGTTCTTGGGCCAGCCGTGATAAGAACCGGGCATCAGGCCGAAGAGGTTCTTCATGGAGAGGGTGACCCCGACCCAGTGATGGGTCTTCATCTTTGCAAGAGAAACGATCCAGTCCACTTTCTGTAGCGTCGTCGGGAATGTGAGGCTTTTCAAGTGGGAGTTGCGGCCGAGATTGGGGGTCGTGTAGCCGGGGTCGATGTTGAGGTCGACGAAGGGGATCCGGTCTTCGAGGAGGACGTCGGCCAGGCCGGATTCTTCGAGCAGGAGAAGCGTATCGCGATTATGCCCGGGGCCTTCGCCGACGATGACCTCCCGGGCCCCGAGCTCGAGGAAGGCCTGCGCTGCCGCCCGGACCACCGAAGGATGTGTGTTGATGTGAACGGCTCCCGGGCTGGTCTCGACCAGGTTGGGCTTGAGCAGAACCCTCTTGCCGGCGATCTCCGGGGAGCCGACCCCTGATTCCTTAAGACCCGCGAGCATGGTGGGAGTCAGATCGGATCGGTAACCGGGGACTCTCGCAATGAAGACCCGCTCGTTCCATGGATCGCGGGTGAATTCCCGTTGCAGAAGATAAGCCGAAGCGGCCAGCGCAGCGCTGCCCAGGGACCATCCGAAAAACTGCCGCCGAGTGAGGGTCATGTCTCTTTCTCGATGCGCTTATGGGACAGCTTCTTGAAAAAGGCTCTTGAGTCCGCGGGGGGCGAGGAGTGCCAGGGACAACAGGGCGAGGGAGGCTGTGTCCGAAGCGCCGAAGCGATTGCGATGAGCAAGGCACGAGGCGATGCGCTCTTCCGCATCGTCGGGGCGTTCTTCCCAGGCACTCAGACCCATGAGGGACCAGGCCAGAGATCTTGGGGTGCGCAGAGTTTGAAGCCCGTTCTTCAGATAGTGGATGCTGTGGCTCACCCGCGATTCTTGAGCTGCGCCTGAGAGGGCGTCAAGGGATAACCCGGTGCAGTCCGGCATGGCGCGCAGCTCCTGACCGAAAACAAAGGTATTGCCATAATTCCAGCCGCCGCAAGGGAGCTGCCGATCCAGGAGCATCCGCTCGGCCTCCCTCACCCGGTCGTGGTTGCGGATCTGGAGCCCTTGCACTTTGAGTGCGATGAGCGCGAGCGCGGTGGGCTCGGTCCATGAGTGCGTGCCTGCGGTCCATGGCCACCCTCGGAGCTCCGTATCGTGAGCGACCGGCGCCTGCGGATCTCTGGGCCAATGGCGCCCGGAAGTGCCCAAGAGGAAATGTACCGCCTTGGTCTTTGGCTCGAAATCACCGGGTGAGCGGGTCCAGGCCAGGACAGCCGGAGCGGTGAGCCAGTATGCGTCCGGGTGGTCCGGCGAAATCGAAACACGGCCGTCAGGCAGTTGATGGGACTTGAGCCGCTGCCGGGCAGAGTCGAGAAGCCCGCCGGCGTAACCGTAGGCCTCCAGGGCTATGGCGGCCCAGGCTGTTGATTCCGCGCCATAGAGGCCGTCCTTGAGGTGGAGGAATCCTCCTTCAGGCATGCATCTGGAGAGCAGTTCGTCAATCAGCACATCGATGGTAGAACACTGCTGAGACACGGTTGTTCGGCAGGGTGGTACGTGTAGGTCGGAAGTCCGTTGTTTCACTGCACGAGGCGCAGCTTGATTTCTTTGGCCACTGCATTGAACAGGGCCTGCAGATCGCTGGAATTTGGCGTGTAATACTCGTAGGAGGGACCGCTGGCTATTTGAGAGAGAAAATCCTGGTCGATATCCCCGAGCCCGATCGTGTAAACCTTGACGCCGGTGGCCTTCAGGTCGTCGGCATGGTCTATGGCCATGGCCCTGGCCGTGTCGCAGATGTAGGGCGCCAGTACCGATCCCGGAATGTTGCAATGAAGAGGGTCATAGCCGGGCACGGGATAGTCTTCGAACGCGAACCACCTGGTATTTGCATCCCGGATGAACCACCAGAGGAAATAGTGTCCGCAGACCGTCAGGGGGCTTCCGGAAGTCCTGTTACCATCTCCCGTCGGGATCGCGTCTACGCCAATGTTGTTGCCGGTGGTCGGATTTGCCAGGTCGTCCCACACGGTGTCGCAGTGCTGGCCCGTGCCCATGACCACGGCGTTATAGTTGGTTGCGTTACGTCTAAACTGTCCACGAAAGGCGGTGGGGTTTCCGTCCGAGAAGAAGATCAGAAACTGCTGAACGTGCTGGTCGCCGGGGATCCCGCTCTGGTCCGTGAAACCGCTGGGGCCGCCGGACTGGTCGATGGCATCCTCCGCGTTGGTGGCCCCGACAGCGTTCATGCCGGCAATCTCTCCCTGTATGTCGTCCACAAAATACGTGCTCAGGGCATGGTCCACGGTCACACCCGTGGAGAAACTGATCAGCCCCATCTTGTCCTTGTCTTCCGTGTCCTCGAAAAAGCTCAAGAAGCTCAGGGCTGCCTCCTTCAGGTCAGCCATGGGGGTGCCCGACATGGACCCCGACCTGTCCAGGACCATCATGATCTCGACGTCCTTCTTCTCGGCGGTCCCGTACCCGTCCATTCTGAACGAGTCGACGTCAAACAAGCTGGCCAGGTAGATAGGGGTGTTGACCCGGCCGCGCACCCGGACCTTGCTCGTCCCCTCCATCGTGGCCGTGAAGGTAACCTGGCCGGTCTCTCCCTGGCCCGGAGTGCCGAGAAAACCACGGGAGAAGTTCTCCAATCCGATTTGCCTGGCGAGGGTGGCGGGGTCTTCAAATGGGTTGGAAATGTTCTTGGCGCCCATCAGCGATGCGGCGTCCACAGCCTTGGAGAGCTGAGACCTCACCAGGTACCAGGTGGCGGCGTCGGTTCCGAGAGCGATGAACCCCAGGAAAACCATCAGCACAAGGGAAAAGGTGATCAGAACGGAACCGCTCTGATTGCCCAGGGTCTTCATCTTCATTTCGGTTCTCCTTGGAGAGAAGGAGAGTCCGGCCTCTAGAAAACGGCCCTGCTGCCGATGACTCTTCCATTATAACCAGGGGTTATGACAAGGTTCTGGATGAAATTGGGCAAAGGAGTGATGGGGCTGTAAAGGTAATAGACCTCGACGATCCAGACCTCGGCGATGTCCGATGTATTCTGCTGTGCGCCGGTGTCGGGGTCGGTCTCTCTGTATCTGAGGTGCTGGTAGATGGCGTTTGTCAATCCGAAACGTTGTGTGCTGGTCGAGCTGGTCACGCCCAGACTGCCGCGGGAGAACTGTGTATCGATGGTTGGGTTCCGGTGGCTCGGGGAAGTGCCGGCGGCGATTCTCGTGACGTAGATCCTGCCGGATCCATTGAGATTCAGGGGTGATCCGGATGCCACCAGCATGTCGAGGAGGTTTTGCCCCGAGTTGAAGCTTCGAGACACGATGCTCCCGCCTTCGCGGCTCACGTTGGTGACGATGAGGCTCGCCTGCATCAGCCTGCCGAAATCGATGATCCAGAAGACCATGATCAGCAGCCAGGGAAGGATCAGGGCCAGTTCCAGGCTTGCAATGCCTTTCTCTTGCCCTTGCCTGCTTCGCTTCAAGGGGACCTCCTGGCGGAACGGTGCAGTCCTGCAGAGCCTCTACGCATCAAACAGCTCGTTCCGGTAAGTGCCCTGGGCTTCGACGATGATTTGACCCCCGGGGAAGAAGGCGGCGATCAAAGGGGTGATGAACCTCAACGTGTACCTTGTCCGGACCCGCATGTACACCCCCGGGTCTCCTGCATTGGGCGGCAAATCCTGCCAATTTGTGGGGTCCTGGTAGTCGGTCAGAACCGGGTAGACGTATACCGAGATGTTCGCTGAATTGACGGCCAGCGAAGCCTCTTCTCGAACGGCCTGGATGATGGACTCTTCCCGGGTCAGGTACCCGCCATGTCCGTTCGGAAGCCTGCCGCCGACCAGGCCGAGGCGCATCCCTTCGCGGGTGGCGTACTGCAGCGTGTGCTGCACGAAGAAGTAGCTGCCGAATTCGAGAATGCCCATGATCAGAAGGAGGAACAAGGGCAGGATGAGGGCGAACTCGACAATGCCTGCGCCTTTCTGCCTGGGCCTGGTCACCTTCGTTTTCTCCATGCCTCGGATTGTACGAAACGAGTATGCACAAAAGAACGGCGTAAGTCAAATCAAATCTATTCGATATGCTTTGGCTGTGAGCCCGATGTGCTTGCCCCGAGAGCCATACGGCATTTCCTCAGGTTTTCGTCGGCCTTGAGGTAGAAAGCAGGCCTCAGCTCGATCGCCTTCCGAAAGCAGCGGATCGCGTCGGGGTACTTCGCATCTCTGAGATACATGCACCCGAGATTGTTATAGGCCTGCGCTTCGTCCCCCGCCTGCCTGAAGGCGCCAAGCGCCTCTTCGTACCTGCCGGCACAGGAGAGGGCAAGGCCCAGGTTGTTGTATGCCCGTTCATCGGCGCGCTTGGTCTTGAGGGCTGCCTTGAACGAGACGATGGCCCTCTCGTAATCTCCGGACAGGTAGTAAGCGATTCCCAGATTGTTGTATGCGGTGGGGCTGGCAGGCCGGACGGAGAGGGCCTGCCTGTACTGGTCAGCGGCCAGCTCGTGCTCGCCTCTGTAATCGTAGATGATGCCCAGGTAATTGCGGCTCTTCCATTGGCCGGGATTCAGGTCGAGGGCCTTGCGGAAATTGCTGATCGCATGATCGTAGCTCCCCCTGTAGAAAAGAGACTCGCCAAGACCTTCATAGGCGAGCGCATTCGCTGGCTCTTTCTTGAGGGCTTCCTGAAATTCGGCCTCGGCGTCGTCGTAGGCTCGCCCAAGAAGGTACGAGAGTCCCTTCTTGTAATGTATCGAGGTTCGGCTCGGGTCGATACGGAAGGCTTTCTCGTACTCGGTAAGGGCGAGTTGGAAATTCCCCATCGAGAGATGTGTATCGCCCAGTCTCTCCAGCTCGTCTGCGCTCGGCTCGGCGAGCTGCCCGGTATCGGTCGGATGGCGAAGAGGCTCGGATGGGTCCTGGTTGTGAATGGCAGTGATCCGGGTGTGGAGCTCGTTGTCCAGACCGCTCGCGCTGCGGACCCGGTCCTTCTTGGCCGCGCACCCGGCCAGGCAAGCGACGGCAAAGAGAGCCAGCAGAGGCAGGATGGCGTGGGGGTAAGCTCGAACCGCCTTCATCAGCGACCTCCTGTGCTCCGGCTCCGGCTCAGGTCAGAAGAGGGTCGAAATAACCTGTGCAATGCGGATCACCGCAGGCCCCAGAATCACGACGAAGAGCCCGGGAAAGATGAAGAAGATCAAGGGAACCATCAACTTCGTCGGGAGCTTGGCGGCTATTTCCTCTGCCTTGATGTACCGTTTCGTACGGAACGTGTCGGAATAGACCCTGAGGGCCTGGGCCAGGCTGGTGCCGAACTTGTCCGTCTGGATGAGCAGGGTGGAGAGGCTGCTGAAATCATCCAGATCGATCCTGGCCGCCAGGTGGCTCAGCGCCTCCTGGCGCGGCTTGCCGGCCCTCATCTCGAGGTTGTAGATCCTGAGCTCGTCGCTCAGGGGAGGGTTGGCCAGCTGCATTTCCTCCCCGATGCGGTTCATGGCGGCATCGAGCCCCATGCCTGCTTCGACGCAGACGACGAGCAGATCCAGGGCATCCGGGACCCCTTCGAATATCCTGTTCTTCCTTCGGGAGACACGCATCGTCAGCCACAGATCGGGAAGATAGAAGCCCGCCATGGCCAGCAAGAGGGTGATGAGCATCACCAGGTTCGCATTCGGGAGTGTTGCGGTCACGGTCTTGATGAGGAGGAAAGTCGCCGGAAGGCAGAGCATGAGCAGGCACTTGACGCCCCAGAACAGGGGCAGGTAGCCGGCCCCGCGCAGGCCGGCTCTGAGGAACCGCATCCTCATCTTGGAGTATTCGGGGGCTGTCTCCTTGGGCCCCACGCGCTGGCCGACCTGGCCCAGGGTTCCAACCACCCGGTTCCTGAGCGCGGCCATGGGGGTCGAGGAATTCTGCTCCTGATCGAAAAGCTCCTTCTCGGGCTGATAGCCTTTGAGCTTTTCCACCAGGTCGCGGCTCCGGGCCTTTTGTCGTGCGTACTGATGAATGCCGATGAGGAGAAGGAATATCACGATGAATGTCGCTGCTGAGACGGCATGTGGAACGAACGGTGCCATTTCGGACATGGCCTGCATCTCCGTCATACCCTGATCTTGGCCATTCTTGTCATGATCAGGATCCCCAGGATCATCAGGGATCCTGCGACCCAGCACAAGGTGCGGCCTGTCGGTTCTGTAAAAAGCGTCTTGAGGTACTGGGGGTTGAGGAAGCTCACTGCGAAGATGAAGAGGAAAGGCAGGACGGTGAGAATCCGGGCCGACACCTTTCCCTCGGCGGCCAGCACCTTGAGCTTGTCCTGGAACTTGAACCGTTCACGGACGATGCGGGCGATGCTCTCGATGATCTCGGCAAGGTTTCCTCCTGCCTCGCGCTGAATGATCACCGAGATGACGAAGTATTTCAGATCCGGGCAGTCGACCCGGTCGCCGAGCCCCTTCAGGGCGTCGGGAACGCTTATACCGAAATTGATCTCATCCAGCGTATCTTCGAACTCCGGGCCGAGAGGATCGTCGAACTGGTCCGCGGCGAGCTTCATGCCGCTGGTGAAGGCATGGCCGGCCCGCAGCGCCCGGCCGATCAACTCCAGCGCCTCGGGCAGCTGCTTCTGGAAGCGCTCCATCCTGTGTTTCTTCTTCGCCACGAGGTAGAGGTAGGGGATCGTTCCGCAAGCCAGGCCTGCGAGCACCGAGACGGGGTAGCTCCGGAAGTAAAGGAAAGCAAGAAAGGACCCCGAGGCCATGAGCACCAGGGTGAGCAACAGGTAGACTCCCAGCGGATGCTCGGCGTTGGCCTGTCGCGTGAGGCGTTCGAAACGGCGCACCGGGCTGTGAAGCAGAAGCTCGTTCAGGGCCGGCACCGAGCTGAGCACTCTCTTGCGGACGATCTGGGGCGCGCCCGACGGGCCTTCCTCGTAGGCAAGGGTCCGGAGTCTCTTCTTGACTTTACGGCGCTCCGCGCGGTTGAGCTTCCTGTAGCCGAACAGGAGCAGCTCGATGGTGATCACGGAAACAAGAAAGAAGAGCGCAACCGTGGCAAGGAGTACTTTCATGGCTCTCATCCTCGCGTGGAGGCTACAGCTCCACGGCCTTGGACCCTTCGAAAACTTCGGGTGGAACGTGGATGCCGGCCACGACAAACCGTTCGATGAAGCGGGGGCGGACCCCTTGAAAGACGAACTTGCCCCTCACCCTGCCGTCCTGGTCGATCCTCGTCTTCTCGAAGGAAAAGATCTCCTGCATGGTGATCACGCTGCCTTCCATTCCGGTGATCTCCTGGAGGCTGGTGATCTTTCTGGTGCCGTCGGCGAGGCGGGCGAGATGGATGACGATGTTCAGAGCGGAGCTGATGTACCGCCTCAGGAACTCGCAGGGGATGTCGAAGTTCGCCATGGCGACCATCGTCTCCAGGCGCATCAGGGCGTCCCGGGGCGAGTTGGCGTGGATCGTGGTGAGAGAGCCGTCATGGCCCGTGTTCATGGCCTGGAGCATGTCGAATGCCTCCTGCCCGCGAACCTCGCCCACGATGATCCGGTCCGGGCGCATGCGCAGGCTGTTCCTCACGAGGTCCCGCTGCGTCACCTCGCCCGTGCCTTCGATGTTCGCGGGCCGCGTCTCGAGCCTGACCACGTGCTCCTGCTTGAGCTGCAGCTCTGCGGCGTCCTCGATGGTGACGATTCGCTCGTCCCCGCCGATGTAGCGGGAGATCACGTTGAGCAAGGTGGTCTTCCCGCTTCCCGTGCCCCCGGATATGAGGACGTTCAGCTTCGTCTGTGCGATCCCCTTGAGGAGATCGGCGATCTGGGGGGTCAGGGTCTTGAACCGGACGAGATCGTCCATCTCGAGGGGGTCGGCGGCGAACCGTCGGATGGAGAGGATCGCCCCGTCCAGCGCCAGAGGAGGAATGATCGCGTTCACCCGCGACCCGTCGGCGAGCCTTGCGTCCACCATGGGGGAGGACTCGTCGATACGGCGCCCGACCGAGGAGACGATCTTGTCGATGATCCGCATCAGGTGGGCGTTGTCTTTGAAGCGCGCATCGGTGCGCTCCAGCTTTCCGGCGCGCTCGACGTAGATGTTCCTGTAGGTGTTTACCAGGATGTCGCAGATGGTCGGGTCCTGGAAGAAGGGCTCCAGGGGCCCGAGGCCCATCACCTCGTCCTGGATCTCCGTGACGAGGAGCCTGCGCTCGATGGAGTTCAAGGGCATGAACGATCCGTCTTCCCGAAGGATCCTTTCGACGAGATGGCCGAGCTGAGACTTCAGGGCTTCCCGATCGAGCGTGTCGATGAGGGAGAGGTCGATGAGGTCCAGAAGCCTGCCGTGGATCCTTGTCTTCAGCTCGAAGTACTCTTCGGGCATATTCCTGCGAGGGCCGACGACCCTCAGGTTTTCGGCGATCATTTTCATCTGCGTTTGCCTCCTGACCGGGCCCGGGGCTTACACTCCCTTTTCCGGATGGGCCGGCTGCTCGAGAAGAGTGGCGGCGAGGTCCCTCAAGCTCCGAGCGATCGGCGTCCTGGGCGCAAGCTGCGCGATCGGCTTGCCCTGGTTGATGGCCGACATCGTCGTCCGGTAATCGTTGGGCACGGTCCAGTACACGTCCTGGTGGATGCTTTCCCTGGCGACCTTGAGGGTGATGTCAGAGTTCTTCAGGTAACGGTTGACGACGACCCTGACCCGTTCACCGGGCGGGTGACGCAGGTCACGGAGGATGTTCAGGATCTTCTGAGCGTTGGTCAAACAGGGCAGACTCAGGACCGAGACGAGCAGGATCTGATCCGAAAGCTCCAGGAGCCGGAGGGACATCCCGCCCAGCGAGTGGCCTCCGTCGAGGACCACGATGTCGAACATCCTTCTCAGGAGCCCGAGCAGCCGCTCGAGCGTCTCCAGGGTGCGCGGGTCATAGTAATCGACGGAAGCCGGAGAAGGGAGCACATGAACTCCCGAAGAGTGCCGGACGAGGATGTTCGTGAGGAAGGACTCGTCCAGGCGAGCGCTGTTCTTGATGGCTTCTCCCCAGTGGTACCTGGGCGCGATTTCGAGGAAGAGGGGAATCTCGCCGAACGGCATGTTCATGTCCATGAGCGCGACCGAATGCGTCTTCTTGCCTTCCGCCAGGGCAACGGCCAGGTTGACGGCAATCGTGGTGCTCCCGATGCCCCCCTTGCTGCCGATGACGTGAAAGATCTGGCCCATCCTTCGCGGGCCTCTCTGCCGCGGCTCCTCCCTCCTCTTTTTGAACTGGTCCAGAGCTTGTTGGAGCTCTTCGGTCTGCAGAGGCTGAGAGAGGAACTCCTTTGCCCCTGTACGAATGGCCCTGAGGAGCACTTCCTGGCTCAGAAGCCCGGAAGTGAGAAACACCTCGTCGGCCGCGCCGCTGTCGATCAGGGCCTGGACCTGGAGAAAGTCCTCGTCCGGCGGACTTCCGAGCTCGAAGATGAGAAGCCCCGGCCGGCGCCCGTCGTCGGGCTTCTGGATCTCGAACTCCTCACGGTGCTCGAGGATCTGTTCGAGCGCTTTTCTCGCCTGCGGGCTCTTGATCTGCAGCCTGACCAGAAATGCGGGTTCCCCCATTTTGCCCTTCCTTTACGGGGTGGTAGTGCTCCATGAGGGAAGACTATGGTTGACAACCTGAATAGCCGCCGGCCCCACCGATCGCCATCGGCTGCGCTCCCCCGCTTTCTGCCCCTTGCCCCTTGGCCTGAAAGCTTGCCCTGTAAGCATCCATCACGATTCCTGCCGCCACTCCATCCAGGCCTGTCGGCGTCACGGCTTCCTGGGCGGCCTCAGGGTTCTGGATCTGAAGGTCCTTTTGCGTCTCGAAAGACTTGCCCCAATTCTGCTCGAGAGGCGTCTGTTCCAGGGCCGGCAAGGGAGAGAGGGAAACCGAAACCAGAAGAACTGCCAGTAAGATCGATCGAGCTAACATCTTTCTTCTCCACGGCGTTGTTTGAATCAGAGGCAGCCTCCCCGGCTCAAGGGGACAGGGGGATGGCATGTCCGAAGTCCCCGTCCGTCTCGGCGGTCACCGGCGGTTCCTTGTCGCCCGCGCGGTGCTCCTGAGAGCCCCAAATATAAAAGTCGACATTGTCCGGCTCCGTGTAGAAGTCTGTGGGCAGAGGCTGCTGCTGCTGATCGAGGGGGATCACGAGGTGCGGGGTTGCAATGATGACCAGCTCGGTCTCGTTCTTTTGAAAGGAGCGGCTGCGGAAGAGGTTGCCAAGAACGGGGATGTCTCCGAGAAAAGGGTACTTGGAAATGGTGTCCCGGGTCGTGTCCCTGAGCAGTCCGGCCATGGCGAAACTCTGGCCGTCGGCGAGCTCGATGACGGTCTCGGCCTTGCGGCTGGTAAGGCCGGGCACGACAAAACCCTCGAACTGGATGGCGGTAGAGAAATCCAGCTCCGAGACCTCCGGCCGCACCTTGAGGGTGATCTTTCCGCCGGTGAGGACCGTGGGGGTGAACCGCAGCCTCACACCGTACTCCTTGTACTCGATGGCGACCGCGCCCAGCCCCTGAGGGACCGGGATCGGGTACTCGCCGCCGACCAGGAAGGTGGCCTCCTGGCCGCTCAGGGTAATGAGCGTGGGCTCCGCAAGAACCTTGACGAGGCCGTCCTCATGCAGCGCATCGATCAAGCCGGTCCAGGTTGCGCTTCCGCTCTGCAGGCGAAACAGAGCGTTCACACTGGGACTGACCAGAAGGCCCGGCTCGGTCAGGGAGAGTATGGGCAGGTTGCTGTCATCCGGCGCCACCAATTGTGCCAGCTTGCCCGGGAGCCCGAGCCCGAATTCCCCACCTTTCGTGTACATGAAGTTGATCCCGAGTCTCTTGAGCAGGCTCTTGGAGATCTCGGAGACCCGCATCTCCAGCATGACCTGCTGGATGCCGGCCACCTCGAGCAGGTTCCGGACCTTGCCTTCCGGCGCATACCCCTGCGCCAGGTCCGCTGCCAGAGAAAGGTTCTGAGTGTTGGAGACCCGGCCCGAGAGGGTGATGGAATCGGGAGTCGAGAAGACCCGGATGTCCCTCTCATCCGGAAGGAGCTCGTGGAGCCTGCGCTTCAATGACACCACATCATAGGCAACCTCCAGGTGGTAGACGGCCACGCTGCCGTCGGTGTACCAGAGGGTGACATTGGTTGCGCCCGGCTTTTTCCCGGTGAGGTAGAGCTCGTGCGGAGAGAGAAGGACGAATTCAGCAGTCTCCGGGCTGGCCACGGACACTCTTTTCACCGCCTGAGGCGTCCTGATGACGGTGGATTGCCCGGCCGCCAGCACCACTTCATGGTCGCTCACGATCTCGGAGAGCGCAGCCGTCTGGGCCTGGCAGAGGACAGGAGGGATGCAACAGAGCATCAGCAGGAGGATGACAAGGCTCGGGCCGCTCGATCCTGACGTGTGTTCTCGTTTCATCGCATCTCTCTTTCTCTGCTTCTTCACTTCGAAAAAGTCTGTTTCGACACGTCCGCTCCTCGGATCACTTCGACGCTCACTCCCGTTCTTACCACGGGCTTGGGCACTCCCTTGTGGACGACCACCTGACCCAGTCGGAAGGAGGAGAGTGTTTCGGCTATGGTCGCTCCTTTGGTCAGCACGGTTTCGGTGTCCATGGCGTTTCTCAGGGCGAAGTGGAGCTTGCCCTGGGTCGCAGCGAGCGCCAGCTTCTCTGCGTCTTCGGGGGTGACCTCCAGGGTGTAGACATCCACGGGCTGCGTCTCGTCCCCCCCCTTGCCCCTTACCTCCGAGCCGGTCGCCAGGACCAGGACGTTCTCGAGTACCACCTTGGTGATTTCCTTGTCGTCCGCTCTGGTGGAGTAAGAAACGAGGACGTCCACACGGTTTCCCGGCCTGATGAGGCCGGACAACCCCAACACGTTGTCCCCCTTGACGGCCAGGGCACGGTGTCCCCCCTTGACGATGGCAGAGACGCCGCCTGTGGCCATGCTGGTCGGGGCCAGCCTGGACTCCAGGATGGGTTCGTCCTGCTTGACCGGGAGGATGATCACCCGTCCCTCCAGGTCTGACGCTGCCGAGAAGTGGCCCGGAGGGAGGCTGGCCTTCAAGTAGGTGAGGAGCTTCACCTTGTCGCCTGTGAGCTGGGTGCCCCAGCCCAGGTCGACGGCGGCCACCGCGACCTGGGCAGTCTCGGCTTCCGCTTCCACGGTCTG
Source organism: bacterium (assembly GCA_040756235.1). GTDB lineage: Bacteria > Desulfobacterota > DSWW01 > DSWW01 > DSWW01 > JBFLZG01. The sequence goes on along the minus strand of JBFLZG010000030.1, from coordinate 10,139 downwards.
CGTCGGAACCGTCTGTTGCTTGGCCCACTTGTAAGTCATGGAGCTGCCGACGAGGGCGATGACGACGGCTACCAGGATCGGAACCACGGCTTTCCACTTTCCCATGGCCTTTCACTCCAAATGCCGCATGCGGTGAGCGGGACGAGTTTCCTGAAATTTGTCGCTATTAATGTAAAAAACGGTCTAAAAGTCAATTGGGAAACGATTGTATGAAAAATGCCAAAACAAAGTAAACAGGGTCCCGCACGAAATGTGGAGGCCATACGCCATCTTGGGAAGTTTCTCGTTGTCGGAGGAGGCGGCAATGCGGACCACGGAGCCCGTGGCGATGAACATCTTCAGCATGAGGCCACATCGGACCAGGAGCGCCTTGAACTGGGCACGGTGCACGAGGATGAGCAGCAACGAGCAGATACCGCCGGAGAAAGCCGTGAAAAGGAAGGCGTTGAGCGCGCCCAGCGGACCCAGGGCCGAGCCTGCCGCGCCGAGCAGCTTGACGTCGCCCGCCCCCATGCCTCCAAGAAGATAGAATAAAATAAGAAAACCCATGCCCGCGCCGAGGCCCTCGAGGCTGAACAGTATGCCCGGGGTGCCATGTGTGACACCGTGATAGAGAAGCGACATGAGCATGGCCGGGTAGGTCAGGAGGTTCGGTATCTTGTGAAAGCGGAGATCAAAGAACGCGGCCCCAACGAGGATACAAGTCAAAAACACGATCAGTGGGGGGGAGGCCAGGAAGTCCATTGGGCTGCGCTGTGATCCATGGTTGTGGTGCCGTTTGACTACCCAACTCTCTTCGATTCCCTTGGTTGGTAGGGGGGGAGGCCCCCCTACCATGAGCCCTATCAGGAGGCACCAGGAAGGTGAGTCGCGACTCTGTTGAAGGTGGCATTCAGGTTCGTGCCCACGAGAGTCACTCCCGCGATGATTGCCAGTGCGATGAGGACTGCGATGAGCCCGTACTCGATCGCCGTTACACCTTCTTCGTCCTTTAGGAACTTTACCAGCTTCTCCATTTTCTTTGGCTCCTTTCGGTCTCTTCGGCATTGTGCATCGACTACTTGAATGATTCAGACATCGTTTCTCGTCCCCTTCGATCACCTCCTTTCCTCGGCTAGCGGTTGAATCGGGCGCACGCGGTTATGAATGCGATCGCTTTCACCACAACAAACATTTATCGAAATTCGTGGATGAGCCCGGACTTTGATAACGGCACATTTGCAAAGCAATGACTATGCCAGATCAACCAGTTCAGGCTGCCAGAGGTAAAACGGTTCCTGAAGCTACCGGTAACACAACTTAATTTTGTTGTCTGTACCAACTGGACCGGCCGAACCCCTTGATCTGGCGCAAGACCTTTGTTCATTCCAGTGCTCTTTTGGGGAAAACCTTTTCCGTAAAGCATCTTCTGTAGGCCGGCCAATTAGATGTTCCCCTGCATCGGTCAGTTCTCAGAAAAACAAAATTCTTCTCAAAAAGACGAAATCTCTATCAACCCGAGAATGGACCCGCCATGGTGGCGCCCATCGAATCATGGCCAGGCAGGACCGCCGCCTGCCCAGGCTTTTTCGCCACAGACACGATAGACTGGCCGGGCCACGGGAGCCATGGGTCTATGAGTCTCCACAGCCACACGAGCGAATCGAAGATCTTGAGTTGCAGGCGCGAGAAAGTACGCCGGTGCAAGACCTTCCCGTTCCAAATCCAGCCAAGAACCGAAAATCGGTTGAAGTACCAGACGCGCTCCAAATCGAAGCCTGCGTCTCTGATCAGGCCCCCGATCTCGTTCTTCCGGTACCTCCGGATGTGTCGGACCGCGTCGTCCAAGGAGCACGAGAGGGAAGGGGCGTTGGGTACGAGCAGGATCATGCGGCCGCCGGGCGCGAGAAGCCGGTTCATGTTGGCCAGTGCGTTCTCCTGGTCTTGGATGTGCTCGAGCACGTTGAGACAGATCACGGTGTCGAACCGGCCTTCCAGGTCTGCGTCCAGGACTTCGGCAGCGATATCGAGCTTCCGGACCTCGACGTTGGGCCTCCTCGAAAACAGGTTGCCCAGACTGTGGATATGCAAGGGTTCCACGTCCGTGCATACATAATCTTCCCGTGGGAGCAAGTGGATGCTAATGTTGCCGATCCCGGCTCCCACCTCGAGGATCCGTTCTCCAAGGTAAGGTGAAATCGTGCCTGCCAGCCACGCGTTGAATCGGTGCGTTTGATTCAAACTGTGTAAGATTCGCAGATCGTTGTCCCTGTAAAGGTCGTCGATCAGCCAGTATTTCAAAATGACCCAGAGCGCACGGAGACCGTCCTTCCAGGTGATCTTCTTCCCCTCCTGGTAGGTCCGTCCGTAGTAGGAAATCGGAATCTCGTATACCCGGAAGCCTCTCTTGGCCACCTTGGCGGTGATCTCGGGCTCGAGGCCGAACCCGTTGGACCTGATCGGGATGCTCTTGAGCAGATCGGTCCTGAAGGCCTTGTAGCAGGTCTCCATGTCGCTGAGATTGAGATCCGTGAGCAGGTTGGAGAGAAACGTGAGGATCCGGTTGCCCACGGCGTGACGGAAGAACAGTACCCTGCGCACGCGGCTCGCTGCGAACCGACTTCCGTAGACCACGTCGGCATGACCGTTCAGGATCGGCTCGAGCAAGTGCGAATACTCGTTCGGGTCGTACTCCAGGTCCGCGTCCTGGAAGATCGCAAGCTCGCCGCGGGCCTCGCGGATGGCCGTGCGGATGGCGGCGCCCTTGCCGCAGTTTTTCTCATGGCGGAAAAGCCGGACCTTCGGATCTCCGGAAAAGTCTCGATGGAGGATCTCCCAGGTGCCGTCGGTCGAGTGGTCATCGACGATCACGATTTCGCGATCGTAGCCCGGAGGCAGGGGCGCTTCGCGCACCTTGTCGAGCAACGTGCGAATCGTGTGCCGCTCATTGTAGACCGGCACCAGGATGGAGACTCGCTTGAGCACGAGACAGGCCACGCGGTCGTTCTGTCCGACGATCTGGTTCAAGGGAAAACTCCCGCGAAGGTCCGGTCCCCCCGGTCGGCCACGGGAAGGCTGAGCCCGGGCCGGGCGTACAAATGGAATGCCCCGTCTGCATACACGCGCTCCCATCCGGGGTGTCGCGCCATTTCATCGGCCAAAGGGAGTCCTCTGTGGACAAGGAGCAAGTCGCTTGGGTACGCAGACAGAACCTCCTGCCAGCCTTCTTCGGCCCAGTAGAAACGCATGCTTTCTTCAAGCAGCCTCGGGGGGTACGCCGCTTCGTAACGCGCATCGAGGGAGACACGGACGTCTGGGTAGAGCTTCCAGGAGACGTAGGCGCCGGAATCAAAGGAAACCATAACGTTTCCTTGAAAACCGATTTCCGCAAGGTAGTTGACCGCTCCCACGGGGTAGATGGCGTTCTCTCGGTACTTCTCGAGCCTGTGATCGGGGACGAGCAGCCTCCAGGGCGAGTATGAGAGGCCGCGGGCAAGAAAACTGATAGCGAGCACCAAGAAGAGCAGCGAAAAGAATCTCGGTAGTCTTGGGAGCAAACCCCTCATGATTTCGCCCAGACGCGTCCTGGCGATGAAATCCAATGCGTAGCACGTCCAGGCGACGGCATAAAAGGGAACCAGGCGGGTAGAAAGAATAGAGGCGGTCGCCGCGACAGTCACAATTCCCAGCCCATGCGTGTTCCGGACGCCGGCCTTCGTGACGGAATAGACAAGCAGGACCAGTGACAACCCGAGGACGCACATCTCGGCATGTGTGAAACTGACCCAGACCGGCTGCCACTCCTCGATGTACGGCCGGGGCATGGCGATCGCCTGGAGGAGGTAGGGATAATAGTGTAGCCCATAAGGGTTGATCGCAATCAGGCCAACCATCAGGATGCCTCCGACGAGCAGATGCCGAGTGGGCTCGTCACGGAGCCGTTGCTCCAGCCAGTGAGCTCCCCAGAAGCCGAGTGCGACCAGAAACCCTCCGTGCAGGTTGACCCAGAGGACATACAGCGGGATCCACGCCAGGAGCCACCCTCGGCGGCCCTTTCGGTCGAGATCGAAAAACCACAGAAGGCAGGCGGCGAAAGCAAACGAATACATCTGCGCGCGTATGGTCGAGAAGCCTCTCTGCATGAGCGGGAGCCCCACGAGTGCAATGAACGCGACAACTTCTATGGGGACTCGTCTTGACCTCAGGCACAAGAAAATGAACAGAGCGATGAGCGCGGCCAGGACGAATTTTGCCGCCACGATGCCGCCCGGGCCGAAACGGGTGGCGAGGAAATAGGCAATCGCTCCTGCTCCCCACTCATGGTGGACGACCGGGTAAACCGTGGGGGTGTAAGCGAAGGAGTCCTCGAGCGGAATCTCGCCTCTGGCCAGGGTCTCGCGGATCAGCGCCATCTCATGCCAGATGTCCGGGTCCACGACACTGTGCGAAAGAAGAAAAAAACAGAGCGTGAGCAGAAAAGCGGAGATTGCGGCTGTCAGGGCAGAGTTTCTCGAACGGGTGGAACAGGTCGCCGCGACTGGGAGAGCTGTGCGCCAATCGAGAGAAGAACCTGCGGTCAGAGGCGGAGTCAAGGTTTGAGCCTGCATGTCCGTTCAGGGGATTCCGGACACGTCACAGCGCAGTGGAAGGCGCTGTAACTGCCCGAATTCCGCCTTGCCCTTACCCTCTCTCTCCAAACGGGGAGAGGGGCTCCCGAGAAACGTGATCCTTGGGTCGGCGGGGACTCCTGGTCCCTTTCGTAATCCTCAGGGGAAGACCGGCGACAGGAAGAATCCCCGGTAGTGGCTGTTGATGGTGATCGAGTTGCCGGCTACCTGGCCGCTCGCATTGATGGAGACGGCCTCGCTGAACGGGTAAGGCTGAACGAACGGGTAGTCGTAGAAGTAGTTGTGAATTCCCAGATCGTACATCTCTCCGTCATCCCACAGGAAGGCATGCCGGACGACGTAAGTGGTCCCGCCTTCGCGGTAGGTCGCCCCGGTCTCGGAGTAACCTACGATCTGACCGGCTTCGTTGATGGCGGTGGCAAAGCTGTTCGCGCCGCCGAGGGTGCCCAGGTCCTGAATGGCCCCTCGCTCATCCGGGCCCAGAGTCCAGACGAAGGCATGGAGCGATCCGTCTGCCGTCGTGGAGGCCCCGACGACCTGATCGTTGTTGTTGAGGTCGCTCACCTGGCTCCTGCCTCCGCCTAGGTGGCCGACAGGGTACATGGCGCCGCCATCCCACAAGAATCCCATCGCCCTGTCGAATCGCACGTCGAGCGCGCTGTCAGCGTTATCATCGACCCAAGTGTGTCCGATTATGTGCGGGTCCGGAATCCCGTCCCAGTTCAGATAGCGGCTGTCGTTGATATCGACCGCATCTGTTCTGATGTTGTCAAATTGACCCCCGATGGGAAGATGGTTCAGTGATTCGACCACGCCCCAGTTGAGATCACAGAAAACCGCTGTGCCCCCGGAGTTGACGACCCCATGGTGGTTCTCGTTGATGGCAACCGCATGGGAATCCTCGCCAACGATGCGGCCGAGGGATATGTAGTCAGGAACCGTGACATCGATTGTGCCTACAATGTTCTCGCCCGCAACAATCTGAAGGGTTTCCGTGTGGGAGCTGGAGCCGTCCCAGAAGTACGCGTGCTTTTCCCCAGGCCGGTCCTCGACGGTGAGCGCGAGCTCTCCTCTTTCGTTGACATCCACCGCTTCGGAGTAAGAGCCGATGACGTTGCGGTAGGTGGGGTTGCCCTCGGGATCCTCGCCAAAGATCACGTAAAAGGTCTCGGGCGGCAGATCGAGGGGTACTCCGTCTATGACCACGAAGGCGCGTTTCTCAAGGTCCTCGGGCCAGCCGATCCCGGTCGTGGAATTGCAGATGATCGTGCCGGCGCTGTTGATGCCCGCGGCCTCGCTGTAGATGAAGTAGTGGCGAGGACTTGCCGGCTCGTAATTGATGTCGTAATGATCGTCATACGTTCCTGAATGAATCCCCAGGAAAGTCATCGGCCCGGCCGGAGGATCCCAGCGGAACGCAGCATTGACCGGGGAGCCCGCATTCGACTGCCCGACAACGGTGCCCGCATCGTTCATGGCGGCTGCCCGCGTGTAGTACCAGTGGTCGCCTCCGGGCTCCACCAGGTCGCCCAGGTCCGTGAGGTTTCCGAGCGGCGCCACATAATCATCTCCGGGATCGAGCTGCTGAAGCTCGTCGATGAAATCGCTGAGCTCCTGGGAACCCGAGCTGTTGGAGCCTCCGCAGCCGGCGCACACCAAGCTGACCATGGCGATGAAGGTGCAGGCGGAAAGGCTTCTGGTCATTGGGAAGCTCCTCCTTGGATTTCTCCCCTGGGGCTAGTGCGAGCGTATAACAACTGCTACGTTCGGCTGCGCCCCCTCACCCTGTCCTTCTCCCCCTAGAGGGGGCGAGGGTATGGCTCGGTCGCCTTTTCCTCTCCCCTCCGAGGGGAGAGGATCAAGGTGAGGGGTGACAGTTTGTCTCACGACCAAATGCGTCTGCATTAGAAGTAATATCGAACCCCGAAGAGCGCCGTGATTACCGACATGTTCAGATCGTCCACGAAGGTCGTCGTGCCGTCGGCCGCCACCAGGTCCATATCGCCTCTGTTGTATTTCCAGCCCAGCTCGATGTTGAGGGCAATGTTATCGCTGACGAAGATGTCCCAGCCGAATCCTGCCTTGAGGGCTAGGGAGTCGTCCACCTCTAGCTCTTCCGGTCCGTCCAGGTCGAAGCTGTTGAAATTGTACCCGGCGCCCAGGAAGACGTAGGAGGAATACGGCCCCCGAAACTGAGCGAACGGGTATACCGAGACCGTCCAGTTGTCCGCTACGTCGAGGTCCCCGGCCTGATAGCTGTGGGTCTCCCATTCCGCACTCAACCCGAACGCGAACCAGTTGTTTACCAGGTAGAGGAGATCGCCGGCGACCACGGGGCCGACCTCCTGGTCCACGTCTGCCTCGAACACCTCCTGGGAAAAGACAGAAGGGCCGGCCCGCAACCCCACCCCGAACCTGCTTTCGGCATTAGCGGCAGCGGCGCAGAAGAAAACGGCGAGTGCGAGGAGCGTGATCTTTTTCATGCGGTTTCCCCCCGAAGGCATGTGCGGGCCGGTGGTGCGGCCAGGGCGATGGGTGTGGCTTCTGGAGGTTGCTCTCCCAAGCAACCCCGGTGCCAAGGCATCCTTGCGCATCAAGGTTACCAGCAAAAATTTATAACACTTTGATTCCATGTTGAAAAGACTTTCTGTAAGGATCTGAATTGCTTCGAGATTTCTTTTGCCTGGCGATGGCCTGGTGGAAAGACACCCGTCAAAAAGGGAAATTCTTTTCCCTTCCGCAGGAGCCGGGGCCGCAAGGGCGGCGAGTTGGGATGCCCTCTGGAAAGGGTACTCGGAAACTATTTCAAAGGTGCTCGGAAACTATTTCACGAAAGTGACGGAATCCGGCCACCGCAACCCCCACCCCGACCAAGCGGTCAAGTTCCTCTCCGGTCTTGCCGAAAAAACGGAAGAGAGGAAGCCCGCCCCGGCCCGCAGCCCGGGGTCCCTTGGACCAAAGGTTTCAGAGGGAGGGAGAAACGTGAACGGAAATGGAAACGGCGAATCGTTTCAGGATTATTACGAGCTCCTGCAGGTCAGCCCGAATGCGGACCCGGAGACGATTCACCGGGTATTCCGCCATCTGGCAAAAAAGTATCATCCCGACAGCGCCGGCACGGGCGATGCGGAACAGTTCAATCTTCTTCTCAACGCCTACCGTACCCTGACCGACCCCGAGGCCAGGGCCGGCTACGACCTCAAGTACCAGCTGCACTGGGATCGCAAGTGGCAGTTGCAGACGGAGGCCTCGGACTCCCGCGGGTTCGAGAACGACGAGGTGCTGCGCGAGCAACTCCTGTCTCTCTTCTACGTGCAGCGCAGGCGCAACCTGCGCAGCCCCGGCATCGGCGAGGCCGAGCTTTCGCGTCTGATCAGGTGCCCCATCGATCTCCTGGAATTCCACGTCTGGTACATGCGGGAGAAGGGATGGATCCTGCGCACCGAGACCGGCCTGTTCGCCATCACGGCCTTGGGCGTGGATCGGGTCGAGCAGGATCGCGTCCGGCTCAGGGCGGACCGGCTCATAGAGGCTCGGGGCTCGCACTCCGAAGACAACGGGGATGGCGAGCCGAAAGAGCTCGCTGCTTGAAAGCTTCGATGCCTCGCCATCGGCTTCCCGGCAAAGCCGCGCCACAGCCCTGCAGCCGGGACCTTCGCTGCGGGCGGGCTGGCGGAGCAAACGAGATCCGGAGTCCCGAAGCGCGCACGGACTCGGAGTCTCAGCGGCAAGGTTCCTACCGGGAGAAAGCAAAAACATACCGTTGACCTGCTGTGTAAATCATGCCATGATGTCGAGAATTCGATACCGGGGTTCCACGGGGGAGGAGAGGTGAGCGGAGAACCGTTTCTCGACTATTACGAGTTGCTGCAGATCAGTCCCAACGCGGACCCGGACACGATCCATCGGGTCTTCAGGCATCTCGCCAAGAAGTACCATCCCGACACCCCCGGCACGGGGAACGGCGATCAGTTCAACGTGCTCCTCAACGGCTACCGCACCCTGACGGACCCTCAGGCGCGTGCGGCTTATGACATCCGGCACCAGCAGCACTGGAATTCGAAGTGGAAGCTTGCGGCCGAGGCTGCCAACGCACGGGGATTCGAAGATGACGCGGCCGTGCGCAGGCGCCTGCTCTCTCTCCTGTACGTGCAGCGCAAGCGCGATGTTCGCAGCCCGGGCATCGGCGAGGGGGAGTTGTCGCGCCTCCTCGGCTGCCCCGCTGAGATCATGGAGTTCCACGTGTGGTACATGAGGGAGAAGGGGTGGATCCTGCGCACCGAGAACGGACTGTTCGCGATCAGCGCTGAAGGGGTCGATCGGGTCGAGCAGGACCGTGTCCGACTCAGGCCGGATCGCCTGATCGAGGCCCATGCCGGCCTGTCCGCGGGCGATGGGGATGACGGGGACAAGCAAGTCAAGGAAATTGCGGACCGTTCGCCTTTTCTCAAAGTGGCCGCAGAGTAATCGAAGGTCGGGCTGCGGCACGGAAAGGCGGGTGTGGCCGTGGCCATGGGTTCTTGTTCCTTTCCGGATTCTGACAGGACGTAGAAGAGGACGTTTTATCGCTTTATCGCTGGATCTGCTCGACGGATGGGCAGACACACACAAGGGGATGAGACATGAGATGCAGAGTAAGATCTCCACGAGCTGTTGCGACGGCGATCGTTTTTCTGGCCGGGATCTTCGGCCCGGGATCGGCCCACGCCCTCCCGATGTCCTTCGATCTCGTGGGGGTCGGTGATTCGAACAACACGGCGTCGGTGCTCTTCGAGTACGTCGCCGGCTCGGGAACGTTGCACATCGAGATCGAGAACACGTCCGTTCTTTATGATCCGCGGGTGACCGCGTTCGCCTTCAATGTGCCTTCACAGGTCACCGGTATCGCGTCGTTCGGCGGAGCCACCGGGTGGGAAGGGTACTTCAATCCGAACCGCATCAATACGCCGGGTCAGTTCGGGTTGTTCGACATGGCAGCATTGACGGGGCCGGGCTTCAACGGAGGCGACCCGAACGACGGCATCCCGAGCGGGGAGACCTTCTCCTTCGACATCGCGCTGATGGGTTCGGATCTGAGCAGCCTGACCGAGCTGAGCTTCCTGAACCTTCTGTCCCTGGACCGGCCGGGCGGCGCCAACGAGGACGAGCAGCACTTCATTGCCCGTTTTCAGCGGGCCGGGCCTCTGGGCTTGGGAAGCGATGTCGGGGCTCCCACGGATGATCCCACGGCTCCGGTTCCGGAGCCGGCCACTGTGTTGTTATTGGGCTCGGGCTTCTTCGGCCTGGCCGGGCTCCTCCGCAAGGGAGCCAGGAAGGCCTGAGGGGAGCAAAGACACTCTTGCGACGTGGTTCGCGCTCGGGGCCGCTCGACTCCGCTTGAATGTGTCCGGGGGGGCCGCTCAGATCGAATCTGAGCGGCCTTTTTGGTGTGTGCAGCGCCCAGCGATTTGAAAGGCACGTAGCGTGCGTCACGACGCCGCGATCAGGGGCCTGCCTTCGATCGAGGCCGCCGCGGGCGAGCCGAGCAGGGTG
>JBFLZG010000029.1:0-59965 GCA_040756235.1 bacterium | reverse complement strand
TTGCTTCGCGGCGCTCGCAAGCTCCGGCCGCTTCGGAGCCGGTCCCGAGACCCGGAAGGCTTCCGAGTATTTCGTCATCCCGGCCCATGTGCGGAGCGCGTGGGAGCCGGGATCCGGTAGGGTGCACCAAGACTCGCTGTGGTAACTGGGCGCAGGGACTGGATTCCGGCCTGCGCCGGAATGACGGAAATCATGCGGCCGCGCCTCCGAGTCCTCCGGAATGAGTGGCCGCACGAGGGTCTGACCGGATTTATGACACAGCCTCCTGCGCCGGGGTGACGAAAAGCGTAGATGGCGCTGCTCGCCGCGCCGCCTGATGAGACAGCCTCACAAGCGGGAATCCCGCTGCCGGGATCCCGGCTCGCGGCCGCCCCGGCGGCCTTGGCCGGGAGCGCCCCCACAACGCAGGGTGGAACCGCCGTCCGGGGGTGACGAATGTGACACGGCCTCCTGCGGCGGGATGACCGAGCAGACATGATTTCAAGGATACAGCGAGGCAAGCAACTCGAGGTACAGCTCGGCGGCGAGGCAGACCTGCTGGAACGAGACCGACTCGTCCGGGGCGTGGGCCTTCTCGAGCTGTCCCGGACCCAGCAGCAGCGGTTTTACGCCAGCGGCCCAGAGCTCGTTGGCGTCCGAGTGGCTGCGAAACGCCTGCAGCTCCTCCATGGGGAGGCCTCTCCGGCCATAGATCCCTTTCAGGGCTTCGAGCATGGGCCCCCGTTCCGGGATCTCGTATCCGGCGTGGATCATCGCAAAGCGCAGAGCGGCATCGAGCGCGGGGTTGGCGTTGCGCTCTTCAGCCAGCAGGGCCTCGAGCTCGAGGGTGATGCTGCCGATCGGAGCCGCGGGTGGCAGGTGCACGTCCAGCCAGGCTTCGCAGCGGTCCGGGACCACGAAACCCGCCCGCGAGCTGAACAGGTCGCGGACGTTGTAGACGAGCTCGGGCCGGTGCTCCTCCAGATAGCGCGACAACTTGAGCAGCAGGCGGAGCATCGCCTCGACCGCGTTGTGCCCCTGGTTGGCCAGAGAGGCGTGCATGCGCTTGCCGCGCGTCGAGATCTGGATCTCCAGATAGCCGTAGTGGCCGAGGCAGGGTTTCAGATCGGTGGGCTCGCCGATCACGGCCCACGGGAAGCGGAAGTCCTTGACGAGCCGCCGGGCGCCATCTCCCTCTTCCTCCTCGCCCACGACCAGGGCCAGAGCCACCGGCACGGCCGGGCCGCGGAGCTGCCGGAGAGCCAGATAGGCCTCGATCATCGCAGCGCACCCGGCCTTCATGTCGGCCGTACCCAGGCCGAGGATCTGGTCGTCGTGCTCCTCGTATCCGTAGTGGTCGAGATCGAAGGCCGCGACCGTGTCCACGTGCCCGATCAGGGCCAGCTGGATCTCGTCCGACGCCGGCGCCACGATCAGGTTGTGACGGTTTTCATCCACCGGCTGCCGCAATGGCGCCAGCCCTTGGCGCCTGCAGTAGCCGTGCAGGAACTCCAGGATCTCCTCTTCCTTGCCGGAGGGGCTGTAGATGTCCACCAAACGGTGCAGGAGCTGCCGGAGTCTCTGGGGCTGGATGCCTCGGTCGGGATCAGACATCGCTTCTGGGATGGCGCAGAACCTCGGCCCTGCCGTTGGTCTTCCTGTCGGTCTGCTGACGGCGCTGCGCGGCCAGGTTGAGGGTCAGGTAGATGTGCTCCTGCGGATTGCCGAAACCGATCTTGCGGAAGAAATGGAGGGCGGGCAGGTTGTCGGCCTCGGTGTCCACGAGGACCATGCGCACTCCCATTTCCAGGAGCTGGTCCCGAAAGTTGTTGAAAAGCTTGGTGGAGACGTCGTTCCGCTGGAAGGCGGGGTCCACTCCCAGCCACACGAGATGCCCGTAGTGCCAGGCGGAGCGGCTCTTGCGGATCGTCGTCCCCAGAGCGAAGCCGATGATCCGCTCGTCCTCCGACTCGGCCACCAGGCAGAGCTCGGGCTCCGCCTGGAACAGCTCGATGACCTCGAACTGGTCCCACGTACGGTACAGGGTGGGCATTTTGCTGGCTGTGAAGAGCTGTTCGCCGAGGTGGAAAACCGTCGCCAGATCATCGATTTCCATGGAACGGATCGTGACGTTCATCCGTTTCTTCCTATGGTCCGATTCCTCGTCCTCGTCCATGATGGGGTCTGCTCCTCCTGTTTCTGGTCGCGCCGGTCCTTACCGTCCATGATCCAGGTCCGACTCCAGAGCATTATTGGTCGGCTCTTATCCGCTGTCAAGGAAGACGGCCGAGACTCCGCGCGAGGTACGCTCGCCGGGAGGGCCTCGGAACATTCTGCGTACGCGCCGTGAAAGAAAACGGCGGCAGCAACCGGTCTCACCAGAGAGTGCCGGCTGCATGCCGCCTCGAACGCCGGAGAAGGATGCCTGACGCGGTTTCGCCGCTTCAGGCACCTTCCTCGACGGTATAGCCGGAAAGGGAACGGAAGCTAGCTCATCGCATGTTTCGATGTTAGTAGGATCGGGACTCGGCGTCTCTGCCGGTCTCGGTCCTTCCGGAGCTCGATCCCTCGTGCTCCATCTGACCCTGATGCTCCATCTGATGCTCCATCTGGCCCCACTGCCCCTCCTGGGAGCTTCCGTAATACCCGCGGACCCTCTGGGACCAGTCGCTCCGCGCCAGGTCCGGCCAGTTGTCCTTGTTGAAGGCCGGCGCGCTGGCAAAGCGGTTCTTGTCGATGTTCAGAACCAGGTGCTTCACCTTGGCGTGCTGGGCCCCTTCCTTGCTCTCCGTCTGGAACTGAATGGCGCTGAACGGGACCGGCACGAGCTGGTCGCTGTTGTCGGCCCGGGAAATGATCACATAGCCCTGCCCGTGCTGGCCGAGCGCGATGTCCTCGACCGAGCCCAGCTTCTCGCCACGGGTGTCCTTGACGTCCTTCTGCATGACCTCGCTCGCGCGATAGGTCTTCATCGCACCTTGCGCTTGCGTTGCTGACGTGGCCCTCTCGCTCTCGGAAGTCATCTCGGCCATGGCCTGCGACGCGACGAAGGCGAAGACGAGAAGGGGAATGACTGCGAATACGGCTCTTTTGCTCATGCGCATGTTTTCTGACTCCCTTGATGATGTGATGACTTGGGTATGGATTTCTTGCTCCTACTGAAGGCGGTATATGAACCCGTGGCACGGGCATACCACCCCTGCGAGGCCGCTTCCGCTCCTTCGTGTCTCATTATTTATTTTAGATGTCGGCCGTCGGGCGGATGTCGCCGAACGCGCCCGCCGGGCGGCAGGACGGCTCAGAGGGATGGTGAGTCGGTGGAAGCTTCCGTAGCAGTGGCACCTATGAGCAACCTGCCGGCGCCGGGCTCGGAGCGATCCTCCAAGGAGCTTGCAGTTCGGATTCCGCGCATGAGGAGAGATCGAGTGGCGTTACAGGGTGCACAATCGCAGCCTGGCTCGGCTGCAGCCCGGAGCAAGGTTTCCAGCGTCCTCCGGTAGCAGCTCAGGAGAAATCCTTTCTCCTGAGGCTCCAGACAGCGCAGCGCCTCCCCGGATCGAACCCTGAGGGATTTGTCCAGGTTGGGCTCCAGACGCTCGTCGAACATGAGGGAGTGCAGGAAGGAAGTGCAGAACTCGTCGAGGTCCTCGTGTGCATGCCCGCCTTTGAGCGGTGCGAGAAAATTCCTCTCGTCGATGAACGCGAAGAAGAGGCTTGGCTCAGGCCCGGGCCCCTGGCTCGAGCCGGCGACATCCCCTGTCATGAAGAGCCGGAACCGCTCCATGGAAAGAAGATCATAGCCCTTCAGATCGGCGAAGAGCTCGCGCACTCCGGTCTTGTGAGTCAGCCCCAGCCGTTCCACATGGATGTGGAGGGCCTCATGCTCCGCCATCGCCTGGAGCTCATCCAGCGGCTCTTCGAAGAAAGCCCTCTCGTAGAACCAGACGTCGCGGTCCCCGGCCTTGGTGAGGGCATTTCGGTGCTCGCCGTAGCCGAGCAGATTGATCGACCGGACGATGCTGCCGGCGCCGAAGAGGCGCTCCACGCGGTCGATTCCCTGGTGCACGGCCTGGAGCCGCCGCTCGAAGTCTGCCGCGGCTGCCGGGGTCGCGCCGCCCGGCTCGATGCCCAGGCAGCGGACTGTCGGACCGCCGGACGGGGCGGAAGCCGCAGCCTCGACGGGCACTTCTCGGTAGCCCCTCTGCACCACCGGAATCTCGGTCCGCCTCCCGGCGCACTCCAGGGCGATGGAGGAGCGGTCGGCCGGAAACAGGGCCTCCCCGGGCACGGCGGGGAACAAGGCGTAGCCTGCCCGCGAAAGGACCGCGTTCTGCGGGCCCTGCTCCGGCGTGCCGACCCAGCGGGCCTGCGGGACAGGCGCGCCCCCGAGATAAGCTCCGAGCCGCTCCAGTGGAGCCAGCCTTGCGCCGCTCGCCTCCATGAGGACCATCGGACGTCCGTCGATCCGAATGATCATCTCTTCTTTGCAGCCGGCCAGCACGCCGCAGACGTAGCCGTCCACCTGCAGCGGGCCCGCATCCCTCAGGCCTTCTTGCGAAAACAGTTGCGGTTCGGCCTTGCCGTCCTTGACCACGACCAGGCAGAGAAAATCGATCTTCCCGAGCAGGTCGTGCCGCCGGAAGTCCTCCGGCACACAGGCCGGAGGCGGATCCGTGTCCTGAGCCCGCCCCGGAGGAGAGGCCGCCAGCGCCAGAAGAAACAGCAGCACGGCTGAAGAAAGCGACGGCAGGGGCCCCGCGGTTCGGCGCCGGAGTGTGGCGATCGAGCGGAGCAAGATTGGCTCAGGTTGCAGGGTCGAAGCCTTGCGGCGCCGTCCCCGGCTTGCCGCCGGACCGCAGCATGCTACTCGTCGCACAATCCCCCCCCTGAGAACGCCACCATCCTGGGGCGGTCAGGCCGCCGGAGGACGGGCTGCCGGAGCCACGCGGGCTGCCGGATGCGAGACGCCGCCAGTGGATGAAATCGGATCGGGTCAAAAAAAAAGAAAAACAAAAAACGGCTGAACGTGACCTACGAGACAGGGCTGGCTTAAGAAGAAGAATAAAGAGGCAGCGTCTGAAGAAGCTTGCCTACTGGGCGCCTAGGATAGCGGAGCGGAGCATTCCTGTCAACCGGAATCGGGAGCCGTAAACGGTTCTCCGTCATTCCGGCGCAGGAGGCTGTATCACAATTCGTCATCCCGGCCCATGTGCGGAGCGCGTGCGAGCCGGGATCCAGAAGGGTGCACCAGGACCAGCTGTGGTAACTGGGCGCAGGGACTGGATTCCGGCCTTCGCCGGAATGACGGAAATCATGCGGCCGCGCCTCCGAGTCCGGAATGGGTGGTCGCACGAGGGTCTGACCGGATTTATGACACAGCCTCGGAGGCCGGAATCCAGTCCCTGTTCCATGATGTTCTTGGGGAGGCTCCTGGGTCGCGGGACGGGCGCAGCAAGCAGATCCCCTGCACGCCCAATGGCAGGGGCAGGTTTCAAACCTGCCCTACAAATCCTGCAACACGAACGGTCTGCTACGCGGCCCGGGCCATCTTCTCCCTGAGCACGGCCATCAGGTCCACGACCTCGGCTTCCGCCTCGGGCGTCGGCTCGCTCCGGACCACGTCCCGATTCTCGCGCAGCTTGCGCCGGATGAGAGCGAGCATCTTTTCCGTGTGGCGGTCCTTCAGCTCCGCCCGGGAGAGCCGGCTTTGCACCTTCTTGCGGATCGCCTTCTCGATCCTGGCGACCTCTTTCGGGTCCGCAGGCCTTTTTTCCGGCAACCCGACGTTCTCGGGGAGCCTGACTTCGTCCACGAATCTCAGGATCTCAGCCCTGAGAATGCCGTGCTCTGAGAGGATCGCCACCAGATACTCCTTGTCCCGCATGACGAAGGTGGCGACTCCCGCCTTGTTCTGCTCGTCCATGACCCTGGCCAGGAGCCGGTAGGCCTTGTTCGACCCGCCGGACGGCGTGATGAAGTAGGGCCGCTTGAACAGAAACGGCTCGATCTCGGCCGCGTCCACGAACTGACGGAGGTCGATGTCCCTGGACTTTTGCGGCTCCAGCGCCTCCAGCTCCTCATCCTGGATGGTGATGAACTTGCCCTTTTCGATTTCGTAGCCCCGCACGATCTCGTCGGAATCGACCTGCTTGCCGTCGGCCGGACAGGCGTATTTGCGGCTCAGCGGGGTCCCGTCCTCGTCCAGCATCCTGAGCCGCACCCCATACGGCCGCAGGGCCGGGTAGAGGTTCACCGGCACGTTCACCAGCCCGAAGCTGATGGTCCCGGACCAGATCGGGCGCACGCCGCCGCCGTTCTCGTTCCCGTTCTCACCCTCGGGCTCAGGCATGCTTGGCCTTCCTTGCCGCCGCGATGCTCGCTTGCAGGGCCCCGGCCAGGGAGCTCCTGCCGGCCTTCTTTTCCGGCTTGACCAGCTTCAGCTTCCTGCCCTTCGCCTTGGCTTCGACCAACTCCATTACGCGGTTGCGAAACTCGTCCCGAAACTTCTCAGGCTCGAACCGGTCTGCCATGGCCTTCACGAGCTCTCCAGCCATCGCGAGCTCCTTTTTATCGAGCTCGCGCCCCGGGGGAGGCTCCAGGTCTTCGGCCAGGATCACCTCCTGGTCGAAGTGGAGCGTGATCAGCATGAGATGACCGTTCTCGATGCGCAGGGCTCCCACGTAAGGCTTCTTGCGCATCACCCAGCGGGCCACGCCTTCCTTGCCCGAGCGCTGCAGCGCCTCCACGAAGTTCCAGTAGGCCTGATCGTCGCCCTCTGCCGGGCCCAGGTAGTAGGGCCGATCGTACCACTGGTGGCCGATCTCATCGGGGTCCACGAACCTTTCGATCTCGATCTCGCGCGAAGCCTCGGGTTCGAGCCGCTCCGCATCCGTCTCGCCGATCAGCACGAAGGCTCCGGGCTCCACCTCCACGCCCTTGCGCACGCGCTCCTTGGGGACCTCCTGGCCGGTCTTCGAGTTGACCATGGTCTGATGGACCGGCTGGCGGTCCTTGTCGTGGAGCAGACGGAAGTGGACGCCGCGGTCTTCGACGGCCGAATAGAGCTTTACCGGCAGCTCCAGCTTCTCGAACCGGATCTTCCCGCTCCAGATCGCTCGCGCGCCCATCCTGGTCCTCCTCCCCACGGCGTGCTGCACACAGACAAACGTTTTCAGCCCCCGACTCTCTTGGATGCGCCGGGAAGTCTCTTGGGTGGTGGCAGGGCAGGACCAAGCCGCTGCCGGCCTCATCGGAAGGAGCTTTCCGTAAAGACTCGAAGTCCAGCGGCGGGCGACGCACGCGTCGGCCCTACAGGAAGAATGCAGTGTCAGGTCAGGGTGAAACCTGCCCCACCCCGGGATGGCGTAACGGCGAAGTTCCTCGTCCGTCAGCGCCCGCGGCGAAGGATCGTCTCGGCCTTCATGCGGCGCACGTAGGAGCCGACCTCGCGGACCATGCGCGGCTTGCTGGAGAGGTTGCGGGCGAGGATATCGACCACGGCGCTGCCCACGATCGCTCCGTCCGCGCCGGAGCGGGCGAGGGTGCGCACGTGCTCGGGGCGGGAGATCCCGAAACCGGCGCAGACCGGCAGGTCCGTGTGGGAACGCACTCTCCTGAGGAGCTTGAGCGCGGCCGGATGCAGGCTCCCGCGGGCGCCGGTGACGCCCAGGAGCGCGACCATGTAGAGGAAGCCTCTGGCGCAGGACAGGATCGCCTCGAGCCGCTTTGGGGTGGTGGCCGGCGTGACCATGAAGATCGGGTCCACGCCCCACCGTTCGCCCGCCTTCAGGAACGGAGAGGCCTCCTCCACCGGCACGTCGGCTGCGAGGATGCCGTCGACTCCCGCCGCGCTCGCCTCGCGGAAGAAGCGCTCGACTCCTCTGCGGTAGATCAGGTTGCAGTAGACCAGGAGCCCGATCGGCACGTCCGAGAAGGAACGGACCTCGCGGACGAGCTGGAAGCAGCGGGCCACGGTCATGCCAGCCTTGAGGGCCCTCAGGTCCGCGGCCTGGATGGTGGGACCGTCCGCCATCGGATCCGAGAAGCCGATGCCGAGCTCCAGCATGTCCGCTCCGCCTCTGAGAGCGGCCCGGATCACCTCGAGGGAGGTCGCGTAGTCGGGGTCGCCCAGGACGAAGAACGGGATGAAGGCCTTCTCTTTTCTGGCCCGCAAAGACTCGAACGCCGCTGCGTACCGGGACATCTACAGATCCCTCCCGGCCGCCCGGAGCGCTGCCTGGGCGTGCTCGAGGTCTTTGTCCCCTCTGCCCGAGAGATTGACGACGATGACCGCGTCCCGGCCCAGCTTGCGGCCGAGCTTCAGGGCATAGGCGATGGCATGGGACGACTCCAGCGCCGGGATGATGCCTTCGGTCCGGCTGAGCAGAACGAACGCGTCCAGGGCTTCCCGGTCGGTCGCCCCCACGTAGCGGACCCTTCCGGTCTCCCGGAGGTGGCTGTGCTCCGGGCCCACGCCCGGATAGTCCAGACCCGCCGAGATCGACCACGCTTCCCGGATCTGGCCGTCCGCGTCCTGCAGGATGCGGGTGTAGGCGCCGTGCAGCACGCCGTCCGTGCCCCGGCTGAGGGTGGCGCTGTGCCGGTCGCCGTCGAGCCCCTCGCCCGCGCCCTCCACACCGTAGAGCTTCACTCCCGAATGGGCCAGGAAAGCGTTGAAGATCCCGAGAGCATTGCTCCCTCCGCCCACGCAGGCCACGACCGCGTCGGGCAGTCTCCCTTCCAGGCTCCGGACCTGCCGCAAGGCCTCGCGGCCGATGACGCTCTGAAAATGCTTGACCATGGTCGGGAACGGGTGCGGGCCGGCCGTGGTGCCGAACAGATAGAACGTATCCTGGACGTGGGCGCTCCAGTCCCGCATGGCCTCGTTGACCGCGTCCTTCAGGGTCCTGGAACCCGTCGCCACCGGGACCACCTCGGCGCCGCAAAGCCGCATGCGCAGGACGTTCATCTTCTGGCGATGCGTGTCCTCCTCACCCATGTAGATCACGGTTTCGAAGCCGAACAGGGCGCCCACCATCGCGGTGGCGAACCCGTGCTGGCCGGCGCCCGTCTCGGCGATGAGCCGTCTCTTGCCCATGTGGCGGGCGAGCAGGGCCTGGCCGAGGCAGTTGTTGGTCTTGTGCGCACCGCCGTGCAGCAGGTCCTCGCGCTTCAGGTAGATGCGGCAGCCGCCCGCCTTGCGGCTCAGGTTCTGCGCCAACGTGAGCGGGGTGGGCCGCCCGGCATACCGCTCGAGGAGCACCTTGAGCTCGGCCGCGAAGGCCTTGTCGCTGCGGTACCTGTAGAAAGCTTCTTCGAGCTCCTCGAGGACCGGCATGAGGACCTCGGGTGCGAAGACGCCTCCGTAACGGCCGAATTTTCCCTTGTCCCTCACGGCCGACTCCCTCGCTGACTCCCTACGTTCCGCTCCTCACGCAGGGGCGTCATGGTATACGGATTCTCGGGGGGTTGCAACGGAATGAAAACCGCGGCTCTTGTAGGGGCGACGCACGCGTCGCCCTTCCAGGCGGGCTGCACCACGGCCGTTCGAGCGGTCCGGCGGACAGGCCGCCAGCGGCCGTGTCACCCTACCGACAGGTCACGAACCCGAACCATCCCCACGGGGCCACGACACCCGGACGGCCGTACCCGCTCCCGGTTGGGAGTCGATCGCGAAGGATCCGCCCGAAAGCTCGGCCCGTTCTCTCATGCTGACGAGCCCCAGCCCGCTTCCGAGCTTGCGGGCCTGCACCTTCGACTGGGCATCGAATCCCCGCCCGTTGTCCCGGATGCTCAGCTCGATGCGTTCATCCGATTTCTGCAGGGACAGACTCACAGAGGTTGCCCTGCTGTGTTTCGCGATGTTGTTCAAGGCCTCCTGGAGAATGCGAAAAGCCGGAGTTCTCAGGGAATCCGGAATCTCGTTCTCCTCGATCTCGATCCGCTTCTCGATGAGAATGCCGGCATAGGTCTTCTCGAATTCCCGGCAAAACCACTGGATGGCCGGGAGGATTCCCAGATCGTCCAGCATCGAGGGGCGCAGGTCGGACATGATCCTCCGGGTTTCCCGGATCGTCTGCTGAACCTTGGCAAGGATGTCCCTCGACCCCTCCTGCGAGCGCTCGTCCTGATGGCCGCCGACCAGGAGCCTTTCGATGCTGTACTTGACGGCGCCCAGGGACGCCGCAACGCTGTCGTGCAGTTCGCCCGCGATCCGCCTTCTCTCTCGCTCCTGGGCGGTCAACAGCTCCGACGAGAGATAGCGGAGCTGTTTCTCGGACTCCTTCAATCGCTCTTCCGCCTGCTTGCGTTCGGTGATGTCGATGCCCATCTCCAGGATGAGGGTGGAGCCGTCCACGTCGGTGAAGGGGAAGTCGTAGATGAAGTAGATCCGCCCGTCCGGGCCGGTCCACTCCCATTCATGGGGCGCCATGGTCTTGAGAACGGTGTAGGTCTCGCAAATCTCGCACGGCTCGGTGCGGCCGAACAGGTACTCGTAGCAGCGCCGGCCCTGGGAATCGCCGAAGCGCTCCCGGAAGAAGCGGTTGGCAAAGGGCACGTGGTAATCGGGAGTCAACAGGATCAGGTAGGCCGGCAGGGTTTCCAGCACCTCGTCGAAGCGCCGCCGTTCGGCATCCAGGGCGTCGACCGTTTCTTTCAGCTCCGCCGTGCGCTCGAGGACCCGGGTCTCCAGCTCGTCACGAGCTCTTCTCACCACCTCCTCGGCCTGTTTGCGGAGGGTGATGTCGCGGGCCACGTGCACCGTGCCTGCGACATGGCCCTGCTCATCCACGAGCGGCGTCGTGCTGACCAGGAAATCGCCGCCCAGGCGCTCCTCGTGCACTTCCACGATACACTCCTGCCCATCCCTCAACGTTCGGCTGTGCGGGCAGAACTCGGGCGGGCCGGAAGAGCCATGCACGCACCTGAAGCAGTTCTGCCCCTGGCACTGCTCGGGCGTCACCCCCAGCCGGTCGGCCATCGCGCGAGTCACGCGCACGATGCGGTGTTGCTTGTCCAGGATCGCGATCAGGTCCGGCACACTGTCGAAGGTGCGCTCCCACTCCTGCTTGGCCCGGAGCAGCCGCTCCTCGGAGCGCTTGCGCTCCGTGGCATCCATAAAGACGACGGCGAACTGGCGCGGCGCAGGCCGGTAAGCCAGGACTTCATACCACCGCCCGAGCGGGGCCGCGTAGTTCTCGAAGTGCACGGGCTCACCGGTGAGCGCCACCTTGCCATAGGTCTCGATCCAGCCCGGCTCGAGCGCCGGCAGCACTTCGGTCACCCGCTTGCCGATGACCTCGCCGCGCTTGAAGCCGGTCAGCCGCTCGAAGGACGGGTTGATGTCCAGGAAGCGGTAATCGCAGGGGCGGCCGTTCTCGTCGGTCACGATCTCATGGACGGCGAAGCCTTCGCTCATGGTGTTGAAGAGGCCGCGGTAGCGCTCCTCACTGCTCCGCAGGGCCTCCTGGGCGCGCCGCTTGTCGGTGACATCGCGGAACACGAGCACCACGCCGGTCACGTCACCGGCCGCGTCAAGGATGGGCGCCGCGCTGTCCTCGATCGGGATTTGGCCACCCTCTCTGGTGACCAGGCTGCTGTGATTGGCCAGGAGCACCACGCGTTTCTCCCGCAGCACCCGCGCCACCAGGTCCTCGCCGGGCTCCCCGGTCTTTTCATTAACGATGCGGAACACGCTCCCGGCGGGCCGGCCCAAGGCCTCTTCGCAGGTCCAGCCGGTGAGCGAGGCCGCAGCGGGGTTGAGGAAGGTGATGCGGCCGGCCAGATCGGCCGCAATCACCGCGTCGCCGATGCTGGAGAGCGTGACCCGCAGCCATTCACGCTCTCTCTGGAGCTCTTCTTCCAGCCGCTTCCGCTCCGTGATGTCATGCACCATCCCTATCGATCGGACGATCCGGCCGGACGAGTTGCGGAGGTGCTCGCACTTCTCGTGAACGATGCGGACCTCGCCGCTCGATCTCCGCACGATGCGGTGCTCGATCTCGTAGGCGTCCCTTCCCTCACGCAGCGAACCGGAGTATGCCGCGTCCACGGCTGCGCGATCGTCCGGGTAAACGGCCTCGAGGAACGCCTGGTAAGTGGCGTCGAACTCCTGAGGCTCGAGCCCGAAAATCCGGTAGACTTCATCCGACCAGGTGAGACGGTTTTCCAGGAGATCCAGCTCCCAGATGCCGAGATGGGCCATCTCCTGCACGCGCCGCATCCGCTCCTCGCTCTGCCGCCACCCCCCCTCTGCGCGCTTGCCCTTCCCGCCCGGTCCGGACCTCCCGTTCCTGTTCGCGGCTTGACCACGCTCGGACACTGGTTTCTTCGCTCTCATGATTTCCTGTTCACGAGCAGGTGTGGACATGCACTCGGGCAGCAGACGGCCCGCGCTTGCCACTGCCATTATACCGATTTCAGAGTTTTGCAATAGGGGTACGGAGAAAATCCGTCATGCGTCCGAGCATATCGCGGGAGGGAAAGAAAAATCGCTCGCAGGGCTTGCAGGATACAGAGGGAACCGGATGATTTCCAGCGGCGCTTGCACGCGTGGTGGCTTGCGATCCTCCCGGACTTCCGATCTCAGACTCTTGCCCGAGAGGCCGGCGGTCGCTCGCCCGGGAACGGCTCGGCGCCGGCCGGTGCGGAGCTTGCCCCGTCGCTTCGCACCGGCCGGCGGAGCGAGCTCAGAAGCCCGTCACCGTGTACTGCTGCATGGCATGGTGCAGGACGTACAGCACGAATCCGAGCATGCCGGACGTTGCGGCAGCAAGCGCTCCCTCGACCATTCTGTCCCTGGTGAGGTGGCTGCCGAGCCAGTCTTTTGCTTGATTCCATGCGTCGACCGACGACCCGATCCCATGGTCTCTGATGACGTTGCCGTTTGCTTCCATTGCAATGACCTCCTCTTTGGTCTGTGGTCTTCTCACTTATTTCTATACTTGTAGACTTCGACAAGCTTCGAATTGTTACACAAAAAAAACTACTTCTTCTTCCCTGCCTCCTCGGCAAAAGATTGCACGAAGTCCGAAATCACTTTCATGGCGTTCGTGTTGGGAAGGACTCGAATGAATTGCCCTTCCCTCTCGACCCTCACGAGCCCTGCCATGGCGAGCTCGCGGACGTGGTGAGAGATGGTCGATGGTGCAAGCCTGAATTTCCTCATGATGTCGCCCACGCAGCAGGAACACTTTTTCTCGGAAGGCACCTTTTTTTCGGCTACGAGCGAGGTCGTCACCGACATGCCCTCCTGGTAGATCGCCTTGAGGATTTCCAGGCGGCTCTGGTTGGACAGCGCTTTGAAGACCTTTACGGGATCGATTTCCATGATCTCCGCTCCTACGATAATTCGACCTATTTCGAATTATAGAAATTGCCCCGGTGAGTGTCAAGTGTTTTGTTGAATTTTTTTTCGGGGGGCAGGAGGTGCGAGCAGGGAGGCGCCCCGGATCAGGACTCCGAGAGCACGTCTTCCAGGTCCTGCAGCAGCGACTCTACCTGTGACTTGGGGAGCCTCACGAGGGAATCGGTATGGTCGGCGCAGGCGACATACGGGGACTCCGCATTGCCGCTCGCCGAGGTCTTGTAGAGGACGAAGAAACCGATCTCACGGCGCTCGTCGAAGAAGGTCATACGAAGCGCGGGATCGGACGCGTCCGGCCCTGAAGAGCACCCTTCCGGTTCGCCTCCGCCGCGCGGGGGCAGATAGTCGAGCACCCGCAGACCGAAGTATTTCTGAATCCAGTTCTGGTAGATCTCGTTCGTCTTCCCGGGCTTGCGGCTGTCGGCCCATCCCGCCGCTTTCCCGTTCTCGGCGGTTCGGGCAGCCAGCTCTTTCTCCTTACCCCCGGCCCGGATGTGGATCCGAACGGGCTGGTCCTTCTTGAATCCGTTCAGCGCCCTTTCCATGAACCGGGTCTTGGGGTATTCGAGCTCCCGCAGATCCTGGCCCGGAAACAGATACACGACGCCGGTCCCCTCTTCTTCTACGTAACGGTCCGGATGCCCGTACGAGTTGACGCCGATCCGAAAAGTGCGCTCTCCTGACCGGCCCTTCAAGACCAGGCGCTCAGTCGTATCCGCCAGGCCGAGCTCCTTTCTCTTGTCCTCCCCGAGGCTCCCCAGCGCACGGAGCGCCACCCAGGGGCAGAATCGGCCCAGAGCCTCCTCGAGCCGAGCGTCCGCTCTGAAGAAGTCGATTTTCGCCCCGGCCGCACCTGCGGCCGCATGCGCCGTCCCTGCAATTCCCTCCGCACCGACGCCTTCCTCGAGGCCGTCCCCGTCGGCCTCTCCCTCTCCCGGGCGGGGCTCCGCGGAGAGCGCCGACGCGGCCTCCGAAAGGGCTGCGGCAGAGGGCTGCTCTCCGCTCTTTGCGGCGGAGGCCGGGCCTTCCATCTTTACCCACCAGAAGGAATCGCCCGAGTAGCCGCTCTTTTGCCGTGAGAGCGAGACCGTCCGGTTCTTGCTTTGGAGCTCCAGCCCGAGCAAGTCTTTCTTTTCGAAAGTCGCCACAGGGACCCGCTCTTGCGCTTTTTGAGGCGCCCGGGTCCAGGTGAGATAGGCCGCTCCCAGGCTGAGCAGCAGGACGACCAGATAAGGCAGAGGGCCTAAACGCTTCATCCTGTTCGCCCCCTTCTCGATCGGGCACGAAGACGGTTGTAGCCGACGCCCACTCCGAGGACGACCAGGGGCACGGCGAAGATCGTCCCGTAGAACCGCCAGACATCCTGTTCACGGGTGTGCAGGATGCGTACGTCCTGTTCCGAGGAGACGTCGCCCAGGAGCTTTTCCCCCTCGAAGAGCCACTTGAGACCTTCATCGAAGAGGTGGTAATTGCCCAGGTTCCCGATCACCTGGTCGGAAAGGGCATCCGCGTCGGCCAGGACGATCATGCGCATCTCGGGCTTGCCGTCCGTCTTCTCCGCGTCCTTGGCTTCCTGCTCCTGGGCAGGGCTCTGGTCCCCGGGCGCGGCGGCCGCCCCCTGTTGTTGCGCTTCCGCCTTTCCGCCGCCCGCTTGATCCGCGCCTCCCACCGGCATGGACACGGCGGCAGCCAGGTCGAAGACCTTCTTCTCCTCGCCCGGAGGATCGAGGTCCATGTTGCGGTCCGCGTCCGACCAGGTCATGGCCATGCTTCGAAGAGTCATGACGACACGCGCCGGCGAGGCGCTTCCTTCCGCCTTCTCGAGCGAGCCCGTCTTCATCATGACGACGGCAAGCCTCGAGGAATTCCGGCTGAGGGTGCTCACCGAGGCGTGGGACGAGCTCCGGTTCGTGTACAGGTTGTACCGGTCGGCCTTGTTGTAGAAAGCTCTCACGTAGTACGATTCGTTTGCCAGCGGCGCCGCTACGAAGCGCACCCCGTATTCGGCCAACAGCCCGGCCAGATTGGTCGAGTGGTCCGGATCCAGCGCCACCCAGAGCCGGCCTCCGCGGTTCAGATAGCGCCTGAGGGCGTTCAGCTCTTCGGGCAGGAAATCTTCCGTCGGGTCGATGACCAGGATCACGGACGCATCCTCGGGCGCCTCCATGGCCAGACCCTGCCCGAGGCCCAGGACCTTCACTTCGAAGTTCTGTCCCCGGAGGATGGACTTGAGCCCCTTCAACGCCGCCCGAGAATCCTTCTCCTTGGAGCCGTACTCCTCGAACGACCTCTCTCCGTGGCCCGCGACGAAATAGGCGACCTTCTTCGCGGAAACCAATTGCAGAAACTTCTCCTGGAAGGTCCGGTCCAGCTTGGAGAGCTGAGCGCGGGCCTCGGCCAGGGAGAGCCCGACGCGCGCCACTTCCTTCTTGTCGCCGAACCGGAAAACCACCGCGCCGTTCTGGTTGACCCCGAGCTCCTTGGCGATCTTCGGCTCCAGGACCTGATCGTAGGCGCGGATCTGGAAATGCCCGGACCCGCCCCGGAGATCGTCAAAGTAGCTGAAGAGCGCCTCGCGGACCTCATTGACTTCCGGGTAGAAGGCGATCACCTGAAACGTGTCGGTCAGGTTGGAGACGAGCCGGCGGGCTCCCTCGCTCGGGCTGGAGGTCCCGTCGAAGCTCAGGTCCCACTTCCGGTTGTAGGACTGGGCGACGTAGTTGATGAGAAACAGGCTCGCCGCCAGCCACGCGATCGCCATGCCGCTTGCGGCGGAAAAGGAGACGCGCCGCCTTTCGATCCTGCTGGCCCTCGCCATGGAAGCGTAGGAGGCCTCCATGAAGAGCAGAGGGAAGATCGCGCTCGCCCACACGATCGGCCAGACGACCCGCAGGGCGGTGCGCGCCCGGTCGAGCGGGAGGCTGTCCAGTCCCGCGAGGACCATGAGCTTCTTCCCCACCGGCTCGAGCTGGGCGGCATAGAGGAGCAGCGAGAGCACCCCCGCCAGATAGGCCGCCAGGATCTTGCCCTCGACCGAAGCGCGGTCTCCCCGAGAGCGGGCCCAGTTGACGAACCGTGCGAGGATGGCCCACAGGATAGCGGCCGCGCCGGCGCCGTCCAGGGCCGATCGGGCGGCGGCCGGGGTTTCCACCAGTCTCTCGGCCACGAAGATCAGGGCCATGCCCGCGAGGTACGGCAGCGTGCAGGCCAGGGCCGGGAAGAGCCAGCGCGGGTGTTCGCGAGTCCCCTCTATCGCCATCTTCTCGCCTCGACGACTTTGGTGGAGAGCATGAGAAAGAACCATGTGACGGAAAGATAGTAGAGGATATCGGAGGTGTTGACCGTGCCCTTCATGAAAGGAAGGAAATGCTTGTTGTGCAGGGCCAGGTGCCCGAAGATTGCGGACAAGGGCGGAGCCGTGACGCTGGCAAGCAGCCAGAGGAGCAGCATGGAAACCAGGATGGCTGCCGAGATCACGGCGGCCAGGATCTGGCTGCGCGCCAGGGAAGAGCCGAACAGCCCGATCGCGAGGCTGGCCGCACCCAGGCAGAGGAGGCCCAGGTAGCCCGAGACGACGTGACCCGCGGAGACCTTCCCGTTCACGAATACGAGAAGCGGCATGTACAGGGTCAGGAGCGTGAGCAGGCCCAGAAAGAACAACGCCGAGAGGAACTTCCCGACGATCATCTGGCTGTCGCGTACGGGCGAGCCGTAATAGAGGACCATGGTCCCCATTTGCCGCTCCTCGGCCAGGAGGCGCATGGTCAGGAAGATGCTTGCGATCATGGTCGTGCCGCTGGAGAAATAGAAGAAGTCCCGCAGCACCTCAGCCGAGTACTTGGGGGTCCCTCCCAGGGCAAAGACGTTGAAGAGCAGTCCGTCCACCAGGAGCACGACCGCGAGGATCACGTAGCCCGTATAGGAGCGGAAGTAAGCCCCGAGCTCTCTCGCCAGCACGATCCGGATCGTTCTCATGCGGCAGCCTCTTTCTCCCCGGCCTCCGGGAGCGTCGCGCTCGGCGTCTTCTTCTCCAGGAGCTGCAGGAACACATTCTCAAGCTCCCGATCCAAACGCGTGAGCTCGAGGATGCCGATGCCCCTGGACACCAGCACCGTGCACATCTGCTCGCGCATGTCGTAGGTCAGGGCGATGACGAAAGTGGACTGATCGGCTTCCTCCCGCGTGCACTCGACCGTATCGACGCCGTCCAGCGTGCTGAGGCAATCCACGACGGCCAGTCGGGGGGCGCGCGCCTGGAGCCTGAGCTTGAGCCCCGGGCTGAATCTGCCGGCCAGCTTCTCCTCGGGCCCCTCGGCCACGATCCGGCCTTCCTGGATGACCAGGATCCGGTCGCAGATCTGGCTGATCTCCGACAGGAAGTGGCTGGACAGGATGACGGTCCTCGTTCCGCGCAGTCCGCGGATGAGCTGCCGCATCTCAATGATCTGCACCGGGTCCAGCCCGGCAGCCGGCTCATCCAGAAGCAGCAGCTCGGGATCGTGGATCAGGGCCTGGGCGATCCCCACGCGCTGCCGGTACCCGAACGACAGGTGCTCGATGATCTCCTTGCTGACCTCCTCGATGGCGACCCCGGACGCCACCTGCCGCACGCGCTCGGCGATCTCGTTGCGGCGGACGCCCTTGAGCTGGCCCACGAACCGGAGATAGGCCCCCACCGTCATCTCGCCGTACAGTGGAGGGTTCTCGGGCAGGAAACCGATGGCACGCTTCGCCTCCTCCGGATGCTGGTACAGGTCTCGATCCTGGATGCGGACCGTGCCTGAAGTGGGAAGGAGGTTGCCGGAGACCATCCTCAGGAGGGTCGTCTTTCCGGAGCCGTTGAGCCCCAGGAGACCCACGATCTCCCCCGTCTCGATCCGGAACGCCACGTCCTCGACGGCACATCGCGGCCCGTAGTACTTCGTAAGGCCCTCGACCTCGATCATGAAGAAAACTCCCTTGGCGGGGAAACCCGGCCCGGCGCCTTCGGCGCAACCTTCCGGCGGCCCGCGGCGTCGGAATTCGGAATCTGGATCATAAGAAAGGCCCCGGATAGCTGTCAACTCGGCCATCCGGGGGGCGGAGCCGGACGCTCCCCACAGGGGCGCTGCTTGCTGCGCCCTCCGGAAGGCTGCATCAAGAACAGCGGCAATTGCGGGGCGCAGGGACCGGATTTCGGCCTTCGAGGCTGTGTCTCATTTCGTCATCCCGGCCCCACTGCGGAGCGCGTTTGAGCCGGGATCCAGGAGGCTGGCAGGAAGCTTGGAAACACGGACTGGATTCCGGCCTGCGCCGGAATGACGGAAGGGAGCGTACCGCGCCTGTCGTGTCGCCGCGCGCAGGGTCCCCCCCCGAATCAGGGGTCGGAAGAGGGTCTGACCGCCGGGTCATGACACGGCGGTAGGATGGAAGAAGCGAAGCGTGTCCACCAACCAGGCTCACAAACCTCGACGAAGACCCCTTCTTCATCGTATGGGAAGCTGCTTTAGGCCGGGGCCGCCTCGGCCATCCCGCCCTTCTCCGCTCTCTCGATCTTCGCCCAGGTGTCGCGCAGAGAGACCGTCCGGTTGAAGACGAGCCTGCCGTCCTTCGAGGCGTCCGGATCCATGCAGAAATACCCTTGCCTCTCGAACTGGTAGCGGGCTCCGGGGTGCGCGCCCGCCAGCGAGGGTTCGACCCGGCAGGCATGCAGGACCTGCAGAGACCTCGGGCTCAGGGAAGTCCGGAAGTCCTCGCCCTCCGCCACGTCGTCCGGGTCGGGCCTGGTGAACAGGTGGTCATAAATCCGGACTTCGGCCTCCACGGCATGGGCGGCCGACACCCAGTGGAGGGTCGCCTTCACCTTGCGCCCGTCCGGCGCATCGCCTCCGCGCGTGACCGGATCGTACGTGCAGCGCAGCTCGACGATCTCGCCGCTGCGGGCGTCTTTGACCACGCCGACGCACTTGATGAAATAGGCGTAGCGCAGCCGCACCTCCCGCCCCGGAGCCAACCGGTAGTACTTCTTGGGCGGATCCTCGCGGAAATCGTCCCGCTCGATATAGAGGACCCGCGAAAAGGGTACCTTGCGCGTCCCGGTGGCGGGATCCTCGGGGTTGTTGACCGCCTCCATCTCTTCGACCCGATCCTCGGGGTAGTTCTCGATCACTACGCGCAGCGGGTCGAGCACGGCCATCACCCGGGGAGCCCGCCGGTTCAGGTCTTCGCGGATCTGGTGCTCGAGCAGCGCGATATCGACCACGCTGTCCCGTTTGGCCACGCCGATGCGCTCGCAGAAGCCGCGCATCGCCTCCGGCGTGTAGCCCCGCCTGCGCAGCCCCGAGATCGTGGGCATCCGGGGATCGTCCCATCCGCTCACCGCGCCGTCCTCCACCAGGCGGAGCAGCTTCCGTTTGCTCATGACCGTGTAGGTCAGGTTCAGGCGGGCGAACTCGATCTGCTGCGGATGGCAGGGCACGTCCAGCTGATCGAGAAACCAGTCGTACAGGGGCCGGTGGTCCTCGAACTCGAGGGTGCAGATCGAATGCGTGATGCCTTCGATCGCGTCGGACACGCAGTGAGCGAAGTCGTACATGGGGTAGATGCACCAGGCGTCCCCGGTGCGGTGGTGCGGGACTTTCAAGATCCGGTACATCACCGGATCGCGCATGTTCAGGTTCGGGGATGCCATGTCGATCCTGGCCCGAAGGACACGGGAGCCGTCCGGGAACTCGCCGGCCCGCATGCGCTCGAACAGCTCCAGGTTCTCCTCTACGGAGCGGCTGCGGTACGGGCTCTCCCGGCCGGGCTCGGTCAGGGTGCCCCGATACCGCCGGATCTCCTCCGGGCTCAGGTCGCACACGTACGCCTGCCCCTGGCGGATGAGGTCCACGGCGTAGCGGAACAGCTTCGGGAAGTAGTCTGAAGCGTAGTAGAGGTGCTCGCCCCAGTCGAACCCGAGCCAGCGCACGTCTTCCTGGATCGATTCGACGTACTCGACCTCCTCCTTGGTAGGGTTCGTGTCGTCGAAGCGCAGGTGGCAGCGGCCCTGGTATTCGGCCGCCAGCCCGAAGTTGAGGCAGATGGATTTGGCGTGGCCGATGTGCAGATAGCCGTTCGGCTCGGGCGGGAAACGGGTCACCACGCGACCCTGGTTCTTGCCCTCCCTCAGGTCTTCTTCGATCCTGGCGCGGATGAAATGCAGCGCACGGCCCTCACCGCCGTTGTCCATGACCTGCTCCCTCTGTGCCCGTTACGTCAGTCTTGTATTCAAGGGCAGATTCTACCATACGGGGGTGCGACTTACAGCACCCGAGCGGCCGCTGAGGAAGGTTGCCGCCAAGATGAAAAATGGAGCGTGAAATGTTAGCCTCGGGTTTGAACGCCAGGTCTGCGCGGGGTCGCGGCCGTGTTTCGCCATCCCGGCCCGGTTGCGGAGCGCGTGGGAGCCGGGATCCGGAAGGGTGCACCCAGACCAGCTGCAGGAACCGGGTGCAGGGACTGGATTCCGGCCTGCGCCGGAATGACGGAAAGCATGTGGCCACACCGCTGAGTCCTCCGGAATGAGTGGCCGCACGAGGATTTGACCGGCTTATGACACAGCCTCCTGCGCCGGAATGACGGACAAGATGCAGGCACGTCATCCCGGGCCCCGCTTCCGCGGGGGCTTGCCGGGGCGCTGCTGGCCGCGCTCCGGCCTCCTCCTCGAACTCCTCCTCGAATGGAGCCCAGATGGACAGAACCGAGGTCGTGATCGTCGGAGCCGGGATCGCAGGGGCCTCCATGGCCTATCATCTCGCCACCGCCGGATGGACGGACGTTCTCTTGCTCGAAAAGGAGGACGCGCCGGGCTACCATGCAACCGGCAGGAGCGCGGCGGTCTTCACCCAGCTCAGCGAGGACGATGTCTTCGTCCGCCTCAGCCTCTCGAGCGGGCCCTTCTTCCGCTCGCCGCCCGGAGGATTCGCCGATGTACCCCTGCTGCGGCCGACCGGAACGCTCCTGGTCGCCCGGGGGAGGCGATGGATGGGCCTCCGCCTTCTGGCCGGCCTGGCCAGGAGGATGGGCGTGGTTTGCGGCGAATGGAGCCCTCGTGAGGCCGCAGAAAGAGTGCCCGCCCTCGAACCGAAGCTCCTGGATGGAGGCATCTTCCTGCCGGAGGACGGTCTCCTGGACGTGCACGCGCTGCTGTGGGGCTATCTCGCGGGCGCCAGGAGACTCGGTGTGCGCCTTCTCGTGGGGACCGAGGTCACGGCGGTCCGGACCGAAGACGGCCGGGTGAAGGGAGTCGCCACGAACCGCGGCGAGATCCGCTGTGACTGGCTCGTGAACGCCGCAGGTGCGTGGGCCAACCGGATCGCCGCCCTCGCTGGCGCGGGAAGCATGCCTCTGACTCCCTGCAGGCGCACGATCATCATCGGCCGGCCCGATGACCATCTGCCGATCGGGGACTGGCCCCTGACGAGCGACTACTCCCGGCGCTTCTATTTCCGCCCTGAGTCCGGGGCCATCCTGGCCAGCCCCATGGACCAGGACCCCATGGAGCCCTGTGACGCGAGACCGGACGAGCTGCGGGTGGCCGAGATCGCCGACCGGCTTGCGCGTTACGCGCCCACGATCGCGCCGCGGCAGATCCTGAACAAGTGGGCCGGCCTGAGGACCCTCCCTGCCGACCGAGCGCCGGTGGTCGGGGAGGATCCCGGGCTCCGGGGCTTCTTCTGGCTCGCCGGTCAGGCGGGGCACGGGATCAACACATCTCCCGCTCTGGGCCGGATGGCCGCAGACCTTCTGGTGCACCGCAAGACGGACCTGCTGGACCCCCGGCTCGTCGCTCCGGGTCGCTTCCGGCGCGGCCGGCTTTCCTACCCGCTCATCCTCGCCCGGCGTGCGGCGTTCGTTGTGGGTGCGCTCGGCCGGGGCCGCACCTGAGGAAATTAGGTGTCAGTGTTAGGTATTAGATGTCAGGCCCCTCAGCCCAACCTGACGATTCCTCTGATCCGCCTTTGTTTTCGGCGGACTCGGGGGCGGGCGCCGGAACCTGGAGCCTGATACCTGATGCCTTGCTTCGCCTGAGATTTCTCTTGACACGGGAGATCCGGCTCGGGGATGCTCGGGCGAGAAGGAGGCCTGGGCGGAAGCGGGCACGGCGGATGGACGGCAGCCTCCAGACTGACCTGAACGGGAGGGACGTACCGTGGATTACTTCGATATGGATCTGGGCTTGACCGGCGAAGACCTGGCTCTGAAGGAGGCCGCCCACAAATTCGCGCGGGACGTGATCCGGCCGGCCGCCAGGGCGCTCGACGCGATGACGCCGGAAGAAGTGATCGGCAGCCGCTCTCCTCTCTGGCCGTGCCTGCGCCAGGCCTACGAGCTCGGCTACCACAAGATCCTGCTGCCCGAGCAGGTCGGCGGGATGGGGCTGAACCCGTTCCAGGCGCACGTGGTGATGGAAGAGATGGGGTGGGGCAGCTTCGGCATTTCCGTTCAGCTGGCGGTGGCCAGCTTCGCGGCCATGGGCGCGGTCCTGAGCGGCAGCGAAGAGCTGGCCAGGGAGTTCGCCGTTCCTTTCTGCAAGTGCACGGACGGCAGCCTGCGGGGCTGCTGGGGAGGCACAGAGCCCGACCACGGCTCCGACGTGATCGGCGGGGGCGAGCCCTTCTTCTATGACCCGAAGACCCGGTGCAACTGCACGGCCAGGCGCGAAGGCGACGAATGGGTGATCAACGGCCAGAAGTCCGCATGGGTATCGGGAGGAACGATCGCGTCGCACTGCCTGCTGTTCGTGCAGGTCGACCCGTCCAGGGGCATGTCCGGCTTTGCCGTGATGATCGTTCCGATGGACCTGCCCGGAGTCTCCAGGGGCAAGCCGCTCAACAAGATCGGCCAGCGCGACCTGAACCAGGGAGAGCTGTTCTTCGACGGCGTCCGGGTGCCCGCGCGCTACACGGTGGTGCCCCCCGAGATTTACGAAGAGAGCATGGCAGGGGTGCTGGCCACCGCCAACGCCTGGATGTCGACGTGGGCGACAGGGCTGGCGCGGGCCGCTTTCGAGGAGGCCGTCTCCTACTGCAAGCAGAGGATCCAGGGGGGGCGCCCCCTGATGGAGCACTACTCGATCAAACAGAGGGTGTTCGAGATGTTCACGCGGGTCGAGGCCTCCCGGGCGCTCTCCCGGGCCGCGGCCAGGCTGAACCTGAGCATCGCCCCGAGCTTTCCCGAGTACTCCATGGCGGCCAAGACCTTTACGACCCAGGCCTGCCTGGACAACGCCCACGACGCGATCCAGCTGCTCGGCGGCAACGGGCTGAGCCGTGAGTACCTGGTCGAGAAGCTCTTTCGCGACGCCAGGGCCACGCTCATCGAGGACGGCAACAACGAGATCCTGGCGAGGCACGGGGGCCACACGCTGTTTCAGACCTACCCGAGGAGCCGGGACAGCTTTACCAGGCTCTTCTGACGTCCGCGCAAGGGCCGGTTTCACACCGGCCCCCCCACAGACTTCCTGCGCCGGGGCCCGCCTGCCGTAGCCGAGCACTGCTTTCCCCAAATGCGGGAACGTATTTCTGTGGCGTGGGGCCGCCTTGCCCGCCGGGACGTGGGCCTGGCATTTGCCGGAGATTGCGAGGCCCGGGGCCGCGGCAACCTCCCGCGCTGAAACAGCAGCGCAGGGGAGCGCGAATCCGCGCACCCGCGCAGGGGCAGATTCAAACCTCCCCCTGCGGAGTTGAATCTAGACAGGAGAGGAGCGCCTCTGCCGAGCTCCGCCCGGCTCGGATCAGCAGCCTGCGCCGCCTGCGGCGCTCCCATGCCACAAGAACGGAAGGAGCGCTCAGATGGAATATCGCACTCTCGGCCGGACCGGCGTACGGGTGAGCCCCCTCTGCCTCGGGGCCATGATGTTCGGCAAATGGGGCAACCCGGACCACGACGACTGCGTCCGCATCGTCCACCGCGCCCTCGACGCAGGCATCAACTTCATCGATACCGCGGATGTCTACTCGCGGGGCGAGTCCGAAGAGATCGTCGGGAGGGCGCTGGCCGGAGGCCGGCGGGACGACGTGATCCTTGCCACCAAGGTGCACGGGTCCATGGGCAACGATCCCAACCAGCGGGGCAACTCGCGGCGCTGGATCATGCGGGAGATAGAGGCGTCTTTGCGCCGCCTGAAGACCGACTGGATCGACCTCTACCAGATCCACCGTCCCTCGCCGGACACCGACATCGAAGAGACGCTCGGCGCCCTGACCGACCTCGTGCGGCAGGGCAAGGTCCGCTACATCGGATCTTCTACCTTCCCGGCCTCGCAGATCGTGGAGGCGCAGTGGACGGCGCGCGAACGCCGCCTGTCTCGTTTCGTCTGCGAGCAACCGCCCTACTCGCTGCTCGCGCGCGCCGTGGAGGCCGACGTGCTGCCGGCCTGCCTGCGCCACGGCATCGGCGTCATCCCCTGGAGCCCGCTCGCGGGCGGATGGCTCTCCGGCCTGTGGCGCAAGGGCGCGGCGGCGCCGCCTTCATCGGTACGGGCGCGGATGCTGCCGGACCGTTTCGATCTCTCGCGGCCGGCCAACCGGCGCAAGCTGGAGGCTGCCGACGCGCTCGGAGAGCTGGCCGACGGCGCGGGCATCCCGCTCGTCCACCTCGCCCTCGCCTTCGTGATCCGCCACCCGACGGTGACCGCTGCGATCATCGGCCCGCGCACCATGCAACATCTCGAATCACAGCTCGGCGCGGCCGACGCCCGGCTGGACGATGCCCTGCTCAACCGAGTCGACGAGATCGTACCGCCCGGTACCAACCTCGACCCGGCCGATGCCGGCTGGGACAACCCCGCGCTCGCACCGGCGGCCCGCCGGCGCTGAGGCGTTGCCGTGCCTGCGAGGGCGAACGCGAGGCGACAGCTCGTTAGCACCAGCTAGCTAGAGCCTGTCCCAACAGGCTCGATTTGGAGGCTGTTCAAAAATGCCCAGATGCAAGGCGCACGAAATCCTGAGGAATGAGGCGTACACGGAAGTACGCCGCAGTGACGAAGGATGAGTGCAACGCCGCAGATGGGCGTTTTGGGACAGCCTCTAGGGCAAGGTTGTGTGCGGCTTGACACCCCCCCGAGCGTTACATATCCTCGAAGTTCCGTAGACGATTTTGTCCGAGGCCTTTAGATGCGACTCAGGAGAAGCGAATCATGAGGATTGCCCTGCCGACGCAAGAGAGCAACGGGCTCGAAAGCCAGCTCTTCGGTCACTTCGGGTCGGCGTCGCGCTTCGTCATCGTCGAGACGGCGAGCGGCGCTTCGGAGGTCGTTGAGAATTCGAACCAGCAGCACCTGCACGGTCAGTGTCAGCCGCTCCAGGCGCTCGGCGGGAAGCCCGTGGACGCCGTCGTGGTGGGCGGCATCGGGCTCGGCGCCCTCTTGAAGCTCCAGGCCGCGGGCATCAGGGTCTACCGGGGGGTGGAGGGAACCGTGCGCGAGAACGTGGCTCTCATCCAATCCGGCCGGCTGCCGGAGTTTTCGTCCGACCAGACCTGTGCGGGCCATGGATCGCACGGAGGATGCGGGCACTGAGCGCTCGGGTGGGCCGGGGCCGCTTTCCACCACGATCCCGGCAGCCTTCGACAGGGCTCTCACAAAACGAATTTCGACTCGACTCTCATGGCCGGGACCCGGCCCCCGCGGTCCGAAAAGGAGATCCTTTCATGCCCCTGTACGAGTACCTGTGCCAGGATTGCGGCAAGACGAGCGAGCTGCTCGTTTCCGCTTCGTCCGACCCTCCCCGATGCAAGTCCTGCGAGAGCCCGAACCTGAAGAAGCTCCTTTCCGCTCACTCCACGGTCTCGTCCTCCCGGGAGCGCCTGCCGGGTCCCGGTGACACGGCGTGCTGCGGCCACTCGCCCGGCCAGGCCGCCGGGTGCGCGGGCCCCGGCTCCTGCTGCGGCAAGGCAGGCTGTTGAAAAACGCCCATCTGCGAGCCCGAGGCGAACGAGGCCGGGATACCTACCGCACACTGCCAAGGTGTTCCGTTTCCCGAACGTGACTCACGGGAGCTTGAAGAGCGAAGGCTGCAGGTCCCTCGTGGCTTCCTTCTTCTTCTCGTCTTCCCCGGGGCGGAGTCTCTCGACCCACCTCTTCGGCAGATCCGCGAGAAACGGTGACGGAGAGGCAGGCCGGCGCTCGCCGAAGAGCAGCCGCGAGCGGGCGTGGCAGATGTAAAGCAGGCGGCGCGCCCGTGTCATTCCCACGTAGAGCAACCTCCTTTCCTCGGCCGGGTCGGAAGGCTCTTTGCCGATGCGGCACGGGAGCAGATCGGTCTCACAGCCCACGAGGAACACCACCGGAAACTCGAGCCCTTTGGAGGCATGGAGGGTGGCCAGGGTGACCTTCTCGCTCCTGGCCTCGAGCGCATCCGGCTCCCGGGAGAGGCGCACGGAGCGGAGCAGGGCATCCCAGTCGACGGCCGCCTCACGGGAAGCCAGTCCCAGCAGCATCTCCCAGACTTCCGGCCAGCTCCCGCCTTCCTGCGGCAGCACGCCGAGCGATCGCATCCCGCGGACCCGCTCCTCCAGCGTCTCGCCGGGAAGCGGCCCGGCGCCGCAGTGCCGGCTCAAGCTTTCCATTGCCTCCCGGCAGCGTTCGCCGAGGGCGGTGCGGAGCCGTTCCCCGGCGAGCAGGTCGTCCGGGCCGCGGAGCCACTGCAGGATCGCTGTCAGAGCCCTGCCTTCCGCGGTCTGCCAGAGGTCGATCCGCGTCGTCGACTGAAAGGGTATGCCCTGATGCCGCAGGGCTTCTTCCAGCTCGCGCGCCTGGGCGCTCAGACGAAACAGGACCGCGATCTCGCCGAAGCTGCGGCAGGTGACCCGCTCGTCGCGTGAGACCCTGTCCGCGTAGAGAGAGAGCGAATCGGTGCCGCCCATGAGCCGGTCGATCGTCCGGGCGACGAAGATCGCTTCCGATCTCTCCGTCGCAAGCTCGGCCACACGCACCGGCGGCCCTCCCCGGACGAGAGCGGAAAGCGCCGCTCGATCGCGCGCCCCGGCCGGCCCCTCCGGCAGGACCCGGCACGCCGAGGAGAGGATGGCTTCGGTGGAGCGGTAGTTCTGAGCGAGCCGGACGACCCGGCCCTCGGGCCAGTCGCTCTCGAACCGTCGGAAGTACTCCGGGCTCGCGCCCCGAAACCCGTAAATCGCCTGGTCCGGGTCGCCGATCATGAAAAGCTCCTGTGCCGAGTCCGCCAGGAGCCGCAGGAACAGGTGCTGTGCGAAGTTGACATCCTGGTATTCGTCCGCGCAGACGGCCCGGAACAGGCCGCAGGCCCGGTCCCGGAAGGCGGGGCAGGCCACCATGGCCCGCACGGTCCGGGAGACGAGGTCGTCGAAGTCCAGGGCCCGGACCCGCTCGAGGGCCTCCTGATACTGCAGGAAGGCCCGGAAGAACAGGGGGTCGTGAAACTTCTCCTGCCCCTCTTCCGGGTACCGCAGGTTTCTCTTCTCCACGGAGATGCGCTCCAGCAGCAGATCGGCTTCCCTCCTGGAGAGCCGGAGCGGAGCCCGGCACACCAGGGCGGCCTGGTCCTGAGGGTCGAGGATGGTAAAATCCTCGGGCACCCCGGCCAGGCTCCCGGCCTCGCGCAGCAGCTCCGCCCCGAGGGCATGGAAGGTCCGCACCCGCACTTTCGCCCGGTCGTCGGAAGGCCCGAGCAGCGAGGCGAGCCGCTCTTCCATCTCGCGGGCGGCTTTCAGGGTGAAGGTGACGGCCAGGATCCGCTCCGGCGGCAAGCCGATCTCCCGGACCAGGTAAGCGATCTTGCAGGTGAGGGTCATCGTCTTTCCGGTCCCCGGGCCCGCGACCACGAGCAGCCGAGAGCCGGTCGAGAGCACGGCCTCCTGCTGGTCCGCGTTCAAGCTCGCAAGGAGCTCCTCGGACCACACCGAAAGCCTTCTGGAGGAGAAAAGCGGACCCCAGTTCGCGTCTGCTGCCGCAGCCCTCTTTCCGGCAGCGCGGGGCTCCGGGCCGCCGTCCTCCGGCGGCGGCCCCGCGGGGCAGGCCTGCGCGCCCTCTCCTCCGGGCGGCCCCTTCGTGCCCTTCTGTTCCCCGCTCCGCTTGCTCCCGCACGCCTCGGCGGCCGGGAGCCCTTCGAAAAAGACGTGGCCCGAAATCATCTCCCGCTCGCCCGGCCGAAAGATCCGGACGGTACCGAATTCGCCGTCGTAGCCGGCCTCGAGGGCGACTTCGCCCTGCCGCATCCTGCGGATCCCCTCGGCCACCAGCGGATCTGCCGCCCGCTCGATCTCGTCCAGAGGCAGCCGCCTGAGGATCGCCAGCTCGGGGCCGAGGCGCGCAACGAGAGCCCGGCAGACCTTCTGCACCATCCCGGACTGAGGACCGCAGCCGCCGGCTTCCCCCAGGACCTCGCTCAGCGAAACGAGCCGGTCGTAAGGGAGAGCGCCGTTCGGCCTTTCCCCCTCCGGCCGGTCCGCCAGCGCCTCCACACGGTGCATGACGCCCACGGTCACCGCCTTGCCGCAGCCCCGGCACAGGCCGCGCCGCGCGCGCGTCTCCGCGGGCTCCATCCTGCAACCGCACTTGCGGTGGCCGTCGAGGTGGTATTTCCCCTGCTCGGGAAAGAACTCGATCGTGCCGAGAAAGCTCCTCCCCTTTCCGGTCCGCAGGGCGCCTCGAATGGACGGATAGGAGACGTCGCAGGCGAAGACGTTGGCCTCCCGGCCCAGCTTGTCCGCCGAGTGGGCATCCGAGTTGGAGATCAGGCTGTAGCGGTCCAGGGCCGTCAGTCGGCCGCACATGGCCGGATCGGCGCTCAAGCCGGTCTCCAGGGCGAAGACCTCGGCCGCCAGATCCTCGAAGCACTCCTCGACCGAGTCGAACCCGGACTTCGAACCCAGGATCGAAAACCACGGGGTCCAGACGTGGGCCGGAACGAGGAACGCCTCGGGAGAAGTCTCCAGGACGAGGGCGAGCAGGTCCTTGCTGTCCAGGCCCAGGATGGGCCTGCCGTCCGATGCGATGTTGCCGATCTTCGCCAACCGGGCGGCGAACCGCCGGGCCGCCTCCAGGGTGGGTACGAAGATCAGGTTGTGGACCTTGCGGACCTGCTCCCCCTTCTTGTAGATGCTGCTGATCTCCGCACTCAGAATGAAGCGCACCCGGCCTTCGCAGGAGGGCGGCACCTCTCTCTGCGCCTGCGCGGCAAGCTCTTGCCTGAGCCGGAACAGGCCTTCTTCGGCAGGCTCCAGCTTGGACCGGATCTCCTCGAACCACTCCGGGTGCGTGAAGTCGCCGGTCCCGACCACGGCCAGCCCCTTGTGCAGGGCAGAGGCGTGGAGGCGCTCCAGGCTGAGGTTCTTGCTCGTGGCGCGCGAGAAGCGGGAGTGAACGTGTAAGTCGGCCAGGAACTCCACTCGGGACGCTCCTTTCACCAAGCTCTTTCGGAAGCGGGTCACCTGCGCGGGCGCTACATAGCACAGTGTGTCTGCCGCTGTCCAACGGCCCGTGCGTCGCGGACTACCTTGTCTTTCCCCCCGGGGAGTGGTATCAGTTGAAAAATGATCGGATCAGCGCGGTATCGCCGTGCGGCCCAGCGTTTGGAAGCTGGGCCGCTTTTTTGCCGGCTGCTTTCCGCCATCGGGTTCTGGCCGAACTGAGGATCGACCCAGATGACACCTGTGCGCGTTCGGTTTGCGCCTTCCCCGACCGGGTACCTGCACATCGGCGGCGCCCGCACCGCTCTCTACAACTGGCTGTTTGCCCGACGCCAAGGAGGGGTCTTTCTGCTCCGCATCGAGGACACCGACGTGGAGCGCTCCACCGCGGCGTCGCTCGAGGAGATCCTGGAGGGGCTGCGCTGGCTCGGTCTGGACTGGGACGAAGGCCCCTACTATCAGTCCCACTACCGCCACGAGCACCAGCAAGCGGCCCAGCGACTGCTCGCCTCGGGCCATGCCTACAAGTGTTTCTGCACCCCGGAAGAGCTGCAGCAGAAGCGGCTTCTGGCGGAGAAGCACAAGACCTCCTACCACTACGACCGCACCTGCAGGGGCCTTCGCCCCGAGGAGATCGCCTCCCGCGAATCCCGGCAGATCCCTCACGTGATCCGGTTCAAGGTGCCGGACCCGAAGCAGACGCCGGACCCCGGAGTCCAGGCTTACCCTTACGTCGGTTTCGACGACATCGTCTACGGCAAGATCGAGAAGAGCCTCGTGGACATCGAGGATTTCGTGATCGTCCGCTCCGACGGCATGCCCCTGTATCTGCTCTCGAACGCGGTGGACGATCTCAGGGACCGGATCACCCACGTCATCCGCGGCCAGGACGGCCTGGCGAACACGCCCCGCCAGATCCTGATCTACCGCGCCCTGGGCACGACCCCGCCCCGGTTCGCCCACATGAATCTCACCCTGGACCCGCAGCGGGCCAAGATCTCCAAGCGCAAGCACGGCGAGGTCGTCACGGTCTCCTTTTACCGGGAGCGGGGATTCCTGCCGTGGGCCCTGTGCAATTTCCTGCTCCTGCTGGGCTGGTCCGCCGAGGACAACCGCGAGATCCTGAGCCGCGAGGAGGCCATCCGGGAGTTCACCCTCGAACGCATCGGCAAGCCCAACTCGGTCTTCAACTACAACAAGGACGACCCGAAGTTCTTCACCGACCCCAAGGCCCTGAGCATCAACGCCCACTACATCCGCACCCTGGACCTCGAGGAGCTGGGCCGGCTCGTCGCTCGCGAGCTCGAGGAGGCGGGCCTGTGGAGGCCCGAGTACGAGCGCGAAGGGAAGCAGGCGTACCTGGCCATGCTGGACATGATCCGGGCCCGCTTCCACACGCTCAAGGACTTCCTGGCCGAGGGCCGCGCGTACTTCAGCGATGATTTCCCGATCACCGAGACCGCGCTCGAGAAGAACTTGAGGAAGGAGCCCAGGCTCAGAGAGTGGCTTCCGGAGCTCGCGGGCAGGCTGGAGCGGCTGGCGCCGTTCGACCTCGCGACGACCGAGGCGGCCGTGCGGAGCTTCTCGGAGGAGAAGCAGGTCAAGGCCGGCGTCCTCATCAACGCGATCCGGGCGGCGGTCACCGGCCAGATCAAAGGCCCCGGGCTGTTCGAGATCCTGGTCACCCTCGGCCCTCGATCGACTGCGCTCCGGCTTAGCCGGGCCGCTGCCTTCATCTGATGCGACCGGGGTTCATCTGACCCGAGAGCCGGCCGAGCGGGCTCAGAGTGCGGTGGGTGTCCCGACCCCGGCTTTCGCCGGGGCAGGCTCCCCGCCACCTACGTACTGCAAAGAGGAACGAACCCCCATGGCCGAAAGGATCCTTTACGTCAGCACGTCCGGGCAGGCGCCTGTCGCGGAGTTCCGGGAGGTCCTGTTCCGGGGCCAGCCGCCCGACGGCGGCCTCTACCTGCCCGCCCGCATCCCGCGCCTGAACGCAGACGAGATCGAGGCGCTCAAAGGCAGGCCTTACGCCGAGGTCGCCCTGGCCGTGCTGTCGAGGTTCCTCGAGGGAGAGATCCCGCCCCAAGAGCTCGAGCGCATCACCTTCGAGGCCTACGACTTCGAGGTGCCCGTCGAGCGGGTCCGGGACCGGCGCTACGTCGTTCGCCTGGACCGCGGCCCCACCGCCTCGTTCAAGGACTTTGCCGCGCGCTTCATGGCCCGCACCATGCGCTACTACCAGGGCCAGGAAGACGCGGAGCGGATCATCCTGGTCGCCACTTCCGGAGACACCGGGAGCGCGATCGCCAGCGCCTTCCTCGGACTCGAAGGATTCCGGGTCGTCGTCACCTACCCCGTCCACGAGGTGAGCGACCGGCAGGCCCGGCAGATGAACACGCTCGGCGG
This sequence comes from bacterium, assembly GCA_040756235.1. GTDB lineage: Bacteria > Desulfobacterota > DSWW01 > DSWW01 > DSWW01 > JBFLZG01. The sequence continues at coordinate 27,801 of JBFLZG010000029.1, read as the reverse complement.
CAACGTCGTGGCCGTGGCCTCGGACGCCAAGTTCGACGAGCTCCAGGCGAACGCCATGCGCGCTTTCGAAGACCCGGATCTGGCGGGCCTCAAGCTCACCTCGGCGAACTCGATCAACTGGTGCCGCCTCATGCCCCAGATCGCATACCATTTCTACGCCTACACGGCGGTGGAATCCGGCAAGGGGGAACCGGTCCTGGATGCAGTCTCCTCGGGCAACTTCGGCAACGTGACCGCCGACTTCCTCACCCGGCGCATGGGCAAGCCGGTGCGGCGCATCCTGGTGGCCACGAACGAGAACGACGAGTTTCCGGCTTTCCTCGAAAGCGGCCTCTACCGGCCCATCCGGCCCTCCAGGGCCTGCATGTCCAACGCGATGAACGTGGGCAACCCCTCCAACATGCGCCGTCTGTTCGCCCTGTACGGCGGCAGGATCGACCGCAAGGGCGTGGTGGATCGAATGCCGGACCTGGAGGGCATGCGGAGGGACTGCGTCGGGATCAGCATCTCGGACCATCTGACGCGGCTGACGATTCAGCAGGTCTACGAGACCTATGGCATCCTCCTGGAGCCGCACGGCGCCGTGAGCTGGGCCGCCCTGTCCCGCTATCTCTCCCTGCGAGAGGAAGAGTGCCTTTCCATCGCCACGGAGACCGCGCACCCAGCCAAGTTCCCCGAGCCTTTGCGGGAGATCGGCGTGGAGCCGGAGCTGCCGCCGAGCATGACGGAGCTCGACCGGAAGACGCCGGGCTTCGTCCGCCTTTCCGGGAGCTACGACGAATTCAAGGACTTCCTGCTCGGGCTGCGCTCCTGACCGGCGCGCACAGAGCCTGTCCTCAGCCGATCCTGTCCAAAAACCGCCCGGCGATCCCGCGCATCTCAACAGCACACCGTGACGCTCAGGCATCCTGAGACATTACATTACATTGTTGCTGTAACTACTCTGAATATATGATATCATACGTGTATTTCAACAAGGCAGCGAGACCCTGGACAGCAGCGTCAGGGATCGTTCGAAGCTCAAGAGACCCGGGTCCATCTTCGAGCCATACCAGGCAGCGCCGCCTGGCCGGCATTCTCTCCGTGCTTCTCCCGCTTTGCACGATCGAGGCACTGGCTCCGCCGGCCAGCGAACCGAGGGATGCGCCCATTCCTCGAGCAAGGGTTGAAGTTCGATCCGCAACTATCCGTCAGCCTGGCGCTCCGGAGCGAGTCTTCGAAGGCACCGTGAGGAACGGCGACACCCTGACATCCCTACTCGGTGACTATCTTCCCCCTGAGGACATCCATCGAATCGCCCGCAGATCCGACGATGTCTTCCCTGTCCGACAGATCCGCCCGGGTCAGACTTACCAGATCCGCTCGGCGGACGGACGACTGGAGAGCTTCATCTACCGCATCGATCAGGAAGACCAGCTGCTCGTGCGGAGGCTGGGCGACAGATTTCAGGTCTCCCGTGAGCCGATCCCTCATACCGTGCGGACGGTGCTGGTCAGCGGCTCCGTTCAGGGCTCGCCGATCCGAAAGATCGGCGCTTCCGGACAGGACCCGAAGCTCGTCTCGGCTCTGGTCGAAATCCTCGCGTGGGACGTCGACTTCCTGCGTAACCTGAAGGCAGGAGACACGTTCAGAGTTCTCCTGGAGCAGCGCTTCCGGGATGGAAAGCCTGCGGGCTACGGAAGGGTTCTGGCAGCGGAGTTCCGAGACGGAGACAGGGCCTACAGGGCCGTCCTCTTCCAGGACGGCGACGACCCTCCCCGATACTACACTCCGCAGGGGCTGAGCGTGCGCAAAGCGTTCCTCGAGGCCCCTCTCGTGTTTTCCCGTGTCTCTTCTGGGTACTCCAAGAGACGCCTGCACCCGATCACCCGTACCTGGATGCCTCACCCGGGAATCGACTACGCAGCGCCGGTGGGCACTCCCGTCAAGGCCGTGGGCGGCGGCACCGTCCTCGAGGCCGCCCGCAACGCGCACAACGGCAAGTACGTAAGACTCCGTCACCGCGGCGGCTTCGAAACGAGCTATCTTCACCTGAGCCGGTTCGCCCGGAAGATCAAGAAGGGGACCGTGGTCGCCCAAGGCCAGGTCATCGGCTACGTGGGCCGGAGCGGAATGGCGACCGGCCCGCACCTCTGCTTCCGCATGACTCGCCACGGCGTTCCCATGAATCCCCGGAAGCTGCACATTCCGTCCGGCCCCCCGGTCTCGGCGGACAACATGGAGGCGTTCACGGAGCACGCAGAGCGCTTGCTGGCGGCGCTGGACGGGAGCGGAAGTCCGGGTCCGGACCGAATCGTCTCGATGGCGAGCGGGAGTTTCGAGCAGCATCGGAAGGGAGGGGTCGGAGCGGCGCGGGACGATGGACGCGGCGAGCTTCGCCCCGGCTGAGATCTGCGCTAGAGGACAGCGCGCAGATACTCCCGGGCAGCCCTCTCCCATGAGAAGCACTGCCGGATATGTGCGATCCCCTGGGTCAGCATGCCATAGTAGAGATGGGGTCGTTCCCGGTAGAGCAGCGCCGCGTCCATCAGGGCGAAGCGGAGCTCGTCCGCCATGGCCCGGAACAGGGGCAGCGTCCGGCGCTGCCCCAGTCGGTCCGGTGCTCCGCCGCCCGGGCCGTGCTGGTCGGCGTTCAGCGCCCGCCAGTCGCCCAGCGCGGAGGGGAGACCGTCAGGCTCACGGTAGAGGATGCCCGTGGGATGCGCAGAGCCGCAGTGCCACCTGGCGGCGCGCACCTCGACGGCCCGGCTGTAGGAGGAGGCGGCCTGCAGCGGAACGATCTGCATCAGGATGCCGCCGGTTGCGCGGCCGATGCCCACCGTTCCGTTGAGGTAGAACTCGTTGGCCATGCCGAACGGCTCGTAGAAGGACGGCATGAGGCCGTAGGAGGCGCCCTGGAGGACGGCGAAGTAGGTTTCCCGCAGGAGAAAGGGAAAGGCCAATACGCTTTCCGCAAACTCCCCTGCCAGCTCTTTGAGAAACTCGAGTCCGCTCAGGCCCTCATCGCCCGGGATCGGAAAGAACAGGAAACAACCCTCTCCGCCGTCTCGAAGATACGACCGGATGGACTCCACGGCCACGTCGTATCCTTTCTGGCGCGCGTCGTCCCTGCCGGCCAGGACGAACCAGAGCGGCTCCTCCCGCCGGAAACGCTTCAGGTCGCCCCAAACCGGTCTGTCCGCGTCCGGAGCCAGGCCCTCGAGGGACGCCAGGGCCTGCTGACGCCTGGCCGCCTTCCACTCCCGTAACGGCTCGAACCGGCCGCCGGCCGCCGCCGTCAGGAGTTCCTCGCCGACCGCGAGCTCGGCGAACGGCCCGTTGTTCACGCCGATCAGGCGGGGCCTCAGCTCGCCGCGCAAATGGGGGGCCATGATCCGGGCTTGCAGCACGTCCTCGGTGAGATCGAGCGCAAACTGTTCGGACACCGTGAAAACGGGTCGTTCGACCCGAGCCAGAGCGCGGTCGAGGATCGTGTGTCCCGGGCAGGCGACCGGGTCCACGCCCGCGCGCAGGAGGTCCGCAGGCGAGGCCGGGCTGTCGTAACTGTTGTGAAGGGTGAGGTACATCCGGTGCCGGCCGTCTCCCGGCGCAAGGCTCAGCGCGACGGTTGCAGCCTCCCAGTCCTGCAGCAGGAGGCGCCAGGAGGTCTCGGGCTCGATCCGGTCGAGGGCGCGTGCGACCGCGGCGCCGAAGAACAGCGAGTCCTCGAGCAGTCGCGCCGCCGCCTCCCCGGGGGTTCGGTCCACGTCATAGGGATGGCGGATGCCGGCAAAGAACCGCGGGTCTTCAGGTCTGAGAAAATAACAGGGGACCCGGCCCGCCCGCCTCAGAAGCTCCGTCCTCACCTGCTTTCCGTCGAAAGGCACGGAGAAGGAGCCCAGGTTCTCGACCTCGAGGGAGCGCGTCTTCCCGATCCGGTGGTGGAAAGGGGTGATCACGAGGGTGGTCAGTCCGGACGCCAGGAGCACATACCCCGGCAGGCGGTCGATGACCGCGGCGATGCCGCCGCACGGCGCAAAGGGCGTTTCATATGCCACGAACGCCAGTCGCACGCTCATCTCGGTCTCCCGGGTGACTCCCGGACGATCTTCATCCATAATCCTTGATGCGTGGCGCTCGTCGAGGCCGCGGTTTTCACCTGCACGCCGGGACGGTCCCGCGCCTGCACTCTCTTTGAAACCGGATCGAACCCGGAGGCATCTGCAATGTCTGCGGAGTCAGTCTCTTACCCTGCAGATGACGGGCTCGTGCCCCGCCGCGGACAGAGTCCGTCTCGAGAGTGGGACCGCTGGCAATGGCAATACGCCCACCGGCTCACGGCCCCGGCCCAGCTCGAACAGGTCCCCTGGCTCACCGCCCGGGAGATCGGCAGCATTTCCCGGGTGAGCCGCCGTTACCCGGTCGCGATTGCGCCCTACTTCCTCTCCCTCATCCGCCCCGACGACCCCGAGGACCCCATCCGCAGGCAAGTCATCCCTGACCTCGAGGAGCTCACCGCAAGGCCGGATGAAGCTCAGGATCCGCTGCAGGAGACGGAGCACACCCCTGTGCCCGGCCTCGTGCACCGTTACCCCGACCGGGCGCTCCTGCTGCTCACCAACCGGTGCGCCGTCCACTGCCGGCACTGCACGAGAAAACGCCAGTGGCAGCAAGCGGGATGGCACATGGGCCCCCGGGAGCTGGAGCAGGCGCTGGTCTATCTGAGAGGCCGTCCGGAAATCAGGGACGTGCTCGTCTCCGGCGGAGACCCCCTGATCCTTTCCGACTCCCGGCTGGACGAGGTCCTGGGCAGAATTCGCCGCGTCCCTCACGTCGAGATCGTGCGCATCGGGAGCCGCGCTCCGGTCGTGCTGCCCCAGCGGATCACACCCGCGCTGTGCCGCGTCCTCAAGCGGCACGGCCCGATCTGGCTGAACACCCAGTTCAACCATCCCGGGGAGATCACGGCGGAATCGGCGGCAGCCTGCGAGCGGCTCCTGCGGGCAGGGGTTCCGGTCAACAACCAGACCGTGCTGCTCAAAGGCATCAACGACGACGCGGAAACCATGAAGTCCCTCTGCCGCGGGCTCCTCCGCATTCGGGTCAGGCCGTACTACCTCCATCAGTGCGATCCGGTCGAGGGGGCCGGCCACTTCCGGACTCCTCTTCAGACGGGCATCCGGATCCTGGAGGAGATGCAGGGCCGCGTCTCCGGGCTCGGCATCCCGAAGCTCATGGTGGACCTGCCCGGCAAGGCGGGCAAGGTGCCGCTCGAGCCCCACTACCTCCTCTCGATGGACGCCGAAGGGGCCGTGCTGCGCGCTCACAACGGGCGGATCGTGGAGTACCGGAACCCGTAGGGCGACCGGCCGGTCGCCCCAACGAGGACTCCGGAATCCGATCGGACCCTTCACAGGCCCAGCATCTTTCCGATGTAGTTCTTGAGGACTTCGGTCGTGCCGGCGGCGATGGTGCCCATCCTCACGTCCGCAAAGGCCCGGCAGATCGCGTACTCCCGCATGTAGCCGTAGCCGCCGTGGAGTTGCACGCACTGGTAGGCGACCCGGTTGGCCAGCTCCGCGTTGAACCATTTGGACATGGACACCTTGAGCGTGATGTCCTGTCCGTTCAGGTAGTCTTCGATCAGGTTGTAGGTGAAGGCCCGGGCCATCTCGACCTCGGTCTTCATCTCGACGATCTTGAACAGGTTGTGCTGGAACTTGATGATCGGCTTGCCGAACGCTTCCCGGGTCCTGGCATACTCGATGGTCGCATCGAGCATGAGGTCGCAGCTCTTCAGCGATCCGATGGAGGAGATGAGACGCTCCTGTTGGAAGTTGCGCATGATCGGCACGAACCCCATGCCCTCGCCGCCAAGGAGGTTGGCGGCCGGCACGCGGCAGTCCTCGAAGTTGAGCTCTGCCGTGTCCGAGGCGTGACACCCCAACTTTTCGAGCTTCCTTCCCTTGGTGAATCCGGGAGTGCCGTTCTCTACGACGATGAGGCTCACTCCGGCATGGGCCGGCACCGCCTTGGGGTCGGTCTTCACGGCGAGCACGACGATGTCGCAGTTGTACCCGTTCGTGATGAAGGTCTTCTGGCCGTTGATCACGTAGAAGTCGCCCTGCCGGATGGCGGTGGCGCGGATCGCGGCCACGTCCGAGCCGGCACCGGGCTCCGTGATGCCGAGGGCGCAGATCAGGTCTCCGGTCGCGCACCCCGGCAGCCACTTCATCTTCTGTTCCTCGTTGCCCAGCATGTCGATATAGGGGGCTGCAATGTCGTTGTGCACTCCGACGGCCATGGCCAGCCCGGCCGAGCCGCCCTCGCCGAGGGTTTCGACGAAGACGACGCTGTAGAGGAAATCCGTCTTGGAGCCGCCGTACTTCTCGTCCATCCAGGACCCGAGGAAGCCCTGGGCGCCGAGCTTCTTCCAGACCTCTCGCGGGATGTTCCGCTCCTCGTCCCACTTCTCGGCGTAGGGCTTCACTTCCTTGTTCACGAAGTCGCGGAGCGATTTCCTGAAGATCTCGTGCTCTTCCTGGAACAATGGTTGCGCCATGGCCGGCCTCCTTGTGCTGCAGCGTCCCTTGTGCTCGACTCCGGCAGTCCCGGAGAAACAATCGGATCGGACACCTCATCCCACTTTGGATCGGGGAGCCGACTATAGGACGGGCGGAAAAGAGCTGTCAAGGAAAGGTGCGAGCACCAAGGAAAGGCGGGAGCGCAGCGCACGACCCCCTGCGCCATCCAGCCGGCCGGAGAGGCGGCGGACCGGGTTGAAAAACAAGCTTGCCGGAGGCAAGATGCACGCGTTACCGTCCTGGGGTCGGATCGCACTCGCCCATCAGCGGACAGGAGGACTCTCGATGAAGAAAGTCGTGATCATCGGCTGCGGATCTTACATGGACGAAGGGTACGGCTGTCCCGGCGATTGGAAGTGTCTCAAGGCAGCGGCCCTGGGTGAAGGCAAATTCGGCGAGCCTTCGCAGGTCGTGGGTTTTCTCAAGTGCTACTGCCCGGGCAGACCCCTGGTACCCAACACCGGATACACGATCAAGCTCTCCGAGATCAAGCCCGACAAGATCCACCTCACCACCTGTATGGTCAACGCCAAGCCGGACTGCCCGCACCGCAAGGTCGAGGACCTCGTGGCCATGCTCGAGAACAAGTTCGGCATCGAAGTCGTCCAGGGAACGCACGATTACACGTGAGAGTCGGGGAAGGGTGCCTTAGAGCCTGTCCCAACAGGCTCGATTCAGAGGCTGTTCAAAAATGCCCGGATGCAAGGCGCACGAAGTCCTGAGGAACGAGGCGTACATGGAAGTACGCCGCAGTGACGAAGGACGAGTGCAACGCCGCAGATAGGCGTTTTGGGACAGCCTCTACCTTGACCTTGACCCTATCCTCTACCGTGCGGTCCTGCGGACCGTGATGCGATCCGCGCGTTCTTTTGGTTCGGGAACTTTTCTGGGTGCCAGATCCCTGTCCTTTTCCCTGATCTGCCGCAAGGCTTCTTCTCTCTGTTTTTGGCGCTCTCGAACATACCGGATGACGGAGACCTCCCTCTCGAGCCCGTGAAGCAGGGCGCCCACCGCCTGTTTCTGCCGGCTGCGGAGGCAGCCGACGCCGCTTTGCGCCAGGTCCTTCAGCCGGTTCGCCCCGAGCTGGGCGGAGTTGACGTGGATGTCGTTCATTCCGACGAGCGCGGTATTCCAGCTCTCCTCCCGGTCCTCGGTCTCGAGCAGCGCCACCCTGCCCTTTTCTTCTTCGATGTTCCGGAACAGCCCCGCGAGCAGGGATTCGTAGTCCGCCTCCTGTATTCCCAGCCGCCTGCAAACGACCCTTGGAGGTTCGAGGGCCGGCTCGACCTTGCTCAGGACCTCCTGCACCTTCTGGGCGACGTAGGAAGGCTTGAGCGGTTTAATGATGAACCCCTCGGCGCTCAGATCACGGGCACGCACGATCGTTTCCCGGTCGCGCAAGGACGAGCAGAAGAGGACCTTCAGGTTGAACATAGGATCTTTCTGGATCCGGGCGATGAACTCGATGCCGTCATCCTCGGGCATGAGGATATCCGAAATCACCAGCATGACGTCGGGATGGGAACGGAGCAGGGATTCGGCCTCACTCGTGCTCCCGGCCTCCAGCACCTCCACTCCGATTCTCTGGAGGATCTTGGAAAGCATCATTCGAGAGACCGCATCGTCATCCAGAACGAGCACCCTTGCATCTGGTTCCATGAGCTGTCCCACTCTTGTTGCAGTCCGCCCCGCAAGGACCCGCGCGCTGCAGCAGCGGTTCCCAAACCGCAGGGGCTGAGTTTTCGAGTAACGCCCTGAGGCGACAGCCCCTGAGGGGCCCCTCGCCGAGGCAGACTGAGCTCTCCAGGAGCGCTGCGGAGGAGCCGGTCCCGCGAAAAACGCCAGGGACCTTGGTCAGACCCGCAAGATCCATTGTTGTATCGGAGCGTGGCCGAGAAATCCTTAGCCGCGAGACGAGGATCCTGCTCCGCCGCCGGGCTCCGCCCGGGACCCTCGCTTGCCGTCCTGCCCTCTCTTTCGGTCCCCTCGAGGGCCTCTTTTCGGGAGGAGCCTCGTTCTCGATTCGAGCGTCTCCCCTGTTTCCCCATCTCGTACCGCACGCCGCTCCCGCTCGGGCCGGCCGCTGGATCGGATGTGGGGCTCAATTGCACAACGCTTCTCCCGGATGTCGAGCCGACGTGCAGGCCGCCGTCGCCATGCACTCCGGCGCTCTCCGGCCCTCGAGGCGCCTCTCGGAGGACGAGCCCTGCGGCCGGTTCGACAGGCAGCCTCTCTCCCCCAAACTCAAGAGGATCGTGATTTTCTCCGACAATACCATCACAGCTCGACAGGAGGAGGCCGTGCATGCCAATGGGACTCAAGCTTGTCATCAACACCGGCGGTGGTGACGCACCGGGTTTGAACGCGGTCATACGTGCCGTGGTCCTGTCCGCGCAACAGCGCGGCTGGGAGGTGTACGGGAGCCGAAACGGTTACGAGGGGCTCCTGGACACGGGTCAGCTCGTCCGGCTGAGCCCGGAAATGGTCGCCGGGATCGCCTCTCTGGGCGGGACCATCCTCGGGACCACCAACAAGGGAAACCCGTTCGAAATGGTCGTGGAGAACCTGGCCGGGGAGGTGGACAAGCGCGACATATCCGACAAGGTGGTCGCCAACTTCAAGCGGTTGGGGCTCGACTGCCTCATCGCGGTCGGCGGAGACGGAACCCTGAGCATTGCCCAGCGCTTTCAGGAAAAGGGCATTCCGGTGGTCGGAGTGCCCAAGACCATCGACAACGACCTGTCCGCCACCATGGTGACGTTCGGGTTCGATACGGCGCTGTCCACCGCGACCGAAGCGATCGACCGGCTGCACTCGACCGCCTCGGCACACGAGCGGGTGATGGTGGTGGAAGTGATGGGACGTTACGCGGGATGGATCGCGCTGAACAGCGGCGTTTCCGGTTCTGCGGATGTGATCCTGATCCCGGAGATCCCTTTCGATATCGAGAAAGTCTGCAGGAAGCTGATGGAGAACGAGCTCAAGGGCCGGCATTACGGCATCGTCGTGGTGGCCGAAGGCGCCCTGCCCAAGGGCGGCCAGCTCACCGTCCGGGATGGGGCCGAGCAGGGCCGGGATCAGGTCCTGCTGGGCGGCGTAGGCGAAAACGTGGCCCGCGAGATCCGCGCCCGCACGGGCAAGGACACCCGGTCCCTTGTTCTCGGCCATCTGCAGCGCGGCGGGTCACCCACCACCTTCGACCGTCTCCTGGCCACGCGCTTCGGCGGGGCCGCGGTGCGCTTCATCGAGCAGGGCCGGTTCGGGATCATGGTCTCGCACAACCCGCCCGGAATGGTCCCGGTCCCGCTCGCCCTTGCCGTCGAAAGAATGAAGCGGGTCCCCCTGGACGGAGACACGGTGCAGACGGCCCGCGACCTCGGCATCTGTCTGGGCGATTGAAGTCGAGTCGACCGTTTTCAGTTGTAGGTTGCCGGCCAGAAGAAGAACAGCTCGCGCGCGACACCGATGATCAGAGCGCGTTATCTGTCTTCAGCCTCCTCCTTGGGCCCGGTCCCATCGCGAGCAGCCGTGATGAGGCAGGTCCTGCGGCCGAAGACCCTCCCCTGCGCCACCCGTGACATCCTCAAGCCCCTTCCCGCAAGGGTCTCTTCCAGCTTACGCAGGTTTTCTTCGGGAGAGATGAGATAGGACTTCTCGTCCGCCGCGAAGAAGCCGGCGACATCCTCGGGGCGGCGGAGGACCGGTATGAGCGATCTTCGCAGACAGTAGTTGAAGGCAGCCGAGTAGTCCTTCTGAAAGAGGCCCAGCCGAGCTTTGTCCAGGTCCGGCGCCCCCGCTCTCATGGTCCGGCAAAAGACCTCGGCGGTCATCGATCCGTTCATGGCCGGCATGACGTGGAAGCTCAGGTAGAGTGAAATTCCGAAGAACAGCGGGATCCCGCTCGCCAGAGATTTCACCAGGCCGCCCCTGCGGGCGAACCGCAGGCCCAGGAACGCGCACAGGACCGCGAGTAGGCTGAGACCTGCCACCGCCATCCGGCTTCCGGGGGCCAGGAGGCGGGCTGCCTCGAGGTCGCCGCCTGCGACCCGGTCGAACAAAGCCGCCGCACCCTGCGGCGGTGCCCAGAGAGCGAACATGCCTGCGCCGAGACCTCCGAGGGCCAACCCGATCAGGAGCAGCCAGACCGCCGCCTCGACCGCAATTCCCTTCCGCCTCTCTGTCCACCGCATGCTCTCGGCGAGCACCAGGGCGCGGCCGATGATGAGGGAAGCGGCCGGGTAAACGGGCAAGAGATACTTGTCCCGCTTGGCGGAGATCAGGCTCAGGAAAACGAAGACGACCCCGAACCAGGCCAGAGGCAGCCTCCAGCGCTGTGCTTCGCCGGTCGCGCCGGCCGCCCGCTTGGCGAGCCAGGCCCACAAGGCCCCCGGGAGCATCACGACCCACGGCGCGAGCCCTCCGGGCAGGACCTCGAGGTAGAACGTCAACGGCTTCTTGTGCGCCCACCCGGTCACCGCGCGTCCCACGTTCTGCTTCCAGAGAATGACCTGGGTATATTCCGGCCCTCCCTGGATGCAGGCCGGCACCAGCCAGGCCAGGACCGGGACGAGGGCCGCGAGAAGCGTCCACCACAGGGCCCCCCGTTTCCACCCCCTCACGCCTTCTCCCCAGAACAGGTGGCAGGCGATGGCGAGCCAGGGCAGCAGCAGGCCCAAGGGGCCCTTGGAAAGCACGCCGAGGCCCATGGCCAGGCCGGACAGACTGCACCCCGCCCAACCCGGGAGCCGGCCCTCCGAGCCGGCGTAGAATGCGAGGATGCTCGCCGCGACAAAAAACATGAGCAGGTTGTCCATCACCCCGAGGTGGGAGAACCAGAAGGGATGGGCCATGGTGGCAAGGAGGAGAGCCGCAACGCGTCCGGACCTCCGATCGAACAGGAGTGTCCCGAGGAGATGGACGGAGATCACGGTCCCTATCAGGGCGGCCACGGAAATCCATCGGCCCGTGATCGGGGAGAGGGCGCCGGTGGCGCCGGCGAGCGCTGCGAGGAGCCAGAAGAAGAGCGGAGGCTTTTCGGAATAGATCGATCCGTTCAAAGATGGCAGGAGGCAGGCGCCCTGATCCGTCATTTCCCGGGCGACCTCGGTGTACCGGACCTCGTCCGGCAGCCACAGATCCCGGCGATCCATTCCGGGCACGAGGGCAAGGAGGCAGAACGAGACGAGGAAGAGGATCCAGAGGGCCTCGCCCAGGCGTCCCGAGCGCCGACCTGTCGCTCCGGGCTCTTTGCGGACCGGCTTCTCCCCCCGGCTTGTGCGCGGCAGTCTCATTCGATGGTCAGCTCGTGATGGACCGTGTAGCGGGCGAGCAGCTGCGAGACCCGCCCCCGGATGGCCTCCTGCGTCACGCCCGCGGCCGGCCTGACCCGCACCCGCACGGTCGTGCCGTGGACCTTGTCCTCCCGCACCTCGACCTCCACCGAAGAGGCCAGCTCCCCGAGCGCCTTCAGCTCCTCGGCATACGTTCTGCGCGTGGCGTCCCACCGCAGGGCCGGCTTGAACACTTTGCCGATCGGGGTGAGCGGCATCTGGTCCAGGACGTAGACCTCTTTGGGCACGGCAGCCCGTTCGCCGATGCTGCCGCGTGCGTGCTCGAGGATCTCCGCGGCGGAAGCATGGGCGCCCTCTTTCAGCTCGACGTAGGCCACGGGCACCTCGCCGGCGTGGGCGTCCGGCTTGCCCACCGCTGCCGCCAGCTTGACCGCCGGCAGCTTGTACAGGGGCTCTTCGATCACGGCCGGGTCGATGTTGTGGCCGCCCCGGATGATGAGCTCCTTCTTCCTGCCCGTGAGCCAGAAATAGCCGTCCTCGTCCATCCGGCCGAGGTCGCCCGTATGCAGCCAGTCCCCCTGGATCCAGAGTCCCCTGTTGTGGGCCTCTTCCACGTAGCCCTTGAACACGTTGGGCCCGCGGATCGCCACCACTCCGATTTCGCCGGGGGCCGCATCCCGCTCGTAGTTGCCCGCCTCGTCGAGAATGACGATCTTCATCTGCTGGTAGGGCATGTGCAGGCCGATGCTGCCCACCTTCCGCTCCCCGTCCTTGGGGTTGATGGCCGAGGCGCAGGTGCCTTCGGTCAGGCCGTACCCCTCGAGAACCTTCATCCCGGAGTGGGCCTCGAAGCGGCGGAAGAGCTCGACGCTCAGCGGCGCCGCCCCACAGACGGCGTAACGCAGAGAGGAAATGTCCGCGCCTCCCTTGGGCGTGTCGAGCAGCACCGAAAGCACCGTGGGCACGCAGGAAAAGGAGGCGGCCCGGTACTTCTCGACGATCTTGTAGAAGTTCTTCATGATCGTCGGGTCCCGATAGCCCATGGGGGAGAGCAGGACCACACGGGCCCCGATGGAGAAGGGCGCGAGCCCGGTGACCGTGGTCGCGTTCACGTGGAACAGGGGAAGCCCGCAGAGCAGGGTCTCTTCCGGGTTCATGCCGCCCATGAGAGAAATGACCCAGGCCATGAAGACTTCGTTGAAGTGGGTACGCCTGGCCAGCTTCGGGGTGCCGGTCGTCCCTCCGGTGTGATAGAGGGACGAGATCTCGTCCGGACCGATTTCCCGCGAGAAGGAGAGCCGGTCCCGCGGATAGGCTTCGATCTTTTCCTCGAACCCGTAGATCCCCTGCTGCTCGTCGGAGGGCCCCATCACGCGCACCACGCTCTTCACGGTCGGGATCTCCTTGCGGATCGCCTCGACCTTGTCCCAGATATTGGATCCAGGCACCTCCCCGAGCGCCACGAGCACCCGGGTGCGCGCCGCCCGGCAGATGTCCCGGATCGTGGCGGGCTCCAGCAGCGGGTTGATCGGGTTCGAGATGCCGGCGATCTCGGCACCCCAGAGCACGTAGTGGGTGGCGATGAGGTTCGGAAGCAGATACGTGACCACGTCTTCAGGGCCGACTCCGAGGTCGTGGAAGAAGTTGGCCGTCTGCCGGACCCTGCCGATCAGCTCCCGGTACGAGGCCTCGACCGGATGCTCGTAGAGGTCGCCGGACAGCAGAAAGCTCAGCGCCGTCCGGTCCGGGTCGATCCCGCTTCCCTTCACCAGGAGCTCGTAGACGTTCTTCTCCCGGAACCTCTGCTCCAGCGGAATCTGCTCCATTTCCCGGATGTCCCGCATGTCTCGGATCAACGGTGTCGGCGCCATCCATCACCTCCGCTCGCTCGGATCGGAAAGGTCGACCGGCCGGCCTCTCTGCCGTTGCTTACCGGAATACCATGCCGCTCGCGGGGAAACAACCGCTACCGGGCGTCGGCTGCGGGCCCCCTCTCAGCCCCGGCCGACGGGACTCTCCCCGGCCGCCGTGCGGTGTTGACGGGCCGACCACGGTACTATACTTTGTCTCCGCTTGCCGCGCCCATTCCATCACCGCCCCCGGACGGCCGTTTCTCGACAGCCTCGCGGAGAGGAGAGCCATGCAACGAATACTCCCCAGACTTTCCACGGCGCTCTGCGTCCTCGCCCTGGCCGCGATCGCGGCGGCCGACTCGATGATGTGCGTTCAGGTCCGGGAAGGGCCCGTGCGCAGCTCCCCCTCTTTCATGGGCCCGGTCGTGTGCACGCTGGCATACGGGGACCGGGTGAACGTGCTCGAAAAGCGGCCCGGCTGGGTCAAGGTATCGACCGGGGCGGCCTCCGGGTGGATGCACGATTCGGCCCTGACGACCAAACGGATCGTCCTGAGCGCAGGCAGCCGGGACGCACAGGCCGCCGCATCCAGCGACGAGCTGGCGCTGGCCGGCAAAGGATTCAACAAGGAAGTGGAGGCCGAGTACCGTTCCGGAAATCAGAACCTCAACTACGCCGCCGTGGACCGGATGGAGCAGCGCAGAGTTTCACCCGTCGAGGTCGCGTCGTTCCTCCAGGACGGGGCGGTCACGGCGGTGAAAGGAGGTGCCCAATGAAACGCTCCGGAAGAGCGAGCGCATTGCAGGCAGGATGGCTCCTCCTTGCCCTGGCCGCGGCGGCCGGCTGCGCGGAAGTGGCGCAGATGGGAACCGCGATCGGCCAGGCCTCGGGCGCGCTCACGACCGAGCAGGCCCAGTCGATCAACCGGACCGCGGTGGCGATGGACAAGACGTTCAAGGACATCACGCCTGAGCAGGAGTACTATATCGGCCGGGCCGTTGCGGCCAGCGTGCTCGACAAGTACCGGCCCATGGAAGGCGAGAGCGCCAACCGCTATATCAACGTACTGGGGCAGGCTCTGGCCCAGGCTTCGGACCGACCCGAGACCTTCGGAGGCTACCATTTCCAGGTGCTCGCGTCGGAGGAGATCAACGCCTTTGCGGCGCCGGGCGGGCTCATCATGGTCTCGCGGGGGCTGCTCCGCTGCTGCAAGAGCGAGGACGCCGTGGCAGCGGTCCTGGCCCACGAGATCGGGCACGTCCAGGGCGCGCACGGCCTGCGCGCCATCCGCACCGGCCGGCTGACTTCGGCCCTGACCATCCTGGCCGCCGAGAGCGCCAAGAACCTGGGCAACGAGCAACTGGCCGAGCTGACGCGCACCTTCGAGGGCTCGATCAGCGACATCACTTCCACGCTCATGAACAGCGGCTACTCGCGCAACCTCGAGCGGGAAGCCGACGCCAGCGCGGTCACGATCCTCAAGCGGGTCGGCTACAATCCGCACGCCCTTCTGGACATGCTGGGCGAGATGAAACGGAACCTGAAGCCCGGCGGCCCGGATTTCGCCAAGACGCACCCGGATCCCGAAGACCGCATGGCCGACGTCCGGCTCCTGATCGGCGCGGCCTCCGCCAGCCCTGCGCCTGCGGCCCGGCAACAGCGCTTCGAAAAGGCGCTGAGCAGGCTCTGAGCGCAGCGGGGTGGCCGCCCCCGATCCTCTCACCGGAGCATTTTCTCACCATGAAGCGCAGACGCCTCCTCCTTGGGGCAGCCGCAGGTCTGGCTGCGGCCGCCGCGGCGCTGGCCCTCTGGCTCGGCGGCGCCCTGGACCGCCTGGAACAGACGACCTGGGCCTGGCGCGTCCAGGCCATGGCCGGGCCCGGAGATGCGACCGGCCGCGTGAAGCTGATCCTCCTGGATCAGGCGAGCCTGGACTGGGCCAAGGCCGAGCTTCAATGGGGCTGGCCATGGCCGCGCGAGGCGTATGGCGCGATCCTGGAATTCTGCCGGCGCGGCGGGGCGCGGCTCGTTGCCTTCGACGTGCTGTTCACGGAGCCCTCGGTCTACCAGGTGACGGACGACGAGGCCCTGGGAGCGACCCTGGCGAGCGGCAACGACGCCGTCGGAGCTGTCTTCCTGGGGGAAGCGAGCGGCGAGAACACCCGCTGGCCCGAAGGCTTGCCGCGGGGCGTCCAGGTGTCGGGGATCGAGGAGTGGGCCCGTTCCGCCGATTTCGCCGACCTGCGGGCGGCCCGCGCTGCCTTTCCGGTCCCGGAGATCGCCGCCCGATTTCTCTACCTCGCGAACGTGAGCGACGGCCCGGACCCGGACGGCGTGTTCCGCAGAGCGAGCCTGTTGCGCAGCTTCGACGGTCAGGCGGTCCTTTCGCTGGCCCTTGGCACCCTCGTGGCCGACAGGCTGAAGCACGGAGAGGCGGTATCCGCCGCGCTCAGGCCGGGCCGGCTCACCGTCGCGGACCGCCAGGTGCCGATCGATCGCGCCGGCCGCGCCATCCTGCGCTTCCGGGGTCCCTCGCAGACCCACGAGACCTACAGCGCGGCCGCCGTGCTGCAGTCCGAGCTCAGGCTGCGCGAGGGCTCCGGAAGCCGGCCCGGAATCGACCCTGCGGTTTTCCGGGACGGCTTCGTCCTGTTCGGATTCAGCGCGCCCGGGCTCATGGATCTGCGGCCGACACCCATCAGCAGGGTGTACCCGGGGGTCGAGATCCATGCGACCGCCTTGGACAACCTGCTCTCGGGCGACTTCATGCGGGATGCCGACGGAACGGCCGTAGCGCTCGGCACGCTCGCTCTGGCCCTGGTTGCGGCTGTGGCCATGGTGCTGAGCCGTAAGACGGCCCACAGCTTGCTCGCTTTCGCCGTGTTTCTGCCTCTGCCGTGGGCAGCCGGGTTCGGGGCCTACGGCGCCGGGCTCTGGTGGCCGGTCGCGGCGCCGGAGGCCGGCGTGCTCCTGGCCCTGGTAAGCGGCGTGCTCATCAATTACGCGACCGAGGGACGGCAGAAGGCGTTCTACAGGAATGCGTTCCGGCACTACCTGGGCCAGGAAGTCATCGAGCAGATCCTCAAGGACCCGTCCCGGCTCCGGCTCGGGGGCGAGAAGCGCGAGCTCACGATCTTCTTCTCGGATCTCGAGAAATTTTCCTCCTTCTCGGAAAGGCTCGATCCGCCCGCGCTGACGGCGCTGCTCAACGAGTATCTCACCGAGATGGGCGCCATCATTCGGGAGGAGGGGGGCTATCTGGACAAGTACATCGGCGACGCGATCGTGGCCTTCTGGAACGCACCGCTCGACCAGCCCGATCACGCCGTGCGGGGGCTGCGCGCGGCGGTCCGATGTCAGCGGAAGCTCGCCGAGCTTCGCCCGGGCTTCGAGGCGCGCTACGGCGCCGTCCTCAGGATGCGCATCGGGATCCACACCGGCGAAGTCGTGGTGGGAAACATGGGATCGGCCGACCGGTTCAACTACACGATCCTCGGCGATGCAGCGAACCTGGCCTCACGCCTGGAGGGGGCCAACAAGGCCTTCGGGACGTACACCCTGGCATCGGGGAGCACCCGCGCGCTGGCCGGCGAGGCGTTCGTGGGGCGCGAGCTGGGCCGTTTGCGAGTGGTCGGACGCCGGCAACCCGTCACGGTATTCGAACCGGCAGGGTTGCCCGGAGAAGGGGCGGCCGCGGCAGAGAGCGAACGGTTCGAAGAGGGACTTCGCCTTTGTTACGAGGGCGCCTGGAAAAAGGCCGCCGCTTGTTTCGAGTCGCTCCCGGGCGACCCGCCTGCCCGTGCCTACGCGGCGCGCTGCCGCGGCCTCCTGTCGGCAGGAGACGGCGGAACCTGGGACGGGGTTTGGACTCTCACCGAGAAATAGCGACTCCGCACCCGTCACTTCCTCTCGTAGGTGCCCATCAGACTGCCCTGCACCAGCACATGGCCCTCCATGGCCTTCAGGAGCTCGCTCTTGGTGAGCCCGGCCTGCAGGTCCGGAGAGAGATCGAGCGCGTAGAGCTTGAAAAAATAGCGGTGGGTTCCGCCGGGAGGGCACGGCCCGTTGTAGCCGATTTTTCCGAAATCGTTCCTTCCCTGCCTGGCGCCGTTCGCGAGCTCCTCGACCGGCGGCACCCGTTCGGACAAGCCTTTCAAATCCGGGGGCAGACCGTAGATCACCCAGTGGACCCACGTACCTGCGGGTGCGTCGGGGTCGTCGCAGATCAGGGCGAGGCTCTTGGCGCCGGCCGGCACCGCTCCCCAGGCCAGAGGGGGCGAGACGTCTTCACCATCGCAGGTGTACGCGCTCGGCATCGGCTCGGCCTGCTCGAAAGCGGTGCTGGTCAGCTCGGCTCGCGCAGGTTCGGCAGCTCCGCCTGCAGCCGAAAGCCCGCCGATCAGAAGGAGCAGGAGGACCCGGAAGCTCGGCCGGGCGCAACCCGTGCATGGTGTCATGGCTTGTCCCTCCTGTTCTGAGATCGGAGATAAACGGCCATCTGCGGTGTCGGTAGTTCTCAGTTGGCGGTCATCGGCCGGAACAAGACACCGTCATGCATGATTCCCTTTTTCGTAGCCCGGGGCAAGAGGCCTGACGCCCTACTCCACGCTCTCTTCAGCTTCGAGCTGCTCCGAGCGCACCGCGTCGGCCGGCATCTCCTTGACCGACAAGTCTTTCTCCAGCTCCTCACCGTCCCGCAGAATCCGCACGCGGACCTGCTGGCCCACCCGGGTCTCGGCAACGCTGCGCGCGAGATCCGGAGGGTCCTGGATCTGCCTGCCGGCAAAGCCCACGATCAGGTCGCCCGCCTGGATCCCCGCCCGTTCGGCCGGACTGCCCTGCACCACCTTTTCCACGGCCACGCCTGAGGCGGGCTCCTGCGGATCGACCCTCTCGGGCGTGACCTTGCCGACAATCACCCCGATCCATCCTCGGACGACCTTGCCGTTTGCCGTGATCTCACGGATCACGTACTTGACCGTGTTGCTCGGGACTGCGAAGCCGATGCCTTGGGCTCTGGCGATGACCGCCGTGTTGACCCCCACGGCTTCGCCCTGGACGTTCACCAGAGGGCCCCCGCTGTTGCCCGGGTTGATGGGCGCATCGGTCTGCAGGAAGTCCTCGTAGGCGCTGCCAAGACCGAGCGACCTGCCGGTGGCGCTGATGATCCCCTGGGTCACCGTGTGCTCGAGCCCGAACGGGCTGCCGACGGCCAGCACCCACTGGCCGACCCGGACGGCGTCGGAGTCCCCCAGGGACAGGTAGGGCAAATCCAACGGGGCGCCTTCGATCCGAACGACCGCAACCTCCGTCCTGACGTCCTCGCCAACGACGGCGGCCTTGAAATTCCTGCCGTCCGCAAGGGTGATCCGGATCTCCTCCGCCCCGCTCACAACGTGGTGATTCGTCACGATCAATCCGTCGCGGTCGATCAGGAAACCGGAGCCCAGGCTCGTTGTCTTCAGCTCCAGTTCCGGCCGTTCTCCGAAAAAGTGTCTGTAGGCATCCCCGCGGTGAAACCCCTTGCCGGGAAGTCGCCCGAGGACGCTCTTGATGGTCTTGGTCGTGCTGATGTTGACGACGGCCGTCTGGACCTGCTCCGCGATTTGGACAAACGAGTCGGGACAGGCGGCAGCGCCGGCGGCAGGAGCCGGTGCAGGCTCGAGCGGCTGCAACGATCGCCCTTCCTGGGGCGGCCTCTCGGAAGAAGGCCTGCTGCACCCCGCCAGGAGCAAGAAGAGCAGTCCGATCAACGGAGGGCCTGTCACATATCGCGAAGTCCCTCTGCGCATGAGCGTATCTCCTTCTCCGCTCGCGCCGGTCTCCCCGGGCCGGCGGAGCGCGAAAGTCACAAAGTTCGATGTCCCCACCCGCGGAAAAGAATCCGGGTGAGAAGGAGAGCGCTTGGCGAGCGCCGCAGGCGGGCGTTCAGGCACAGCCTCTATCGAAGCTGGAGGGAAGGATCCCCATACAGCATGTGGAGGAACAGATTCTGATGGAACCGGGGACCGGACAGGTTGACCGGCGCTCGCTCGATGCCTGCGTACGACTCGATGAAGGCCAGCTTCGCCTCGCCCAGGGCACGTCGCTCCGTGACCAGTGTGGTTGCCGAAACGTAGGCTCCCAGAAGGACGGGGGAAGGGTCCGCTCCGTACCAGGTGATGCGGCTCGCGCCCAGAAAGGATGCGCAGACGCCTTCGCTCAGGAGCACGCGCCCCAGGCTCGGGAAAGAGGAATCCGGAGAGCCTACCGAGCAGCCGGAAGAGACCGCCACGGCCGGGCTTGCACCCCGGGGCAGGTGATCCACGTCGATGAAGTAAGTGCCCTGCTCTCGAGAGCCGGCACCGTAGGGTGAGCCGTGGGAGAGCATGAAGACGAAGGTCGGCCCCCAGGTTTCCCACTGCCGGACGAAATCCTCGCCGGTGAGCGCGAGATCGGGTCTCGCGCGCGGGCACTCCTCGTACAGAGACACCACCTCGTACCCGGCAGGCCCCAGGATGAGGCTCTCGGCGGCATTGAGGGCAATGGCTGAATCGCACGCAGTCTCGATCGTCGCGCCGGCCGTCATTGCCCGTGCGGCCTCCGGACCCGATCCTTGTTCGTAGTCGACGATCCGCTCACAGATCGCCTGCACCTGACCCGGATCGTCCCACGGAATCCGCCCCACGCACAGCTCGGCTCGGTAGTCTTCGGAAGCCTGGCTCATATCGTCGCCGTATTCGCCATGGAACCCGTCACCGTCTGCGTCCCACTCGCCCGTCAGGTCTTCATAGTAAAAATCCGTCGGCACGCTGGCGGAAGCGCCGTGGTCGAACGGGTCCGGGTAAGCGACCCTCATGGGAGTCGTGCTCATGGAGCCGACGAGCAGGACGAACTCCCGTTCGGGTGTCAGAGCCGAGAATCCGATCAGAGCGTTTCTCAACTTCTCCGGGTCGTCCCTGCCCGGGCCTTCCTCCAGGATCTCCTCCAGGGAAACCCGGTCGACACGCAAGCCTTGCGATTCCTTCCAGGCGGCGAGCGCTTCCACGGCCGGGAGGAGGGATCCGGGTGCAACGATGCGGTATCCGTATCCCGGGTAAGAAGGCTCGGGAGGCATGCAGGCTCCTGCGAGCAAGAAGAAAGTGCAACACGCAACCAGGCAAGCGGGAAGGCGCGACGCCGCTACGGCAGGTGCGATGACGGCCATGGAAAGTCAGCTCCGCGGGGATGTTTAGTCTATGTAAAACGAAAGTAGTACATCCGGCGGGCTCTTGTCCACCGGATTTCTCGTGCACGCGTATGGATCAGCGACGTAGGGGCGACCGGCCGGTCGCCCCTACTTGCTTTTCTGAATGGCAACGGCTATTCGGGAAACCGGCACGTGCCGTTCCAGGACCGTGCGGCGGCCGCACGGACCCGATCGTAAAGAGGACAGGCGCCTGCATGCGAAGCGCAAGAGCACCTCTTCAGCGCAGATCCTCTCCGGGACCTCGGAGGAGCTGGCTGCAGCGGCTCGTGGAGGAGATGCGGCAGCTGAGGTCCCCTGCCCTGCCCGTCGGGATCTTCTTGACGGCCACCCTCTGTCTGGTTCTATGCAGGGACAAGAGGCTCGCCGGCCTCGCCCAGCCGCTTCTCCAGCCGGCAGGCCGGTGGTTGCACATCGGAACGGATTCTCTCTACCTCCTTCTCACTCTCTTCGTGCTGCCGCTGCTCTTTCTCGTCCTGGCCAGGGAGAACCCGAAGCATTACGGTCTGTCGCTCGGCAAGATGCGGCTGGCCGTTCCGATCTTTCTCCTGTTTCTGGTCTTTTTCACGGCGGTGGGGCTGCTGGTTGGCAAGACCGGCTCCTTCCGGGCTTTTTACGGTCCGGCCCCCGACGGGCCCGCGGGCTCGTTCTTGCTCTTCCTCACCTATCTGCTCTCTATGACGGGGTGGGAGTTCATGAACCGCGGCTTTCTGATGCTCGGGCTGAAGAAGTACGTAGGAGTCTACGCAGTCTACATTCAGCTTCTTCCCTTCGTCCTTCTCCATCTCGGCAAGCCTCCTTTCGAGCTCTACGGGTCCGTGCTGTTCGGGCTTCTATTCGGATTCTACGCCTACCTGGTGAACTCTTTCATCTATGGCGCGGTCGCGCACGCCTGGTTCGCCCTGGTCATCCGTCTGGGTGCGGGGACGAGTTGAGCCCGCACCGAAGCGCAAGGGTGCAAGACATTCGAGGAGAGGGACGATGAAGAAGATCTGGCTATCGGCCCTGGTGGTTCTCGCTGGCCTCATGGGGTATGGAGGCTATCTCTATTCCCTCTACGCACAGGGCCACCGGCATCTCGCCGAGCGGGAGTACGACCAGGCGGTCCAGGCATACACCAAGGCCATCCGATTTCCACCCGAGCTTGCGCGAGCCTACCTCGGCCGCGCCCTCGCCTACAGAGAAAGAGGGGACAACGACCAGGCCATCCGGGATTTCAGCCGGGCCATCGAAATGGATCCGAGTTGCGCGGAAGCCTACAAGGACCGCGGGGTCGCCTACGGCAAGACAGAGGATTACGACCGGGAGATCCAGGACTACACCCGCGCCATCGAGATCGACCCGAACTACGCCATCGCCTACTTCAATCGCGGGACCGCCTACGGCAGAGAGCAGGACTACGATCGGGCCATCCAGGACTATACGAGTGCCCTTGAGCTCGACTCCGCCTCGGCCAAGGCTTACAGCAACCGCGGGCATGCTTACCTGCAGAAGGACAAATTAGACGAGGCCATCCGGGATTGCAGCAAGGCCATCGAGCTGGATCCCGCCTACGCCAAGGCTTACAACAACCGGGGTGCAGCTTACGGCAGGAAGAAGCAGCTGGACGAAGCGATGCACGACCTCGACCAGGCGATCGAGCTGGATCCGCAGCTTGCCACGGCCTATTACAGCCGGGGCCTGATCCATCTCGAAAGGGAACAGCACGAACAGGCGCTCTCGGATTTCGACAAGACCATCGAGCTGAGCCCGAAAGCCGGCCTGGCCTACTACAGCCGCGCGCTGACAAGCCTCCAGGTCTGGGGCCGCGAGCAGGCGACCCCCGACTTTCTCATCGCATGCTCCCTCGGGGTCGGCGCTGCGTGCAAGGAAATGCAGGACCAGCCGCCGCAATAGTCGGGACCTCTCTCTTTTTCCGTCATTCCGGCGAAGGCCGGAGTCCAGGTTCTTCCATGAGACCGGGTGCAGGCGGTGCACCGCATCCCGCCGGCCGCATCTTCACGATCTTGGAGACCGGCCGGATGTTGCCGATCGCCCGACAGGCGTAGTCTCTCACGTACCACGAGGGGTCACGGGCCAAGACGTCCTCCAGCATGCGGATTCCTTCCTCGCCCCCGATCTCGCCCAGCCCGAGGCAGGCCTTGGTCCGGACGACCTGCACAGGGTCCGCGAGCGCCTCCTCGAGCGCAGGCAGGAACCTGGCATCCCTCCACTCCCCCATGCGAAGCAGCGCGGCATGGCGCACGCGCGCGCTCGCATCTCGCGCCAATGACTCCAATTGCTCGGGCTTAAGGAGCTCGGGCAGGCGGCTCAGCACCAGGTAGCGCTTTAGGGCGCTCCCTGAGGCCACGTATTCCCGCCCCCTGGCCGGATTCTCGAGCAGCGCACGCTCCAAGCATTCGCGCTGGAACCCGCGTCCCGCAAGCGCGAGGCCGCCAGCCGCGAGCAGGAGGACCGCTCCCATGTGGCGACGGGAGAGCTTTTCCATGAGCGTCGCAAGCCAGAGAGCGAGCAGGATGACCAACGCAGGGAGCGCCCCGTGCATGAACAATCGGATTCCCCTTCGGAGCGCCTTGTTCCCGTCGAACCGCCTGCTCGCCTGCAACAGGACCTCGGTCCCCCTGACCGGGGCGCCACCGCCCGGCAGGACCAGGGAATCGCACTCCAGGGTTTCCCGGCTCACCACGACAGACGCACCTTGGACCGCGCAGGGGTCGGCCGCTTCCAGCCACAGGCTCCGGTCGGGAAGGGGCTCCGGGATTTCCATGCCTGCCGAAAAGGCGATGACCCTCTGTGTCCGGTAGAGCAAAGGCTGCACCGCATGCGCCGGAATGAGCGTGTGGTTGTAGTAGAAGTCGCAGATTCCCCGGGCCACGGGCAGATCCATCATGGCGTCCCGGATGCGCTGGAAGGATGCGTTCCGGAGCGGGGCAAGCGGCAGGAGAAGAACCAGGGCGAAGAGGACGGTGCGCAGAGCGCTCCCTCGTTCTTGCCCGGCACGCTCCGAGACACGTCGACCCGAGAGCCACCACGTGAAGGAAGCCGCCGCCAGGCCGGAAACAACCGAGGCGGCCGGCATCTCGAAGCTGAAGGAAAGGAAAAGGGCGGCCGCCATCGAGCCGCCCGCCAGCACGACCCCCATGGCCCTGCCCCGGCATCCCAGGAGCCGGGCCGGGAAGAGCACGGCGCAAAGGACCAGGGCGACCGCCGTTCCCAGCATCACGCCGAACAAGAGGGCGCCACCGAGCTGATGCGAAATCCCTACCAGATACGGGTCTCCCGGCACGGCCGCGCACTGCATCTGGTGGTCACGGAGCAACCCAGCCGCCGCTGCCAACCCTTGCGCGTGCAAGCGCACCAGGCCGTAACCGCAGGCCGCGTACAGGCCAACGCAGACCAGGACGGTCAGGAGGGCCCTTGCCAGAGCGCTCCTCAGGTCCATCCGGCGACCGTCGCGACACATTCCAGGGGTCATCTTCTTCCCGGGCTCGCCCGGCTCGGCGCCTCGGTTAACGGCCTTGTACAGCATCGAGCGGGATCGGCACAAGAGCCCGATGCGGCCGCGCGCCGACTCCGACAATAGAACAAACTTCAACGCCATAGAAAAATTTCTCTTGACATGCCGGCAAGAACCTCACTATTTTTATAGCACATTGACGCTCGTTGGTTGAACGTTGTTCTATTCATAGGCAAAACTTGCGGTCTTTTTCGGTGGGGCACCGCCGGGGAAGATGTCCCGGGCCTCCTGCTGTCGAATCAACTCAGTGCCTCTGAAGCCCAGAAAGGAGGTGATTGAAGAGAGGCAGCCACGTTTGTGAAGGCATCTCTAAAACCTGACGCATGGAGGTGGAGCAATGAAGAACGTACTTGCGGTTTTATGTGCGGTGGCACTGGTGTTCGGAATGGCCGGCATGGCGAGCGCAGGGAACGTCCTGTGGACGATCCTCGAGGACACGAGCGTCACAGGCCATGGGCCTGGCGCGGACCTGCGCATCGGCACAGGCGATGACACGCTCATCAGTGATAACACCGAGACCAACAAATGCAACTTTACGGCTGGGGCGAACTGCGCGGCCTCCGGGGCGCCGACGACCGGGTCCTACAGCTTCGTGAAGATGGACCTTCTCACCCAGGATTATTCCTGCGCGGACGGAGCCAACGCAGGGCAGGAGTGCACCGACACGGGAAGTCCTGTGACCGACTGCGGAGCCGGCGCCATCCTCGGCTGCGTCTCTTGCGAGGACCCGACCTTTACCTACCTCGGAATCGGCACCAACCTGAACGGCAACGGCACGATGACGATCTGCAACAGCGGGAGCGGCTTCTCCTACAGTGTGCTCAAGATCGGGACGACCGAGAGCGTTCCGGGGCTCTCGGGAGGCTGCCTGACGCTGGACACTCCCGGGGACGACACGGGCACTCCCTGCGGCCTGGGCGCCTTCAACTCGACTCTTGACGTGACCATCAAAGTGGCGGCCTGCCTCGTCGCCGGAGGCAGGGTGCCCAATGTCGCGATGACGGGGCGGGTGTACCAGATGGGCGCCGCGGTCACGAGCGGCGCATGCGGCTACGACGTCCCCGGAGTTCAGGCGCTCATGGCCCAGGCGCCTGCCAACGCGACCTACTTCATGGTCTCCTGCGCCAACAACCAGACCCTTCCCTTGGATCTCACCACGGCCTGCATCAGCGGCTCGCGTTTTAATTCCAAGATCATCGCCTACTCGACGACATCCGCAGCGGACTTCAGCTGCAGCGCGGAGTGCGGCGGCGGCGGCTGCATGATGGGCTCGGCCGACGAAGCCGAGTAGATCCGGCGAGCGGCGCCCCCCCGGGGCGCGGCTCCTTCCTTTCGATCCCGCCTATCCGAGGGCCGGCGCCCGCACAGGGCGCCGGCCCTTCTTTCATTCATGGACCCCTAGGCCCTGCCCCGCAACGCCTTCTTGTTCACCTTGCCGACCGAGGTGAGCGGGATCGCGTCGACGAACTCATAGATCTTGGGCGCCTTGTAGGGGGCGAGCTTCTCCCGTGCAAAAGCGCGCAGGTCGGCCTCGACCTCGCCGTCCGGCGCCTCCCGGCAGGCCGGGCTCTTCTGGACGACGAGCTTGACGACCTCGCTGTCCGGCCGCTCGGGGTTGGGCAGACCGATCAGGGCGCACAGGCCCACGGCCGGGTGCTTGTAGAACTTGTCTTCCACTTCGGAGCTGAAGACCTTGTAGCCGCCCACGATGATCATGTCCTTGGCCCGGTCGACCACGTACACGTAGCCGTCCTCGTCCATCCGCCCCACGTCGCCCGTGTGCATCCAGACGGCGCCGTCGTGCTCCCGCAAGGCGTTTCTCGTTTCCGCAGGCCTGTTCCAGTAGCCCCGCATGACCTGAGCGCCGCTGCAGATGAGCTCGCCTTCCTCGCCCACGGGCACCTCGGTGCAGCCGTGGGCGAGGTCCACGATCCGGAACCGGGTGGCGGGCAGCGGCAGCCCCACCGAGCCGGCCTTCTTCCTGCCTCGGGCCGGGTTGGCGGTGATGAGAGGGCTCGTCTCGGTCATGCCCCAGACCTCGAGCATCTTGCCGGCGCCCACCACGCTCTCCAGGAGCCTCACTTTGTCGACCGGGAACGCAGCCGCTCCGGACATGCAGTACTTGACCCCGGAGAAGTCCAGCTTGCGGAAGTCCTCGTTTCCCAGGAGCATCAGATAGAGGGAGGGAACGTTGCCCACGAAGCTCGGGCCGCTCTCGCGGAGCTCCCGGACGATGTGCTCCACGTTCCGGGGATCGGGTATCAGGACCTGGGGCATGCCGAAGGCGAGCGCGCTGGAGGCGATGAACAGCCCCGCCTGATGGAACATGGGGAACCCTGTCAGGAGGGTCTCCGCGTCGTGCCCGAACTTCATCCACTGATCAAACTGGCCCATGTTGGCCAGGATGTTGCCGTGGGTCAGCATGGCGCCTTTGGCCGTGCCCGTGGTGCCGCCGGTGTACTGGAGGAAGCAAGTGTCGCCCGACGCGCACGCGGCCTCGTACGGCTCGGCCGCATGGCGATCGACGAAATTCATGAAGGCTTCCACCGTCTTGTCCGGCAGGGCCGGCCGGTCGGGAACAGCAGCCCCTCCCCGCACCGTTTCCAGAAAACCCGCCACCAGCACGGTGCGCAGGGAAGGCACGGAGCCCGCGACGCGTGCGAACTTGGCTTCGTAGAGCAGGTCCAGCGTGACGAGCGCCTTGGATGCGCAGTCGTTCAGCTGGAAACTCATTTCGTCGGGGGTGAGCAAAGGCGAAAGCCCGGACAGGATGCAGCCGGCCCTCAGCGTTCCCACGACGGCGACCAGATACTGAGGCATATTGGGGAGCTGGACGGTGACCACGTCCCCCTTGCGCAGCCCGATCTCCTGCAAGCCCCTGGCGAAGCGGCCCGACATCTCCAGGAGGTCGCCGAAGGTCATCGTCGACCCCATGTAGCGTGCGGCCGGCCGACCCGGAGACTCCCTGAAGACTTGGAGAAAGCGTTCCGCGAGGGAGCCGCCCGGCAGGGCCATCTCCGGCTCCACGCCTGCATCGTACGACTTCAACCAGGGTTTCGAGTCATAGCTCATGGAGACCTCCCGCACGTTTGCATTACAGACCCGCGCCGCGCCGCATGAAGGCCTCTTTTATCAGCTCATCCTTGCGGAAGACAAGCTCCGAGCGGCTCCGGTACCGCGCAGAAGACCACCCTGCAGCCGGGCCTGCCGGGTTCCGGGTTGCGGGCCGCAGAGCTTGTGCATTATCCTAGAGCTTGTCCCACAAGCTCTGGTTCGGGAGCCTGTTCAAAAATGCCCAGATGCCAGGCGCGCGAAATCCCGAGGAATGAGGCGTACATTTCAGTACGCCGCA
>JBFLZG010000028.1:0-4016 GCA_040756235.1 bacterium | reverse complement strand
GCGTCCGTCACTGCTCCGACGCAATTTCCCGAGCCGAGCGGGAACCAAGCTGGTTGGGTGGGGCAAGGAATCATCTCGCTTCCCGAAGCCTCCTCAAGGGCCGCCTTTCGTCTATGATGCCCGGCCCCACTGCGGAGCGCGTGGGAGCCGGGATCCAGAAGGGTGCACCAAGACCAGCTGTAGTAACTGGGCGCAGGGACTGGATTCCGGCCTTCGCCGGAATGACGGAAATCATGTAGCCACGCCTCGAGGTCCTCCGGAATGAGTGGTCGCATGAGGGTCTGACCGCATTATGACACAGCCGCTTTCGCGGGAATGACGCCCTACTATCCGGAGATTGCGAGCGTAGCGAAGCAACCTCCCGGATTCAGGGGGTTGCTTCGGTCGCCTTGGCTCCCTCGCAATGTCCGCCAGTATTACCGGCCGCCCCGGCGGCCTGGGCCGGGATGACGAAATACAGCGATGCCCGGCCCATGATCATCGCACCGGCCTGAAGTAGCGGATGTCCAGGATGTTGCCCTGCCGGTCGTCCCTGAAGACGGCCTCCACGCGGAGACCGGCTTCGAGCTCGCCCTGGCGGAACTCCCCGACGAGATGGGTAAGGCCCGTGTCCGCGCCGTCGAGCCGGATGATGCCGAAGGCGAAAGGGGGCGGCATGGGATGGAGCGGTTCCTGGTAGCGCGGGGTCGTATAGGTCGTCAGGGTCCCCTGCCGGCCGAGCTCGCGCCACTCCAGGCTGCGGCTGAAGCAGCGGCCGCAGTCCTTTCGAGGAGGAACGAAGACCATGCGGCATCGAGTACAGCAGGTACCCAGGATCTTCTTGTCGTCGCGCAGGGCGGCGAAGAAGCGGCTCCCGGTCTCGCCCACCCACCACGTGTAGGGGACCTTGATGCGGCCGCGGTGGACATGATCCTCGGTCTCATCCATCCAGCTCGTCATGCGCGCGCCTCCTCGATTCCAATGCCTTGCGGCTGCCCGGCATCACCGTGTTGGTAATACTAACTTCCTGCCCCATTGTCAAGGATTTCCTGTAAGCCGAACCGCTCGTCTCTGCACGCGTCGAACAAATTTCTTGACATCTGCGCTTCTAAGTAAGTATTACTAATTTATTCTTGCCGACCCGCTTCCCGCCCGTGCTCGATGCATTCCGGCAGCACAGCTCGAACCCGGCTTCCCGTGCGCTTCGGGTGGAAAGGGGGAAGAGCCTCGCCAGATCTGAACCGAGGAGGGATGGGCATGAAAAGGATCGTTCTGGATCACACCAAGTGCACGGGCTGTCGAACGTGCGAGGCGATCTGCAGCTTCGTGAACGAACAGGGCGAGTTCAACCCCATGAAATCGAGGATCCGGGTGGTGAGGACGGTCGAGAACCAGATCCTGCGAAGCCTCCCGGTTTTCTGCCTGCAGTGCGAGGAGGCCTACTGCAAGGCCGTTTGTCCTCCGGAAGCGATCCGGCGCCAGGCAGACGGGGCTCTGGTCGTGGACGGCGAGAAGTGCATCGGGTGCAAGTTGTGCGAGATCGCCTGCCCGGTGGGCGCGATCGCCGTGCACCCGGAAAAGGGGGTGGCCATCAAGTGCACGCTGTGCGACGGCGAGCCCAACTGCGTGCAGTACTGCTATACGGGGGCGTTGCAGTTCCTGCCCTCCGAGAGGGTCGGCAAGGCGAAGGCGCGGGCCAAGGCGGACCGGTTCATGGAAATCGTGAAGGAGTAAGACCATGTCCAGAGCAGGAGCGATCCTGAGAGTCGATCTCACGAGCGGGGAGGTCCGCAGGCAGCCGACGGCCGAATATGTTCCCGACTACATCGGCGGAGCCGCCATCGCCTCCAAGATCATCTGTGACGAGGTCCCCCCCGAGGCGACCGCCCTCGACCCGCGGAACTTCCTGACCTTCAACGCCGGTCCGTTGACCGGGACGCTTCTGGGGAACAAGTGCGAGGTGGTGTCGAGGGCTCCGGAGATGTTCAACAGCCCCATCGCCTGCTCCGGATTGGGGGGGCAGTTCCCGTCCGAGATGAAGTTCGCAGGTTACGATCACATCGTCCTGGCGGGCAGAGCCGCCCGGCCGACGTACCTGTTCGTGAACGACGGTGAAGTGGAGCTTCGGGATGCCGCGCACCTCCGGGGCCTGGATACCGCTGCGACGCAGGTCAGGATCAAGGAGGAGCTCCGGGATCCGGACGTGCAGATCGCCTGCATCGGTCAGGCGGGCGAGAACCTGAACGCCTATGCGCTGATCCTGCACGACATCCAGAATACGGCCGGGAAGGGCGGCCTGGGCGCGGTCATGGGTTCGAAGAACCTGAAGGCCGTGGCGGTGCGAGGCTCCAAGGGGGTCAGGGTGGCGGACCCGGAGGAGTTCTTGAGCCTGTGGAAGGACAACTGGGAATACTACACCAAGGGCGACGGCGCGCTCTGGGCCAAGCTGTTCCATCGGGAAGGGTGGGCCAGGCAGATCGCGGATTTCGGCAAGCACCTGGACGTCTACCCCTGGGGATACTACGACACCTACGTGAGCCCTCCTCTCAGCAGAGAGACCGAGATGGGGGAGTTCCTGAAGAGGTACAAGGTGCGCTCCATCGGGTGCGCCTTCTGCCCGGTGCAGTGCCAGCAGAACTACAGCGTTCCGGGCGTCGGAGACGGCGGAGCGACCTGCATCATGTACGAGAGTTACCGCTTTCTGATCAAGAGCGATGACACGAAACTGTGGTGGAAGGCGAGCCGGGAGGCCAACCTGTACGGGATCGACATCATCGACATTTCGAACATCACCGGATGGCTCATGCTCCTGTACGAGAAGGGGATCATCAGCGCCTCCGATACCGACGGCGTGCCCATGGAATGGGGCAGCGAGAAGGCGGTGATGACCGTCCTTGAGAAGATCTGCAGGAAGGAGGGTTTCGGTGCGCTGTTCGCGAACGGGCTGGTCCCTGCGGCCAAGAGGATCGCCGGAGGCAAGGGGCTGGAATACGTCCAGCACGAGAGAAACCGGCTGCCCTCGCCGAGCAGCGCGCCGATGGAGACCACGATCGCGAGCGTCGGCGGGCTCCTGCTGTGGCGGGCTTCGCCTGCCTACGTCTGGACGAGCCCGCCGCACGTGGACTTCCATGGGACCTACCCGTGGATGGCCGAGGAGCTGGGGATCTCCAAGGAAGACGCCAGGGAGATGCTCGAAAGGTGGTGCGACGAGCAGTCCGAGAAGTACGCGGGCCACAAGAGCGCCTGGAGGCCCGATCCGGGTACCGTGGAAGGGAAGGCCGCCCTGCTCAAGATGATCGAGGGCGACCTTTCCGCGTGCGATATCACGGGCCACTGCGACTATCAGACCGAGAGGCTGCCCCACATGCACACGCGCGGCGGGCTGAATCGGATCGCCGCGTGGCTGACCGCCGCGACAGGGACGAAGTATACGGCCGAGAAGCTCCTCGAAGTCATCCATCGAAGACGGCTGCTCGAATTGTCGTACTATCTCCTGTGCGAGCAGGCGGTGGGCGAGGAGATCGTTCCGTGCGAGCGTTTCCACTGGTTCGTGCCGAGGCCGGACGGCCATTTCAAGGGGAAGTACTGGGCCAGCGATCTCGAGGGCTCCCTGCAGGTGGGGCTCGACTACAGCAACCTGTGGGGATGCGATCCGGACACGGGGCTCCCGCTCTCGAGTGAGCTGGAGAGACTCGGCCTGAAGGACGTCGCGGAGCGGCTCCGATCCGCACTGGGCGTCACCCTCAAATAGAATAGAGATCGGCTCGAAGCCAAGCCGGAATGACGGGAGAGAGGGGCGTGGCGTGTTCCGTCATCCCGGCCCATGTGCGGAGCGCGTGGGAGCCGGGATCCGGCAGGGGCGACCGGCCGGTCGCCCCTATAAATGACGGCTGCAGGGACTGGGCCCCGGCCTTCGTGCATGTCGTGGCAGCCGGCGCGCTAGAGGAGGCGCGGCAACCGAGGGCCAATACAAGGCCGAACATCGCGAGCGCAAGCGTGGCGACCTCCATGTAACCGGGAGGTTGCCACGGACCTGC
>JBFLZG010000027.1:0-37373 GCA_040756235.1 bacterium | reverse complement strand
ATCAAGGCAAGCCGTCCCTCCACGATCATTCGCCCGGAAGCGCCGGCCCTGCCGGGCCCGCAGGCGCCGGCTCTCCGGGCTGCTCATGCTGCGGCGGGGAGGCGCCGGGCGCCTGCGCCGCTCCGGCGGGACCTTCCGGCCTCCTGCGCCCCTTCCCGGGCCCACAGCCCGGCCCCATGCCCGGACCGTGCAGCGCCCGGCCGATCCAGTCCAGGTAGGCCCTGCGTTCGTCCGGATCCATGGATTCGCTCTCCCGCATGATCCGCTCCACGACCATGCTCTGGTGGGCCTTCTGCACCGCGGCCACCCGGTCCAGGCTCGCCCGCACCTTCCCGGGGTCCGGAGGCTGCTCCCGCAGAGCGGCGTACAGATCCTGCCGGGCTGCCCGCATTTCGCGGAACATGCGCTGGAATTCGGGAATCCACGGTCTCCTTTCCCGCTCGAGCTTGCGCTGCAGCGGCGGCGGGAGGCCGGAGCCCGGCTGCACGGGATGCAGGGCCGGCCCCTGCTCCTGCGCGTTGCGCTCTTTCACCCACCCGTAGAGCTCGTAGCCCCCCAGGGAGAGGTTCAAGCCGAGAGAGAAGCCGAGGACGATCAGGAGTATCTTGTCTTTCATGCCGCCTCCTCGCCGAGGTCGGGCAGGGTCTGCCAGTAAACCTCTTCCAGAGAATCGGGCGGGGTCACGGAGAAGATCTCCAGGTCGACCATCTGCCGGGAGCTTTCCGAACGCGCCGGGGAGGGCTGCCCCTCCTGCTTCAGGCCGGTCGTCAGAAGGTGGCCGGCCATCACGCCGGCGACGAACAGGCCGGCCGTCGCCCATCCGACCGGCGACGCGTACCAGACCCTGGCGGGCGCTCCCGCGCGCAGCAGAGACCTGTCGCGACTCCTGTGAGATCGACCGGCCTCGGCCAGCACGCGCTCCGCCAACCCGGCGGCCGGCTCGATTTCCGCTGCCGCGGCCATGAGGGAGGCCAGGCCTTCGAGCTCGCGGAGCGCCTGCCGGCAGGGCTCGCAGCCGGCCAGGTGGCGCTCCACCGCGGCCTTTCGGCTCCCGCCCAGCTCTCCGTCTGCATAGGGCTTCAGACGATCCCGCACCCTCTTGCAGCCCATTCGCTCTCTCCCTCTTTGCCTCTGCTCAAGTTCAACACGGATCCGCCAGAAAATCCTGCGGGGCCCTCATTCCTCCTTGATGAGGTCCGCCAGAGTCGCACGCAGGTGCTCCGCCGCACGGACCAGCAGACTCTCCACCGCACCCTGGCTGCAGTCCATTCTCTCGGCGATTTCCCTGTAAGAGAGCCCGTGGTAGCGCTGCAGGATCAGAGCCATTCTCTGGCGCGCAGGAAGGGCCAGAACGGCCCTGCGGACCCGCAGGTCGACTTCTCTCCTATCCGGGTCGGCCGCGGCAGGGCCGGAGGCGCCGATCGGGTTGCCGCGGCCGTCGAGAGGAAGGGCCTCCTGCGCCCCCCCCGGGCAAGAGTCGGTTCGGGCCGAGGCTGCCGCACGCAGAGGGTCCCGCTTGCGGTCCCTGCGATAATTCAGGCAGTGGTTCACCGCCACCCGGAAGAGCCAGGTCGAAAACCGGGCCTTCGGCTTCCAGCGGTTGGCATTCAGATAGACCTTGAGAAAGATCTCCTGGGACAGATCCTGACTCGCCTGCGGATCTCCGCAGTACCGATATGCGAGGTTCAGGATCTGCTTCTCGTAGCGTGCGACCAGACGCCGAAAAGCTTCCGTGTCCCCGTCGGCCGTCCTCTGCATCCAGAGGACTTCCGGCTCGCTCCCTCCAGGGGTCTCGGAATGCACGTGAGCGGGTCCTCTCTGGAGCTCTGCCATGGACAGTCGCCTGACCGCGCCGTCCCGTTCAGGACTTCTCGGGAATACTAACACACGGGGGACGGCAAAGCCTGCGGTGGAGGGGCCCCTGATGGGCATCTTTTTCCGGGGCCGCTTCCACACATCAGCCATTTGTCCGGCGGCACGGCCGGCCACACGGCCGTGTGGCCGGCCGTGCACACAGAGGGGGTTCGGCTCTTACCCCCCTTTCGCAAAGGGGGGGCAAAGAAAGGACGCGAGGTGGGTTGCTTGCCCCTCGAGCAAGACGCTCGCATTGCCCATTCTCACGAGCCTGGGGAGGCGTTCTTCGATACCCTCTTTCAAGGGAGGGGATCCCTGACCGAGCGCTGGAATGCTTCTTGCTGTGCTGCCCGGCATGCACGAAGGAGCCGATCCATTTGCGGCATCCCCGATGCCGTCGCACGCAGAACCCCAGCCTCTCGACCCGCCGGATCTGGACCGGAAGATGCAGTGGAGCCGGGTCCTCGTGACCAGCAGCTATCTGCTCCTGGGGTTCACCGCATACCGGACCGGAGCCGTGACAGGCCATCTCCTCAAGGTCGTCGCGGCGATCGCCCTGATGCCTCTGTCCGCCCTCGGATCCCTGTGGCTCATGCGGAGCCGGGTCCCGCCCGCCGCATCGCGATGCTCCCGGATCACGGCCGCCGGACTGCTCCTGGACAGTCTGCTCACCTCTTGGGTCATCTACTGGACCGGCGGGGTGGACAGTCCGTGCCTGCCTTTTTATCTCACGACCGTGCTTGCCGCCTCCTTTCGATTCGGCGCGAAGGGGACGGCCGTGGCGAGCCTCCAGGCCTTGGCCGGCTACCTCGCGGTCGGGATCCTGGGTTCGCAGGGGCCCCGCAGTGCTGCCGATGCGGCGGGGCTGGGCCTGCGCATCATCATCCTGTTCGCCGCTGCGGGGTTTGCCATCCGGGCCCTGAACCGCCAACTGGAGCGGTACCGGAAGGAGAAGTCGCTGAGGAGACAGCTCCAGCAGGCCAACGAGAAACTGGAGAAGGCCTACCGGAATCTGGTGGAAGCTCAGAACCAGGTGCTGCACGCCGAGAAGCTCGCCTCGATTGGCCGGCTCGTGGCCGGCGTCGCTCACGAGATCAACAACCCGATCAGCTTCATCTACGGAAACCTGATCCACGTGGAAGACTATGTGGGCCGTCTGCGGCAGATTCTCTCTTATGACGACCGGCTGCCCCTGCCGGCCGCTGTCGGTGAGGACCGAAAGCGCCTGCAGCAGTCCGTGGATTACGGATTCGTCCTGGAAGATCTCGGCCGTGCGCTCGAGGGCTCCCGCAAAGGGGCGGAGAGGATCCGCAAGATCGTGGAAGCGCTGCTGAAGTGCTCGCGCTCCCGCCAGGGGGTGTTGCGCAAAGTGGATATCCGGGAAGCTCTCGAGAGCAGCCTCTGGGTGCTGGAAGGCAAGCTCAAGGACCCCATCGAGGTCGTGCGGGAGTACGGCGCGGTGCCGGAGATCGAGGCCGACCCGGACGAGCTGAACCAGCTCTTCCTCACGCTTCTGTCCAATGCAGCCGACGCGGTCGAGGCCGGAGGGGTGATCCGGGTGAGCAGCTCGCTCTCGCGCCCTCGCGCCGGCTCCCCGCTGGCCTGCGTGGAAATCCGGGACACGGGGCCCGGGATCCCCAGGGAGTATCGAGACCGCATCTACGACCCGTTCTTCACGACCAAGGAGATCGGCAAGGGAACCGGTCTTGGGCTTTCGATCGCCTACAGCATCGTAAGGCGCCACGGCGGCCGGATCGAGATGCACTGTCCAGGCGAGGGCGGGACCGTGGCCCGCGTGACGCTTCCTCTGCGCCCGGAGCCAACGCCTGCCTGATTTGCCGGAGCTCGACCGAGTTCTGTATAATATCCCCCTTTTGGTTCTTCCGGTTCCGAGCGTGCAGGAGCGCATGACCGTGCCAAACATCGACCTCCATATCCACACCAACGCTTCGGACGGAACGCTCACCCCTTCGCAGGTGGTGGCCGAAGCCCATGCGGCCGGACTGGCGGTGATCTCGATCACCGATCACGACACCACGGCAGGCCTGCAGGAAGCGGTACGCACGGCCCGGGCCCGGCAGATCGTCCTGGTCCCCGGGGTCGAGATCAGCGCCACCCATCCGGCCGGCGAGGCACACATCCTGGGGTATTGGGTGGATTACGAAGACGCCGCGTTTCAGGAGTTCCTGAGCAGCCCACTGTCCACGCGGTCCCCGCGCATCGCGGAAATGTGCAAGCTCCTCGATGCGCTGGGTCTGCCGGTGGATCCGGAAGAAGTGTTCCGAGAGGCCGAGGAGGCCGCTTCGGTCGGCAGGCCCCACATCGCCCGAGTCATGCTGCGCAAGGGCTACGTGACAACCATGGATGAGGCGTTCGACCGGTTCCTGGGGGAGGGCCAGCCCGCCTACGTCAAACGGTTCAAGAATACGACCGCGGACACGATCGCCATGATCCACGCGAGCAAGGGCGTTTCCGTCATCGCCCATCCGGGGCTGATCCGGAACCCGGCCCTGATCACCTCCCTCATCCGGGAGGGCGTGATGGGAATCGAGGTCTACTGTCACGATCACGATCCGGAAAAAGTCCGCGTGCTCGCGGCCCTTGCCGAAGAGCACGGGCTCGTCGTGACGGGCGGGTCGGACTACCACGGCAAGATGCTGGAGAAAACGTTCCGCCTGGGGGACCTGCGGGTGCCTTACGCGTGCTATTCGAGGCTGGAGGAGGCCAGGGAGCGCCTGCTCGCGAAGTTGTCGCGCGGCTCTGCGTGAGGCATGATGAGACGGCCGCAGTCCGTAGGGGCAGGGCTTGCCCTGCCCGAACCCGCGGGCGCAGCAAGCAGCGCCCCTACATGGGATCGCATGCTTGCCCTGCCCAGCTCGCCGGCGCAGCAAGCGGGCCCCCGGTGGCAACCGGGAAAGCTTGCATGAAATGGGACCAGACAAGCCCTCCAGACGGTCGATCCGCCTTCCGGGGTATGACTACAGTCGAGCCGGGGCGTACTTCGCAACGGTGTGCATTCGGCACAGAGCTCCCGTATTGGCCGAGATGACGGATGGCCTGATGGGCCCCAGCAGGATCGGGAGCATCGTTCAAGCCGTTTGGAACGAATTACCTGATCGATTTTCCGGCATAGAGCTGGATTGTTTCGTGCTCATGCCCAACCACGTACACGGCGTCGTCACTCTTGTAGGGGCAGGGCTTGCCCTGCCCGAGCTCGCGGGCGCAGCAAGCAGCCCCCCTACATTTGCCGATGTAGTGCGGGCGTTCAAGTCCATATCCGCGATTCGCACCAATCGTTTCCTGGGACGAACGGGCCCTCTGTGGCAACGAGGGTATTTCGAACACATCATCCGCCATGAGGATGCGCTGCAGCGCATCCGGGAGTACGTTGCCGACAATCCGCTGCGATGGAATTCCGATCCCGAAAACCCTACCCGTACAGGGGCAAGCTCAAACAGAAAGGCCGAGCCCTGGGAGGTTTGAACGCGTACGTCGCGGTTCCTGCGGGCTCTTTTGGGGGCAGGGCTTGCCCTGCCCGAGCTCGCGGGCGCAGCGAGCAGCGCCCCTACAACGCTGGTGGAGCCTTTGCCGTTGTCTTTT
The DNA here is from genome assembly GCA_040756235.1 of bacterium. Lineage (GTDB taxonomy): Bacteria > Desulfobacterota > DSWW01 > DSWW01 > DSWW01 > JBFLZG01. Next base: position 31,919 of record JBFLZG010000027.1, on the reverse strand, counting down.
CCGTCATTCCGGCGAACCCCGGATCAGAGTCCGGGGCAGGGGCCGGAATCCAGTCCCTGCTCCCCGTTCTTGATGCCGCCTTCTGGATCCCGGCTCCCACGCGCTTCGCACATGGGCCGGGATGACGAAGATAAGACGGTTCGACTCAGCCGGCTACCAGCGCGCGGTAGGCCTTCTCGATCCGGTCCCAGTTATCCTCGCGGTCCATGGCCCAGTAGCGGCCCATGACCGTCACCACCCGGCCGAGCCCGAGCTCGCACGCCTTCTTCTCCACCTTATCGACGTAGATGGCACCGCTTTCGGGCTTCTCCCCTCTTCTGCCCAGCAGGCCATGGACGAAGACCTCGCGGACGCTTTCTCGTTTGGCCATCTCCATCAGGGCCAACAGGTAATCCAAAGGACCGTGCGAGCTGTAGAAGGAGACGATGCCGAGCAGGTGCAGCGCGCACCCGTCCGCGCGGGCCGGCTCCATGGCCCACCGCAAGGCGGGATTGTCGAAGAACTCGCCGGTCCGGATGGCCTGATCGATGCGCACGCGGTCCGCAGGCACGATCCGGCCGGCGCCGATGTGCAGATGGCCGCACTCGGAGTTCCCGACGCTTCCCTTCGGCATGCCGACCGCCGGACCGGCCGCTTCGAGCCGGGTCCACGGGCAGGTCCGCAGCAGGCGGTCCATGACCGGCGTAGGGGTCTGAGCGATGAGGTTCCCCTCGACCCGATCGAGCTGGCCCCACCCGTCCAGGATCAGGAGGAAGACGGGAGGACATCCGGAGCCGAGCCGGCCGGACCCTTCAGGCAGGATTGAGCCGCCCTCGACCAGGCTGCTCCCGGTCATCTGCTCGGGCTGCGGCAGGCCCAGGATCCGGAGCACGGTGGGAGCCACGTCGACGAGCGAGCCGCCGGAGCGGACCTTGACCTCGCCGGACCCGGCGGGGGGCACCACGATGAAAGGGACCGGGCTGTCGCTGTGGCCCGTGTCCACGGCGCCGTCCGGGTAGAGCCGCTTCTCCACGGTGCCGTGATCCGCGGTGATCAGCGTGACGTAACCCAGCCGGCAGGCCTCTTCGACCACCGCTCCGGTGTGGGTGTCCACGGCACGGACAGCGCGCCGCACCGCCTCCTCGTTTTCCATGTGCCCCACGACGTCCACGTTGGCGAAGTTGCCCAGCACGAACCCGTAGCGCTCTTCCCGCAGCCTGGCCTTCAGGACCTCGGCCACCTGGGAGACGCTCATTTCCGGCAGCTCGTCGAAGTTCCGCACCGACCGGTCCGACGGGATGATGAAGCGGTCCTCCAGAGGACAGGGCTCTTCGGATTTCCCGTTCAGGAAGAAGGTCACGTGAATGGCTTTCTCCGACTCGACCACCCGTGCCTGCCGGACGCCGTGACGGGCGAGCACCTCGCCCAGCGTGTTCTCGACCCGCGCGATCGGCGGGAACGCCACACGCACGGGCAGGCCGCGCTCGTATTCGATCATTGTGGCCATGCGGCCGGGAAGGCTGGCAGGCCTGAGGAAGTGCGGGAACTGCGGATCCGCGAGCGCACGGGTCAGCTCCGACTCCCGTTCTCCCCGGATGTTGTGAAAGATCACGCTGTCCCCCTGCCGGACCCTCCCGTACGGCTCTCCTTGCGGATCGACCGCCACGAGAGGCTCCATCAGCTCATCCTCTTCGCCGCGCCCGTAAGCCTGCCGCACGGCCTGAGCCATGCTCATTCCGTCCCGGACCCTCTCGACCCCTTTCATGATCCTGCCCCCCTCATCCGGCCTCCTCTCCTGTCTCCAAGCGCTCCAGACGCTAGCGGGTTTCCCGGTTCGAAGGATTGTATTCGAGAGCCTTCTCGTATGCCGCCTTCGACTTCTCCGCCGACCCGAGCTTCTCCCAGCAGAGCGCTTTCAGCGCATAGACTTCACCGAGCCAGTACGGGTGTCCGTGGAAGCGAAGCTCGGACTGATCCAGCAGAACGAGCGCCTGCTTCGCTTCGCCCTGCCGGTAGCGGACTTCGGCCAGATAGAAATAGCTGAAGGGATTTCCCGGATCCAGCGCGACCGCACGCTCCAGAAGGTCCTCTGCTCCGTAGAGATCGCCCTTCTGCAGGGCCGCGTGCCCGGCTGCGGCCGACCCGAAGGATGCCACGCGCTGGGGGGCAGCGTCCTCCGGGGCCCTGTCCACCACAAATTGCCTGTCGCGAGCCACGGCGTCCGGCGGGGCCTCCTCGCGGCCGGGCGCTCTTCCGGCGCAACCGGCCGCGCCCAGCGCACAGGCCGTCATCAAGAGACAAAGGAGAAGAGCAACCAGCCCGGGTCGCCTCGAGGGCGGTGCACCCGCCACACCTAACCTGGCAACGCACCGCGATGCGATCGCAGATCGGCACCGGAAGGTCCCTCGCTGCGCTCGGGACGGCGGATCGTCACGCTCGCGATTTCCAGCCGCGGTTGGTGGACACGCCTGCGGCTTAGTCCACCCTACCGAGTGCTGCCCTGAGCGCGGCGGGTGTCCGCGCGAGGAGGCGAGGGCGAGTCGCGGAGGCCGTCCCGAGTTCCGCAGGCCGGTGGAACGCAGCGTTGTTTCTCGAATACCGAAGCCGCCAGGCTCGTGTATCCCGATACACCCGGCCAAGGACGAGGGACGAAAAAGCCGATGCGGCCGAAGGGCGGCAGTCTCCGACCCATGGGAGGAGAAGGGCCGGAGCGTTCTGAGCCCGAGCCGATCGAGGGCGGTGCACCCACCGCACTCAGCCGTGGTTGGTGGACACGCCTGCGGCTCAGTCCACCCTACCGAGTGCTCCCACGGCTCGCTCACGCGGCTCGCTCCAGGGCTGCGCCTACGGCCTCATCGATGCTGTCGACCAGTACGAAGCGCATCTCCTGGCGCGCCTTCTCGGGCAGCTCCTCCAGGTCTTTCTCGTTCAGTTTCGGAAGGATCACGTTGTTGATCCCGGAGCGGCGCGCGGCCAGCACCTTGTCCTTGATCCCGCCCACGGGAAGGACCTTGCCGCGCAGAGTGATCTCGCCCGTCATGGCCAGGTCGGAACGCACCCTTCGATCGGTGAGCAGACTTGCCAGGGCAACCACCATGGTGACCCCCGCGGACGGGCCGTCCTTCTTGATGGCGCCCGCGGGCACGTGCAGGTGGATATCCGTGCCTTCGAAGAACTTCTTCGGTATCCCGAACTCTCCCGCCCTGGACCGGATGTAGCTCATGGCTGCCTGGGCGCTCTCCTTCATGACGTCCCCGAGCTGGCCGGTCAGGATCAGGTTCTTCCTGCCCTCCATGCGGGTGGCTTCCACGAACAGGATGTCCCCCCCTGTGGGCGTCCAGGCCAGCCCGGTGGCGATGCCCGGGGCCGTCATCCGCTCCGCCACCTCGGAGAAGAACCGCTGGGGGCCCAGATAGGTCTTCAAATCACCCGCGTCCACACGCGTCGGCTCGCTCTTGCCTTCGGCGACCTGGCGCGCCACTCCGCGGCACACCCCGGCCATCTCCCGCTCCAGGTTCCGGACACCGGCCTCTCTCGTGTAGTCCCGGATGACCCTGGCAAGGGCCTCTTCCGTGACTTCGAGCTGGGCCGGCGTGAGGCCGTTCTCGCGCAACTGCTTGGGGAAGAGAAAGTTGCGGGCGATGAGGAGCTTCTCCTCTTCCGTGTACCCCGGCAATTCCAGGACCTCCATCCGGTCCCGCAGGGCCGGAGGAATCGTCTCCAGAACGTTGGCGGTCGTGATGAAGAAGACTTTGGAGAGGTCGATGGGGACCTCCATGTAATGGTCCGAGAAGCTGAAGTTCTGCTCCGGGTCGAGGACCTCGAGGAGCGCGGAAGAGGGGTCCCCCCGAAAGTCAGATCCCACCTTGTCGATCTCGTCCAGCATGAACACCGGGTTGTTCGTTCCGACCTTGCGCAGGCCCTGTACGATCCGGCCCGGCAGGGCGCCCACGTAGGTACGCCTGTGCCCGCGGATCTCGGCCTCGTCCCGCATGCCGCCCAGGGAGATGCGGTGAAACTTCCGACCCATGGCGCGCGCGATCGATCTGCCCAGGGACGTCTTCCCCACGCCGGGAGGCCCTGCGAAGCAGAGGATCGGTCCGCGCATGTCTTCCTTGAGCTTGCGGACGGAAAGGTATTCGAGGATTCTTCTCTTCACTCTATCCAGATCGTAGTGGTCGGCATCCAGCACCTTGGCGGCTTCCGTCACGTCCAGCCGGTCCTCGGTGGACTGGGACCAGGGCATCTCGATCAGCCAGTCCAAATAGGTCCTGGACACCGAGTACTCCGGCGCCGCCGGATTCATCATGCCGAGGCGGTCGACCTCCTTTTGAGCCACCTTCTCCACCTCCGGCGGCATCTTCGCATCCGCGATCTTGGAGCGAAGCATCTCGACTTCGATCGTCTTCTCGTCCTTCTGCCCCAGCTCCTCCTGGATCTTCTTGAGCTGTTTCTGCAGGATGTACTTGCGCTGCTCCTCGCCGGCCTCGCTCTCGACCTCTTCCTGGATCTTCTTGTTGATCTCGCTCTTCTGGATCTCGCGATTGAGGAACACCATGACGGCCCGGATTCGCTCCCGGATGTGCAGTTCCTCCAGGATGCTCTGGTGTTCCTCCAGATTGAGGGGCAGGTTCGCACACACCAGGTCGGCCAGCCTGCCCGGCTCCTGGATGCCCATGGCCGTGGCGAGCAACGGCCCCGGGAAATTCGGCAGCAGCTCGGCCAGCTTTTGAAACATCTGCTTCAGGCTGTTCTGAAAGGCCTCGATGTCCGGGTCCGCGGACCCCACTTCCTCGAGACGGGTCACCCGGGCGGTCAGATAGGGTGTTCTCCGGGTGAATTCATGGATCCGGATGCGCGTGATCCCCTGGACGAGAAAGCTCACGCCGCCGGTAGGCAGCTTCATCATCTTCAGGATCTTGGCAGCGGTCCCGACGCGGTAGAGGCTTTCCGGCGAAGGCTCCTCGTCCGGCTTCTGGCGGCTCGCGGCAACCCCGATGAGGCGATCGGACATCACCGCCTCATCCACGAGCTGGACGTAGTTCTCCTGGCCCACCATGAGGGGGACCACGATCCGCGGGAACAGGACGACGCCGGACAGGGGCAGGATGGAGAGCTCGTCAGGGATCGGGGCCTCTTCCTTGTCCTCCTTGCCGGCAGGTATCCGCAAGTCGCTTGGAAGCTCCATGCTCGATCTCCCTCTCTTAACCTTCTTCGTATATCACCACGAGCCGTCTCGCCTCTTCCTCTTTCTTCTTGGGGAGGGTCACCTCCAAGAACCCGTTCTGATATTCCGCCTTGATTTCATCGACTTCGAGGTCCGCCGGGATCCGGAAGAGCTTCTCAAACGGCCCGTAGTCGATTTCCATCCGATGGAAGCGTTTGGCCTCCTGGATCTTCCTCCGGGTCCGCACTCCGGAGATGCGCAGCAGATCGCCCTCGCAGACGACCTGCACGGCTTCCCTGTCCATGCCTGCCAGTTCCATGAGAATCACCACGGACCGTTCCGTTTCCACGATGTCCGTGTTCGGTGTCCAGGTGGTCCTGGAGGCAAACCGCTGGTCGCCGAACGGGTCATAGCAGCATTCCTGTCTCTGGCCTCTCTGCAACTGGACCTTCATGGTTCTGGAAACCCGATCCATGAGCCTATCCTCCTCGCCGGAAAATGAGATCCCCGGGCCGTAGCGGTCCCGCTTGAGTCTCGCTTCCTCCTCCTGTAGAACGTAATCGCTTATATCTTAGAGGTCGATGGGATTCGAGTCCAGCGAAGGCCGGCCCCTCGGTCGGAGGCGCCAGGATCCGGCCCGGCCGCGGCGGCGGAGAAGTGGCTCAACGGAAAAGATCAAAGATCTTTCTGAGCACGCCTTGCTCGTTCCCTCCGCCGCTCCCTTCTTCGTGCGCACCGTTGTCGGGGTGCAGCGGGCACAGCTCCGATGGCCCTGTTCCCTCCAGGAAGGCCTCTTCGACCGTATCCGGACAGTTGGGGGTGGCGAGCAGGCCGTTCAGTCGATCGATTTTGTGAAATACGATGCCGGGCGGAGGTACGAAGTCCTCCCTGGGGAGCCCCGAAGACGCCACTTTCATGAACTCGCACCATATCGGCAGCGCGGCCTGGGCCCCGGAAAGCCCGGTGCTGCGGGGCGTGTCGAAGCCGACCCAGGCGAGAGCCACAAGGCGCGGCGTGTAGCCGGCAAACCACGCGTCCCTGTAGTCGTTCGTCGTGCCCGTCTTGCCCGCCGCCGCAACGGGGATCTCCCGCCCCACCCCGCGGGCGGTGCCGCGCTGGAACACTCCCTCCAGCAGATGGGTCAGCAGGTAGCAGGCCTGGGCGGATGCGACCTGCTCGAGCTCCAGGCCCTTGCGCTTCAGCGTCGTCCCGTCTTTGTCCAGCACCTTGCGGATCACCAGAGGGGTGCAGCGGACGCCCTGGTTGGCCAGGGTTCCGTAGGCGGAAGCCATTTCCAGCGGGGTGGCCTCGAAGGCGCCGAGGACCACCGAGGGTCCCGCGGCCGCAGGCACCGGGAGCCTCAGCTTTGCCGCCACGCCGAGGATGCGCTCCAGCCCGATCTGCTGACTCAGCCATACCGTGGCGCAGTTCATCGACTGCTCGAGAGAGGTCCTCAGGGTGACGTCGCCAAAATACTGCTCCTTGAAGTTCCGCGGGCTCCATCTCTTGCCGTCATACCGCACCTCCAACGGCTCGTCCGGGAGGATCGAGGAAGGCGTGTAATCCGGTTTGCGGCCGGCGCCCTGCTCCAGGGCGGCGAGGTAGACGAACGGTTTGAACAGGCTGCCCGGCTGCCTGCGCGCCTGCACGGCTCGGTTGTAACGGCTCTTCCTGTAGTCCCTGCCCCCGACCAGCGCCCGCACATAGCCGGTGTGCGGCTGCAGGGCCACGAACGCCCCCTGCAGCTCATCCTCCGGCGCACCGGAGGCGCTCCGGAGCTGAGACGGGTAGCGCTGCTCCAGCCGCTGGATCCCTTCCTGCACGCACTTTGTGGCGAGCCTCTGCATTTCCACGTCCAGGGTCGTGAAAATCCTCAGCCCCTCGGAGGTCAGCATGTCGATCGAATAATCCTGCTCCAGCTCCTTGAGCAGATAGGAGACGAAATAGGGAGCGTCGTTGCCCTGAGGCACGAAAGGCCGCACTTCGACGGGCCGGTCGACGCCTTCCCTGTAAGCGGATTCGGCGATCATGCCGAGCTCCCACATTCTCCTGAGGACCCGGTCCCGCCTGTCTCGGATCCTCTCCTCCTTCTTGAAGGGAGAGTATGCTCCCGGAGAGCGAATGAGGGCCGCAAGCACCGCGGCCTGCTCGAGCCCGCATTTGTCGATGGGCTTGCCGAAGTAGAATTCCGCGGCCTCTCCGATGCCGTAGATCCCTTGCCATCCCCTCTGCCCGAAGTAGATCTCGTTGAGGTAGGCTTCCAGGATCTGGGACTTCGAGTAGCGAAGCTCCACCAGCACGGCCATGAGGGCCTCCTGCGCCTTGCGCCACAGGGACTTCCGTGGAGTCAGGAAGAAGTTCTTCACGAGCTGCTGGGTGAGCGTACTGCCTCCCTCGACGATCCTGCCCTCCCGGAAGTTCGCCAGGGCGGCCCGCACGACCGCCGGCAGATCGAGCCCGAAGTGGCGGTAGAAGCGATGGTCCTCGATGGCGATCACGGCGTTGACCGCCACCTCCGGCACCTCTTCCAGGGCTACGATCCTGCGTTCCTCCCAAACCTTTTCGAACAATCCGGTGATCAGCTCCGGCTCGAGATCCACGGAGGAAAGCTCGGCCGAAGTATCCAGGTTCTTCAGCCGGCGGATCGTTCCGTCCCCGGTCTCGAGCCGCACCGGCATGCCTTCGAAGTGGGCTCCGGGGTAGCGAAAATCGTGGAGGTAGAGGTCGATGAAACCGGTGCCGGTCCGGTGCTCCCCTTCCGCGAGAGTCTTCCCCCGCCCGGTCTGATACCCCAGGCGGCGCAGTCTCTCCGTGAGGTGAGCCCCCTCCAGCGAGAGGCCGGGGTAAAGCGTGAACGCATCGGAGTAGATCTTGGAAGGCAGCCGCCAGCGCTTCCCTTCGAAACGGTCGACGATCTGCCGGTCGAGCTTGACCGAATAGACGGCGAGCCCCGCCAGAGCCAGCAGCATGACGCACAGGAAGGCCCGCCGGGCGATGGTGCGGCGCCGGCGTGAAGGCGCCCTTCTCTGGTCGGCGCTCGAACTCTTCTTCCGCTGCCTCGGGCTGGATGTTCGGTCGCGGGAAGGGGAGGGAGATCCCCTTGGACGGGTCTTTCGAAACAGGAGGATTCCCTTACTGAGGGCTCTTCTTTTTTTCGGAGCTCTGCTGTTTCCCTTCATTGCCTTGGGCCTTGCCCGTTCCCCCTTTGGTCTTCAGCAGCTTGAGCTTCTCGTTGGCCAGTTTGACCTGGGGAGACTGCGGATATTCGCGCAAGAGCTTCTCCAGCGCGGCAATGGAGGCCGTGTTCTCTCCCATCTGTGCCAGGGCGAACCCGATCTTCAGAAGAGCGTCCGGTGCCTTGGCGCTCTTGCGGCGGTCTTCCAGTACCTTTTGATAGGCAACGATGGCCCTCTCGTAGTCTCCGGTTTGATAGTAAGTCTCCCCGATCCAGAACCTGGCATTGCCGACCAGGTGGGAGTCCGGATGGCGCTGGATGAACTGCTCGAAGGCCGTACGAGAGGTCTCGAACTTCTTGGCCTGGTAAAGGTGCTGAGCCAGGTTGTAAGACTCCTCTGCGGTGAGCGGCTGGGGGGCTGCTTGAGGCTCAGGAGGCGGCTCGACGTCGGGCAGCTGCGGCTGGGGGACGGCTACGGCCCCGGCCTCGCCACCCGGCTCCGCAGCAGCAGGACCGCTCCGCTGCTCCTCTGCGGCCGCAGGAGGCAGGGCCTCAGCGGGAGCGGGCGGAGCAGACGTCGGCGGAGCGGACTCCGGCGGAGTCGGTTGAGGTGCCCCTTGGACGCCTTCCGGAGGGGGCGGCCTCCTCTCCCTTCTCCCCTGTGCGCCCGGGGGAGTCTTGGCCTTGAGGCCGAAGAAATCTTCGATCTGGGCCATCCTCGCCTCGAGAGACTGCATCTGGCTCATCAGGTGGTTCATCTGGAAGGCAAGCGATTGTTCCAGCGCCCCCCTCTCCTTCTGGTCGACTTCCTTCTGATGGCCGACCGTGGAGAGCTCGCCTCTGAGCTGCTGGATTTCCGAGTGAAGATCGAGCATATCGGCCTTGATGTCCGCCTGGCCTCCCCGGATGTCTCCCGTATCGGTCGCCGCCCTGGATTGGCTCGCCTGCAATTCCTGGAGCTGCAGCTCCAGCGCACGGACCCGGTCCTGCGCTGCCAGAAACTGGCCCTTGGACACGCACCCGGCGAGCAGCAGGAGCCCCAATGCGGGGAAAACGATGGTTCGGGCAGCACCCATTTTCAAGCTCCTCTGACCCGTTTCAACCTTGCCTCTGCCCAGGCCGTTCAAAAAGGTCCAGATGCAAGGCGCGCGAAGTTTGAGGAACGAGGCGTACTCAGGTACGCCGCAGTGACGACAAACGAGCGCAACGCAGCAGATGGGCCTTTTTCAACGGCCTGGCCCCATGCGCAGGCAAGGGGGGCGTCGCAGGCCCTGGGGGACCGGGTCGGAAATTCCTTCCCTTGCCCCCAGCCAGGAAACCCCCTGCCCAGCCTGCCCAGGAGCCGTGAAGGCTCCTGGCACCCCCCTTGCTCAAAAGAACAGATTCGAAAGAACGACTGCGTCGCTTACCGGGCTGTCACGTTACATGGCGCCCTGGATCGCGATGTGAGCCCTGCGGTTCTGGGCCCAGGCCGCTTCGTCGTGCCCGGGGTCGATCGGCCGCTCTTTGCCGTAGCTGATCGTGCTGATCTTGCCGCCGGACATCCCGAGGCCGACCAGGTAGTCCTTCGCCGCGTCGGCGCGCCGCTGGCCAAGGGCCAGGTTGTATTCCGAGGTGCCGCGCTCGTCGCAGTGCCCCTCGATCTGGATCGAGGCATCGGGAACGGTCTGGAGGACCTCGTAATCCATCCTGAGCGTGTCTCTGGCATCGGTCCGGATGTTGTACTTGTCAAAATCAAAAAACACGTCCTGCAGCTGGGACTGCGCCTTGGCCTCGGCCGACATCTCCTCAGGGGCAGCCTCGGGCGCCGGCTCTACGGCAGGAGCCTCGGGCTCGACCGCGGGCCTCGGCTCGGTCTCCGTCACCGCCGGAGTCGTCGTCTTCTTGGCGCAGGATACGACCCCGATGGCGAGGATCCCCACACAGATGAGACTCAGCAAGATCCGTACACTCTTCTTCCCGACCATTTCTCTCCTCCCCTTTCGCCCGTTTGGCTGGGCACAGCCTAGGTGGTTGAGAACTCCCGCCGACGAGAATGAAACACCCGTTTCATTCGAATTCGGCCGGCTGAATCTATCACAGCAGTTCTGCAATCACAATAGCTCGGTTTCAAAGCCTTTCGTCCGGTCAGTCGGAAGTGAGCGGACCCCAGGAAGGGTCCGAGGCATCGCGCCCTTCCAGCGTGATCCGCTTCCTTCCGGAGCCGTCCGCCCGGATCAGATAGATTTCGTACGGACCCGCCTGATTGGAGCTGAACGCCACCAATCTCCCGTTGGGAGAGAAGCTCGGGCTGATGCCGTTGCCGGGCGCATAGGTCAGCTGCGTCCTTTGCGTCCCGTCCGGGCGAATCCGGAAGATCTGGAACTCGCCGTCCACCCGGCCGGCGAAGACGATCCAGTCCCCTCTGGGGGACCAGTCCGGATCGGCGTTGTAAGAGCCTTCGAACGTGAGCCTGCGCGTCGTCCCGTCTTCGGGCGTGAGCACGTACAGATCCGGCCTGCCGGCGCGGTCGGATACAAATGCAATCTGCTTTCCGTCCGGTGACCAGGAAGGCGACACATCGATCCCCCAGTCGTCGGTCAGGCGCGCCGGAGGGCCGCTGTCCCCCAGACGCACCCGGAAAAGCTCCGAGTTGCCGCTGATACTGGCGGAAAACGAGACCCACTTGCCGTCCGGCGACCAGGAGGCGCCGGAGCACAGTCGGTAAAAGGTCCCGCAGAGCCTGCGCAGCTCCGACCCGCCTGCAATGTCCAAAATGTAAACGGACGGGTTGGTCTTGTAAAAAGATGTGAAGGCGATCCTGCGCCCGTCCGGAGACCACGAGGGGGAGAGGCAGATTGATTTCAGGCTCGAGAGCCGCTTGGCGCCGTTGCCGTCGTAGTCCATCACATACAGCTCTTTGCCCGAGTCTTTCGCCCCCGGGCTCTTGGCCACATAGGCGACCCGCGTGTCGTAGGTGCCGGCCAGGCCGGTGAGCTGCAGCTCGATCTCGTTGGCGAAGCGGTGGGCAACTACGCGATAGGCGGAGACAGGGCTTCGATATCTCTTCCAGGTGAGCACCTTGCCCGTCAATACGTCCAGCAGCTGGGCTTCGAAGATGACCTGGTCCCGTTCGCAGGAGGTGCGGTGAAGGATGAGCGCTTCCGCGCCGATGAGCGACCAGGCCCGAAAATCGACTCCCTCGGGAGCGAACTTCACATCCTTGGCCTCCACCAGGAACGCCTCGGGAGGCAGGATCTGGAAGTATCCGGACACATCCATGTCCTGGAGAAGGACCTTCGTGATCTTCTCCGAAAGCCCCGGTTCCTTGCAGGGAGTACTCTGCGGGTCCGGCTCGACCTGGACCACGGCCACGGGAAGGCCCCGGAAGCCGGGGGAATCGATATCGATGTAGGTTTTCGCCAGAGCCGGCGGCCCGACTAGGCCGAGCGTCACGAGGACCGGCGCCAGCAGCGTGGAAGCGGATCGTCTCATCCTGTTCACCATTCTGCAAAAGGCGAAGAGTGGAATCGCAGACCGAGCTCGAAGCTCTCCATCTTCAGGCCCACCGGCGGGGGCGGAAAGGGGTCGGACTTCAGGATGGCTCTCATCACCGACTGATCGAAGTAGGGGCTTCCCGACGACTGCTCGATGAAAGAGCTTTGGATCCTGCCGTCCGGGAGCAGCGCCAGGGAAACGACGGTCATCAGAGACTCCCGATTGGGATCGAAGTTCTGGGGCGGGATCCAGTTCTGTCGCACCCTGCTTTCGACCTCATCGTAATAGGAGCTGTAAAGCAGCTCCGCCTGCCTGTCATCCCAGCCCGACGATCCGCCTCCCGGCCTGCCGCCGGAGCCTTCCTTGCCGGCCCGGGCGACTTTCTTCTCGATCCTGGCCAGCACGTCGCTCAGCGCCTTTTCCGAATCGGCGTCCTTGGAACGACTGGCCTCGGACGGCTCGGCGGTCTTTTCCTTGGCCGGGGCCGCCTTCGCGGGTTCCTCCGGCTTGGGCTTGTCCTTCTCGGGGCTCGGCGCGACCTTGGCCTGTTTCACCTCCGGAGCCTTGGGCTTCTCCTCCGGCGGCTTGGGTTTTTCCTCCGGCACGGCCACCTCCGGCTTCTTGGGAGCAGGCTTTTCCGGAGGCGGAGCGGGTTTGGCGGCCTCCCGCGTTTGCTTGCCCTCATCTGCGGAGCCGCCGATCTCCTCCATGCCCACGAGCCGCACCTGGTACTGGGGCCGGTAGATCGTCTTCGACCCGCCCCAAGACGACAGAGATGCCGCGCCCCAGAAGATCACCAGATGCAGCGCGCCGGAAACCAGGACGCATTTCCGCAAGTTCCATTTCATGGCGGACTCATGGCCCCTTATGCAACAACGCCCCCGGAGTCAAAAAGTTTCACTCGGGTGTCTCGGTGATCAAGCCCATGCGATCGATCCCCGCCTCCCGGATCACGGACATGACCTTGACCACGAACCCGTAGGGCACGTCCTGATCGGCGTTCAGGAAGATCTCTTCTTCCTTCTTGCCCTGATAGATCGCTTTGAGCTTGGGGGCCAGATCCTTGAGCGCAACCTTGTACCGGTCCACGTGTATCGTCCGGTCCTTCTCGATGCTCAGCACGACCTGTTCTTTGGGCACCTCGAGGGGCTGCCGGCTGGGCTCCGGCAGATCGACCTCGACGCCGTACTGGAGCAGCGGCGCCGTGACCATGAAGATCACCAAGAGAACGAGCATCACGTCGACGAAGGGGGTGACGTTGATCTCGCTGAGGGGTCTGTCGCCGTTAGATCGGATGGCCATGACCCGTTCTCCGCTGTTTGCGTCGTTTTGCAGGCGCGTCAGGCGCTCTTGCGCAGGTGTCTTTCGATGATATTGATCAGGTCCGCCGAGAAATTCTCCATTTCCGCCGTGAGAACCCGAATTCGCTGCAGGAAGAAGTTGTAGGCAACGACGGCCGGAATCGCAGCGAAAAGGCCCACGGCGGTGGCGATCAGGGCTTCGGCGATACCGGGGGCGACCGTCGCCAGGTTGGCCGACCCCGTGGCTCCGATGTTGCGAAAGGCGGTCATGATTCCCCAGACGGTTCCGAAAAGGCCGATGAACGGCGCCGTCGAGCCGGTCGAAGCCAGGAAATTGAGGTACTTCTCGAGATCGGTCACGGCCCGGGTCTGGGCCATCCGCATGGCCCGGCTCACGTTTTCGATCCCGCCCGTGGCGACGAGGGCATCCTCGGGGGCAGAGCGCCCGGAGCCGCCGCCGGAAGTCAGCAGGCGCGAGAGCTCCTTGTACCCTTCCTCGAAGACAGCGAGCAAGGGGCTGGCCGGGCTGCTTCGGACGGCCTGGTACAGCTCGGAAAGACTGGAAGCCCTGGCGAAGAGGGCAAGGAACTGGTCAGAGCCCCTGCCGGAGCGCCTGAGGACCAGGTACTTGTACAAGATGATGCCCCAGCAGGCGACCGAAAGAACGATGAGGAGCAGCAGGACCAGCTTCACGATGGGGCCCGCCTGGTGGAGCGTTTCCCAGAGCAGGTTGCTGCTGCGCACGGCCGCCAGCGGAGGAGAGTCGGGGAGCGTCTGTGCGGCGGCCGAGACTACTTGAATGCCGGTCTGGGTCCAGGTCGAAAACCACATTTCCAGCCTCCGGTGTCTAAGAGAACGGGTTGGACAGGGTCCGATCGAAGGGTTCGACCGTCAGGAATCAGCCTCAGCTCGCCTTCGCCGTACGAGGAGCCCGCTCAGGGTCGGTCATGGGTGCGGAATTCCTCTTGGGTCTCGGCGGCAGTGAAGCGGCTTGGACGATCGTGGGGCTGCGGGGGAAGACGCCGCTGATTTTCCTTCATTTCGTAAGGGACCCGAAATAGGCGCAGACTCTATCGGTCGGCGCGCTGGAAGTCAAAACGATTTTCATGTAGTATTTGTCGATTTATTTGACCCGTCGGATGGGATATAATCCTTGCCGTAAAGGTGATTTCGCTGGCCGATTCTCTGTTCGATTTTGTTGCACGTATCGATTCCATGGATAGGTAAAGGTCGATTCGCCCATGTTTGACAATCTTTCGGATAAGCTCGCCCTCGTTTTCAAGAAGGTCAAGGGGCACGGAAAGCTCAGCGAGAAGAACGTCCAGGAAGCTCTGAAGGACGTGAGGATAGCGCTTCTCGAAGCGGATGTAAACTACAAGGTGGTAAAGGATTTCACGGAAGCGGTCAAGGAACGTTCGCTGGGCGCCGAGGTGATGGAGAGCCTCAGCCCGGGCCAGCAGTTCGTCAAGATCGTTCACCAGGAGCTCATCCGCATCATGGGGTCCCAGGGCGCGGACCTCAAGCTCAAAGAGAACCGGCCGGCCTGCATCCTGCTCGTGGGGCTCCACGGGTCCGGCAAGACGACGACCGCCGCCAAGCTCGCGGTCTGGCTCCGCTCCAAGAAATACTTCCCCTTGCTCGTGCCTGCCGACGTTTACCGGCCGGCCGCCATCGACCAGCTGACCCGGCTGGCCGAACAGGTGGGAGTGCCGGTGTTCCCCTCGCGCACCGACCAGGACCCGGTGGCGATCTGCAGGGAAGCCCGGCAGCAGGCCGCTGCGCAAGGCCGGGACACCCTGATCGTCGACACGGCCGGACGCCTCCACGTGGATGACGCCCTCATGCAGGAGCTGCGCAGGATCCGGGAAGCCATGGACCCCGCCGAGATCCTGTTCGTGGCGGACGCCATGACGGGCCAGGACGCGGTCAACGTCGCCTCGCGATTCAACGAGCTGCTCGATCTGAGCGGGGTCATCCTCACGAAGATGGACGGCGACGCCCGGGGCGGCGCCGCCTTGTCCATCAAGGCCGTCATCGGCAAGCCGATCAAGTTCGTAGGCGTCGGCGAGAAACCCGACGCCCTCGAGATGTTCCATCCGGACCGGATGGCCTCCAGGATCCTCGGCATGGGGGACGTGCTCTCGCTCATCGAGAAAGCCGAGGCCGCCATCGACGAGAAGAAGGCGCTCGAGCTCGAGGAGAAGCTGCGCAAGGACGCCTTCACCCTGGAGGATTTCCAGGACCAGATGCAGCAGATTCGCAAGATGGGCTCCCTGGACCAGCTGCTTTCGATGATTCCCGGCTTTCAAAAGCTCAAGAAGATGCCCGGGGTCCAGCCGAACGAGAAGGAGCTCGTCAAGATCGAGGCGATCATCAGCTCCATGACGCTCAAGGAGCGGCGGGACCACACGATTCTCAACGGAAGCCGGAGAAAACGGATTGCCAAGGGGAGCGGGACCTCGGTTCAGGACGTCAACCGTCTCGTCAAGCAGTACGTGCAGGCCCGCTTGATGATGAAGCGCATCCAGAAAATGGGGCCCAGGGGATTGGGAAGACTGTTGGGTGGTTGATCCAGGTAAGAGCAAGGAGGAAGCACAGCATGGCCGTCAGGATTCGGTTGCAGAGGCGCGGCGCCCACAAGAGACCCTATTATCATATCGTGGTTGCGGACAGCCGCGCCCCCAGGGGTGGGAAGTTCATCGAGAAGGTGGGGATCTACAGCCCTCTGACCCAGCCGCCGGAGATTCGGCTGGAGACGGAGCGCTACCAGGAATGGATCCGCAAAGGGGCCCTGCCCACGGATACCGTTGCCAGGCTGATCCGTAAAGCCAGTCGTTCCGAGGCCGCATCCAAGAAGGAGTGACACTGCCCGGGGATCAGCACAGACTGTGTGGCTGGAGATG
Organism: bacterium; assembly: GCA_040756235.1. Lineage (GTDB taxonomy): Bacteria > Desulfobacterota > DSWW01 > DSWW01 > DSWW01 > JBFLZG01. Next base: position 15,917 of record JBFLZG010000027.1, on the reverse strand, counting down.
CGGTTGCTCGAGGCTCGCTGGAGTGCCAGTTCCCAATCCCGTTCAATCGAAAAGGAGTGAACCCACATGGCAACACCCGGATCGACTGACAGCATCAAGGATCTGATCGAATACATCGCCAGGGCACTCGTGGACCGTCCGGACCAGGTGAAGGTGAGCGAGGTGGAAGGAGAGAAGACCTCCGTGATCGAGCTCACCGTCGCCAAGGAAGATCTCGGGAAGGTGATCGGCAAGCAGGGCCGCACGGCCCGCGCCATTCGCACCATTCTCAGCGCCGCCTCCACCAAGATTCGGAAGCGTTCCGTCCTGGAGATCATCGAGTAGGAGATCCCGCCCGCCAGTCCGTCCGGACCCGACCCAAGCGCAGCCGGGTTCGCGGCCTTGTACAATATCGGTCGATTCGCCTTGTGAGAGCGGAGTCATGCATGGGCAGAGGGGATGATCCGAACGGGAGCTTTGTCTGCCCGCCCGGCTTGGAGGCCAACGGCCTCCTGATCATTGGCAAGGTCCTGAAGACGAAAGGAATCCGCGGACAGGTCAAGGTCCTCAGCTACGCCGCTTCGCCGGACACGATGCGCCGCGGCGGCACATTGTACGTGGCCTCCGGGAGCGGCTACCGGGGTCTGACCGTCGAACAGGCAGAGGTCCTCCGGCAGGGCAGCGTGCTCGTTCTGAAGTTCCGCGAGTGCAACCGCACGGAGGAGGCCCAGGGGTTGGTCGGCGCCTTCCTGCACGTGGCCAAGAGGGACCTGCCGGCTGCGGCCGAGGACGAGTATTACTGGCACGAGCTGATCGGGCTGGAAGTGGTGACGGAATCCGGAAGGAGCCTGGGAAGCATACGCGGGATCTTCCAGACCGGCAGCAACGACGTTTACGTAATCCGGGAAGGAGAACGGGAGATCCTGATCCCGGGATTGCGGGAAGTGGTCCGGCGCGTCGATCTCACCGGGCGCCGGATGATCATCCACCCTTTGGAAGGGCTGCTGGATCCGCATGATCTATGACCTTTTGACTTTGTTCCCTGAAATGTTCGACTCCTTCCTGGGGGCCAGCATCCTCGGGAAGGCGATCGCTCAGGGAACGATCCGGGTGCGGTGCCACAACATCCGGGACTACGCCTCGGGCCGCCATCGCGTCACGGACGATGCCCCTTACGGAGGCGGCAGCGGCATGGTCATGAAGCCCGAGCCGATCGTGCGGGCCGTGGAGGCGGTGCAGGAGATGCCCGGCCCCAGGGGGCGCGTCGTGCTGCTCAGCCCGCAAGGAAGGCCCTTCAGCCAGGAAGTGGCGGCGGAGCTCGTCGGCTGGGAGCGGCTCCTACTGGTTTGCGGAAGGTACGAGGGGGTGGACGAGCGCGTGAAGCTCCTTTGCGTGGACGAGGAGATCTCGATCGGCGACTACGTGCTGACCGGAGGAGAGGCCGCGGCCCTGGTCGTGCTGGACGCGACCGCACGCCTCGTGCCGGGAGTGCTCGGCGACGAGCGGTCCAGCCTGGAGGAGTCTTTTTCGAACGGTCTCCTGGAGTATCCTCATTACACGAGACCCCAGGACTTCAAGGGGTGCCGGGTCCCGGACGTGCTCCTGTCCGGCGACCACCGCCAGGTGGCCGCCTGGCGGCGCAGGAAGTCCCTGGAGCAGACCGTGCTGAAGAGGCCGGACCTGCTCGCCAAGGCCTTGCTGAGCGACGCGGAGAGGCGCTATGCGCAAGAGGTCCGGAAGGGGTCGGCGGAGGAGTCGGCCGGAGCCCGGACCGGGGGCAAGGACTTGCCGGAGGACGGGTGCGATGAGCCGCCGGGCTGCCCGCAAACCGGTTGAGAGAGCGACTCCGATGGAATCGTTGGCACATGGGTTGAGATCAGATGAAGCTGGAACCGCACCTGAGCCCACTTTACCTCGCGCTGATCCACTCCCCGGTCTACGACAAGAACGGGAACGTGGTGCGCACCTCCCTCACTCCGATGGACCTTCACGACATCGCCAGGGCCGCCTGCACCTACGGCGTGCAGGCCTTCTATTTCGTGAACCCCCTCGCGAGCCAGAGGGCCTTGGCGCAGATGATCCACGACCACTGGGACGCGGGCTTCGGCGCCCGTTACAACCCCAATCGCAAGGAGGCTTTCGGCCTGGTCCGGATCAGCCCCGACCTCGAGGACACGTTCCGTTCCATCCGGCAGGAAAGGGGAAGGCCGCCGCGGACCGTGGCCACGAGCGCACGCATCTCCGCTCCGGACCTGGACTGCGGGAAGCTCAGGGAGCTGCTCGGACGCGAGCCCGGCCAACCCTACCTCATGCTGTTCGGAACCGGCTGGGGGCTCCTGGCCGAGACCATAGAAACCGCCGATTTCCGGCTGGCCCCGATTCGCGGGCCAGGTCCATACAACCACCTTTCGGTACGTTCCGCCGTCGCGATCTTCCTGGACCGTCTCTTCGGGGACCGGGCAGAGAAGAGCCCGTGACGTCCGGGCAGCCGTCCCCACCCCTCGTGGCCATGCAGAAGGAGAAGCAGAAATGAGCGTCATCCTGGAGCAGATCGACAAAGAACAGATGCGGGCGGACCTGCCCGACCTCCACACCGGCGACACGGTACGGTGTTATGTGCGGTTTCGCGAAGGCGCCAAGGAACGCGTGCAGCCTTTCGAAGGTGTGGTCATCCGCATCAACCGGAACCTCGCCCGAACCACCTTCACCGTGCGCAAGATCTCCTATGGGGTCGGCGTCGAGCGGATCCTCCCCATCCACTCGCCGAATCTGGTGAAAGTGGACGTCCTCAAGCGCGCCATCGTGCGCCGCTCGCGCCTCTACTACCTGCGCCAGCGCCGCGGCAAGTCGGCCCGGATGAAGATCGATCGGTCCGCCACTCTCTAGGGGGCGTTGTCGGTTATCAGTTGTCAGTTGCCAGGCCCCCGCTTGGCCCGGCAAACTGAAAACGTACGCCGACTCGGGGCGGGGCCAAATCATCCGACCGGGTGCAACGCTGCTGGTGACGGACCGTGAACAGCCTCGGGGGGAGCCGATGAAGCGGCCCAAAGGAAACGGCAGCAGAGAAGAGGGCCAACCGGATCCTTCTGCTTCTCCTTTTCCCGGTGCTGCGCGCGCCGGCCGCGGCAGGAGGCGCAAGGAGTCGCAGGAGGATCTGTGGGAAGAAGGCGGGAGCGCAGACCTGTTCCGGGCGGAACGGGAGCTGCTCCTGCGCGGATTTCGGCGCATCGCCGGGATCGATGAGGCGGGCAGAGGTCCGCTGGCCGGCCCCGTGGTGGCGGCGGCCGTGGTGCTGGCCCCGGGGCTCTGTTACGAAGGGCTCACGGACTCCAAGCAGCTCACGGCAAGGGAGCGGGAGAGCTGGTTCGAGCGCATCAGCGCCACAGCCGTCGATTACGGCATCGCCACCGTGACCCACGAGCAGATCGACCTCCTCAACATCGTCGTCGCCACGCGGAAAGCCATGGAGATGGCCGTCGCACGGCTCTCATGCCAGCCGGACTACCTTCTGATCGACGGGATCTTTCCGCTGCAGACCCGGATCGAGCAACGCTGCATCAAGCACGGTGATCGGAGGAGCCATTCCATCGCCGCAGCCTCGGTCCTGGCCAAAGTGACCCGGGACCGACTGATGGAGGCATTCCACGCGGAATATCCCCAGTACCGCTTCGATCAGAACAAGGGGTATGCGACCTTGGACCACCGCGAGGCCTTGCGCAAATTCGGGTTCTGCCCCCTCCATCGCAGGAGCTTTCACGGGGTGAAAGAGACTCTGGATCCCGAGGCGACCCTGCTGGAGACCCCGGTCCCTCTCCCCGCAAGAAGGACTTGATGACATCGGAGCCGAAACGCCGCGCACAAGCGCAAGCCCGGGCAGACCGGGGAAAAGAGGGCGAAGCCCTTGCCGCCCGGTTCCTGCAGCAAAAGGGATTCCGGATCCGCGGCCGCAACTTCAGGACCCGCTTCGGCGAGATCGACATCGTCGCGGAGGACCAGGGGCAAATCGTCTTCGTCGAGGTGCGGAGCCTGGGACCTTCGCGGAGGCATCTTCCCGAGGAAACGATCCAGCTCAAAAAGCAGCAGCGCCTATCGCGGACGGCCCTCCTGTACCTGCGGGCCCATAGACTGGAGGATCGGACGGCACGCTTTGACGTGGTTGCGGTAGAGGAGGAAGGTGCGGGACGCATCCTGCGGCACGTGCCCGATGCTTTCGAGATCTGGGAGGACTGAGATGGATGCTCCGGAGCGCCGGGGCATGCTGTACCTGGTGGCGACCCCCATCGGAAACCTCGAGGACATCACCCTCCGGGCCTTGCGCATCCTCAAGGAAGCGGACCTCATCGCGGCCGAGGACACCCGCAGGACCCGGAAGCTCCTCTCCCACTACGGGATCTCCAGGCCACTGGTCAGCTGTTTCGAGCAGAACGAAGAGCAGCGCATCCCGTCGATCGTACAAAGCCTCAAAGAAGGAAAGAACGTCGCCCTGGTCTCGGATGCCGGCAGCCCGGGCGTGAGCGACCCCGGTTATCGGCTGGTGCGGGCTCTCGTGGCGGAAGGGATCCCGTTCACGGCTGTCCCCGGCCCTTCGGCGCTCATCGCCGCCTTGAGCCTGGCCGGCCTCCCGGCCCACCGCTTCTCCTTCTACGGCTTCCTGCCCAGAAGAGGGGCCGAGCGGCGGCGCCTGCTGGAGGAGGCGGCATCCCAGCCGCATGCGCTCGTCTTCTTCGAGTCGCCGCACCGCATCCGCCAGTCTGTGGCCGACCTGCTGCGCGCTCTCGGCAGCCGGGACGCCGCCCTGTGCCGGGAGCTAACCAAGCGCTTCGAGGAGGTCTGCCGGGGTACCCTGGCCGAGATCCTGCAGAGTGTCGAAGCCCAGGTGCCGAAAGGGGAGCTCTGTCTCGTGGTTGCCGGTCCCGAGCCTCAGGCCGGAGCGGCTGCTGCACCGGACGTCGACCCGGCGAAGATGGTAGAGGAGATCCGGATGTACCGGGCCCAAGGAATGGGCTCGAAACAGATCTCCCTCGCCCTGGCCGGCAAGTACGGCCTCGCGCCAAGAGAGGTCTACCGGCTGGCTCACGAGGCCGCCGGACGGGCCGCTCCTTGCGCAGGCGGAGTGCGGCAGGCGGCGCGGAAGGCAAGAGAAGGCACCGATCGCTCGGATCGACTCGAGTAACTCGCCCTACATGCCGAAAAGATGTGCATGCGGCCCGCTCTCAAGACACGCATGAGCGCGGCGGGCCGGGGCGGAGCGGCTTACGGGGCCGGTGAGCTTCGGGTGCATCCCCCCGATTCAGGCAATTTCGGGAGCCATGGGAACCGGCCGGCCCATGGCGGCCAACAGCGAGGAGCGCGAGAGAGGAGAAAGATGTCTTCTTTGTTCTTGGTCACGGGCGGCGCCGGGTTCATCGGATCGCACATTGCCGAAACCCTGGTCCGGGAAGGCGAGAGGGTCCGAATCCTGGACAATTTCGCGACCGGAAAGCGGGCCAACGTCGAGCCTTTCCTCGATCGGATCGAGCTGGCCGAGGCGGACCTGTGCAATCTCGAGGATGTCCGGGCAGCGATGCGCGGAGTGGCATTCGTCCTGCACCAGGGGGCCCTTCCTTCGGTGCCCAAGTCCGTCCAGGACCCCCTGGGCACCAACGAGGCGAACATCAACGGGACGCTGAACGTCCTCATCGCCGCACGGGACGCAGGAGTGAAGCGGGTCGTCTATGCGGCGAGCTCTTCCGCCTACGGCGACAGCCCTGCGCTGCCCAAAGAAGAGAGCATGAAGCCGGAACCCCTCTCCCCCTATGCGCTCCAGAAGTACGCCGGGGAGCTCTACTGCGGCATCTTCTGGCACCTTTACGGCCTGGAGACCGTGTCCCTGCGCTATTTCAACGTGTTCGGCCCCCGGCAGGATCCCGCCTCCCAGTACGCAGCGGTGATCCCGCGGTTCATCACCGCTCTCAGGGACGGCATCCCTCCGACGATTTACGGGGACGGCGAGCAGTCACGGGATTTTACCTACGTGGAGAACGTGGTGCGGGCGAACATCCTGGCGGCCCGAGCCGCGGGTGCGGCAGGCGAGATGATGAACTTCGCCTGCGGCAGTCGGTACACGCTCAATCATCTTTGCAGGCTGCTCCAGGAGATCATGAGCACGAGGATCGAGCCCGTTCATGAGGAGGCCAGAGCCGGCGATGTCCGGCACTCGCAGGCCGACATCCGCAAGAGCCAGCGTTTGCTCGGCTACACGGCCCACGTACCGTTCGAAGAGGGTCTCAGGAGGACCGTGGCCTTTTTCGCCGGCGGAAAGGGAACCCGTAAGTGAGAAGCACGGACCTTTTCGGATATCTCTGAAGAAAGGACCTTGAAAGGGCCGGCCCGAAAGCTTATCCTGGAACGTAGGCAATTCCGATCGTTTCCTCGAAGTCTCGGGTCCCGGAACGGGGTCCGAGCGCCGCGCCTTGCCAATGAGTACGGGGGCGAAATGGTTTCGACGGGGATCGTTGGGGTTGCGGTTGCATGCCGAGGTGCCATCACCCTCGAAAAACAGGTGGCAAATCCATAATCGCCAACGATTATGACTACGCCATGGCTGCCTAGAGCAGCCATCGTCCTACCGGTTCTCTCCTGCGGGGTCGGATAGGGCGTCGATTAGCGGGATAGCCCTGAGCCCTGATGCCTGAGGGGGGCTGCGGGCGAAACGCACCTTGGGCTGGCTTCCGGATACCCTGCCTGCCGGGTTGAAGGAAGCGAGAACCCAATGGCAGGATAAGCATGTAGACGCCGTAATTCCGGGTTTCCGGACGCGGGTTCGATTCCCGCCGCCTCCACCATTCCCATATCGACGAGTCTTGGCGTTCCCGGCCTGACGTACTCCTTCGCGGTCCCTTCCTCTGCAGGATTCGTGCACTTTGTCCCTTCGACGCGTCGGCCCATGCCTCCGTGGGCATCCGCCCGATTCTTCCGGTTAAAGGGCTGTTGAAAAAACCCCTTCCTGCTGCTCGCAGGTCCTCTCCGCCTATCAACTTTCTCGCCGATCTCTCCGATACCTCCGGTGTTGTTTTTGGGCGTGGACCTTGTGCGCGACCCGATGAGCGGCTTCGGCGGGGATTTCGACGTATGGCAGGGAAGACCAGGAAGGGGAGCAGGGGAGCACAGCTCGCAAAGGCTGCCGGCAGGCTTGCAGCGTTTCCGTCTCGAGCAAAGGAGGCTTCGATGGAGGAGAAGGCGACTGAAACGAGAGCTCTCGGGGTCGACGTCGGCACCTCGAAGATCGTGATGGCCCACAAGACGAACGGTGCCATCGGGTTTTCTTCACAGCTGAACGCGTTCCTGACCGTGGAGTACTCCAAGTTGACCGAAGGGCTTCTCCGTCGACAGAAGATCCACCGCTATCGGGACAACGGATCCCTGGTCATCTTCGGGGACGGTGCGGAGACCTTCGCAAATATGCTGAACACGGCCACGCGCCGCCCGATGCGGGACGGGCTCCTCAACCCGGCCGAGGGCAGTGCCATCGAGGTCATCAAGGGCATCCTGGACAATCTCATCCCTGAACCGGACGTCCCCGGAGCTCAGCTCTGCTTCTCCGTACCCGGGATGCCCTTCAAGGAGGCGGAGAGCAGCCTCCTCTATCACGAGTCGATCCTGAAGCGCTGCCTGGCCGAGAAGGGTTACAAGGTCAAGAGCATCAACGAAGGATTGGCAGTCGTCTTTTCGGAGCTGGAGCAGGAGAACTTCACGGGACTCGGCATCAGTGCAGGCGGAGGGATGTGCAATGTCTGCCTGGCCTTCCTCTCGGTCCCGGTCATGACCTTCAGCGTCAAGAAGGCCGGCGACTACATTGACGAGGCGGTCGCATCGGCTACGGGAGAGGTGACCACGCGGGTTCGAAAGATCAAGGAGCAGGAGTTCCGCCTGACCCGAAAACCGGAGAACGATCTGGAAGGGGCGCTGAGCATCTTTTATGACGACGTGATCCTGACGCTCGTGGAAACGATCCTGGAATCCATGTCTTCGCGGAGCTCGAAGCTGCCCAAGTTCGACCAGCCCGTCCCGATCGTGCTGAGCGGCGGATCCGCAATGCCCGAGGGGTTCCGCGAGCGGTTCCAGACGTGTCTGGAGGATCGGCCCCTTCCCTTCGAGGTCCGCGACGTCCGCCTCGCGAGCGACCCGCTGAACGCCACCGCCAAGGGAGCGCTGATCGCGTCGATGCACGAGGATTGACTCGTGTCTGTGTCCTCTTGACCGGATCGTTGGAATCGCCACGCTCGTTTCCTCGGAAGAAGCGGATGGCGCGACATGCGAGGGTCCTGTTCCCCGGCTCTGCCGAGCGGCAATTACCGGCGGCTCATCGACGAGCATGCGGTGGTCATGCCGAACCCCGAGCTGAAGCTCAAGTTTCTCAAGAAGGCTCTGCAGGATTTCGAAAGGGTTTCCAGTCTCCACAGGCTCTGTCCTCCATTGGGCGAGATCTACTGGAGGGAGATCCTGCTGGCCGAGGCCGAGCGGCTCCATCCCGGGAGCCGCGCTCTGAGCGCCGAACTCATCCGCAAGGGGACGGTATCCCGGCCGCATCGGACCCTCTGGAACGTCTATCGATGCCGTCACCTGGCTCTCACGGCCGTGCTCGTGGCCCTGGTCTGGGGTCTGCAGGGCGCAGCCGCCTCTCTCACCGGTCGCACCCGCCCGGGCCACCCTCGCGTAGCGGAAACCGCCGAGCTGCCTGCGCATGAGCAGGGCGCGGCCGCGGTCGTCGCCCCCGCAGCCGCGGGCGACTCGCGCATGCGGCACGGCCGCCCGGCGGAACACTGGAGGGGGAACCCCCGGCAAGGTGCGGCCGCCGCGGTCGCCGCCGGAGCGCAGGGACCGTCAGCCCCAACGGCGCCCCCCCCGCCGGAGAAGCACATCGAGCAGGCCCAGGCCCGCCTCCCGGCGGTGCAGGCGGAAGCGGAGGACCTCGCTTCCAAGGCGGCCGGCAAGGCCGGACTCGGCCAGGCGGTGCCCGGCGGGAACATGGACGCGTCGGCGTCGGGCGGCGAAGGTGAAGCGGATGTACACGAGTACATCGAGGAGCCGATCTGGCTGGTCGAAAAGAGGGCCGATGCGGAGGTTTACAGCAACGGCCTGCAAATCATCACGAGCTTCGAGGTGGCAAACATCCCGAGGCGATATGTTCCTTTTCCCCATGAGGCCGGCCGCCTGCCCGCCGAGACCGCAGTTTCGAGCGAGATTCGCGGGATCCTCTACCACGCGTCCGAAAGCGATCTCGTGCCGTTCAGGCCCGAGGAGGACAGGCGCATCAAGTCGTACAGCTCCCAGCTGACGCAGTACATCTGCCGTGAGAAGAAGTACCACTACTTCATCGACCGGTTCGGCAGGGTGTTCCGGATCGTTCTCGATGCGCACGCCGCTTTTCACGCGGGCAACTCCGTGTGGGCGGATGCTCAGCAGATTTTTCTCAGCCTGAATCACGCATTTCTGGGGATTTGTTTCGAAGGAAGGGATTTCGAGGAGGTGGCTCGGCCCGGATCGGAAAATTCGAGAATCGCGGCCACGGGGAACCCGGCCATCAACGATGCTCAGATCCGGGCGGGACGAGAGCTCACGGATTGGCTGCGCTTCCGTTACAGGATTCCCCAGAAGAGCTGCACCCCCCATGGCCTTGCATCCGTTTACCCCAAGGACAAGCTGATCGGGTACCACCTCGACCTCTCCTGCGGCTTTCCCTTCGCCCGCTTCGGGTTGGAGGGCTCGGACAAGGAGATCCTCCCCTCCATGGTTGTTTACGGATTCACCTACGACCGGCACTTCCTCGAGATCTTCCAGGGAAAGGCATGGCCCGCCATCGTTCGATCTGAAGCGCTCGTGACGCAGCAGGCAGAGCTTGCCGGACTGCCCGTCCGACAGTACAGGGACACCCTGCAGCAACGCTTCGACCGGGACCTGGAGTGGCAGAAGGAGCTTCAGCGGAGGATGGAAATCGAACCTTCCGCGGGCGAGCCCGAAGTCGGGCTGAAGGAGGAAGCCCGTCCCCGACGCGATGCGTGCCTCTCCCCGCGCCCTCCGCTCCCCGGCCTGTCCTGAAGCTGTCGATCAACGCCATCGGCGGCGTTGCGCTCATCCAAAAGAGTGAATCTCCAGCTCGGCATCCGCTCTCCGAGAGCGAGCTTTCCCCGCTTTCGCGGGAGCGGCAGCGACCCCTTGCGCTTGGAGCTTCCCTTATGGACGGAAGAGAGAATCGGAAACCGCTTCGCGATTTCGGCATCAGCCTGTTCCTGTGCGGCGATGTGATGACAGGCCGGGGCATCGATCAAGTGCTGCCCCACCCCTGCCACCCGGCCATCCATGAGCCGTACATGAAGAGCGCGCTGGGCTACGTCGAGCTTGCAGAGAGAAAGACCGGCCCCATACCGAGGCGGGCGAGCTTCTCCTATGTCTGGGGCGATGCTCTTTCAGAGCTGCGCCGCGAGACTCCGGACCTGAGGATCATCAACCTGGAGACCGCCGTCACCACGCGCGCCGACTACGATGCAGAGAAAGGCATCAACTACAGAATGCATCCTGCCAACGTCCCCGCCCTTACCGCGGCCGGGATCGACTGCTGTGTCCTCGCCAACAACCACGTCCTGGACTGGGGGTACGAGGGGCTGAAGGAGACCCTGACGGCCTTGCGCGGGGCAGGCGTGAAGACTGCGGGCGCCGGCGCGGACCTGGCCGAAGCAGAGGCGCCGGCCCGGTTCGAGATCGAGGGCAAGGGAAGCGTGCTGGTATTCTCCTTTGGCTCGGAAACGAGCGGGATACCCCGGGGCTGGGGCGCGACCGAGCAGGGGCCCGGAGTTCACCTGCTCGAAGACCTCTCCGATCGAACCGTGCAGCGCATCTCGCGGCAGGTCCGGAGGCTCAAGGGCAAGGACGCGGTCGTGGTTGCCTCCATTCATTGGGGAGAAAACTGGGGATATCCGATCTTCCGGGACCAGAAGGAGTTCGCCCACGGGCTCATCGATGCCGCAGGGGTCGATCTCATCCACGGGCACTCTTCCCATCACGTGAAGGCCATGGAGGTCTACCGGGGAAAGCTCATCCTTTACGGGTCCGGCGACTTTCTCAACGATTACGAAGGGATCGAAGGCCATGAAGTCTTCCGCGACGACTTGAGCCTCATGTACTTCGCGAGGCTGGATCCGGCGACCGGCAAGCTCCTTTCCCTGCGCATGATTCCGATGCAGATCCGCCACTTCAGGGTCAGCCGCGCCGCCGCGCCGGATGCCCTCTGGCTGCGGGACGTCCTGAACCGGGAAGGCTCGGGCCTGGGGACCCGCGTGGAGGTCGAGGCGGACGGGACCCTGACTCTCCAATCGGAGGGGTTGCCGGCATCATGAGAGCAACACGACGAGGCAACTCCCCTAGCCGGGCCGGATCCCCACGCCTCATCTCTCCTTTCCAGCCCTTCTGAAAACCCGCAAATGTTCCGATGAGAGTCAACGAGACGCTTCGGATGAAGCTGCCGAAGAACGAATTGACCTTCTCCGGCAATTCAGGTACACGATCCCAAAATTGGTCTTCCTGGGGGGGATGCCATGCTGAGGCATTCGGTATTGGGGGTGCTTCTGCTCCTGGCCTGTGCGGGAAGCGAGCCGCAGGATTGGGAAGAGCAGGAGTGGCAACCGGACCTCTACGTGGCGGAAATCCCTGTGATAGGAGGGGCGGAGGAGAAAGAGATTGCCGCCCTGGAGCGGGTCGGCGATGCCATCCAGGAATTATACCCGGGCATCGAGTACACAGAGCCCGTCATTTTCGTGCGTGATCCGGACCAAAAGCTCCCGGAGCTATGCAGCGATGGCGGGTGCGCGGACACCTGGAGGGAGTACCCGAAGGTCGTCAAGGCTTCTCTGTTTCCGGGAGACGAGTGGTACGGCGGCCTCGAAGTCAGGGGCAAATACATCTTCGTGTCCCGAATCGGAGCGGACCGGCATCGACTGACTTTCCTCCTGTGCCATGAATTTTCGCATTTCCTGTGTCGCTGCCCCGACGGCGAAGAGTCGGCGGAAGTGACGCACGCGCTGTTCCATTCCATCAAGAGCTCAAGATAACCAAGCTCGCCGCGGCGGCGGCGATGCCGCACGCGCGTCCGCTCTTTGACCGCTCGGACTGCGCAGCGCTAGAATCGTCCCATGCTTTTCGAGAACCCTTCCGAGCTACGGCAGCGGATCGAATCCTTTACCCAGCGGCCGCTTGCGCCCAAGGTCCCCATTCTCGAGGACACCAGCGAATACATGGCCATCCAGACCGGCATGGTGCTCCGTCTGGAGGGCAACGACTACTACGTCACCGGGGACGCCCGGGAGGGACGGTTCGGCATCAACGAGCAGCCGAAGTTCTGGGTCAAGTACGCCATCGATCTGACGACGGCCGAGCGCAAGGTCATCAAGCTCGTCTTTTACGAAGAGTGCAGCACCAGGCTCGGCCGCTTCCTCCTGCGATGCTCCCGCAGTCCGGAGAAAGAGAGCGCGATCCTGGAGATCGTGCGCGGCCATCCTCTGTTCATGCAGGGGGTGACGGTTCGGGATGCGAAGGGCAACACCGTCCGCATTCTGGACAACATCCATGGGGAGTCCCTCTTTTCCTACGTAGTGGACATCCGCCAGCCGCACGAAGAGTATTTCTTCGAGACCTTCCCCGGGCTGCTCCGCTGCTTCATCCCCTGCATCGACGCGATCCGATTTCTGCACGAGCGCGGCCAGCACCACGGTGACATCCGGAACGATCACGTCCTGATCGAGAACGGGAGCGGGCTGTACCGCTGGATCGATTTCGACTACCAGGTGGACTACCCGGAATACGATCTCTGGTCCATGGGGAACATCCTCATCTATGTCGTGGGCAAAGGCATCCATCCCATCAGGACGGCACTGCAGGATCCGTCCCGGTATCCGTCAAAGGCCGCAGACCTCACGTCGGACGACGCGATGGTTTTTTATCCGTACAGGGTGGCCAACCTGAAGAAGCTGTACCCGTATATACCGGTCAAGCTCAACGAGGTCCTGCTCCGCTTCTCGAACGGAGCCCGGGACACCTACAAAGACTTCCAGTCCCAGATGGACGACCTGCAGGAGGCCCTCTCGCTCATGTCCGCAGGATCCCCCACGCCGGTGTGAGCGGCCGGCCCCGCCCCGGGAAAGGCGCAGCAACCGGCGCCCCCATGGCGCCCCTGTAATTTCAAGAGTGCCTCCTCAGCTTCCAGGGGGCGCCTTCGGGCGGGTCTGAAACACCCTGATCCAATAGAGAATCGCTTCCTTCAACGATTCTTCAAACGAGTCCTCCGAAAAAGGTTGACGGATGTTTCCCGGGCTCATAAAATCTAGAAAAGTAAGAATGATTATCATTAACATGACAGAGGATTCCGTTGGGCACACCTCCGGTCCGGATGACCCGGCAGCGTCAGATCATCCTCGACGAGCTGAGGAACACGCGGACCCACCCCACCGCGGACGAGGTCTATGAGCGGGTGCGCCTCCGTCTCCCGCGCGTGAGCCTCGGAACGGTCTACCGAAACCTCGAGATGCTTTCCCAGTCCGGGGTGATTCAGAAGCTGGAGCTTGCCGGTTCCCGCAGGAGGTTCGACGGCAGCGTAGACAATCACTATCACATCAGCTGCGTGCGCTGCGGCAAGGTGGAGGACGTCGCACTCGCCCCCCTGGAGACGCTCGAGGAGTCGGCCCGGGCGATCAGCAAGTTTCAGATCGTCGGCCATCGCCTCAAGTTCCTGGGCGTCTGCCCGAGCTGCGGCGCAAAGAATCCCGATGCAGAGCAGGAAATGACACAACAGTCTTCAACGCCAGGATCAACAACCGAGCTCCGGGGGAGATGAGACATGCCGGCGATCGAGGTCAAGAAAGATCTCTACTGGGTTGGAGCGATCGACTGGAACATCCGGGACTTCCACGGCTACTCGACGGAGAAGGGCACGACTTACAACTCCTATCTCGTGCTCGACGACAAGATCACGCTGTTCGACACCGTGAAGAAACCGTTCCGGAGCGACCTCCTGCACAACATCCGCAGGATCATCGATCCCTCCAGGATCGACTACGTCGTGATCAACCACGTGGAGATGGACCACTCGGGCTGCCTTCCGGAGATCCTCCAGCTCATCCGGCCCGAGAAGGTATTTTGCTCCCTGAAGGGCAAGGAGGCCCTCGTGGAGCATTTCCATGCCGAGGACTGGCCGTACGAGCCGGTCGAGAACGGCCAGGACATCCGGCTGGGAAAGAGGACGGTCCGGTTCCTCGAAACCCGGATGCTCCACTGGCCCGACAGCATGTTCTCCTACATCCCGGAGGACCGTCTGCTCATCTCCAGCGATGCCTTCGGGCAGCACTGGGCGACGAGCGAAAGGTTCGATGACGAGGTGGACATGCCCGAGCTCCTGCGGCACGCCGCCAAGTACTTTGCGAACATTCTGCTCCCCTACTCGCCTCTGGTGCAGAAGCTCCTGACCACGGTCCGGGAAGCGGGGATTCCCATCGAGACGATCGCCCCGGATCACGGCCTGATCTGGCGCTCCCGGCCGGCCGGCATCCTGGAAGCGTACGATGCCTGGAGCCGGCAGGAAACCACGCAAAAAGCTCTGGTCATCTATGACACCATGTGGAAGAGCACCGAGGCCATGGCCCGGGCCATCGCTGAAGGGCTCCAGCAGGAAGGCGCCCGGGTGAAGCTGCTGGACCTGAAGGTCAATCACCGGAGCGACGTCATGACCGATGCCTTGGACGCGAAGGCCCTGATCCTCGGATCCTCCACGCTGAACAATCAGATGCTCCCCCGCATGGCGGACATGCTGACCTACTTGAAAGGCCTCAAGCCCCGCGACCGGATCGGGGCTGCCTTCGGGTCCTACGGGTGGAGCGGCGATTCGGTCAAGCAGATCAACCGGGAGCTGGAGGCGATGAAGATGAGGGTCCCCCACCCGGGGATCTCCATCAAGTACGTGCCGGATCATGAAGCGCTGCGGAAGTGCGTGGAGATGGGAGCGGCCATCGGAAAGGCCATGCGGGAGAGCGGCAGCTGAAGGGCTGGTCGCGGTCGCCGCCCTCCCAATCGGCGGCTGGCGCGACGAGCCGCGCGCACCTTGACCGCATGGCGCGGAGGAAGGAGGGCCGGGCGGCGGTGTCCGGACGCAAGGAAACCCAGGGCCGGGTGTTGTCTCTGCTCGAGCAACCCGATCTTCAG
The DNA here is from genome assembly GCA_040756235.1 of bacterium. Taxonomy (GTDB): domain Bacteria; phylum Desulfobacterota; class DSWW01; order DSWW01; family DSWW01; genus JBFLZG01. The sequence goes on along the minus strand of JBFLZG010000027.1, from coordinate 716 downwards.
GAGGCGGTCGACGAGCTTCGCAGGCTGCCGCCGGCCCAGGTCATCCGAGCCCTTTTGTCCTTCCTTTCCAGAGACGACGAGGCGCTCGTCTCGAGGGCGGCGCAGGCCCTGGGTCGGACCGTGGCGGATCTGACCGAATCGGACCTGGAAGCCGGCCGCAACGTCCTCAGGCGACTGCTGTGGAGCATGAATGACGAATCGGGCTCCGTGGTCTGGGGCGCGCCGGAAGGAATGGCGGAGATCCTGGTCCGGCACCAGGGACTGGCTGCGGAGTACGCCCACCTCCTGCTGGGGCACCTGCGCGAAGAGGTGTCGGCTGCGGCCGGAGGACGGCTCGAGCGCAGCCTCTTGCACGCAGTCACGAGGCTGGCCGAGGCACGACCGGCTCTTCTCCGGTCTCTTGGCGCGGCGGGCCGCGTCAGGCCGTTTCTGCAATCCCGGGAAGCCGCGGCGCGGGAGCTGGCGGCCCGGGCGATCGCCCTGCTGGAAGACGAGGGAGAAGGATCTACTCATACAGATCCATGAGTGAATTCTACGTTCGGGCCGAAGTGATCTCACCACCCGCTGCATTTTCCATTGGACGACGTGTGAATCGTGGGCTGCGCTAGACTGGAGCCTGTCCCAACAGGCTCGATTTCAGAGGCTGTTCAAAAATGCCCAGATGCAAGGCGCACGAAGTCCTGAGGAACGAGGCGTACATGGAAGTACGCCGCAGT
>JBFLZG010000026.1:0-9765 GCA_040756235.1 bacterium | reverse complement strand
CGATCGAGAAAACCGAGTCGACCCGGGACCTGATGCTTGGGGTCGATCTCTCCGGCTCCATGGAGACCCGGGACTTCACCGATCCGCAGGGCCGGCGCCTGAGCCGTCTCGAAGCCGTGAAGGTCGTTCTCGACGATTTCATCGCCAGGAGGAAGAGCGACCGGCTGGGCTTGATCGTGTTCGGCGATGAACCCTACCTGCAGTCCCCCTTTACCCGCGATCACGAGCTCCTCTCGACCCTGCTCGGTCAGACGGAGACCAAGATGGCCGGCCCGCAGACCGCGATCGGTGACGCCATCGGACTGGCGTTGAAGCACTTCGAGAGCAGCAAGTCCGAGCAGCGCGTGCTGGTGCTGCTCACGGACGGAAACGACACGGGCAGCAAGGTGCCCCCGAAGAAGGCCGCGGAGATCGCCGCCGGCAAGGGCATAACGATCCACACCGTGGCCGTGGGAGACCCGCAGGCCGCGGGCGAGGAGAAGTTGGATATCGACACCCTCCAGGCGATCTCGGCTGCGACCAAGGGCAGCTTTTTCCGGGCCGACGACCGCGCCCAGCTGGAATCCATTTACCGCCGGCTGGACGAGATCGAGCCCGAGAAGATCAAGACCCTCTCGTACCGGCCGAGGCATCCCCTGTTCCAGTGGCCGCTGGGTGCGTTTCTGGTCACGTTCCTGGCCTACCACCTGCTGATGGCCGGGCGCAGTCGTGCTCAGCGGTGGATGCGTGATCGGGCCGCCGACCAGCCGGCCCGAGAAAACGGTGCGTAATCATGATGCTCGAGGGCGCCCCTCGAAGGATGGGGAAATGGGGGCACGTCATCCCGGACGGCGCTTTGGCGGAGCGTTGTAGGGGCGACGCATGCTGGCGCCCGTCTTGGGATCCCGCGAAGCAGCGGGATTCCCGCGTGCGCGGCTGTGTCATGGTTCGTCATCCCGGCCCATGTGCGAAGCGCGTGGGAGCCGGGATCCAGGAGCGTGCATCAGCGGTGCAGGGACTGGACCCCGGCCTTCGCCGGGGTGACGGAAAAGGGCCGGGTTCCGGGATGCGAGGTTGTGTCGTAGTCCGTCATCCCCGGCCAAGGCCGCCCTAGCGGCCGGGAGCCGTCCCGGGATCCAGAAGGATGCGCCGTGCCGTCCCCCCTTTGGAAAAGGGAGATAGGGGGATTTGTGGAGTTTGGGCGTGGTCCTAAAATCCCCCCGACCTCAGTTTCCGAAAGGGGGGAGTCACTTGTTGACGCTCCTTGCGTTCGCATAAGCCGAGCATTTCCTGATTAGGCAGGGCAGCCATGCCGGACCTTTCCAACTTTCACCTGTTGCGCCCCATGTGGCTGTGGGCCTTGCTGCCGGCGGCCGGCATCTGGGTCATGATGCTGCTGGAGCAAAGCAGCCGCTGGCGCTGGCGGGCCGTGATCGCGCCGCACCTGCTCGAGCACCTGGTGCGGCAACCGAGGCGCGGGGCCTGGACGCGGCCCGTCTGGTTCGCGTTGCCTTCTTTCGTGGTGATCGCCCTGGCCCTCTCCGGTCCGGCCTGGGAGCGGCAGGAGACCCCGTTCGTCCAGGACCGGGCCCCCCTTGTCGTTGCCCTCGACCTTTCCCCGTCGATGGATTCCATAGACGTCCGGCCGTCGCGCCTGGAGCGGTCCAAACAGAAGATCCGGGATCTCCTCGCACTTCGGCCCGCGGCCCGGACGGGTTTGATCGCTTACGCGGGGAGTTCCCACATCGTATTGCCCCTCACCGACGACGCCAGGCTGATCGAAATGTACCTGGTCTCCCTGAAGACAGAGCTGATGCCGGTCGCCGGGAAGGACGCGGCCAGGGCGCTCGATCTGGCGGAGCAAATGCTTGCCAAGGAGCGTGCGGCCGGGACGATCCTTTTCGTGACCGACGGGATCGGAGAGCCGTACGCGCCGGCCTTCGAGGAACACCGCAGGTCCAGCCGCAACCAGGTCCTGGTCCTTGCCGTGGGAACTTCGCAGGGAGGGCCGGTGCGTTCCGGGGAGGGGTTTCTCACGGATGCCCGGGGCGAGCAGGTGGTGAGCAGCCTGGATCGGAAGGGGCTCGAAACGCTGGAGGCTCGGGCGGGAGTCTATGTCGCAGGCGTCACGACGGACAGGAGTGACGTGGAGAAGCTCGTGAGGAAGGTGAACACCCACCTGGAATCGGTCCAGGCCGCGGATGAACGGGTCCCGTGGGAGGACTATGGCTATTACCTGGGGTTTTTGGTACTCCCGGTCTCGCTCTTGTGGTTTCGCAAGGGCTGGACCATCCGCTGGCAGTGAAGGCCGCTGATGCGCGCGAGGAAGAATCGTCTGCTGGCCGCTGCCGCCATCGTTGCCGCGCTCGTCGCAGTGGGGGCGGCCTGCCGGGTCTGGTGGCCGAGCGACCTCACCTGGATCGGCCTTTGGCTCACGCCCGACCAGCAGGGCCGCTGCTACTTCGAGAAGGGCGATACCGGCAGGGCGGCCGAGCGGTTTCGGGATCCCTTGTGGAAGGGCGTGGCCTTCTACCGTGCCGGGAATTTCGAGGCTGCCGCAGGCCAGCTTGCCCTGGTGGAAACGGTGCCGGGATACTTCGACCTCGGGGACGCCTACGCGCATCTGGGTCGGCTCGAGCAGGCCCGGGCGAGCTTCGAGCAGGCGCTACGGCACAAGCCCGGCGACAAGGAGATCCGGGAGAACCTTGAGCTCGTGCAATCCCTGATCGCGAAGACACAGAGCAACAAGGAGGAAGAGCCGCCCCAGGGGGAGGAGCCCACCCTGGATCCCGACGAGATCAAGGTCGATGACAAAGGAAAGAGGGGCAAGACCGGAGAGCTCGAGCAGGGGTCTCTCTCGGACGAGCAGATCCAGGATCTGTGGATGCGGCGCCTGCAGACGACCCCCTCGGAGTTTCTGCGGATGAAATTCGCCATTCAGGCCGCCCGGGGACCAGAGGCGAAGAAGCCTTAGAAGTAGACTGCTTCATAAGTCTGCTGGACTCTCGGCCTGCCGTGTGCGGGAGCGAGCTGGCGACGGGCCGGCAGTGTTTGCTGTTGCGAGGAGGCCTTGCGACGTGGCAACCCCCCGGGTGCAGGGAGGTCGCCACGCTCGCGATTCAGCAGCAGCAGTGGCTGGTGGACACGCCTGCGGCTTTGTCCACCCTACCGAGTGCTCGCGCCGCCCGTTCGCGAGATCGGGGCCTTGGAGGCCGTCGGTTGCCAGGCCTCACCTTCCATCGCCCGGCGGCTGGAGGCAGAATGCGTCACCGTGCCTGTAACTCCGCGTACTCAGGGCCACCCGGAGGTAGGAAAGCAGGGATGCGCGGCGTGCTGATCGTTCTGGGCATGTGGGCCTTCTTGGCTTTCCCGGAGTGTGCCGCGGCCCAGGTGGTCCTCCCGTGGGAGAGCCCGGAGGAGCAGCCGGCGCCCGCACCCGAAGAGGTCGAGGAGTCGGAGCTTCCGCTGGTGAGGGCGCGTCTCGAAGGGAGCGCCGAGGTGTGGGTGGGCCAGACGGTAGCCCTGGAGGTCGAGGTGATCGTGCCCACATGGTTCACGAGCGCTCCGGCGTTCCCGCAACTGGAGGTCGAGAACGCGGTTGCGCTGAGCCCCGAGGGGGCGGTGAACTTCGTTGTGCGATCCGGCGGCAACAGTTTTGCCGCTCAGTCCCGGAGTTACCTGATCTGCACGCAGGCAGGGGGCGGGTACACGGTTCCGGCCATCAAGGTGGGAGTGAGTTACGCTCTGCCGGACGGGAGCCCCTCTCCGCCAAAGCTCCTGGCCTCTCCTCCGGTCCGGTTCGCGGCCCGTATGCCGCCGGGAGCCGAGAAGGCGAAGTACTTTCTCACGACAGAGAGCTTTCAGATCAGCCAATCGCTGAGCGGCAAGGCGGATGCGCTCGAGGTGGGCGATTCCCTCACCCGGACGGTCACCATGACTGCGGAGAACACGGTGGGGATGAGTCTTCCGCCGCTCCGGTTCGAAGCCCCTGAGGGGATCCGGCTCTATCCCGGCACTCCGAAGATCGCCGAGACAGCGGAACGAGGTACGCTCGCAGCGACGCGCACCGAGACGGCCACCTATGTCCCGGAAAGAGAGGGAAAGTACCGCCTTCCCGAAATCACGGTCTTCTGGTGGGACCCTACGACGAAAGAGATGAACGAGGCGAGCCTGCCTGCGGTCGAGATGAACGTGCAGGCGGCCTCCGGTCAGAGTCCGGAGCTGTTCGCAAGCAGCCAGGCGGACGAAGCGCAGGGAAGAGCGGCCGGAACCGGCCCGCACAGGCGCCTGAGGGGGATTCTGCGATGGGCCGTTCCGCTCGTGGCGGCATTCCTGCTCTGGCTCCTCTTGCGGCGTGTTCTCGCCCTGAGGGGCCTGTCCTGGAGAGGCTACCTCACAGAGCGGCGCAGGCGCAGAGCGGAGGCGGAGACCACCTACTTCAAGCAGTTCCAGAGAGCCAGCCTGTCAGACGAACCGAGCGCCGTCCTGCGGCACCTCATGCGCTGGCTCGACCGCACCGCCGCGGAACCGGCTCCACCGACCCTGCGGCAATTTGCTGCGGGAAGCGGCCTGCCTGAGTTGTCGAAGCGTGCAAGGCAGCTGAACGATCTGCTGTTCGCCGGAAAGGCCGAGGCGGAGCAGGCCCGAGCCGGGAGCAAAGGTCTGGGGATGCACATGTACAACCTGGCGGCCAAGGCAAGAAGGGCACAGAAGAAGCGGGGCAAGCGGCAACACCGCAAGTCACCTCTCCTGCGCGCCATGAACTGATGCACCCGCATGAGAACCGGGGGGAGGGTATGAAGGAAGCGAGCCCTGCAAGTCGTGCTTTTTTCGGCGCCGTGTTCTGCCTGGGGCTCGCCCTCGGGACCGGGGACCTCCAAGCCCAGGAGGCGAACGGTACCGCCGGCGACCAGCAGGCCGAGGTGGCCAAGAAGCTCCAGAACCCGGTCGCGGATCTGGTGAGCGTGCCGCTGCAGAACAATTGGGACTTCGGCATCGGGCCAGAGGACGCGATGCGCTACACGCTCAATTTTCAGCCGGTCATACCGTTCTCCCTGAACGCCCATTGGAAGCTCACCACCCGGACCATCATGCCGGTCATCTACGCGGAGTCGCCCGTCCCGGGAGGCGACAGCGAGACCGGCCTGGGCGACATTCTGCAGAGTTTCTTCTTCGTCCCAAAGGAACTGGCCGCCGGCTGGATCGTGGGCGCCGGGCCGGTCCTTTCCTATCCGAGCGCGACCGATCGTGCGCTCGGCAGCGAGAAATGGGGCGTCGGGCCGACTGCGGTCCTGTTTCTGCAGAGAGGCGGCTGGACCACCGGGCTACTGGCCAACCATGTATGGTCTTTCGCCGGCACGGACAGCCGTCCGGACGTGAACGCCACGTTTCTCCAGCCCATTCTTTCCTACACTACCAAGACGCACACCACCCTCGGCCTCAATACCGAAAGCACCTACGACTGGGAGAACAGCCGGTGGACGGTGCCGGTCAACATGCTGGTCAGCCAACTGCTGAAGGTGGGCAGACTACCGGTCAGCCTGGGCATCGGAGGGCGCTACTACCCCGAGAAGCCCGAGAACCCGATCGAGGGGCCTGAGTGGGGCCTGCGGCTCGTCGTGACCCTGGTGTTCCCGAAGTAGGGGCAGTCTTTCAACCATCGGTTGGAAAGGAGCAAAGGTCATGCTGAATCTGGTCGAAAGCCGCCGCTACTGGTTCATACTGCTGGTGCAAACTCTTGTCTTCTTCATCACGCCCTTCGCCCGCGAGCATCGGCCCCTGTTCTTTCTCTTCCTGTTCGGTTTGTTCGGGATTCTCGTCGCGGCCATCCTGACCATCTGGGAGGCCAGATTGCCCAGGCTGCTTGCCATCGGCAGTGCGGTGGCGGTCCTCGCGACCGGGCTCATGGCCTCCCCCAGCCTGCGGTTTGAAGACCCTACGGTCCTGTGGCTCTCGGCGTGCACCGTGTCCTATGCGCTGTTCATCCTGATCGCGATCGTTTCCATCGGCGCCGATGTCCTTTTCAGAGAGCGCGTCACCCTCGATTGCATCCTGGGAAGCATCTGCGTGTACATGTTCCTGGGGATATTCTTTGCTTTCGTCTTCGGGCTCTTCGCGCTTCTCCTGCCGGGATCGTTCAACTATGGGGGTGAGGGGGGAAGCCCCTGGGCGGTGACGCTCAATGGTCTCCTGTATTTCAGCTACTCCACCCTCACCACGACCGGGTACGGAGACATCACCCCGGCCCGCCCGTTCGTGAGGTCGGTGGCCGTGTTCGAGAGCATTGCCGGCACGCTGTACATCGCCCTCATGATCACGAGGCTCGTTAGCTTGCATGCGGCGGACCGGGGTGCCGGCGGGCTCGATGCTGCGGCTCACCGCGGCGCTGCCATTCCGGAAATGAGGCGGCGCAGACGCCTGCTGTAGAGGGAGGATCGTGAAGAACCGTCGGAAACCGGCTGCGTCAGCCGGCAGGCTGGAGACTTCTACCTTCTCCCCTCGCCGAGGGGAGAAGGCCAGGATGAGGGTGGAGTTGATGACGCTTACTTGGCGTCCCCCTCACCCTGCCCCTCTCTCCCGAACACGGGGGAGAGGGGGATGCGCTTCGGCGAGGCTCACGGCGGAATAGAGGAGGAGAGTGGCAAGTGGCAAGTTTCTGGGGGGGCGCTCTCATTCACATGACACCCGACACTCGTCACCTTAATCCACTTGGCACCCGACACCTGAGCAAGGGCACGGACAAAGAGGAGGTTGAAACATGCAGCCAACGCGTCATCGGCAGCGATTCCGGAGGGTGTCAGGCTTGTTGCTCACCGCGTTGGCCGCGCTGCTTTTCTTTTGCGGCCGAGCCCCGGCCCAGGAGAAAGTCGTCATCAACCTCGGGGAGCCAAACTCGGCGCTGCCGACCAGGAGAAGGTGAAGCAGGCCGAAACCAGGAAGCGGACCGACGAATAAACGGCGAGAGAAGGCAAACATGCGGCCGGGAGATGAAAGAATGAAACGATCGACCCTGAGTGCACGCGCCCTGGCGGCGAGGGCGCTGACGCTCCTTGCGATATCGGCAGGGCTGCTGTTCCCGACGGCGCCGCCGGCGGCCCGAGCGGCGGAAAAGGCGCCCAACATCCTGTTCATCCTCACCGACAATCTGGGCTACGGCGAGCTCGGCGTGTACGGCGGGGGCGCCACGCGCGGGGCGCCGACCCCGCGCATCGACCGGCTCGCCGCCGAGGGCCTGCGGCTCACCAACATGAACATGGAGACGCAGTGCACGCCGAGCCGCTCGAGCCTGCAGACCGGCCGCTTCGCCATCCGCTCCGGCACCTACGCGGTGCCGTTCGGAGGCGTTCCCGACGGCCTCACCCGGTGGGAAGTGACCATCGGCGAACCCCTGTCGGCCGCGGGCTATGCAACCGCGCTCTACGGCAAGTGGCACCTGGGCAGCGGCGACGGCCGTCTGCCCAACGACCAGGGCTACGATGAGTGGTACGGCATCCCGCGCACCACCGACGAAGCGCTGTGGCCGTCGAGCCCGCAGTGGACGGACAAGGTTGCGCCGCCCGAGCAGATCCTGGAAGGCAGGAAAGGCGAAAAGAGCCGCTGGAGGAACACGGTCGAGGAGGCCGGATTCCGTCCGGCCCCTCCAACCACAGGGGTTTCGTGAGGACCCCCACAAACCTGAGGAGGATCCTGAAATGGCGAACCGTAGAGTGATGGTGGTGATGGCGCTGCTGATTCTTTTCAGCGGCTGCGCGTCAACCAAGAAGGCGAGAAAGGTCGAGACCTCCGGGTTCCTGGCGGATTACTCCATGCTGACCGAGGGGGAGAAGGGAGAAGCCCTCCTCCGGTATGTCAATCCGGAGGCGCACTGGGCCGCCTATCACAAGATCCTGCTCGATCCGGTCATGGTCTGGAGCGATCCGGAGACCCAGCAGGAGTTGCCGAACGCGGATCTCCAGCGCATGGCCGATTTCTTCTATGCCGTCCTCCACCAGCAGCTCTCCCAGGACTATCAGATGGTGGACAAGCCGGGCCCGGGTACCATGCGCCTCCAGGTGGCGCTCACCCATGCCCACAAATCCAACCCGGCGCTCGTCCTGGTCTCCTCGATCCCTGCTCCCATGAACGTCCTCGCCGTCGGATCGCTCGTCACGGGCGTGGCCACCGGCAAGCCTCTCTTTGTGGGCGACGTGAGCTGCGAGGGGAAGATCACGGATGCGCAAACAGGGCAGCTTCTGGGCGCTGCCGTGGACCGGAGGGTCGGGACGAAAACCATGCGCTCGGTCGGCGCCAAGAAGTTCGAGTCCTGGGGCGACGTCGAAGAAGCCTTACGGTTCTGGGCGGAACGCCTGAGATACAACCTTTGCAGGGCGCGATCAGGGGCGAACTGCGTCTCTCCGGATGCGTGAGCATCGCTCTTGTGAGAAGTGGTCGAAAGAACGTTGCCGATCCGGGGGGTGGCTTCGCAGAGCCTCGCAATCTCCTTCTGATTCTTCAGAATGCGGCGTCAGCCTGCCAGCCGTACGCTCTGTAGAACGTGGGGGGACCATTCATGAGACCAACTGCTTTCGTTGCCGCACTTGTTCTTGCCTTGTCGCTGCCCGTCGGCGTTTCTGCCGAGGAAGGCGGCAGCGGCCACTACATGCCGGGCGGATTCGCGTCCTTCGTGGATGTCCTGCCGGGTAAACCGGGCCTTGGGGTGTTCAACTCGTTCACCTACTACAGCGGTGATGCGAGTCGCAGCAGGACGTTTATCGTTGGCGGCCAGGTGACCGCCAGCCTGGATGCAACCGTATACGTCGACACGACCATCCTGCTTTATGAGACGCCTCTGGAGATCTTGGGCGGCGGGTACGGTTTGGGCATTGCCGTGCCGGTGGTCTGGGTGGAGGCGACGGGCGAGGTCTCGACCCCGTTCGGCAGCCGCAGCATGAGCGACAGCGCGCGGGGACTCGGCGACATCACGATCTTCCCGCTCATGCTCGTATGGCAAACGGGCTCGTTCAAGTACGGGGGCTACTTCGGCATCTACGCGCCCACCGGCGATTACGACGTGGGCAAGCTGGCCAACGTGGGAAAGAACTACTGGACTTTCGAACCGACCCTGTACGTGAACTATTTCGGTAAAAAAGGCCAGGAGGTCACCGCGTTCGCGGGATACGACGTCAACACGGAGAACAAGGACACCCATTACGAGAGCGGCGACGCGTTTCACCTCGACGCGACCTTCGCCCAGCACCTGCCCCTGTTCGATCTGGGCCTCGTGGGAGTCGGCGCGAACGCCTTCTACTACAAACAGGTCACCGGCGACAGCGGGGCCGGCGCCGTGCTGGGCAAGCTCGAGGACCGCACCGGCGGCATCGGGCCGGTGCTCTCGTTCGCCGCCAAGCTTGGCAAGACGCAATGGGCCGATCTCGTGGCCGAGGCCAAGTGGCTGCCCGAGTTGGAGGTCAACCGTCGCCTGAAAGGAGACATCGTCTGGTTCAAGCTGGCGGTCCTGTTCTGAGCCGAGAGAGTGTGCCCCGGAGGCCGGAGCCAGCTCTTTTCCGTCATTGCCGCGCAGGAGGCTGTGTCATAGTAGGGCGTCATTCCCGGGAATCCTGGATCAAAGTCCGGGGCAGGCGCGGGAATCCCGCCGCTTATCCCGGCTCGAGGCCGCCCTGGCGGCTTGATGGCGTTGGGAGTTTGCGAGCGTAGCGACGCAACCTCCCTGGCTCCGGGGGTTGCTTCGGTCGCCTGTGGCTCCCTCGCAATGTCCGCAACACTTCGTGTCCTCGCTCCGCCCGCTCA
>JBFLZG010000025.1:0-22894 GCA_040756235.1 bacterium | reverse complement strand
GCGCGATGTACTTCAACTGCTGCACGGACAAGAGGCTGGATCTGGCGGCGGTGCGCGGGACGACCCAGAACGACATCCTCACGCAGACGCTCGGCTACGTCCCTTACAAGAACGTGGGGCCGCAGCACCTGCTGCGGTTTGCCTGCGACCTGATCGAGTTCACGACCGCCCAGGGGAAGGTCCCGCTCTGGCACCCGATCAACTTCACCGGCTACAACTACCGGGAAGGGGGGATCGACGCGGTGCAGGAGCTGGGGTTCGTGTTCTCGAACGCGACGGCGCACATCGACGAGCTGGTCAAGCGCGGCCACGAGCCGGACGGGTTCGTGAGCCGGCTGGCCTTTCACCTGTCGGCGCACAAGGACTTCTTCGAAGAGGTCGCCAAGTTCCGGGCGGCGCGCCGGATCTGGTACCGGCTGATGAAGGAGCGCTATGGGTGCCGGGACCGGCGCTCCTACGAGTTCCGGTTCCACATCCAGACCGCGGGCAGCTCGCTCACCGCGCAGCAGCCGATGGTGAACGTGGTGCGGACGGCGTACCAGGCGCTGGAGGCGGTGATGGGGGGCTGCCAGTCGATGCACACGAACAGCTACGACGAGGCGATCTGCCTGCCGAGCGAGGAGGCGGTGCTGGTGGCGTTGCGGACGCAGCAGGTGATCCAGGACGAGACGCGGGTGGGCTACACGATCGATCCGTTGGCGGGCTCGTACTTCGTGGAGTCGCTGACCGCGGAGTTGGAGCAGCGGGTCTGGAAGTACATGGAGGAGATCGCGCGCGCCGGCGGGGTGGTCAAGGCGCTGGAGTCGGGGTGGCTGTATCGGGAGATGCGGGACGCGTTCAAGAAGCGGCAGGCGGCGATCGAGGCCGGGGTGGAGGGGATGATCGGGGTGAACCTGTACGCGGGGAACAAGGAGTACCACGTGCCGTGCGTGTTCCGCACCAACCCGGAGGCGATGCGGATCGAGCAGGAGCGGGTGGACCGGCTCAGGCAGAAGAGGGACGCGGGCCGCTACGGGCGCGTGATGGACCGGCTCCGGGCAGTGGTGGCGAGCGGAGAGAACGTGATGCCGGTGATGATGGAAGCGACGCGGCTGGCCACGACCGGAGAGATCTGCAACGTCTACCGGGAGGTGCTGGGCATCTGGGAGCCGCCGATTGTCGTTTAGGCAGGCTGCATCCTGTGGCGAGCGAGCCGGTGAGCACTCGGCAGGGTGGACCCAGCCGAAGGCGTGTCCACCAACCAGTGCCACGGACCGCGAGCGCGGTGTTTCGGTCATTCCGGCGCAGGCCGGAATCCAGTTCCTGCTCCCGGGAACTCTTTGAGGGCAGTCTGCTGGATCCCGGCTCACACGCGCTGCGCAGCCTGGGCCGGGATGACGGAACGTGGACACAGCCAGCGGCAAGAGCACTCGGTAGGGTGGACGAAGCCGGATGACGTGTCCACCGACCACTGCTGAAAACTGCGAGCGTGGCGATCCCGGTAGCCGGGGGGTTGCCACGGACCTTCGGTCCTCGCAATGTCCGCTGTTGTCAGGGAGTTGCCAAGCGGCGAGTGGTGCCAGCTGAGTGTCTGAACAGCTACTAACGGGGAATCGTCATGGAGCGAAAGATCAGGGTGCTGATGTCGAAGCCGGGGACGGACGGGCACTGGCGCGGGATCGTGACGATCTCGCGGGGCCTCAGGGACGCGGGCATGGAGGTGATCTTCGGCGGCTTCCAGTCGGTGGAGGAGATCGTGGAGTCCGCGATCCAGGAGGACATCGACGTGATCGGGCTGAGCATCCACTCCGGTGCTCACGTGGGTTACACCCGGCGGCTGATGGAGAAGCTGGATCAGGAGGGCGTCCGGGGGGATTTCATGGTGCTCGTGGGCGGGGCGATTCCGTGTGACGATTTCGCGGCGCTGAAGGAGCTGGGCGTCTCGGCAGCGTTCGGCCCCGGGACCATGATTCCGGAGATCGTGGAGTTCATCACCAAGAACGTCCGGCTCCGGCACGACGCGAGGGACCGTGAGATGCTGGCGGGCTCTGCGATCTAGCACAGCCTGTGGGAAAGGTGTCGATCTTTGATCCCTTCTCCCCTCGCCGAGGGGAGAAGGTCAGGATGACGGGTGCGTCTGCTCGTGTTTCCCCCTCACCCTGACCCTCTCCCCCGTGTTGCGGGGGAGAGGGAACCGTCTTCGGAAGCGGGAAGCGGGAAGTGGAGGAGGCCATGATCGCTGCAGACATTCCGAGGTCCGGCCGGCGGGACCTGGACGGCTGGGTCGATGCGTTCCGCAACCGGGACCGCACGGCCCTGGCCCGGTTGATCACGTTCGTGGAGAACCACCCGGGCGGGGCAAAGGCGATCTTCGACCGCCTCTGCCCCGAGGAGCTGAGCAGGGAGAGCTACATCATCGGCATCACCGGGAGCCCCGGCGCCGGCAAGAGCACGCTGGTGAACCTCTTGGCCAGGGGGATCGCGGATGAGGGCAAGACGGTCGGCGTCCTTTCGATCGACCCGAGCTCGCCGTTCACCGGAGGCGCCTTCCTGGGCGACCGGGTGCGCATGAACCAGCTGAGCGGCGTGCCGGCCGTGTTCGTGCGCAGCATCGCTACCCGCGGGGCCACGGGAGGGCTGGCGCGTGCCGCCTTCGACATCTGCAGGCTCTACGAGGCGTTCGGCAAGGACGTCGTGATCGTGGAGAGCTGCGGGGCCGGGCAGACCGACTATGAATTCGTGAAGCTCGCCTACACGATCCTGCTGGTTTCCGTGCCCGGCATGGGCGACTTCATCCAGATCCAGAAGGCCGGGATCATGGAGATCGGGGACATCCACGTGGTGAACAAGATGGACAAGGGCGGGGAGGAGATCGCCCTGCAGATCGACCTCATGCTGGATACCGACCCCTCCTCCGGGCGCTCGTGGCGGCCTCCGGTGCTCAAGACCAACGGCATCACGGGGGAGGGGATCGACCGGCTGCTCGAGGCGATCCGGCGCCACCGCTCCCACATGGCCGCCGAAGGAGAGCTCGCCCTGAGGAAGGAACGGATCGCCCGCGACAAGATCCTGGAGCTGGTCAAGCTCGGCACCCTGGACCGGATGCTCGGCACGGCGATCGGCCAGGCGGAGCTCGACGAGTTCACGGCCAGGGTATCGAGGCGGCAGGAGACCATCTACGGCGCCTCCGAGCGCCTGCTCGCCCGCCTGTTCCCCGGCAGGCGGGAAACGACGGGGGCCATGCCATGACGGAGCGCCGCCCGTACTGGAACATGGAAGCGGAGCGCATGCTCAACTCGCCCGCCATGCGGGAGCTCCAGTGGGACAGGCTGAAGAAGAAGATGGCTGCCCTCTATGAAGGGGCCCCGTTCTGGCGAGCGCGCATGGAAAAGGCGGGGGTCAGGCCCGAGGACATCAGGACCTGGGACGATTTCTCCAGGCGCATCCCCGTGCTGACCAAGGAGCAATTCCGGGAGTACGCGTCTTCCTGCGACGGGGACATGAATCGGATCCTGGAAGGCTGGATGGGACAGGAGGAGGCGAGTCGCCTCTTGTGCATCGCGGCGACCTCCGGCACCACCGGAGACCCGACGCCTTACCCCTTGAACAGAGGCGACCTGGGAATCTGGGCCGAGTTCACAGCGCGGGCGCTGTGGCGCTGCGGGATCTACCCGGGCGACAGGGTCCTGCAGGCCTTCGGGTTGAGCATGTTCCTGGCAGGCGTGCCCATGTGCATGTGCCTGTCCGAATACGGCGCCTGCGTGATCCCGGTGGGCGCAGAGGCGGGCACGGACCGGGTGCTGAGCTACGCACGCCTGTTCCGTCCCAAGGCGATGATGTGCACGCCTTCGCTCGCCGAATACATGGCGGAGAAGGCGGCCGCGGTCGTGGGCACGGGCGCCGAGGGGCTCGGGCTCGAAGTGATCATCTGCGGAGGCGAGCCGGGGGCCGGCATTCCCGAGGTGCGCCGCAAGATCGAGGGCGCCTTTCGGGCCAAATTGTACGACATGGGGGCGGGGCTCGGCTGTTCTTGCGATCATCCGGAATACCAGGGCATGCATTGGATCGGTGACGACCTGATCCTCATGGAGCTGGTCGACCCGCATTCTCACGAGCCGGTGCCTCTGGAGGACGGGGCCCGGGGTCTGGCCGTCTTCACCACCCTGGCCGGAACGGTGCTGCTCGGTTTTCGTCAGACGATCGGCGACATCATGGAGGTGGCCGTGTCCCCATGTCCGTGCGGCCGCACCGGGTTCCGCTACAGGGTGATCGGCCGCACCGATGACATGCTCAAGGTGAAGGGAGTCATGATCTACCCGCCTGCCGTGGAAGGGGTGGTGAACCGGTTCGTGCCCCGGGTCACGGGCGAGTTCCGGATCGTCCTGGACGAGCCTCCTCCGCGAGTGGTGCCCCCCTTGAAGCTCAAGGTGGAGTACGGGGAGGGGACCCGGGAGGAAGATCTCGCGGCCCTCGCCGAGGAGCTGAGCGAAGAGATGCACCGGGCGGTCAAGATCCGGCCCAAGGTCCAGTGGGTGCCGCCCCTCACCCTGGAGCGCTTCACCAAGAAGAAAAAGGTCATCGAAAAGGCGTACGAAAAAAAGTAGTGCACATGCAGGAGAGAGGTCCACGCATGGCGAAAGCGAAAGTCTTCAGCCCGATCGAGATAGGATCCATGACCCTGGACCACAGGATCGTGATGGCGCCGACCGTGCACGAAATGTGTTACGA
The DNA here is from genome assembly GCA_040756235.1 of bacterium. Lineage (GTDB taxonomy): Bacteria > Desulfobacterota > DSWW01 > DSWW01 > DSWW01 > JBFLZG01. Next base: position 18,187 of record JBFLZG010000025.1, on the reverse strand, counting down.
CGGGTTGCCGACCGAAGCCCACCTGGCCATCAACGAGACCTACGCCCGGGGCGGGGCGAGCATGGTCTGCGTGGGAGGGGCCAACATCGACCCGGACCCGGCCGCAGAGGTCTTTCCCGGCGTCCTCTCCATCGCGGATGACCGATCTCTGTTCGGTCTCTGGAGACTCGCCGAGACCATCAAGATCCAGGGCGCCCGGGCATGCGCGCAGATCTACCATGGCGGCAGGGGAGTGGCGAGGTACGGGTATCAGAGAACCGGCAAGCTGCCCCTGGGGGTGTCCTCGAAGGTGCCTTTCATGGGCGCTGCCTTCTGGGAGTTCAGCAAGGACCAGGGCAGGTGGTCCGTGGCCCAGGTGATCCGCCCGACCCCGGTGAGAGAGCTGACCGGGGAGGAGATCGACAGGGTGGTCAAGCTCCATGCCCTTGCGGTCCTGAGGGCCCAGCGGGCGGGCTTCGATGCGGTGAACATCCACTTCGCCAACGTGACGCTCATCATGGACTTCATGTCGCCGCACACCAACGTGCGGAGCGACGCGTACGGCGGCAGCTGGGAAAACCGCATGCGGCTGCCCTGCGAGATCCTGCAGGCCGCGCGCGCCGCAGCCGGCAGGGACTACCCGCTGATCGTCAGGATCCCGGGGGACCAGGGGATCGGGGAGGCAGGGATTCGGATCGATGACGTGGTGAAGGAAATCGTGCCCAGGCTCGAGGAGGCAGGCGCCGACGCGATCGATCTGTCGGCGGGCATCCTGGATCTCTCCCCCCACTACATCATCCCGTCGATGTACGCGCCCAGGGGCTGCTACCTGCATCACGGCGAAGCCGTGAAGAAGATGACGAAGCTGCCGGTCCTGGTGGCGGGCAGATTGTGCGATCCGCGCCTGATCGTCAAGGCGGTCGAAGACGGAAGGTGCGACATTGCGGCCCTTGCGAGGCCGATCATGGCGGACCCGGACCTTCCGCGCAAGATGCTCGAGGGCAGGTACGACGACGTGAGGATGTGTGTCGCCTGCGGCTACTGCATGACGCCCTCGGCGTGGGGCCGGCTGTGCGCGATCAACCCCGAGCTGTCCAGAGAGCTGCTCCTTTCCAAGGTCGCGGCCGCCGGGACCGTCAAGAAGGTGCTCGTTGCGGGATCCGGGCCCGCCGGCATGGAGGCGGCCAGGGTCCTGGCGATGCGGGGCCACAAGGTGACCCTGTGCGAAAAGGAGAAGGAGCCGGGCGGACTCCTCCGGGTCGCATCGGCAAGCCCCCTCACCAGGGAATGGCAGACCTTCACGAGATGGCATGTCGGGCAGCTCAGGAAACTGGGTGTCGAGATCCGGCTCGGCACGGAAGTCACGCCGGCCGTGGTGGAAGAGTTGAAGCCGGATGCAGCCGTGGTCGCCACGGGGTCCTCTCCGGCCAGGGACGTGAAGGGTGGGGACCTTCCGATCGTGGTGCCGGAGGATGAAGCGCTCTTGAAAAAGGCGGAGGCAGGCGCGAGAGTGGTCGTGCTGGGGGGAGCGTTCTGGGACGTGGAGACGGCCCTGAAACTGGCAGGGGAGGGCAGGCAGGTGACTCTTGTCCGGGAAGCCCCGGCATTGGGGCTCGAAGGGCTGGGCCTGCTCAAGGGGTTCCCAATCACCACGAAGATGCTGCCCGAGAGCGGCGTGAAGCTTCTCCTGGGAACACGGGTGGAAGAGGTGGAGGAAAGAGGGGTTCGAGTCAGGGACGGGGCGGGCCGGATCTCCTTTATCGAAGCAGACACCGTCGTGCTCGCGGGCCTGAGAAAACGCAATCCGGGACCGGCCAACGAGGTCCGTGCCCTGGTCGCGGAAGTCTACGAGATCGGCGATTGCAGGAAGCCCCACAACGTGGCGGACGCGGTCTATCAGGGCAGGCTCATCGGGGGCAAGATCTGATACCTGGAACAGGCGCACGTCATCCCGGCCCACCCTGGCACAGGGCATGGTAGGGGCGACCGGCGGTCGCCCCTACGCGCTGCCCGTCCCGGGATCCCGGGGCGCGGCGGGATTCCCGCTTGCGAGGCTGTGTCATGTTTCGTCATCCCGGCCCATGCGCGAAGCGCGTAGGAGCCGGGATCCGGAAGGGTGCACCAAGACCAGCTGTGGTAACTGGGCGCAGGGGCTGGATCCCGGCCTTCGCCGGGATGACGGAAAGCATGTGGCCGCACCGCTGAGTCCTCCGGAATGAGTGGTCGCGCGGGGGTCTGACCGGATTTATGACACAGTCTCCTGCGCCGGAATGACAAGCCGGTTGTGACACGGCCGGTTGCGCGAGAGGAGGAGCACGCATGCCAGCGAGTGTGAGCAGGGAGAAGTGCACCGGTTGCTCGGGGCGGGACCGCAAGGAATGTGTCCATGTGTGCGCCTACGAGGCGATCACCGCGCAGGACGGCAAGGCCGTTGTCGATGAGGCGAAATGCGACGATTGCAGAATGTGCGTCGAGGCCTGTCCGGTGCAGGCTATCATAACGGTGTAGAGGCGCCGGATCTCCCTTTTGTGGAAACATTCGCGCGAGAGGAAAGGTGCCGATGAAGAAATTCATCGAAGATCAGTGGTTCGGGGAGGGGCCTGAGGGGACCGTGCTGGTGGGGACGCGTTGCGGGGCCTGCGGGAAAACGTTCTTTCCGAAGAAAGAGGTATGCCCGGAATGCTTCGACGGTGAGCTCAGCGAGGTCCCCTTGAGCAGGCGAGGCAAGCTGCACGCATATACGCTCTCCGTGATGGGGCCTCCTCATCTCCCCAAACCCTATCTGGCAGCCTTCGTCGAGCTGCCCGAGGGAATCAAGCTCTACACGCTCATGACCGGTTGTGAGCCGGCGCCGGAAGCGGTCCGCATCGGGATGGATGTGGAGATGGTGATCGAGAAGATCACCGAGGACGAGTCCGGCAACGAGGTCATGGGATACAAGTTCAGACCGGTCAGATGAGGGCAGCTCACCATGAGAGAGGTCGCGGTCATAGGGATCGGCGGAACGAAGTTCGGCAAGCAACCGGACAGATCCATCCGGGACATCGGGCTGGAAGCCTGCCTCAAGGCGATGCGGGACGCCGGTGTGAGACCCAAGGACATCGGCGTGGCCTACGCGGGCAACCTGGCGCAGTGGGAGTGGGGGCAGGGGCTGTTCATCGGCCAGGTCGTGCTCCGGGAGCTGGGCATCACGCGCATCCCCATCACCCGTGTGGAAAACGGCTGTGCCACCGGGTCGACCGCCTTCCGGGAGGCCTGGTACAAGGTGGCAACGGGTGCCTGCGATATTGCTCTGGCCTTCGGGGTCGAGCAAATGACCGTTGCCTCTTCCGACAAGATGCTCAGTATCTTCGGCGGCCGCCAGTACCCTGAGCGGGAGGGGGACATGGGTTATACCGGTCCGGGGCTCTTTGCCCTGATGGCTTCCCGGCACATGGCGGAATTCGGCACGACCAGGGAGCAGATCGCCATGGTGGCGGTGAAGAACCGCAAGTTCGGGGCGCTCAACCCGGATGCCCAGCTTACCACGCCGGTAACGCTGGAAGAGGTCCTGAACGCCAGGATGATCTCCTATCCGCATACGCTCTATCAGTGCTGCCCCAGGGGCGACGGCGCTGCCGCCGCCATTCTCGCTTCCGCCGATGCGGCCAGGCGGTTCACTTCGACCCCGGTCTATGTGGCCGCGTCCGTGCAGGTATCCGGCTCCTACCCGGACGACCGCAGCTTCACCGGCCTGGACTGTGACGTGCGGGCCGCCGCGATGGCCTATGAACAGGCCGGCCTCGGACCCGACGATCTGGACCTGGCCGAAGTCCACGACTGCTTCGCCATGGCCGAGATCGCCCACTACGAGGACCTGGGCTTCTGCAAGAAAGGGGAGGGCGGCCGTTTCATTCAGGAGGGTCTCTCGGACATCGGGGGCAAGGTCCCGGTCAACGCGAGCGGCGGCCTGCTCTCCAAGGGCCACGTGATCGGCGCCACCGGGATCTCCCAGATCACCGAGGTGGTCAGGCAGCTCCGCGGCGAGGCGGGCAAGCGACAGGTCGAAGGGGCCAAGGTCGGATTGCAGCACAACGGGGGCGGCTTCATCCATACGGACGCCGCCTGCTCGATCATCCATATCTTCAAAAGGTGAAATTCCGCCAGGATCCTCCGCGTCCTCATCTTCTCCGAAGTCTTCGCCTCCCTTTGGTAGAGGCTGTCGATAAACGTCCATCTGCGGCGTTGCGCTCATTGTAAGCGGCGCCCGCGAAAGCTTCGCCCCCTTTCGTAAAGGGCGGCTGGGGGGGATTTCGGACGGAGAAGCTGGGCTCGAGAATCCCCCCTATCCCCCCTTTTTCAAAGGGGGGAAGATCCCGGGCACGACCTGCCCTCGACGCTTGTCATGGCTCTTGATCTCGCCGGCCGCGACGCAAGCCTCGCCTCCGCAGGCAGGCTGTAGGGGGTAGGTTTCAAACCTGCCCTGCCGGGATGATGTGCGTGGCCGGTTCGCCCCCCGGCTTGCAAATGCGACCGGCAAGCTGTACTGAGAGGGAGAAGCTCGAGCACGGCGGAGGGACACGGCGTGGAAGACTACCTGCGCTCCACGGAATTCCTGGACGCGGATTCCCCGGCGATCATCGAGTTCGCCCGCTCCCGGGCGGCCGGAGCATCCGGGGCGGCGGAAAAAGCGGTCCGTATCTTCTATGCCGTGCGCGATGAGATCCGATACGACCCGTACAGCCTGGATCTTTCACGAAGCCATTTCAAGGCGAGCGCGACCCTGGCGCGGGGCCGCGGCTTCTGCATTCCCAAGGCCGTGCTCCTGGCAGCAGCCTGCCGGGCGGAGGGGGTCCCGAGCCGGCTGAGGTTCGCGGACGTGCGCAACCATCTCACCACGGAACGGCTCAAGAGCCTGATGGGCGGCGACGTCTTCTACTTCCACGGGTACACGGAGCTGTTTCTCCGAAACCGCTGGATCCGCGTGACGCCCACCTTCAACCTCTCCCTGTGCGAACGCTTCAACGTGAAACCCCTCGATTTCGACGGGGAGCACGATGCCGTCTTCCACCAGTTCGACAGGCTGGGAAACCGCCACATGGAATACCTGAAGGACCACGGGGCCTATGCGGATCTTCCCTACGAGAAGGTGGTCGAGGTCTTCGAGATCCATTACCTTCCCCGCGTTGGGTCGGCTACCCCCCTGGCTGCCGGGGACTTCGAGGCCGAGGCGGCAGCGGATTGCGCCGGCTGGTCGAAACCGGTCTGAGGAGACCTTGTGCGTGAGGCTTGGAACTGACGAGTCTTCGTGGCGTCGACCATAAGGGGACAAATGAAAGGAGGTCGGTCATGCTCAAGATCTACGGAGCGGCGCTCTCGCCGCCGTCGTGCAAGGTGAGGTTCGTTGCGAACGCCCTTGGCCTGGCGTACGAGTACAAGGAAGTCAATCTCGCAAAGGGAGAGAACCGGGCGGAGGCGCACCGGAAGCTGCATCCCGCGGGCAAGGTCCCGGTGATCGACGACGACGGGTTCGTCCTGTTCGAGAGCAATGCCATCGTCCGGTACCTGGCTGAAAAAGCGGGTTCGGCGCTCTACCCGTCCGAGCCGAGACAACGGGCGCTGGCGAATCAATGGACGGACTTCGCGTCCCAGCACGTCGCCACGGCCCTGAGCCAGGTCCTGTTCAACCGGGTCTTTGCGCCCTTTCTGAAGATGGAGGTCAATGAGCGCTCGATCACCGACGGGCTCGAGCTCCTGAAGAGATTTCTGCCGGTCGTGGAGAGCCGGCTCAAGGGCACCCGCTACCTGGCCGGCAGCGACTTGACCCTTGCCGATCTCGCCCTGCTTTCCGCCCTCGACCCCGTCGAGGTGGCACAGGTCGATCTCGCGCCCTACCCGAGCATCGAGAAGTGGCGCAAGGACTTGCAGAGTCGGGACTTCTACACCAAGTGCCACAAGAGCTACGGCGACGCGCTGGCCGCCGCCGCGGCTGCGATGTAGGCGTTACCATCAACGGGGAGTGCGGCCCCCCCCGGGCGCGCCATTCCCGGTAGGAGCAGGTTTGAAACCTGCTCCTACAGCCTGCTCGTTGGCAGAGTCGATTTCTTCATACCTTCTCCCCTCGCCGAGGGGAGAAGGTCAGGATGAGGGGTGCAAAAGGGCCTGCATCAGCGCCACCGCCGTGGCGAGCTGATGGGACGAGCGCCGGAGGGCGACTCCTGGTAGGGGCGACGCAAGCGTCCGCCCGCGAGCATCGTGATGCCTCCACCTGCAAGACTCGCGAGCGAGCACTCTGCCGCAGCCTCAGCGTTTCCGCATCACGAACTTGTCGTACTTCCCGTCCTCCCATCGCAGGAACCGGACGAATCCCTTGATGGCTCCGGTGCGCAGCGGTTCGGGTGGATAAGGGATGGTCCTGCGGTTGACGAAGAAGGTGCGCGTCAGCTCGGTATCGTGCTCGAGCACGAGATCGGCCAGTGTCTGTCCGTTGAGATGGGTCATGGAGACCGCGTGCCCCATGCATCCCAGGGAGTAGACGATGTCCTTCCCGCCCGCGTATCCCAGGGCAGGGGCCAGGTCCAGCGGAACCGAAACCGGCCCGCCCCATTGATGGGTGAACGCGATCCCCTTGAGGGGCGGGAACATCTGCACCACGTCCCTCTTCAGCCCGTCGAAGATCTCTTCGTTGTAGTCCTTCGCGCTCGGCACGTCGTAGCCGTAAGTCACGTCGGCGTCGCGGCCGCCCATGACGATGCGGTTGTCCGCCGTCAGGCGGTAGTAATGGACGAGGTCGCGGAAATCCTCCAAGCCCTCGCGGCCGCTCCAACCGATTTGCCGAAAGTGCGCTTCCCGGAGCGGCTCGGTCAGCACGATGTAGGTCCAGACCGGCACCTGCTTGCGCTTGGTCGGGGAGAACAGGTGAGACCAGGCGTTGGTGGCCAGGACCACCTTCCCGGCCCGGACCCGCCCTGCGGGGGTGTCCAGTCTGAAGCGTCCGCCCTCTCGGGCGATCTCGACCACAGGGGTGTTCTCGTAGATTTGGACGCCGAGCGGCTGGATCACCGCCTTCCAGCTCCACGCCAGCTTGGCCGGGTTCAGGATGCCGGTGCGTGGCTCCCACCAGGCTCCGCCCACGTACATGGGGCTGTTCACTCTGGACCTGAGATCTTGCTCGTCGATCCAGTGGATCTCCCGGAGTCCCAGCTTCTTGGTCACGAACTCGTACTCGTGCTCCAGTCGCTGCTGATGAACCTTGCACGTGGAAACCTCGAGGAAGCCCGGATGCTCGTAGTCGCAGTCCAGCTTCAGCCTGGCCACCAGATCGCGCAGCAGGTCGACGGCCCGGCAATTGTAGAGGTGTGCCTCGACCGCCTTCGACTTGCCGAAGCGCAGCGCCGTGATGGTGTGCATCAGCCCGAACTTGGTCATGCTGAACCCGGCGTTCCGGCCGCTCGCCCCGAAGCCGATCACCTGGCCCTCGAGCAGCGCGGCCCGGGTTCCGGGTTCCTTGGTCTTGAGGAAGTAGGCCGTCGTCTGGCCCGTGAAGCCGCCCCCGATGATGGCCACGTCGACGTCGATCTCCCCTTCGAGGCTTGCGTTCGGCGTGTACTCGCGCGTGGTCAACCAGTAACTCTTTTGCCGGAAGTCTTCCCTCTCGCCTTGTTTGACCTTCATCTGCTCCCCTCCTCCCTGCGTCGACCTGCTCGCGGCTCTCTCCTGTTTGGCCCTCTCTCTACTTGGATCGCATCATTCCCTTGAGGCTCACCTCATCCCGGTTTAGCCAGAGTGCCGGATGAACGCAACCATAGGTCCAAGAGCTGTGGACGTCGATGAAATCCAGGGCGAGAAGGATGGTGTTGTCGAGATAGCCCATCGGTTCGATCATCTCCCACACGGCCTCCTGCGTGCGGTATAGACGTCCCTTCTGATCGTACACTTCCTCGAGATAGAACCGCAGGGTCTCCCGGTCGACGTACAGGACCCGCTTGCTATAGATGTAGTTCGGGTCTTTCTGGATCATTTCGATCACCCACACCGGCCTGCGCTCGAACTTGCGGTCCTTCCACTTGTAACGGTCCTTGCTGTCCAGCCAGTCCCCGAAACCGGCGCTCGCAGGCATCAGGTATTCCCGTTCGTCCCTGATCCTGATCTCATAGGGATAGACTTCGGGGCTCAGGGCCTGGGCAAAGAAGTCGGCGTCGTCGTAGGAGAAATCCTGCCCCACCGCTTGGTCCTGCCGGTCCGAGCTCGAGAGCTTCCGGACCCTGCGGAGAATGCTCACGTAGGCCAGAGTCGTAGGCACCTTGCGAGGGTCGGCATAGAACAGGGCGCTGAAGACGTTGCCGTAGAAGTCGCGCGGGGAAAACATGGTGTAGATCTGCTCTAGGGACTCCCCCTGCTTCCGGGCCCGCTCGTCATACCAGCCGTAAGGCGGATGAACGGCCCTGCCCTGCAGCTTCAGCCACTTGTAAGTGGAGGTGCCATAGTGGTCCACGCCGAACCTCGGGCTCACGCCGAGCACCGGGTTGTACATGATGAAATCCCCGGGGTAGTACTTGCATTCGATCTGGTTGTACAGGATCTGGATGGCGTGGTGCTCTCCCGAGGGTCTCGGAAAAGGGAAGCCGCCCGCGTAGGTCTCGGGAACGAGATAGCCCTGGCTGTCCAGCTGGGTCTTCCCCGAGTTCTTCAACGTGGCCTCGGCCCAGGGGCGGCAAAACCAGTATTGCCGCGTGGGCAGGATCTCGAACTCCGTGAAGTTCGCCGCGTGATTCAGCCCTCCTGCCCCCGGCTCGTTCCATTTCCGAAGATGATAGGGAGTCATCAGCTTGTCGAACGGGTACTTCTGCTTGTCCTCCAGGGTGTAGTTGCCGGGTGGGATCTCCGGTGCGATCTTGCCGACCACGTCCGGTGCCTTGAACCCCACCGCTTCGGCCCAGACCGCCCTGCTCTCCGCGGGGTCGAAGACGCACTGGTCCCAGGCCTCCTGAGGCATGATCTTCTTGTAGTACTCGATTTTGGGGTACAGGGGCGTGGGGTCGTCCGAGAGCCCCTTGAACTTGAGCAGCCCCTCGGCCGGGAGCTCGTAGGGCTCCATGGCCCACGCGGACTGGCCGCCGAGCAGCGCCCCTGAAAGCAGAAACAACAGGCCGCAATACGCTATCTTCCTCATCCGTGGCTCCTTCGTTCTGGCTCGTCCGTCTTGCCGCTGATGATGACTGAAGAGCGGGGTCCCGACCGCGATCAACCCCAGTTGTACTTGACCTTTACCGCCATGTAGTCCTTGTTCCGAAAGAGCCAGAAGGATCGGTTCTGGTCCTGTCCCTGCATGAAGCCCGCCTCCACCGTGAAGTCCCATCTGTGGCTGGGGCTGTAAGTGACGCTGGTCAGGAGGAGATGGGCGGCGTTGTTCGTGTCCCATGCCCACGCAAAGTCCGGAACGACCTTGCCGTTGATGTAGGAGGTGGCCAGGTAGACGGTGAAGGTGTAATAGTTCTCATCCGGGAGGTCATAGAGGGTGAATTCGGACGGATAGTCCAGGATCCGGTTGAAGAAGAACTGCGGGCTCACGGTGAAGTACGCCCGCGGATTGAGCGGCCGGATCTTCACCTTCCAGTCCAGGGCCCAACCGGTATCCAGGAAGTCAGATTCATAGAACGTGCCTTCGGTGATGTCTTTGAAGGTCTTGTCGATCTGGTACTTCACCTCCGCGCGCAGCACCGGGTTGACCCCTCCCAGGAGGCTGACGCGAAACGGCAGGTCGGCCGTCCAGGTGACCCCGACGAATTTCTGGCGCGGGAACTTGCCTGCATAGATCGGGTAAATGATCGAAGTGCCGTCGGCGGCGGTGCCGAGCAGCGGAACCGGCTCGCCGAGCGCTGCCGTCAAGTCCGGATCCAGCCGGTAGGCGGTCAGGAGCTCCACCGGTGCGTTCTCGCGCCCGTAGAAGCCGTTCAGCGTCAGAATGGTCCCCCGGATGCGAGCCGAGATCCGCGCCCCGTACTCGAACCCGTCCTCGGACCACTCGTCCGGCTCCTCGAGGGTCTCTTCCAGAGAGCCGGCGTACAGCTCCTGCGAGCCCAATCCAAAAGGGTACAGCGGGTTCTGGAAGCGGTACGCGGCCGACCAGATCCCCCCGGCGTCATTTCCGGTGGTCAGGCCCTGGTCCGGAATGAAGTCCGCGTTCGGGTTGAAGACGAGCTGAAGGCCCAGCTCCTCCAGCCACCCGACGTCCAGCCGGGGCCACCACTCGGTGCGCAGGAGCCAGATCGGAATGACCGTGGACTCGAACTCCACGTCGGAGAAGCCCCGGCGGTTGTCGAGCGGGTTCATCTGGTCCATGATCCGGAAGAAGTCCATCTCGCCCCAGGAGACGATCTGTTTGCCGATGCGGAACAGGAACTGGCCCGGCGTCCAGGTGACGTGCGCCTCCTTCAGCAGCTGCCAGTATGCGTCGTCGATGCAGAGCTCGTCCCGGGAGCGGCTGAAGAGCTTGTCTCTCCAGGAATCGTCGTTGCTCTTGAGCTCGTAAATCCAATCGATGGCCGTCATGCTGGACAGGTAGAAGACCCAATCCGTGGTCGGGCGGAAGTCGGCTTCCACGAAGAGGCTCATGAGGGCCTGCTGAAGATCGTGCTCGGTGTCGTGCTCGTCCCCCTTCAGGCTGAACTGCAGAGTCTGCGAGAGGTAGGCCCCCAGGGTCAGCGGCTTGTCCCACAGCAGAAACTGTTTTCCCGTGGCGGGCCGCGGGCCCAGACAACAAGCCATCAGGAGCACCGCCAGCCACAGATAGAACGGTCGTCTGTTCATTGCGTCCCCCCCCCCTTTTGTACATGTCGGCCACATTTTCATTGCCGGTCGCTCTCGCCCTCAGCGACGTGGCGACCTGCTGTGACGATCGGAAATTGCGAGGCCCGGAGGGCCGTGGCAACCTCCGTGTACAGTGGGATCGCCATGCGCGCGGTCAGGAGCCGTTGTTGGTGGACACGCTGGGCTTTGTCCACCCTGCCGGGTGGTCATGCTGCCCGCTCGCGTCGACGGCTCTTGCAGGCCAAGCGGAGTAGTTGGCCAATTGTTCGACTTCTCACATTTCTGCTGCCCTGTGCTCCCCCTGGCACAGATCAGAACCCTTTCTGCCCGCGCCCCGATCCCCTGAACCGTGACGGACGATGAACTTCGGCCGGATGAGATAGAGCATGAGCGGGTGCAGCGTGATGGCGAACAGCACGTTGGCGCTCAGGATCAAGGCCAGGAACAACCCGACCTGGGCCTGGAACTTCATGTCCGAGACGAAGTACCAGGCCGAGATGGGCAGAACGACCGTGAGCCCGGTCAGGATCACCGCCTTGCCCGAGGTCCGGACCGCCCGGCGGATCACCGCGATCCATTGCTCGAAGGTCGGCGTCTGCCCGTGCGGTATGAGGAGGGCGGCTTCTTCCCGGCAGCGGTTGTAAATGTAGATGGCGAAGTCCACCCCGACCCCCACGCCCACCGCCGCGACCGGGAGCGTGTTGATCGTGAGCCCGATCCCGGCCATGGCCATGTACCCGTAGGCCATCATGTTCGCCAGCACCAGCGGCAGCGTGAACATCAACGCCCCCACGAAGGAGCGGTAGAAGAGCAGGCACAGGAGGAAGATCGACAGCAGCACCATGGCGTCCACCTGCAGGTGCGTGCGCTTCATCTCCTCGTTCGTGGCCATCTCCATGCCGATGCGGCCTCCGGCCAGCAGAAATTCCCCCTTCTCGAGCTTCATCGGATGCTGGGCAAAGAACTCCTTGGCCGCTTCGTGGATGCTGAGCAGGTTGTCCGTCGTATGATCGGAGAAGTAGAGGGTGATCTGCCCCTTGCTCATGGCAGGGTCGAAGTAGCGGCCCATGCTGTAGGCATCCACCTGGTCCCGGGTCCAGCCGATGAGGTTGGTCAGCGAGTCCGGGTCGTTGGGGAGCTCCCTCCAGACCATGTCGCCGTCGTGCAGGATGAAGTGGATCGTCTTCATGAGGCCGAGGATGGAGTCGCTCGACTTGTAGATGTCCGGAAGCTGGTTCTGCATGTGCCGGTCAAAGGCTTCGAACGTCTTCAGGATGGCGGGATCGTCATAGATCGAGCCGGCATCCCCGGCGAAGTACAGGGTGAAGTCCTCGCTCGAGACGTCGAAAGTGCGATCCACCATGGCCTGGTCCTGGTTGTAGCGGTGCTCCGGCCAGAGCAGGGGCGTGCCCGGGCTCGGGTCTCCGATTTTGAGCCGCGGCGCCGCGTGGGCGAACAGCCCGACCAGGGCCGCCACGCCGGCGATGATCACCGCCTTTCCCCTGCCGGTGGAGAAGTTGCTGGCGCCCACGCAAAGCCGGTCCAGCCAGCTCTGGCGGGCGCTCCTCCGCACCCAGCTTTCGCTGGCCCGAGCCAGGGGCATGTAACTGCACAGGATCGGCGTGAAGATGCCGCACAGGGCGATCGTCATCATCCATACGGTCATGAAGATCGCCACGTACTGCATGAGGACGATCTTGACCAGGATCAACACAAGGAAGCCGGCCACTTCGGTGCTCACCGCCGCCCAGTTCGGGATGATCATGCTCTGCATCGTGTCGAAGCAGGCCTCGACTCGGTCCTGCCTCTCCACGTACAGCTCCATGTAGCGGTGTGTGATCTGCACCGAGTGGCTCACCATCCGCGCCACCACCAGGAAGGCGAGGACGTAGAGCAGCGGGCTGAAGTTGATCCCGGTCCAGCCGATGAAGCCGAGACCGATGGCGCTGCTCACCAGGCCGAAGCTCAGCGGCACCACCATGCCCATGAGATTCTGAAAGGAGAAGAACAGCACCAGGACGATCAGGCCGACGCTCATGCCCATGACCAGGACGATCTGGGCCTTGTAGCTGTAGATCCAGCCCATCAGCACCGGAAAGCCCACCAGGTGGACCCGCGTCTCCTCGTCCGTGTAGCGGCGGTCCAGCTCCTGCAACAGATCGAAGGCGTGCTCGTAGGAGATGTTCTCCTTGAACTGGGTCATGATCATCGCCGCCCTGCCGTCCCGGGAAACCAGGATCCCCCTGAGGTTCGGGTCCGACAGGATGTTCCTCTTGAGGTCCGCAAGCTCGTCCGGAGTCCCGGGAAGGTTGGGCCACATCAGCGGCTCCACCTTGATCTCGCCCTCCCCCACGGGTTTGACCACCTTGGTCGTGCGGCTCGCGATCGAGACCGTCAGGACCCGGTACACCTCCTCCCAGAGCGAGACTTCCTGATCGATGGCCTGGATCTTCCTCAGCACGCCCTGCTTGTAGATGTTCCCGTCCCTGGCCTCCAGCCCGACCGCCACGAAGGAGCCGCCGCTGCCGAAGACGTCCGAGAAGTCCGCCATGATCTTGAGATACGGGTGGGCGTACGGCAGGAGCTCCTCGATGATCACTTCTCCCCGGATACGGGGGATGCCGGACCCGAAGGCCAGAGCCGCCAGCAGGATCACCCCCAGGACCACGGGCCGGTGGTCCGTGCAAAACCGGTTGAACCGATCCATCCAGGAGTCGTTGCGCTCTCTCATGGTCGTTGCCCCGCCCGCTCGTGCAAAGAAGAGGCTCACTCGCCTCAGGAGCCGTCGAAGGACGGGCTCCTGCCCGGATCCCCGGCGAACCGGGGAGCCCTCAGCCTGCGCGTCAGGGAGCCCGCAGCCAGCCCTCACTCCCGGTGAAATAGATCGACCCCTCGTCTCCGCAGGCGGCCCTCCGGCCCGTGAGAGAGATCCCGTAAATCCAGCTGTACTCGATGGAGGGTTCGAATCGGGCAGACCGCCAGTTGCGGCCCCGGTCGGTCGACACCACGCACACGCCTCTCCCTGCGATCGCCAGCGTGTCCCTGCCGTCCCAACCGATGCAGTAGAGCTGGACCGGCGGCAGGTTCAGGTTCACGTCTTCCCAGGTCGCCCCGCCGTCGCTGGTCTGTTTCACCGTGCCCTGGATGCCGACCGCCCACGCCGTCTCGGGCTCCAGCGCCACCACCGAATACAGGAACGCCTCACCCTTCAAGTCGCCGGTCGCGTCATCCAGCTCGTACAACCCCGCCTGCTGCTGCCAGGTCTGCCCGCCGTCGGTCGTGCGGTAGATGTACCCGAACTCGCCCACGGCCCAGCCGTGGCGATCGTCACAGAAGGAGATCGACTTCAGGATGAAATCCGTGTCGCGGAAGCGCACCTGCCAGGTCCGGCCGCCGTCCTCCGTGGCCAGGATGTGGGTCCGCTCCGAGGCAATGAACCCCTTTTGCGGAGTCAGGAAGGTCACGCACATATGGTAGAAGCCGACCGGGCTCTCCTGCTTCACCCAGGTCTTTCCGCCATCCTCGGTGTGGAGGATCGTTCCCGTGCTCCCCACCGCCCAGCCGCCCAGGGCGTCGATGAAATGAAGGCTCGTCAGCGTGCACGCCGTTCCGCTCTCCTGGCGCTCCCAGGCGGCGCCCCCGTCCGCGGTATGGAGGATCGTCCCGAAACGCCCGCACGCCCACCCTTGCTCCTTCGCGGGGAAGCTCACGGAGAAGAGGTCGTCTCGCATCTCCCACTTGCCCGGATCGCGGGCCGCTGCCGGCGACGCAACAAGCGCACAGCAGAGCAAGGCGACCGCTGCCCAGGTACCCTTCTTTGGGTTACTTGCATGCATCGCCCGATACCCTCCCGACCGTGCCGGTCTCATCCTGCCGTCTTGACCAGCCTGAAGCCGCGCCTCGTGAGCTCGGCGAAGTACTTGTCCACGTCGGGGAAAATCCCGACGTTGCCCAGAAGGCCGGTCTTCATCTCGATCTCGCCATCGAGCAGCATGCAGGCGGTCACCGACATGGGGACGCCGATGGCCACCCCGAATTCTCCGATCGGGTCGCGTTTCAGGAGTTCGTGAAAAGGATGGGAAGGGGCAAGACTGCTGTATACGCTCCTGGCGCCGATCCCGTTCCTGACCCCGATCACTTCCGCCTCCAGCGAGTATTCCCCGTACCAGTCCGGGACCTTCTGCCCTTTCCAGATCTTCTCTAGCTCGGTCCGGCTGATGCGGATCCAGAGACGGCGCATGAACTCCAGCGGGGACACCTTGACCCCGCCGACCTCCATCGGCTCCATGTTGTGGATGCCGTGCTTGACGATGAACTTGAGGAGGCCGTCCGCCTCCCGGTCGCCCAGCACCCCTCGCGAGGTGATGATTCGGGCCTCCGGAAACACTTCCGAAAGGGTGAGCGGCTCCGTGTGGGTCAGGATGTAGGCTTCCTTGCCGCAACGCGTTGCCACCGGCTCCGGGTACTCCCAGTGCGTCCTCATCCCGAACGGCTCGACGCCGCGGACGATCTTGCCGTTGGCGTAGTAGAGCCTGTCTCCGACGTTCGGGTTCTCCTCCCAGAGAACGGTGTCGACGAGACCCGCCGCCGCATGCTCCAGGGGGGCCGCGCAACCCCAGTAGACGTGGACTTCGTCCACCCGGTCCAGCTCCCGGGACGCCTTGACCGCCAGCAACTCGCAGGTCGTGATGCCTCCGGAGAAGAGCGGGACTCCGATCCCGGCTTCTTTCAGCTTCCGGTCCCACCGGGCGAAGCTCTCGCGGCCGAACTCTCCGTCGATCTCGAGGATGCAGTTGATGTCTACGATGAACTTCACCCCGGTGCGCACAGCCGCTTCCACGACGTTGGATTCGATGCTGACCGGAGAGCCCGGAAATACGCCGGGCAGGCCGTTGATGATGATCTCGCAGCCTCTGATCGCGTCCGCGATGCTGTCGACTCTCGTGGCGTCCAGCCGGTAGATGCGGATGCGCTCGTCCTTCAGCGACGAGGCCAGCTCCCTGGCCTTTTCCATGTTGCCGTCGGCGAGCACGATCTCGTCGAACCTGGACGTCCTCGAGATGTCGATGCTGGTCGAGATGGTTTGCGAACCGACAGCTCCCAGGATCGTGATCTTCTCCCCCATGTCACTTCTCCTCTTTTCCTCGTTGCCGTGGAGGCCGTGCCGAATCGAGGCCTGCCCTTTCGCGTACCCGCGCAAAGGTCGGAGGGAACGGTTTCGGGGTTCGCGCTTTTGACGCAGCACACAACCAGTTTTTGGTTGAAAGGAGAAGTAACATGAGGTATTTAACCGGTTACATCCAGGTAACTCCGCAGGCACGGCAAGGTCCACATGGAAGGCAAAGAAATTCCCGGCATGAGTCACTCCCGGGCAACAAGCCGCATCGGGGCATCTGCTCGGCCGTTCTCCGGTGACCCGGTCCTGCCGCAGCCGGTCATCCGTGAGCAGTTGGAGCGCATCCTGGCGAGCAACGAGTTCCGGTCCAAGGCCCGGCTCCAGGAATTTCCTGCGGTTCCTGGTAGAAGAGACGCTCGCGGGCAGGGCCGATGAGATCAACGGCACGCAGATCGCGATCGCGGTGTTCGATCGCGACGCGCGCTTCGATCCGCAAACCGATCCGATCGTGCGCGTCCAGGCGGGACGGCTGCGTCGAGCATTGGAGAGCTATTACCTGGAGGAGGGTGCACAGGATCCCGTGCACATGGAGATACCAAAAGGGGGGTACGTCCCGCGGTTCAGCGCCCGGCAGAGCGCGCAGGGGAGAGGAGGCCAGGACGATCGGCCCTTGCCCGGAGGCGAACCGAAGCATCCCGGGATCGCCTTCAGCTCAGGACCTTCCATCGCGGTGATGCCTTTCACCAACATGAGCCCTGGAAAGAACCAGGAGTTCTTCGCCGACGGCCTCACCGAGGAGATCATCGTGGCCCTCTCGCACTTCCAGGATTTCCGGGTTTTCGGCCGGCACTCGACGCTGCGCTATGCGGAGCGGCCGCCCAGCCCGCAGGAGATCGGCCGAGACCTGGGAGCCCACTATATCCTGACAGGCAGCGTCCGCAGGAACATGAAAACCATCCGCGTCAGCGCGCAGCTGTTGGATTCCGCGAGCGGCGAGTGTCTGTGGACGGGAACCTACGACCGCGATCTGGCGGCCACCAACATCCTGCGGGTGCAGGACGACATCACCAAGTGCGTGACGTCGATGATTGCCGACAGCTACGGAGTGGTGCCGCGAAGGCTGGCCAGGGAATCGCTCGGCAAGCGCCCCACAAAGCTGGGCACGTACGAGGCGGTCCTGCACTTCCACCATTACAACAAGTGCATCGATCAGAAATCGTTCCTCAAGGCGAGGCGGGAGCTGCAGTGTGCGGTCGAGGTCGATCCGGACTACGCGCGCGCCTGGGCCATGCTGGCCGAGCTCTACTGTGACGATTACGCGTTCGAGTTCACGGCCGCTTCGGCAAGGCTGGAGAAAGCCTTTGAGCTGGCCGGAAAGAGCGTGGCATTGGATCCGATGAGCCAGCACGCCCGCTTCGCCATGGCCTACGTCCATTTCCACCGCGGGGAGAAGGCCCTGTTCATCGACCAGATCGAGCAGGCCATCGCGCTCAACCCGAACGCCGCCTATATCCTCGGCTTCTCGGGCTGGCTCATGGTCCTGGCCGGAGAGTGGGAGCGCGGTCTCTTCATCATGGCGGAAGGAGAATCGCTCAACCCCTATCACCCCGACTGGTTCCACCTCGCGCCCTACCTGCATGCCTACAATCAGGAAGACTATGCGCGGGCGCTGGCCATCGCGAACCGCATCAACATGCCCGACCTGTTCTGGGCCCCCCTGCTCCGCGCCTCCGCGCTGGGCCGTCTGGGGAGAACAGAGAAAGCCCGTGCCGCACTCGAAGAAGCCGTCCGGCTGAGGCCCGACCTTCAGACCCGCTGCCGCGAGATCATCGGCCGCCTGGTCAAGGTCGAAGATCTGGCCCGTCGGTTCCACCAGGGCTTGCAGGCAGCCGGCGTCGCCGGATGACGATCTGCCTGCCCGATCACCGGCGCGAATCCTCGAAACCAAGGCGAAGGAAACCCCACCGACCGGATCTAATGAACCCCCAAACCGAACTTCTGCGGATCCTCTTTCACACCGGGATAGGCTGACCGGTCCGGTCAGCCTATCACCCCTCGAGCACACCCTCCCTCTTTCGTTCAAATGCCTGTCGGGGAAGGAAACAATTCCTTGACAACAACGTTTATCGTTAGATAAATATGTTGGCCAAGTTCGGTTCACTATTCCCGATTCGTCATGTCCTCGCATTTGAATAAAGAGTTGGACGAAGCCGCTTCGCGGCAGGGGTAGGGAGGCGCCATTTTGGGCGCCTTTGTTGTTGTAGAGCAGGCCGTCGCGGGAGGTATCCTTTCCGAGGAGGGCAA
>JBFLZG010000024.1:0-69307 GCA_040756235.1 bacterium | reverse complement strand
CAGGGGAGCAGGTTGGCCGCGATCTCCAGCGGGTAAGAGAGGACGTGCTGGAGGAAGCCGGCGGCGCCGCCGCTTCCCATCGCGGTTGCCCAGGTGTCGATGGATCTGGACTGGACCCTCGCGGTGGAGGGGAGCAGCCAGGCCGAGACGAGCAGGATCTCCGCGCAAAGCCCGGCGCCGAAGGCGCGCACCGAGAAGGGAAACGCCCGCGGCTCCCGCCAGGCGCGCCAGAGGACAGGAGGATAAAAGAAAAGCGGCGCGAGCCCCTTGGTGAGAATCGCAGGCGCCAGCAGGAGCTGCGAGAGCACCCACTGGAGGGATGCCGATCCTCTCTTCCTTCCGGTCTCGAAGCACCAGAAGGCGCTCACGATCCAGAACGAAAACAAGGAGTCCACTTCGCCGGAGCGGCCGTACTGGAGCACGATGCCCATGGTGAGGAAGATCAGAGCCGGGGCCCAGGCCGGGCATCCGAACCTGCCTCCGGCGGAAAGGCTCGCCAGAAGGAGGGCGATCCCGGCGACCGAAAGGATGCTGATCATCCGCAGCGGAAATGGGCCCACCCGATCCAGCCGGTTGCCCGCGAACAGGACCAGCAGCCAGTTCTGGAGCGGAGGCTTGTTCTGGTAGATTTCTCCGAGCAGCCGCGGGACGAGGTAGTCGCCGCGCTCGATCATTTCCATCGAGACCAAGCAGCGGCGCGGCTCCTCCCACGTAAGCGGGTTCGCAGACATCCGGTAGGCATAGATCCAGAGCAGCGCCAGCACGGCGAGCGCCAGGAAGCCCGGGACTCCTCCGGCACGCACGCTCCGAGGGCCGTCCTGTTGTCGGTGTGGATCGGACCGCCGGATGGTCATTTTGTTACGCCTTTTTCGAGACCCTCATACGGGGGCGGCGAGCCTTCGCGTGAGCTCCCGCAGGTCCTTCCGTTCCTCGAGACGCTCGAGAAGGTCGAGGAGCGTCCGGACCCTTTTCTCGGGCAGGGCGAGCGCGGCACATTCCAGGAATTTCTTCCGGAGAAACTCGTCAGGCAGAGGATTTCCGGGGTTGCCCCGAGGGAGCTCGACGCGCAGGCGATCGCTTGCGCCGTTCTCCCAGTGAAAGGCGGCTTCCGCCCGGGTCGGGATCTCCGTCCTCCCTGCGTCATCCTCCAGATCGGCCAGGATCTCCAGGCGGTCCATCCAGTGTGCGGTCCGCCGCCGGCGCAGGCTCTTCGGAGCGAAGCTTGCCAGGGTCAGCTGTCCGTCCGCGAGGGCGGCTGCCGCGCAGTAGCGCAGGCTGAACTTGGCCTCGAGGGGGGTCCCCGGGCGGTCGTAGATCATCATGCGCGGCACGAGAGGGTGGACCCTCAGGACGACCCGCTGCAGTCTATCCAGGGGTCTGGCAGCCCGGGCCCGCAGAAGCAGAACGGCGTCGACGGCGGGGTGAGATCCCGCGCAGCAGGGATACAGTTTGACGGCCAACCCGGACGCGCTGAGCTCGAAGGGTCGGCCGAGCGATGCGAGGACCGAGCGCACCCGCTCGGGATCCGGCGGCCCTCCTCCGTAGAGCTCCAGGAACCCCATGGGCCCCTCGAGGACCTCCCGGCCGGCCGAGAACCCGCTGGCTGCCAGGAGGGCCGACTCCAGGCCGCAGCGCGCGGCGTGGCCGGCGTGAAACGGCTTGGCCATGGTGCCGAAATTGCGACGCAGGCCGCTGGCCTGCGAGGCGGCCAGACCCAGCGCCATGGAGGTACGCCGGCGATCGAGCCCGAGAAGGCGGGAGGCGGTCGAGGCTGCCGCCATCACCCCCAGCGTGCTCGTGCCGTGCCAGCCTTTCTCGTAGTGCCCGGGGTTCAGGATCCGGCCCAGCTTGGCGCCGACCTCCAGGCCCGCGGCGTAGGCGAGCAGCGCGTCTCGACCGCTGACGGTGCCGGTGTCGGCAAGCGCGAGGACGACCGGCACCAGGACCGTGCTGGGATGGGCCATCATCGGGTGGCTGAGGTCGTCATAGTCCAGGCAGTGGGCCAGGGTCCCGTTGGCCAGGGCGGCCATGGACGGATGGGTGCGCACGGCGGAGCCGACGACCACCGCGGGGCCGCCGCAGGGAGGTCGAGCGAGGAAGCGCAGGACCTTGCGGGCCGGCTCTTCCCGAGTGCCCGCCAGGCAGGCTGCGATCGTGTCGATGAAAATGTTCTTGGCGGCTCGGATCTCGACGGGGGAGAGATCGGAATAACGGGAGTGGCAGAGGAACCGAGCGAAAGCCTGAGTGAGAGACGGAGCCCCGTGCTCCGCATCCCCGGCCACGGACCCGGTCAGGGCGTCCCGGTCTCTTCCTGCCTGTTTTCGCAACTCTGGATCCCCTCGCAGGTCGCAGCCTCCTTCATGCACAGCACGACGGCGGTCCGGGCATCCCGGTCCGGGAAGCTCTGCTCCAGGCGGTCCACGCAGCTTTCGATCGCCGCGCGCTCGTCTTCGCACAAGCTCACGAGCCGCTCGCAGGCATCCCAGCGGTCGAAATCTCCCTCGTCCGGATCCTTGTCGTCCCCGCAGGCTGCAGCCAGGACAGCCGCGGCCAGCACGCCCAGGAACAGGAAGGATCTACCCGCCCGCGAAGGGGGATAGCACCACCAGCTCATCCCCGTCCCGGATCGGGGTCTTGCGGTCTTCTTCAAAATCGAGTCTCTCTCCATTCAGAAGCAGGGTCACGGCTCGCCTGCCCTTCAGCACGGACCTGAAAAACCCCCTGGGCACCGGCTTCCGGGTGTCCAGCTTCGCCATGAGCTGATCCAGCCTGAGACCGCTTCCGACCTCGATCTCGATCCTCTCCTGCAGCATCCCTTGGTCGGTGAGCAGGTGCAGGCGGGCAAAGGCGGGCATGACGCGGCCCTCCATGGCCGGCTTTGTTTACAAAATCAGTACAGTTTTTCTAATATAGCAAAGACGGCTTACTTTCAACTCACACGAAGTATTGGGAGAGCCATGGCAGAGCAGAAAGGCATTCAGTCGATTGCAACTGAGGATCGCGTCTTCCCCCCACCCCGGGAGAAATTCGACAAGGCCTGGATCCGCTCCATGGAGCAGTACCGAGCCATGTATCGGCGGTCCCTCGAAGACCCGGAGGGTTTCTGGGGCGAAATCGCAAACGACTTTTCATGGTACAAGAAATGGGAGAAGGTCCGATCCTACGATTTCGCAGGCGAGGTTCGGATCCGATTCTTTGAAGGCGCCAAGACCAACCTTTCCGTCAATTGCCTGGACCGCCACGTGCAGGCCGGGAAGGCCGACCGGGTTGCTCTGATCTGGGAACCCAACGATCCCAAAGAGCCGGCACGCAAGATCACTTACGGCGAGCTCAAGGAGCAGGTCTGCCGGTTCGCCAACGTGCTCAGGTCCCAGGGGATCGGCAAAGGCGACAGAGTCACGATCTATCTGCCGATGGTCCCCGAGCTGGCGATCGCGATGCTCGCCTGCGCGCGCATCGGCGCCATTCACAGCGTGGTCTTCGGCGGATTCAGTGCCGAGTCGCTGGCCGACCGCCTGGTGGATGCCGAAAGCGTCCTGCTGGTCACCTGCGACGGCGTCTACCGGGGCGCGAAGGCCATTCCGCTGAAGACGAATGCCGACCGTGCCATCGAGCTCGCGGCCGCCCGCGGGGTGAAGGTGCGGCGCTGCATCGTGCTGATCAGGACCGGCAACCCCGTGCCCGAAGTCGCCGGCAGGGATCTCCGCTGGGACCGGCTCATGGCGGAGGCTTCGGCCGAGTGCGAACCGGAGATCATGGATGCCGAGGACCCTCTCTTCATCCTCTATACCTCCGGGTCCACCGGAAAGCCCAAGGGCGTCCTCCATACGACCGGCGGGTACATGGTCTACACGGCCGTTACCTTCAAGCACATCTTCGATTATCATGAGGAGGACCTCTTCTGGTGTACGGCCGACATCGGCTGGGTCACCGGCCACTCCTACATCGTCTACGGCCCGCTCGCCAGCGGTGCGACCTCGCTGATGTTCGAGGGGATTCCGGTCTATCCGGATCCCGGCCGCTTCTGGGAAGTGGTGGACAAGTACAAGGTGACGATCTTCTACACGGCCCCGACCGCGATCCGCGCCCTGGCGCGGGAGGGTGACCACTGGGTGGAGAGGCACGACCTCTCGAGCCTGAGGCTGCTCGGCACCGTGGGGGAGCCGATCAACCCGGAGGCATGGATCTGGTACCATACCGTGGTGGGCAAGAGCCGATGCCCGATCGTGGACACCTGGTGGCAAACCGAGACCGGCGGAATCCTGATCACTCCGCTCCCGGCCGCTTTCCCCCTGAAGCCGGGCAGCGCGACCCTGCCCTATTTCGGCGTCAAGCCGATCATCCTGCGGGAGGACGGCTCCGAGGCCGGAGTCAACGAGGGGGGGCTTCTGTGCATCCAGGAGCCCTGGCCCGCCATGATGCGAGGTGTCTACCGCGACCCGAACCGAATGCGCGAAACCTATTTTCAGATGTTCCCGGGCGTCTACTTCACGGGCGACGGCGCGCGCCGCGATCAGGACGGCTACTACTGGCTGATGGGCCGGGTGGACGACGTCCTCAACGTGAGCGGCCACCGCATGGGTACGGCGGAGATCGAAAGCGCTCTCGTGGCACATCCGAAAGTCGCCGAGAGCGCCGTGGTCGGCTTCCCGCACGACATCAAGGGGCAGGGGATCTACGCCTACGTGACCCTGAACGCAGGGGTCGAGAACAGCGACGCGCTGAAGAAGGAGCTGGCGGACCACGTGCGCAAGCAGATCGGCGCCATCGCCGCTCCGGACATCATCCATTTCGCGGACGCTCTGCCCAAGACCCGCTCGGGCAAGATCATGAGGAGGATCCTCCGGAAGATCGCCGAGGGCGAGACCGAAGAAGGCCGCCTGGGGGATACGACCACGCTGGCCGACCCGGGTGTGGTGGCGACGCTTCTTTCCACCCGCCCCAAGTAACGAGACTCTTCCTTCCGGAGCTTTCCTTCGGTAACCGCTGCTCCCGCGCGGCGCGCGGGAGCGGCCCGGAGGCCTCCATGCGGTCGGGAAGAAGCGTGTCTCGTCTGCTCGGGGTCCTGGTCTTCGGCGCGGCGATCGCATGCCTGTGCGGGTGCGGGTCGGATCCCGACTCCCGCTCCTCGGTCGAGGCCGGAGAGAGAATCCCCCTTCCGGAGCTCGGCCCCGACGAGCCGTACCCGGTTCGAATCGACAGAGGGGTGGCGCTGGTCCGGGGAGAAGGGCCGCAGAGGACCCTGCTCTATGCCGACCTCTTCCGGCCGGCCGCCGCCGGACGGTTCCCCGTTCTCATCGAGGCCGTGGCCTACCGCAGAGAGATCGTTCAGCTCGCCTCGCCTGATCCCGCGTGGCTGGCGTCCCAAGGGTACGCCGTCATGCTTCTGGACGTGAGGGGCACCGGGTCTTCTGAGGGCAGGTGGGGAGTCTTTTCCGGGGAAGAGGTCGACGACATTGTCTGGGCCATCGACGAGTGGATCCCCGCCCAGCCCTGGAGCAACGGCAAAGCGGGGATGTTCGGCCCCAGCTACATGGGTATCCTCCAGTACCTCAGCGCGGCGCGCAAGCCCGAGCGCCTGAAGGCGATCTTCCCCGGCGTGGCCATGGCCGACGCCTACCGGGACATCTTCTATCAGGGTGGCATCTTCGACCAGGAGTTCATGCTCTTCTGGTCCACCCTGACCATGACGCTCTCGATCCTTCCCGGCACCCAGCTCCTCACGGACCCCCTGTCCGCGATGAAAGCCCTGTGGGAGCACTGGACCCGGATCCCCGAGCTGCTTTCGCTCCTGCAGGAGCTCTCCACCGACCAGGAGTTCTTCTGGGAGCGTTCGCCCATGTACCACTGGGAGGCCCTGGCCGGCCTCCCGGTCTTTGCCACCGCCGGATGGTTCTGCATCTTCACCCGGGGCAGCCTGCTGAACTACGAAGGCCTGGATGCCGTGAGCCGGGACCGGGCTCCCGGCTTACGGCCGCCCAGACGCCTGATCGTGGGCCCATGGTACCACACGCCGGGCGCCATGCTCGAAGGCGTGCCGGCCGAAACGCTGCACAAGAGATGGTTCGACTGGCACCTCAAGGCGGACGAAGACCCGAGGTATCCGCTCTTCGACATCCTCGATCCGGCCTATCCGGTGTGCCTCTACGTCATGGGCGCCGAGCAGTGGCGCAAGGAGCGGGGGTGGCCGCTCGAGCGCGCGCGCTACGAGACCCTGTACCTCAGCAGCCGGCAGCAGCTCGATGACCGGAACCCTTCTCTGAACAACGGGACCCTGCTCTGGCCGGAGGAGCGGGCAGATCAAATCGACGATGCGCAGGCGACCGCCCCGGTGCACGTCGCCCACCGGCCGCCGCAGTTTGCGGGCCGTTACTCCCGCTCCACCTGTCGGTGGCTCGCGGGCCTCACGGCCTGGCACCCGTCCGCGGAGGACGAGAGACAGAACGAGCTCCTGACCCTGACCTTCTCGACCGCGCGGCTCAGCCATGACGTGGAGGTGACCGGGCCCATGGTGCTCAGGCTCTGGGCACGCACCTGGTTCGGCCCTGCGGATCCTGGGAGCCTTCCTCCTGTTCCGATCGAGCCGCCCGATCCGGACGTGCACTGGATCGTGAACGTGAACGACGTCTTTCCGGACGGGCGGGTCGCCAACGTGACCTCGGGCTGGCTCGCCGCCTCCCATCGGCCGGACCCGCTTCGGCCCGACCGGACCCTTCCCGGCTATGATCCTTTCGACTACCCCCAGGACCAGCTTCCGGCCCTGCCCCGGGAAGGCGAGCTCTACGAGTACGTGATCGAGGTGTGGCCCGCTTCGAATCTGTTCCGCGCCGGGCACCAGATCCGGATCGATATCGCGAACTCCGACGTTCCGCACCTCCTGCCCAGTCCTTACGCTTCGGAGAGCGAGATCCTGTGCGACCGCGGACATCCGTCCCGGCTCATCCTTCCGCTGGTGAACCCTGAAAGCACGGAGCCGCGGCAATGGGTCGAGGATCCTCACGCGTACTTCTCCGGCCTGGAACCGTGGGAAGGCCTGTGAGGCAAGAAGGTTTCAGGTGTCGGGAAGAAAGGTTGGTCTTGGGCATTCTTCTCTGACGCTGCAGGTGAGGATCTGCAGGCCCAGGTTGCAAAAATCTCCTGTAAAATTTATCATCTGTCCTCCTCCCCTCCTCCTGTCGGGAACCGTCAAAGGAAACGCCTCGACCAAGGCCTGAGCAAGCGCGCACGAGGAGCCGGTCCCGGGATTCGGCTCCCGGAAAGCGTGCTCGCTCGCTCCGAGGCCGTGATCCGCCACGCCGGAACAGGCAGGAGAACCCGGTCCTGCAGCGGAGAATCCTCCGATGAGCGGGAACCCTCCCACGGAGAAGGTCCGCGGCTTCAGAATCGTCTCCACCGAAGCGCGACGCGACGAACAGCGCATCGAGGAAAGCCTGAACAGGAGGGTCGCCCTCGAGAAGATGCTCGCCGAGATCTCCGGCAGGGCGGTCTCGGTCGAGGACATGCAGGAGTTCCTGCGCCTGTCGCTGAGAACGCTCGGCCAGACCCTGGACGTGAGCCGGGTCTACATTTTCACGCGCCTGGACGATGCGGACGCCTTCCGCCTGGCCTGCGAGTGGACGGCCCGAGGGGTCACCTCCGGGATCGATCTTGATCACGAGACGCTCATCCTGCCGTGGATCGCCGACCAGCTCAAGAAGAGAAAGATCGTCAACCTGAGCAACTCCCTTCAGGTCGCCACGGAGCACGAAAGAAAGATCGTGCGCGAGGAGGAGATCAAGTCGCTCCTCATCGTGCCCCTGTCCGTCCGGCACGAGTTCCACGGGTTCATGGGGTTCGACGAGTGCCGCTTCCACCGCAGGTGGGCGGAGGAGGATCTGTACATCCTGCGCACCGCCGCCCAGATCATTTCCAGGGCCATGGAAGGAGCGCAGGACAAGGAGCAGATCCTCAAGCACGGGGCTCACCTGGAAGCGATCTTCAGGAGCGTCCAGGATGCCATCATCACCGTGGACCCGGCGGGCATCGTGACGGCGGCCAACCCCTCTGCCGAGCTCGTCTGCGGCCTGCCGCCTCGAGATATCGTCGGCCGGCCCTTCACCGGCTTCCCCAGGCATTGCGATCAATCTTGCCAGTCGGTGCTGGCCGAGACTCTGAAGACCCGGGCGGCCATCCAGGAGCGCCAGGTGGAGTGCCGGTGCCGGCCCGACGACCGACAGACCGTGGTCGTTTCGAGCTCTCCCCTGGCCGGACCGAAAGGAGATTTCCTCGGGGCCGTGCTGGTCATCCGCGACGTCTCCCGGCTCGTCTACCTGGAAAACGAGCTGAAGGAACGGAGCCGGTACCAGGAAATCGTCGGCAAGAGCCACAAGATGCAGGAGATCTATACGTTCCTGCACCGGCTCGCGGACATCGACACGACGGTCCTGATCACGGGTGAAAGCGGCACCGGCAAGGAAATGGTGGCGCGCGCCCTGCACGCCAAGAGCGTGCGCGCTGGCGCCCCGTTCGTAGCCGTCAATTGCTCCGCCCTGGCCGAAAACCTGCTGGAAAGCGAGCTGTTCGGCCACGTCAAAGGCGCGTTCACCGGTGCCAGCCGGGACAAGCTCGGCCGCTTCGAAGCTGCCAACAGGGGAACGATCCTGCTCGACGAGATCGGGGACATCTCGCCCCTGGTCCAGTTGAAGCTCCTCCGCGTCATTCAGGAGAAGGAGATCGAAAGGGTCGGAGAATCGATCTCCAGAAGAGTCGACGTCCGGATGATCGCCACGACCAACTGCGACCTCAAGGAGAAGATCCGCACCGGGGAGTTCCGCAACGATCTTTACTATCGTCTCAAGGTGGTCGAGATCCACCTGCCGCCCCTGCGGGAGCGGTGCGAGGACATCCCTTTTCTGGTCGGCCACTTCTGCGAGCTCTTCAGTAAGACATTTCGCAAGGAAACGGTCGGCGTTTCGGACGAGGTGCTCAAGGCGTTCATGGACTATCCATGGCCCGGGAACGTGAGAGAGCTGAAGCACACGATCGAGAGGGCGATCATCGTGACCTCGGGAAAGACGCTCCGGATGGACGACCTTCCGCTCGAGATCCGGGAGCATGCCGGCAGTCCGGGGCACGGGCACCCAAAAAGCAGTGGCGGCGGCCCGCAGGAGATCCTCGGCATGCTGGAGAGGTCCGGAGGGAACCGCGCCAAGGCCGCTCGCCTCCTCGGAATCAGCCGGCAGACCCTCTACCGGAAGATACGCAGGTACAACATCGGGAGAGCTTGAACGCTCGTGTGTAACGCGTGACAGGAGTGCCCTGCTACACCTGTGTAACGTGTGACACCCCCCAGGTCTACGAAGAGCCGCTGCCCGCTCCTTTTCCGCTGATTTGCGGCTATCCCCCGCCATTCCCTGCCGGGTTCTGGCCCGCCGTCCTTCTGGCATCCCTTTTGCGTCGAGCCCGGGGAGGCGCGCCCTCGAGCGGCCGGAGATGACGCGCACGTGGCTGCCGCAACCTCGAGGAGGGGGCTTCCCCGCATTCTGAGCCATGGCGTTTGGGGCGCTACATCAGGACACCCGCAAGGAGGAGGATCATGCGAGCAGGGACGAGGATCGGACTGGGGCTGCTGGGGCTTCTCGCGCTTCTCGCGCCGGGGGCAAGCCTGGAGGCAAAGACCCCCTTTGCCGAGGGCGGAGTCGTACGGGTCAAGTGCTCCGTATGCCACCGCCCGGACGCCCAGGGGCGGCTGGAGGCGATCGAGGAGACGAGGAAGACGCCGGAGGAATGGAGGAACGTGGTCGACCGGATGATCCGGCTCAACGGCGCGCCGATCAAGGACAGTGAAGTCCATCCGGTGGTGAAGGAGCTGAGTCAACACCTGATCCTGGCGCCGGTCGAGATGGCGGCCGTCGCTTATTACAACAGCGACGAAAACAGCCAATTTCGGGAGCGCAGCTCACTGATGAAGACCGACACGGACAAGAGGATCTTCCAGGCCTGCGTGCGCTGCCACGCCTACGGGAAGATCCTCGCCCATCGCAAGACCGAGGACCAGTGGAAGGAAAACACCAACTTGCACATCGGGTACTATCCCACGACCGTCTTCCAGATGCGCGAGATGGACTGGCCCAAGGAGGCGATGGACCTGGCGAAGGTGCTGGCCGGGATGTTTCCCGTGGACTCGCCGCAGTGGAAGTCATGGATGGAGTCCAGGAGCCCGCAGGATCTGGCGGGCAAGTGGAAGATCGCTGGATATCAGCCCGGGCTCGGCTACTACGAGGGGGCGTACACGTTCAAGGCCAACTCGAAGAAAGGCGAGGACGAGTATCTGATCGAGCGGGAGGTCGTCTATCAGAACGGCACCACCTTGAAGCAGTCCGGAGAGGGCACGCTTTTCGGCGAGTATCACTTGCGCTATGCCCTGGCCGCAAGCCAGCTCGTAGGCAGGGTGGAGGGGGTCTTCGACCTGGATGCGGCGGCCCAGGGGTTCGGCGGCAAGTGGTGGACGGTGGTGCAGGACACGAACGCGTACGGGAACGAAGAATTCTACAAGGCGGACGGCGCGGCGCGGATCTTCGCGGTATTTCCCCAGGCGCTGAAGGCCAACGGCGCCGCGCGCTCCTTGACCCTGGTCGGCGTCAATCTGCCTGCGGCCCTGGCAGCGGCGGACGTCGCCTTTGCGGACCCCAACGTGAAGGCCAAGAGTGTGAAGAGGGTGGATGCGAACCGGATCACGGTCGAGGTCACGGCGGCCGGCGGAGCGGCCCTGGGGCCGTGCGCAGTCCAGGTCAAGGGAGCGGCCTGTGACGAGTCGTTGGTGGTGTACGACAAGCTGGACGGGATCAAGGTGTTCCCTGCCCTGGGCCGGGCCCGGATCGACGGCGGCGCCGCATACCCGCCCCAGGGCGTGCAGTTCGTGGCCCGCGGCGTGAGCTACGGCAGGGACGGCAAGGCTGACACGGACGATGACATGATCCTGGAGCCGGTGGCGGCTCGGTGGTGGCTCGAAGAGGAGAAGACCCGTGAAGACGACGATGACATGAAATACCTGCAGACGTCGATCGCGAACGGGCTCTACGTGCCGGTGACCACCTTTGCGCCGATCGAGACCCGCCGCCAGAGCGTGGAGGGGGTCGGTCTGATCGCGGTGGGGGCCTCCTACGAGGAAGGCGCTCAGGAGCTCAAGGCCCGGGCCCTGCTGACCGTGACCGAGCCGGACTATGTCACGCACATCAAATGAAGACCTCACGCGGGCAGCGGTCCCCCGGACGGGTGGCTGCGGCGGAGAGGAGGCCGGGTCGGGCCGCTGCCTGCCGTGATGGAGGAGAGGAGCCGATCATGAAGAAGAACAGATTGAAGGCGGTCAACAGGCGCGCGCGAAGGCTGGAGGAAACGGCGGTCTTCGGGATGGAGGAAATCAATGTCCTGACCGACCAGCCGGTGGGTTGTACCACGATTTTCGACACGGGCTGGGAGACGAACCCGAGGCCCGCGACGCCGGTCGGCAACTGCATCTCGAGCGCACGTGATTTTACGACCTGCTCCGGGCCGTGCTGGTGGCCGGCCCAGACGCCGGACAGCATGACCAACTTCAACGGCTTCCAGAATCAATGTCTGGCCGTCGCCAGGGACTGGCGCAACCTGAACTTCGCGATCAAGAGATGAGGGGGGAGGCGGACATGAAAGCCAATCGGAGAGTGATCGGGTTCGCGCTGGCCGTGCTCCTGGGAGTGGCCTTGCTCTCTCTGCCGGCCGTTGCCAAGGACTACCTCTACGTGCCCACCTCGAACTACCTGCACGTCGTCGACTGCGAGAAGGACACGGTCGTAAAGACCCTCTCGTACAACGACTACATCGTAGGGTGCACCCCGTCCAACGACGGCAGGAAGTTCTTCTTCAACAGCTGGCGCAGGATCTACGAGGTGGATACGGCGACGGACAAGCTCGTCGACGTCCACGAGTTCTGGTCCGATCTGAACCAGGTGAACGTCGTCGGCAGTCCGTCGGTCTCGGCCGACGGCAACTACCTCTACCTGAGCTGCTACATCGCGCGCAAGAAGCTGAACGTGCCGAGGCTCACCCTCGTGCCTCCTCAGCTCGTGGTGTACGACCTGAAGAAGAAGCAGATCGCCAAGAGCTTCGAGATCCCGCACTGCTGCACGTACGTGCTGCCCCTCAGGGACGATCCGGACCATGTCATCGTCATGGCCCAGGACATCTACAGCCTGAACCTCAAGGACGGCAAGATGACGAAGGTCCTCGGTGTCCTGCGCCCGGACGAGGGGAAGCCGGGCCTGAACAATCTCGCACTCTGGAACCACTGGAGCCCCGGGGACGCGGGTGTCTTCATCAACGGGGCGTACACCGTGGATGGCAAGATGTGGTACGTCCTGTTCGACAAGAAGGGCAAGCTGGACATCGTGGAGACCGAGGAAGCGATCGCCCAGTACTCCTCCATCATCTCTGCGGACAGGAAGTACGCATACTCCGCGATGGACGAGGTGTACAAGATCGATCTCGCGACCGGCAAGACCATGGCCATGGACCCGATCGAGAAGGGCACGTGCTACTCCCTCGCTCTGACCACGGACGGGAAGAAGCTTTACATCGGGCCGGGCGGGCCCGATCTGAGCGTGTACGACGCGGGTACGATGAAGCGCATCGGGGTCATCCAGCTGAAGAGCGACGGCATGTGCATGAGCAGGATCTCCAAATAGGCAGGCCGTGCGTCACCCCGATCCCTTCTCCCCTCGGATGAGAGGTTTACATAGAGGCTGTCCCAAAACGCCCATCTGCGGCGTTGCACTCATCCTTCGTCACTGCGGCGTACTTCTATGTACGCCTCGTTCCTCAGGACTTCGTGCGTCTTGCATCTGGGCATTTTTGAACAGCCTCTGAAATCGAGCCTGTTGGGACAGGCTCTACGTAGTCGGGTTCATCCTCGCAGCAGGTCAAGGGCAAAGGTGGGGGTTCCGTTCCGCTTTCACCTCTTGCCCTTTGCCTGCACCTCGCTTTGGGTCACGCCTTCTCCCCCGCCGCTCCCCCGATCACATCGAATGAGAGTCGACGTTCCTTCCCACCGATGAAATCGAGTGCGGCTCGGGTTGCCCTGTTCGTGTGTATTGATGCCGTGCCGGGGCATGGTTATAATGCCGCTCTGCAAGATGTTTTTGGCGAATCTCGTGCAGCCGACAGGAGGGAGCCCGTGGGAAAAGGAGACCGCAGGACACGCAAGGGAAAGATCTTCCGGGGCAGCCACGGCAAGACCCGCCCGCGGAAGCGCAGGAAGAGCGGCAAAGAAGCTTCTCAGTCCGCCTGAGACCGGACGGGCCCCTGGAGCGCCTCCTGCTGCGGGAGCTTGCGCGGGGCCCGGCGGCGCACCGGACGTCTTCGACCTCATCGATGCCCCCATCACAGGTCCCCATCAGCATTCTGCTTCCCGTTTACAATGACGGACACTACCTCGTGCGTGCGGTCCGCAGCCTTCAGAGGCAGACCCTCGCCTGCTGGGAGCTGCTCCTGCTCGACGACGGCTCGCGGGACGGGACCGGCGAGCTGGCCGAGTCGTTGCAGCAAGGGGACGGCCGCATCCGTGTGTTCCACTTCCCCCACAGGGGGATCGCCGGGACCTTGAACGAGGGGCTGAGCCGTGCCCGCGGCCGCTACGTCGCCCGCATGGATGCCGACGATATCTCCCATGTCCGCCGGCTCGCGCTGCAGAAGGATTTCCTGGATCGCCGTGCCGACCTCTGCGCCGTCGGCTCTCTGGTGCGGGTGTTCCCGCGCGCCGGCATGACGGCCGGAATGCTCGCCTACGAGGGCTGGGTCAACTCTCTGGTCCGTCCCGACGAGATCGCGCGGGAGATCTTCGTGGATGCGCCCCTGGTGCATCCGTCGGTCATGATCCGAAGACGCGACCTGGAGGCGGTGGGAGGGTACGGGCTGGAGGGGCCGGAGGACTTCGACCTCTGGCTGCGCCTGCACCTGAAGGGAATGCGTTTCGCCAAGGTCCCCAGTATTCTGCTCTTCTGGATGGACCGGCAGGAGCGAGCCACCCGCTGCTCGCCCGCCTATCGCAAACAGGCTTTCCGGAAGTGCAGGGCGGTCCACCTCGCCCGTTGGATCGGAGGCGGCAGGGAGGTGCTGCTCGCCGGGAAGAAGGAAGCGAAACGTCTGGGAAGCCTCCTCGAGGAGCAAGGGTTGCGGGTCGCGGCCTACGTGGACCTCGATCCGAAGACCATCGGGGCGCGGCGCAGGGGGATGCCGATCATCTCGTACGAGAGTCTGGCGGGGGGAAAGCTCGGCGCGGCGCGGCTGATCCTTGCAGCCGTGGGCACGCGGGGCGCCCGGGAGGAGATCCGGGGGCGGCTGCGAGGTCTCGGCTATCGTGAGATAGAGGACTTCCTCTGCGTGGCTTAGGGTTCACGAAAAAATAACTTCGCAGGGGCCGGGCCAACTGTATCATTTTGGAGAGGGGAGGTTTCGCGCCCAGATTTGGGTCAGATTCGGCCGCGACGATTGAGCGAGACCGCAGGCATAGCATGGCTATGTCGAGGATCTTGCGATTGAGGAGCGGTCGAAGATGGCCCGAAGATGGGGTGCGAAATGGGAAGTTATTTTTGCGCGAACCCTTAATGCGAACGCATCGACAGATGCTGCATCCGGCTGCGTCCCCCTCACCCTGGCCCTCTCCCCCCTAAGGGGGGCGAGGGTTTTGCTCGGTCGCCTCTTTCCTCTCCCCTCCGAGGGGAGAGGATCAAGGTGAGGGGTGAGAATTTGTCTCATCAAAGCGCGTTTGCATAGAAACGAATTTTCGGATACCCCGGTGCAAGCCGGCAGCAGAGAGCCGAGTAGAAAGGAGCCGGAGCCCGTCATGCAAGCCGTTCAGAGCCTGGTCCAGAGCGTGCACCACGTCCCCAACGGCGACGGATGGCTCATGGCCGTGAAGCAGACCTATGCGCCCGCCCGCATCGAGCGCAAACGGCGGCCCATCGCGATCGTGCCCGGCTACGGGATGAACGCCTTCATTTTCGGTTATCACCCCACGGGCAAGCCGATGGAGATCTACTGGGCGGAGAAGGGGTTCGAGGTCTGGTCGGTCAATCTCCGGGCCCAGGACGGATCGATCCGCACGGGCGGCAGGAGGACCTACGGTTTCTATGATGCGGCGGTCACGGACCTCGACCGCGTCCTGGAGTATATCGTCCGGCACACGGCCACGGGCCAGGACCGGGTGGATGGCGTCGGCTGCAGCCTCGGAGGCACTTACCTCTTCGTCTATCTTGCCTGCCTGCGCGACAGGAGCCGTCTGGGGGCTGTCGTGGCCATCGGCGCGCCTCTTCGATTGAAGGGCGTCCACCCGGTCCTGAAGGCGGCCTTCGGCTCGCCCCGGCTTGCCGGGAAACTGTCCATCCGCGGGGTCCGGCCGCTTGCCAGGCTGGTCATGCCCGTGCTCAAGCACCTGCCGATTCTCCACATGTACCTCCACCCGGCCATCGTCGACACCTCGAAGATGAACGAGATGATCAAGACCGTGGAGAACCCGAACCCGCTCCTGAACCGTGAGATCGCCGAGTGGATCCGGTCCGAAGACCTCATCGTGCGGGGCGTGAACGTGACGCAAGGGGTGGCGCTTTCGGACAACCCGCTGCTCGTGGTCCTCTCCAATGCGGACGGGATCGTCCCGGAGGCTTCGGCCTTGAGCGCCTATGAGATCATGGGCTCGACCCGGAAGGACATCCTGCGGGTCGGCACCCCGACCGTGCCCGTGGCCCACGCCGACCTCTTCGTGAGCAACATCGCGCAGGAGTGGGTCTTCGAGCCCCTGGCCAGGTGGCTTGCCGAAGTGGGAGACCAAAGGAAGCAGAAACCGCGGAAGGCAGCCGGACGGACGATTCCGTTGGCCGGGAAAAAGAGGCCGCAGAGCCCTCCAGGCAGCTGAGTACAGCTCGGCGTAAATAAGATCGCCGTGCTCGCGAGTCTGCAGCCGTGGTTGGTGGACACGCTGCGCTTTGTCCATCCTAGCGAGTATTCACAGGGCTCGCTCGCGACATCTGGCTCTTGCCGGCCATCGGGCGCTTCTGAGAGTCGGGCCCCTCACTCCTTGTACATCTCCTCCAGGAGATCTCCGTGGCGCCGGTCCTTCTTGCGATCGGTGAGCCAGAGAAAACCGTCCGGGTCCAGCTTGCCGAAGTCGCCGGTCGCATACCAGCCGTCCTCGCTCAGGACCTCCCGGGTCTTCTCCGGATCCTTGAGGTAGCCTTTGAAGACCATCTCGCTTTTCACGAGGATTTCGCCGTCCTCGGCAATGCGGAGCTGGACCCCGGGGCCGGCGGGGCCCACGGAGCCGAAACGGTACTTGTCCGGGCGGTTCATCGAGCAGCCGAGGCATTCGGTGATGCCGTAGAGCTCCAGGGGGAGGATGCCCGCGGCGTGAAAGAACTCCAGGATCTCCTTGGAGATCGGCGCGCCGCCGGAGATGATCATCCGGATCTTGCCTCCGAAGGCCTCGCGGATCTTGCGAAAAACCAGTCGATCGGCCAGGCGGTGCTTCATCTCGGTCGGGAAAGACGGCGATGTGCCGGACTGGAGGGCGCGGCTCCGCTCCGTTCCCACCTGCAGGGCCCATTGGAAGATTCGCCTCTTCACGGGCGGACCGGAGTACGCCTGGCTCAGCACGCGGCCGTGCACCTTCTCGAATGTTCTGGGGACGCTGTAAAAGATGGTCGGCCGAATCTGCCGGAGGTCCTCGATGATCTTCTCGAGGCTCTCGGCATAGTATCCCTGCGTGCCGGTGTAAGCCTCCGCGATCATCGCGATCCTGCCGTAGCTATGCGGCATGGGGAGCCCCAGCACGCTCGTGTCCTGGGCCGTGAAGATCTTCAGGTCCCGCATGAAGGCGCATGCGGCCAGGATGTTCCCGTGGCTCAGCATGGCGCCCTTGGGCGGCGCGGTCGTGCCGGAAGTGTAGAAGATGATGGCCGTGTCGTGCGCGCTTACCGAGGCGAACCGCCTGCGGTACTCGGGTTCGCGGCGCGCGCGCTCCGCCCGGCCCAGTTCCATGACCTGCTCGAAGGGAAGGACTTCCGGGTTCTCGATCCCGTGGGGGTCCATGGCGATGAAGCGCTTGACGAGCGGCAGGTCCTTGCGGATCTCGAGGACCTTCTCCCACTGCGCTTGGTTCTCCACGAGGAGGAAGCGTGATTCCGAGTGCCGGACCACGTACCGCACCTGAGCCGGCGTATGGGAGTGGTAGACGCCCACGGAGACCCCGCCGGCGCTCATGACCGCCTTGTCCGCAACGTCCCACTCCTCCCGAGTCAGGCCGAGGATGCTGACCGGGTCCCGGTGTTCCATGCCGAGGGCCATGAGCCCGAGCGCGAAGCAGCGGATCTTGTCTCCGAGCTCCCGCCAGGTCACCGGCTCGTAGCGCCCGTTGCGCTTGACGTGGTACGCGGGGAGCCTGGATCGTGTGTCTGCCCAGTGCTCGTACATCTCGTGAACGGTCTGGAATTCCATCAGGGCCTCTTGCTTTCTCTGCCATGGGCGGGTCGCCGCCCTACATAGTTCAGCGTTCGAAAAGTTGTCAAGGCTGCGGGGAGCAGCCTCCCCCCGGCCGCTGAAAGCAGATAACCGACTCGGGCCATGCGGTGTCGCGCGGGACATGCTTCTCTTCTGGCCGATAACTGAAAACGGATGGCTGGCAACTGAAGACTGACGCGAGGCGCGTCGAACGGAGCAGGCGGGCGCCCTCTCAACAGCCGCAGTAGGATGGACAGGAGCGGCTTTGGAAGGTATACAAAGGCAAGAACTCTTGTCGAGTCCGGGGACGGGACGGATCGAGGGCTCCCGATGACCCTTCAGGGCAATCGATTCCGGGACAGGTGCAAGGCTCGTTTGAAAGCGGTCTGGCTTGGGTCCTGGGTGATTCTGGCC
This sequence comes from bacterium, assembly GCA_040756235.1. Taxonomy (GTDB): domain Bacteria; phylum Desulfobacterota; class DSWW01; order DSWW01; family DSWW01; genus JBFLZG01. The sequence goes on along the minus strand of JBFLZG010000024.1, from coordinate 51,391 downwards.
ACGCTGGCGGTCTTCGGCCCTGTCACGCTGGCGGCCTGGCTGGAGCCGAGCCAGCGCATTGCGGATTGGCTCTGCAAGAGGTATGCCCGGACGCTGCTGCTGGTCGCAGGAGTGAAGACCCGTTCCACCGGGGTGGAGAAGATCGAGCGGGGGCGTCCCTACGCGATCATCGTGAACCACCAGAGCCATTTCGATGCCCTGGCGCTGGTGCTCGAGCTGCCGATGTGCATCCGGTGGGTGGCGAAGAAGGAGCTCATGAGGATCCCGCTTTTCGGTCTTGCCGTGGCATCCATGCGGAACATCGCCGTGGATCGTTCTGATCCGCTCTCTGCCAGAAAGAGCCTGGAGAAGGGAGTCAGGAGGCTGCCGAAGGGCGCTTCCCTGCTGTTCTTCGCGGAAGGCACGAGGAGCTCGGACGGCAAGGTGGGTCGCTTCAAGAAGGGAGGTTTCTGGACTGCCCGGGAGGTCCGCTGGCCCATCCTGCCGGTGGCCGTGCACGGGAGCGGCAGGTTGCTGCCCAAAGGAAGCCTGGATTTCCACCCCGGCACCATCGAGATCGAGGTCCTCGATCCGATTCCGGCGGAGCAGGTGCAGTCGATGGCCGTCGACGAGCTCACGGAGAGGGTCCGGCGGCTGATCCTGGAGCACTCCGAGACACGCGAGGCCACGAGCCATGCAGCGCTGTGACTGGGCCAGGACCGAGCTGTCGATTCTCTACCACGATCTCGAGTGGGGGGTCCCGCAGCACGAAGACAGGGTGCTCTTCGAGTTCCTCGTGCTGGAAGGGGCCCAGGCGGGCTTGAGCTGGGAAACCATCCTCAGGAAGCGGGAGCATTATCGCAGGGCGTTCGACGGTTTCGACCCCGGGGTCGTGGCGGGCTATGACTCCGCCAAGATTTCCGGCCTGCTGAAGGACAGCGGCATCGTGCGCAACCGGCTGAAGGTCGCATCCGCCATTCAGAATGCGAAAGCTTTCTTGCGGGTTCAGGACGAGTTCGGGACCTTCGACGCCTACGTCTGGAAGTTCGTCGGCGGGAAGCCGAGGAAGAACCGCTGGCGCAAGCTCGAGGAGATCCCGAGTCGAACGCCGGAAGGAGACGCCCTGAGCCGCGACCTGCAGAGGCGCGGCTTCCGCTTCGTCGGCCCCACGATCAGCTACGCCTTCATGCAGGCCGTGGGAATGGTCAACGATCACGTCCTGGGGTGCTACCGATATGCCCAGATTCGCTGAGAGGCCACCTCGGGGGGATTGCTTCGCTCCGCTCGCAACAGGCGCAGCAGATGGCCGTTTCTCACCAGCCTCTTCTGGCCGCGGCCGAGCGGTCCGCCAGCTCCCGCACCGCTTCCAGGTAGGTGGCCATCCCCTGCAGAAAGATGTCGTTGTGATGGGCACCCGCGATGATGAGGAGTCTCTTCTCTTCCGCCGGGCAGGCCTGGTACAGGGCCTGCCCGTCCGAGAGCGGAATGATGTGGTCGTTCTCGGCGTGGATGATGAGGGTGGGCTTGTCGAACGATCGGATCTTGTCGACGTTCCGGAAGCCCTCGGCCTCGGTGATTCCGAGGGCCTTCATGTCGATTCCCAGAAGATGCAGGAGCGGCTCCGCATAGGCAAAGCCGCTCTCGATGATGAGCCCGTCGATGCGGTTGCCGTACCCGTAGACGAGCTCGAGGGCCGAAGCGCTTCCCAGCGATCTCCCCATGACGATGAGCGGGCCGCCGTGACGTCGCTCCCGGAGCATCGTCTGCACGTAATCGAAGATCACGTGGCAGTCCCGCATCATGGACGTGATGGTGGGCCTTCCGGTCGAACGTCCATACCCTCGGTAATCCATCGGCATGAAGTTGATGCCGATCTGCGCGTACTGAGGGGCGAGATCCTCATAATCCGCCACGATCTCGCCGTTGCCGTGGAAAAAGAGAATGCTGGGCGATTCCCTCCCGGACCAGTAGAGCCGTCCGCCCACGACCGCGTTGTGCTCCACCGGAACCAGGACTTCCTCGTAGAGCCCCTCGCCGCCTGATCCTCCCCATTCCTGGCGCGGGTGAAACAGGAACATGAGGATTTCGGGCCTGTCCAGAGACCTGTAATCGATCTTGGATAGGTCCTTCATGACGCCTCCTTGCTCCATGGATTCTCCCGAGTGTCCGGTCAGGAGGACATCGACCCCCGCGTGCTCTTCTGCCGCGAACGCGGCGCCCCGGACCGGTTCCACTCGGGGCGCGAGCCGCCGGATGCGGGAGGCGGCAAGCCCGGCCCTCTTTTCAGCTCCATTCTCAGCAGACGATCGCCCAGCGCCTTCACGGGCCGGTAACCGAGGTCCTGGAAATGATCGCGCAGAAACAGCTCGACGCGAAGGTTGACCAGGAGCGGGTCCTCGACCAGAGCCGTGTGCGTGCCCCTGGGCACGACCAGCAGCTCAGCATCCGGGATGGCTCTCCACATCTTCTCAGCGACCCAGACCGGCGTGAACGGGTCCTTCTCTCCGGCAATCACCAGGGTAGGAACCCTGACCCTGGCCAGGACGTCCGCAGCGCTGTGCTCGGCCATGGCCTGCCCCATCCGGAAAGCCGTCCGAAGATCGAAGCTCGAGAGGTGTCGGAAGTAATCTTCCATGACCTCTCCCGGACAGAGATACCAGTGAATGGACCCGCTGGCGCGGGCCATGGGGATCGCCAGCCTGGAACGCAGGAACGGCTGGACGAAGCGCGCCAAGGGGCCTGCGATGCGCTCTCCGACCCTGAGCAGGGGCGGCATGACGGAACCCAGCCATTCCATCCCGTAGAAGGTGCGGCAAGGGTCCCCGTAGGTACCGGAGATCGGTATCAACCCGGCCACGCGCTCCGGGTACCTTCGATAGAACTCCAGGATCACCTGGACGCCCATGCTGTGCCCGGCCAGGGCGGCCTTCTCGACGCCTGCGGCATCCAGGACGCTGAGCAGATCGCGGCACAGAGATTCGATGGTCAGATTGTCCGGAGAGCGGGCAGGCTCGGAGCGGCCGTGACTTCGGTAGTCCCAGCTCAGCACGGTCGCGCGGCTGCGAAAGAACGCTCGCACATAGCGCCAGTAGCCGGTGGAGCAGAGAATGCCGTTGCACAGCACCAGAGGAAACCCGCTTCCTTCGGTCCGGAAGCAGATCCGCGTGTCATCAAAAGATACGGCGTAGCGTTCAGGCTCCTGCTTCATGAGAGCTGCGGCCTCCCAACATGGCGCCCATCCGGCGCCAGCGGCGCTCCAGAACCTCCGAGGGCGTTTTCGACACCCGCCAGAGCCAGGCCTTCTCCGGCTTGCCGGATCGATCCATTCTTTCGGTTCGTACGAAAGGAAGTCAAGCGGCCTCGCACGTACGCAGGGAAAAGACCCGTACGAGCGGCTCATGGGCAGGCAGAGGGCGCAATGCCGCTGGCGGCAGTAGGCGAGTCGAGGGCAGTCCGCCCCTGCATCCGATGACCCGAACAGGATGATCGGACGTGCGACGGCTTATTGGATCCGCGGCGAGGTGCACAGTGCGGAGAGTGTGCTGGGGTCCCGCAGGGAGGATCGGCTGAGGGCCTTGATCTGTCTCCATTCCCTCTCCAGGGCCCGGATCTGGAGCTTCGTCTTCTGGAGAATACTGAGAACGGCTTCTCTTTCCGTCTCGGTTTTCGAAGTCCTCATCTCCTTCTGAAGGAAATGAAAGAACTGGGTCTTCTTTCCGATCTCAGCCAGAATCGGCGAGGCGCACTCCTCACTCTCGGTCGCGTCTGCCGCGACGACCGCTTCGGCTAGCACATTTGCGTTCATGATAGGTGACCTCCTTTTTCCTGTCCCGTGCGAACGCCCGCCCGGGGCGGAATTCTCTTGCCGTTTTGGCTCCTGGTGCCGAGAGGTGGTATTGGGCTCAGCAGGTCAAAGAAGCGAGGATGTAAACGCTGGTGGAGATGCGGGGAACCCCTCCCGTCGATTCTTTTCCCGTCCGGCCTCCGTGCTTATTGAATACTGATTCAGTATTCAGTGGCGAAATATAACGGAAGTGCCTCTCCCTGTCAAGCATTTTTTTGGTCCGGTCCCGACCCGCGGACGGCCCGGTCGGCCGGGCTGAAGGGAAGCCGTTTGCGGCGGGGTGGACGCGGTGATTCTGCATCGCAGAGGGCTGCGAGCCTGCTGTTGAAAGCCGCCGCCTGCGAGGCGGGGCGGGGGCGGTCAGTCGGCCAGGGACGAGGGCTCCTGCGCCTGCTCCTGCTCCGGGTACTCGATCCTCTTGTGCAGAAAGCCGAGGATCGTCTGGGTGATGGCGGACTCGATCTGCGGGAGCGTGTGCGTGTCAAGCCCGCAGCGGTCGAACTGTCCGTCGTCGAACTTGCTGACCACCACCTTGTGCACCATCTCGCGTACCTTGGCCGGCTGACGGCTCTTGGTCACCCTGGCCATGGCTTCCACGATGTCGGCGATCATGAGGATCGCGGACTCGATCCGGCTCGGCTTGGGGCCGTCGTAGCGGAAGAAGTCCCTGTTGCAGGGCACGTCGGGGCTGGCTTGCTGCGCCTTGCTGAAGAACGCCTCCATGACGGTGGTGCCGTGATGCTCCGCCACGAAGTCGATCACCGCCTGGGGAAACCGATGCTCGGACGCGATCCCCGCGCCGTCCCTGGTGTGCGCCTTGACGATCGCGTAGCTCGCCATCGGATCCAGCGTGTCGTGGGGGTTCTTGCCGTCCTGGTTCTCGATGAAGTATTCCGGCTGCAGGAGCTTCCCGATGTCGTGATAGTAGGCGCCCACCCGCGTCAGCAGCACGTCCGCCTTCACGGCCGAGGCCGCCGCGCAGGCGAGATTGGCGACCGAAAGACTATGATAGTAGGTTCCCGGAGCCTTGTCCATCAGCTTCTTGAGCAGCGGCTGATTGAGATCGGCCAACTCCCTCAGCCGATCCGAGGATGCGAGCCGGAAGATCCTTTCCGTCATGGGAATGAACAACATGGCGATCAGCCAGGCCGCCGGCGCGCTCAGGAAGGCCTGGGGAACCAACTCTTCCAGCATCGCACGCGTCGGAGCCTCGTCGCGGAGCAGGAGGATGCAACCCACGATGAAGGCGTTGATGAGACCGACCAGAAGAGAGGTGGAGAAAAGGCGGAAGCGTCTGGCTCCCCTGCGTGAGAAGACGACCATCAAGACTCCGCCGATGAGATAATAGACGAAAAGGCCCATGTCCAGGCTCGTCAGGAAGGTCGTGTAGAGGGCGGTCAGAATGGTTGCCAGGAGCGCGGTCGGCAGCTCGAGCAGCAGCACCAGGAGCAGCCCGGCTGTGGCGATCGGCATGGCAAACCCGGTCAGGTTCGTGAACAGGTAGATGGCCTTGGATATCAGCAGCACAGCCAGGAGCACGAAGAAGACCAGCAGATAGGGCCTGGACGAGCCCGGATCCATCCCCTGCACCCGCTGGAGGCTCAACACAAAAAGGAAGGTGAGCACGAAGAACGGGATGAACGAGCCCATCCCGACCAGCAGGAGATCGGGCCGTTCCTTGGAAAGGCAGGCCTGCACGCGGTAGACGTCCAGACGGTCGACCTTGTGCCCGCGAGGCACGAGGAGATCGCCGCGGCGGTAGAGGACCGCGGTCCGGCTCGACTTCAGCTCCCGGATCGCCGCGACTCTCTTCTCGTTGTCGGGCGAATAGTAAAGGCTGGGCTCGATCAGGCTCTTGGCTTTCCTGTGCAGGACCTCCTGCAGGACATCGTTGAGCCGCAGGAGACTGAGCCTGTCCTTGAGGGTTTCCCGGGCCTTGCTCAGGCTCATGAGCTGCCCTACGGAGCGGCGCACCGGTTCAGAGGAATCGGAATAGAGGACCCGCAGGACCTGCAGGTCGGCGGGGACCTCTTCTTCAGAATAAACCCCCTCCTTGAGGATGTCCGTCAGGACCGTCGTGAGGAGCCCTTTGAGACTGTCCAGGTGAGGGAATCGGAGCAGCTCGGCGACGCCTCCGTTCGCGGCGGAGGCGTCCGAAGAGGACCCGAAAAGAGCGCGCACGCATTTCTCCGGGGTGTCGCCTCGCTGGGACGGTCCGGTGCGGCATTCCTCGACCCCCTGGAAGAAGGACTCGAGCTCAGCGAGAGTCTGGCTGGTCTTCTTGGGGTCGTACCGGAAGACCGGGATGAAGTCTTCGAGCTCCTGCTCGACCACGTCTTCCAGCGCCTGCTGCTCGTTGAATACGAAGTCGTACGGCGCGCGGATGGGCTGCAGGGCGCGGGTCCCCAGCACGGGCAGGCTGACCGGCAGGAAAAATTGTTCGAAGAAGCTCAGGAACACTGCAACCAGGAGCACGAGCAGGCCGGGGACCCAGCGGAGACTGCTCCTGACCGGGTGCCAGGGAGCCGGGTCTTCTTCCATGCTCTCTGTGATTTTGTGCTTTCGGAAAAACACGGTGGACTCCATTCAGGCTGCACAGGCAGGATGCAAAGGACCAGCCGGGTCTTCCGGTCTCAAGGGAAAGAATCCGTCCGGGTGGACTCAGTAGGCAAGCCAGTGCGCGATCCAGCTTCGAACCAATGGCGCAGCTTATCGCAACGGGATGAGGATGTCAATGAAATCAAAGCTCTTCCCCGGCTCGAGAGGTCGAGGCCCGGGAGGCGGGGAAAAAGATCCTGCGGGTCATTCCCATCCCCTGGTCGGTGCCGACCCCTGTCCCGCAGTAAAGGGAGAAGTCGGCCAGCACGTTCAGCCCCTTGATCGTGGACTCGGCATGCCTGCCCTCGAGCCGGAAGCTGGCAGATCCCCTGAAGCCCGGCGTCGGCTCCGATTGCCCCCCGGGCAGGGGCAGCGCGCGGATGCGGTAATGGATGATGCGGAGGCACTCCGCCAGGGCGCCCGGGAGACGGGGGCAGAGGGGAATCCCGGAGAAGGCGTTCCACGATTCGAGATACCCCGTGAACAGGGTCGTCGGGTCCGGCAGAGGATAGGGGGCGCCCGCGCGCTCCAGCAGGGTCGGCGAACAGAACTTCAGGGTGAGGCTCCTGCCGGAATCCGAGGCTTCGGCGAACAATCGAGCGTACGTGGTCAGCCGGGTCCACGGGTCGACGGGGGAAGAGGAAACCGCGGCTCCACGCACGAGGAACCTGCCGCCGCGGACTTCCAGGGAAAGGGAAGCACGGCTCAGGCCCTGGCACCAGTGGAGCAGGCGCGGCAGGGCCGGGTCCGCCAGCCAGCTCACGCCCAGTCGAAAGCGCGCCGCGGGCGCGCACGCTGCGTCTTCTGCGCCTTCGGCGGCGCCTCGTGCAGCGGCGGCCTCGGGCGCAGCATCGCGACCGTCCCCTCCGCTCGCCAGCAGGGGAGAGAGCGTGAACGGCCTGGGGGTCGCAAGCAGGCTCGCTTCATCCACTCCGGCCGCCTCGGCCAGAGCGCAAAGGAACGTCCGGCCAGGGCTCGCCCGGCCGACTCCGGCGGGTGCCTGCCGGGCTGCGGAGGCGGGGTCTTCCCCGGCCGCGGAATCCGGATCCAGATAGAGGGTGAGCCGAAGCGGCATGCTCGTTCACTCCGAGGTGTTCCTCGGTCACGAGTAGCACGGTCTTTGCGCCGCGGTCAATCGGCAGAACGCGATCAGCGGGACGTGTGAGATTTCCCGGTGAATAGAACCTATACTGATGGGAGGCGAAGGGCGGGCGGCTTCTCACAGACCACGGGAGCAAGGTGGAGGCGGGATGAAGGGGCGCATCAGAGCCCTCGGGCTCATCTCGGGCGGGCTGGACAGCATGCTGGCCTCGAGGGTTCTCCAGGAGCAGGGAATCGAGGTGATCGGCTATGCATTCGCATCGCCTTTCTTCGGGCCGCAGGCGGCGATCCGCTCGGCCGGGACCCTGGGCATCCGCCTGGAGGTCGTGGAGATCACCCGAGCCTACATGGACATCCTGAAGCACCCCCGGTACGGGTACGGCAAGAACATGAATCCGTGCGTGGATTGCCACGCCTTCATGTTCCGGCTCGCGGGCCAGAGGATGGTCTCGGAGAACGCCCGCTTCCTCTTCTCCGGGGAAGTGCTCGGGCAGCGCCCTTTCAGTCAGAACCGCGGCGCCCTGCGTGCCGTGGCCAACCTTTCCGGATATGCGAAGCACATCGTCCGGCCGCTGAGCGCCAGGCTCCTGGATGAGACCGAGCCGGAGAGGCAGGGCTGGGTGGACCGGAGCCTCCTGCTGGACCTCGAGGGCCGCTCGAGACGCCGTCAAATGGAGCTGGCCGACCGGTTCAAGCTCTCGGACGTCCCGGGGTCGGCGGGCGGCTGTCTGCTCACGGACGCCAACTTTTCCAGACGGCTGCGAGACCTTCTCGAGCGCGTTCCGGATCCCGAGCCCCTCGAGCTGGAGCGGTTGAAGCTCGGCAGACACCTGCGCTGGGACGAGCGCTCCAGGCTGATCGTGGGCCGCAGGGAAGAAGAGAACCGGAGACTGGAGAAGCTGCGGCTTCCGGGAGAAGTCCGGCTGGACGTGGAAGGCTTCCCCGGGCCGGTCGTGCTGCTCACCGGCTCGGACCACTCCCCCGAAGCGCTTTCCTTTGCGGCCCGGGTGGCCGTCCGCTACAGCGATGCGCCGAGGGGGCACTCCTGCAGGGTCGCCTACACGGATGGAGCCGGCAGCGGAGCGCTGGTGGCCGCGGCCTGCGCGGACGACGAGCTCCGCGGCCGGATGATCTGAAGCCGGACGGCGCGACCCGGCCCGGCTTTACCCGCGAGCTGACGGAGGGCACCGCCGCCGAGACGCGCGAGTGCGCACGGGCTCAGGACAAATCGTACTGCTTCATTTTCCGAAAGAGGGTCTTGCGATGGATGCCCAACCTCTTTGCGGCCGAGACCTTTCTGCCGCGGCATTCTTCCAGGGCCTTGCGGATCGCATCCGCCTCCGCGTTCCGGACGCTTTGGGCCAACAGGGGGGCCTCGGTCCTCGCCGTATTCCTGCCCGGACCGGCCCCTTCTGCGGCCAGGGCGCCGGGGATGAATTCCACGCGTTTGAAGGCCAGGTAGCGCTGCACTGCATTTTGCAGCTCACGCACGTTCCCCGGCCAGCCGTGATGCAGAAAGGCCTCCATCACATGCGCCGGGAGGGGTGCGACTTTCCCTTCCTCGGAAAAAGACTTGAGGAAATGCTCAACGAGCAGAGGGATGTCCTCCTTGCGCTGCCGCAGGGGCGGGAGTGCGAGCGGAATCACGTGGATCCGATAGAAGAAATCCTCCCGGAACCTTCCTTTGCGGACGAGATCCAGCAGGTCCCGGTGCGTGGCTGCAATGATGCGAAAATCGGAGTGCTTGGTCGACGTGCTGCCGACGGGCGTGTACCCGCCCCCTTCGATGGCGCGCAACAGCTTGGCCTGAACGCTCAGGCTGAGTTCCGCCACCTCGTCCAAGAACAGGGTCCCTTTGTTCGCGACGTCCAGGTAGCCGGGTTTTTCGGCACGGGCATCCGTGAAGGCTCCCTTCTTGTGTCCGAAAAATTCGCTCTCGAGCAGGTGCTCCGGTAGCGCTGCACAGTTTACGGGAACAAAGGGACCTGCGGAGCGTTTGCTCATTTCATGGATCGCCCTGGCAACCAGCTCCTTTCCCGTACCCGATTCACCGTAAATGATCACGTTCGCACTGAGTCTCGTGGAATTCAGGATGAGCTCGTACACATCCTGCATGAGAGGGCTCTTCCCGATGATGTTGCCGAGCCGGAATCGGTCCTTGATGGAAGAGCGCAGGTTGAGGTTCTCTCTCCGGAGATGTTCGGCTTCTTCCTGCATGGAGATTTCCCGAAGCTTGGCTTCCGTCTTGTCTCTGGCCGTCAGGAGTATCGTAGGGAGCTGCTTCCAGCGAATGAGCGAAGCCTGGGCTTCGATCCAGATTTCCCGCCCCGCTCGGGTCAACCAGCAGGTCTCGAAGAACTTCTCCTTGGAGTCGTCCTGGTCGAGCACCTGGAACAGACGCAGCAAGGATCTTTCGAATCCCTCGAAAGGGACGTTGTCGATCTCTCTGCCGAGCAATTCCCGCGCATTCTGGAAGCCGAACATGGACGCCAGGGCGTTGTTGGCGAACAGGACCTGGGACCGGTCGTAGAGGATGACCCCCACGGTCATGCGCTCGGCGAGCATCCGGTACAACGCTTCACTCTCCCGCAGAGCGCTTTCCGTTTGTTTGAGCTCGCTCAGATCCGTGCCCATGCCCAGGATGTAGGACTTGTCGTCGATCCGGGCGCACACGCCGGTGAAGGCGTATGGAACAGATCTTCCATCCTTGGTGGCCACTTCGGCCTCCACCAGGGACTCTCCCGATGCAAAGCTCTCCCGGATCCCTCTTTCGATCTGAGCTCTGCTCTCCCCTTGGAACATGTCCGGAACTCGTCTTGTCCGCACTTCCTCGCCCGTATATCCCGAGACCGTTTCCAGGTTCTTGTTCCAGCCGAGAAACCGCAGGTGCTCGTCGAAGATGTAGAAGATCCCCGGCAGGCTCCGGATCAACTTTTCGAAGAAGCGGCTCCTCTTCTCGGGGTCCATGGTGGAGGCTTCCAGATCGGAAAACCGCTGGTGCAACAGCTGCGATCCTTCTTCGCAGGCACGGCTGTCGACGATCATGTCTCTCTTCCCCTGGCGGACCCCTGAACGAGTCCCGCCTGAAGCGTCCCTTACCCGAGTCCCTGAATCGTCCTCTGGATGATATTGTCCTGCGTCTTCCGGCTGATGTCCACGAAATGTGCGCTGTACCCGGCCACCCGCACGATGACCTCCTGGTATCTCTCCGGGTCGCGCTGCGCGGCCCTGAGGGTGGTATCCGAAACCATGTTGAATTGCACGTGGTCCAGACCCAGCTCTGCCCACGCCTTGATGTAGGCCTTCCACATCTGGTAACCCCTCTCACCCTGGAGCTGTGTCGGGGAGAGGCGCTGGTTGAGGAGAAAGGCCCTTCCGTCTGCAATGTGGTCGATCTTGCCGCAGGACCTGAGCACGGCGGTCGGCCCCTTCTTGTCCAGGCCCGGTCCGGGCGAGATTCCGCCGTCGTAGAGGGCATCCCCTCGCCTCCGTCCGTTGGGGAGCGCCCCCACGATGTTCGCATAGTGGATGTTGCCGCTCACGTTCTCCGGGAGAATCGGCCACGTGTTCCCGCTCGGGCATCGAATCTCTCTGGAGAAACGCGCACACTCCCGCAGGCAACGCAGCATGACTTGGTCCACGTAGTCGTCGTCGTTGCCCCATTTGGGCGCGGACTTCACGAAGTCCAGGCGCATCGCCTCATGACCTTCCCAGTTGGCTTCCAGCGCCGCGATCAACTGGTCCATCGTGTACTTCTTCTCATCGAACACGAGCTTCTTGACCGCTGCCAGGCTGTCGGCGTTCTCCACCCAGGTGAAGGCCGTGATCCAGCAGTTCCCCCTCTCCCCTTCGGGGCTGACGACGTCAAGCCCGGATTCTACCGAACGCTCCGAGATGGCGGAGAGGAAAGGTCTGCCGAAGAATTCGGGATCCATGTAGCGGCCGAGGTTCACGGTCCTGACGAGCGTGGAAAAGAGCCATTCCATCTGCCGGATCCAGGCATGAAAGAGCTGATCGAAGTCTGCGAACTTCCTGGCATCGCCGGTCTTGGGGCCCATCTGCATGTTGACCACGTGGTCGTAGCCGTTGTGCAGGGCGTATTCGATGATCTTTGCGCAGTTGGCCGTGGCCGACGCCATGCGCATCGGCTGCATGCCGTGCTTGGTCGTGGGGCACGGGGACATGCAAGCCTGGTGGACCCAGAGCCGCGCTTCTTCCAGAGGATGCCCGTGCCAGTGCATGGCGTTCGCGACCAGCACGGGATCGTTACGGATCGAGGGGTATCCCAAACCTTGGCGGATGCATTCGAAGACCTCCCGCATGATCTCGTCCTTGACCTTGGGGTGCCACCGGAACCCGAAGGTCGGGTTCGAGACACGCACCAGCCTGGCCGCCTGCAGCAGGGCCGTGGTCATATCGTTGCAGGCGTCCGAGCCGTCCGGCTTCACCCCGCCGATCGTCCAGACCCAGGTGCCGGTGATCCCCTGGAGCCCTTCGCGTCCCCAGCGAGGTGCGAACATCCCGACTTCATGGGCCCGGATCAGGAATTCGCCGACCAGGTCCAGAGCCTCTTCCCGGGTGATGCGCTTGTCGATGTTCACATCCCGGTCATAGTAGGGACCGTGGTAATAGTCCGGACGCGCGGGCCAGGCGCCCTCGTAGGCCTCGAATCGAATCACGATCTGAATCAGGTGGTCGAGCTGCAGGGACTCCTGCAGGTTGCGCGGAGGTTTGGCGGGGACCTGCTCGCAGGTTTCCGCGATTCGCAGGAGCTCCTCCTTGCGCTTCGGATCGCTTGCAAAGTTCTCGGCCACGATCCGGGCCAGCCGGGCATATCGCCCGGCGAACCGGATGACGGCCTCCAGCACCAGCTTCATGGCTTCCCAGCTCTGGATCCTCCTGTACATGGGGAGGATTTCGGGCCCGGGCTTGCCGATGGTCTTCTCCTCTGCCCGTTCGATGTTCTCATCGATTTCCCGGATGATGTCCTCGAAGCCTCTCTTCCCGGTCAAGTAGTACTCGTAGTCCTTCCCCGAGTAGCCGTAGGCCGAGGTCGGCGTGCCCCAGCCGATGGCGCCGCTCATGAACTTGACCGCATCCTCCGGATCCAGGATGCGCGCGAGCTTGTCGATTGCCGTCTCCCCTGCCCAGACGGAACAGAGCTCCGCCGCCTTCCTGAGGGAATCTTCCTCAGGTTCCTCATGGATCCCCGGTTCGTTGTAGACTTCTTCGTTTACCATGCTGGCGCCGTCGATTCGCCACATGAGGGTATGGGGAGCGCTTCCGGCGTAGCCGACGATCTGCGCGTGGTCCGTGATGAAGATGGTGACGTTGTCCAGTACGTGGGCCAGCGTCTTGGCCTTTCTCAGCATCCTCTCGTCGTACTTCGCGTCCCTGGCGAACCACTTCTCGGTGAAGAGCGTGGCGGATTCCATGTCGATCTTGACTCCGGGACTGTAGACGCCGCCGATCGCCCCCTTCTTCCAGACGGCCTTCCTGAGGTAATCCAGTCTCTGCGAACGCTTCTTCTCGGCCGCCCACCACCATTCCTGCTTCTTTTCGAGCTCCTCGATCGTTTGTTGCGCTGCCGGCGTCTGCGCCATGATTCTCCCTCCTTCGGCTTGCTCCCGTGTTTCGAAGAGGGCTGCCCTTTTGTGACCTGCAGGGACCCTCGGATTTCGGGTTCTTCCCGTGGCTCCGCTTCAGCTCGACGGCAAGATTGGTGCCAATAGCGAGGCAAAAGCTTGGATGCGCCGTTTTCGCTTTCAAAATTGCGGAATAGCACAAAGGTCGAATGGAAGGGGGGTGAAGAAAACGGGGCATGGAGGCCACATCGGCCGGCAGACGAATAGCACGGAATGGTCTGCAACGGCAAGAGAAACGGGCTGCGTGGCGGAACTGCCACACAACACGCCGGTTGGGACAATGCTGGGACGCCGGATGCCGCTGCCGGCCCGGGTGACAGGCGGCGCGTTCCGTGGGCGCACGTCGGCAAGGGCGCGGCAAGCAACGCCCCTGTATGCTACTCTTCTCCGCCCGGGCCGCCGCCCTCCGCAGGGCCGGCCTTGGGCTTCCGTTCCCTGACGTGCAGGCGCCCGTTCACGGGCAGGGCGTCCAGAAAAATGGTCAGAGACCCGTCCCGGTTCTCGAAGGCGCTGCCGACCTTCCGCCAGATTCCCTTGTCCCACCCCTCCTTCTCGATGATGGTGAACACGTCCTTCACGGCGCTCCTCCTTCCCGGGCCCTCGGACTGGCGCCTGGCCCGTTGTCTGTTGCAGTCCTTTCGGTGGCGGCGTGACCGCCCGTGCGCGGCCGCCTGGCCGACCATCGGTCAAGAAATGTTCACTCTCTCCGGAGCCTCCTTTGCGCTCCCGGTCGCCTTTGCTGCCTCACGCCGGCCGGTGTTGCCGCCCTCCCGGAGCGCCGGCCCCTCGGACCAGCGGTCGAGCACGCGGTACTGGAGCGCCTCTGCGACGTGGGCGGTGCGGATCTCCTCGGAACCCCCGAGGTCGGCGATGGTCCGGCTGACCTTGAGAATGCGGTGGTAGACGCGGGCGCTGAAGCCGAGCCGCTCCACCGCAACCTCCAGCAGCCGCGCCCCTTCCGGGCGGAGCCTGCAGAAGGCCGCGATCTCCTTCGCGCCCATCTGGGCGTTGCACGAAAGCGCAGCGGGCTTGAGGCGCTCTTTCTGCCGCTCCACGGCGCGCAGCACCCGCTTCCGGACCTCTTCGGAGGTCGCTTCCCGGGGGCTCCGGTGGCTCAAATCCTTCCACGGCACTCTCGGGACCTCCACCTGCACGTCGATCCGGTCGAGCAGGGGGCCGGTCAACCTGCTCCGATACCTCTGAAGCTGCGTCGGGTTGCAGGTGCAGGGTCGAGTCGCATCTCCCAGGTGGCCGCACGGGCACGGGTTCATGGCGCCGACGAAGAGAAACCTGGACGGGAAGCGCACGGACACGCCGGAGCGGGCGATCCAGAGCGCCCCTTCTTCGAGCGGCTGCCTGAGGAGATCCAGCACGTAGCGGCGGAATTCCGGGAGCTCGTCGAGGAACAGGACCCCGTTGTGGGCCAGGCTGATCTCTCCGGGCCTCGGGAAGGAGCCGCCTCCGACCATGCCGGCGTCGCTCGCGTGGTGATGGGGAGAGCGGAACGGGCGCTGGGTGATGAGCGGTGTGTCCGGCTCCAGGAGCCCGGCGATGCTGTAGACCCTCGTGGTCTCCAGGCACTCCTCGAGCTCCATCGGAGGCAGCACCGTGGGGATCCGCCGGGCCAGCATGGTCTTCCCGGACCCTGGCGGGCCGATCAGGATGAGGTTGTGGCGTCCGGAGGCGACGATTTCGACCGCCCGCTTGGCCAGCGACTGGCCCTTCACCTCAGACAGGTCCGGCATGCCGACCGAGCGCTGCGAAAAGAGCGCGTCCAGGTCCACGCGCTGGTGCGGGAGATCCGCGTGGTCCTTGAGGAAATTCATGGCTGCGGCAAGGTTGGATACGGAGAAGGTCTCGATCTCATGGACGATGGCTGCTTCCCGGGCGTTCTCCACCGGGACGACGATTCCCTGCAGGCCTGCGTCGCGGGCCATCAGGGCCAGGGAGAGAATTCCCCGCACCGGCCGCACTTCTCCATTGAGCGCCAGCTCGCCCACGAACACGAGCCTCTCGAGCTTCTCACTCGTTATACCGGTCGTGGCGCAGATGATCCCCAAGGCGATGGGCAGATCGAAGCCGGTCCCTTCCTTCCTGCGGCTGGCGGGCGCGAGGTTGACCGTGATCCTGCGGTACGGAAACTTGTAAGAGCTATTCTGGATCGCGGCCCTCACCCGATCCCGGCTCTCCCGCACCGCCTCCTCCGGCAGACCGACGACCGAGAATTTCGGCAGTCCGCTCTCCGCCACGTCCACCTCGACATCGACGAGGTAGCCGTCGATGCCGAGCAGGGCACCGCTGCGCACGGTTGCCATCATGCGTGCCTCGACCCGTATGCGGGGCGCATCCGCTGCTCCAACGAGGGTCATCCTGCGATCCGAGATGCCGGCGCTCCGCTGAAACACGAGGGCATAGCAAGATGTCTGCCACTTCCGCCTGCGCGGGTTTTTCTCCGCCCGTGCCGGGGCTTTCGGTTCCCGGAGGCGGGAGGGCCCCTGGGCTACACCGCGCGAACGCGTAGGAACGTTCACAACCGCGAGCCCCCTGTGGGGACCTGTCCTTCCGGGGCAACGTGCGGCGCACCCGTGGCGACGACGACCGGCCCCGGGCTTCCTCGCGAGCTGTCCTGCGGACCGCACGCGGCGGAGCCGGCCGCTTCGGCTGCGCGGGCGCCATCCTCGGTCACGGATGCGGCATCCAAAGATCAGCCAAGGCCCGAGGGGTTTGGGCGGCGTGCGAACGAGTGTACATAACGGAGGAGGGAGAGAGGGAGATGCATGCAGTTTCGGTGGAGCAAGCGGAATCCAAGAAGTGGGTCCTCGCGATCGAGGACCGGAAGGTCGAGCTGGAGCTTCCCGTACGGTACCGGGACGCCGAGGCGATGCTCGCCTTCTTCCCGCTGCCGACCCGGGAGGCGCTCGAGCGGCTGCCCACGAAACGGTTCCGGCCAGTCGAGATCGTACCGGGCACTTCTCTGATCGCGGTGGCCGCCTTCGAGTATCGCGACACCGACATCGGCCCGTACAACGAGCTGGCCGTGTGTTTTCCGATCCTGCACAACCCGCGCGTCGCCCTGCCCGCCCTGCCGCTGCTCCTGGAGAGCAACTACCCCGGCATGGGCCTCTACATTCACCATCTGCCGGTGACGACCGAGATCGCGTGGCGGGCCGGCGTCGAGATCTTCGGCTACCCCAAGTTCGTGGCCAATATTCGGTTCGAGCAGACCGAGGGGCGGCGGACCTGCCAGCTGCGCGAGTCGGAAGAGCACATCCTCACCCTGATGGTAGACAAGCCGAGGGGACGCAGGCTCGACCGGAAGGGCTTCACGACCTACTCACTGCGTGAGGGCGAGATCCTGAAGACCGTGATCGGCACCGAGATGAAGGGGGGAAGGCGGAGGTTCGGCGGCGCCACCCTGCTGCTGGGAAGCCACCCGATCTCGGCCGAGCTGCGCTCGATGAACATCTCGCCGCGGGCGTTCGAGGTCCGGTATGCGCCCGAGATGCGTGCGGTTCTTCCGGCCCCGAGCGAGAGATATCCGCTGAAGGGCTGAACCGCTTTCCGCGGCTACCGGTCGAGCCCTCGCGGCGGCTCAGCGCCGCCCTGGCCGGGGATGACTTGTCGGGCAAGTGTCGTCATTTCCGTATTCGGGAATCCGGTTGCCCCGAGGGATGCAGGCTTCTGGAGCCCGGCTCTCATGGGCTCCGCACGTGGGGATGACGAAGACGACGCGGCCCTCTCTTCCGTCATTCCGGAGCAGGCCGGAATCCATTCACCGCGCTCGAATTTGCCCTGCATGGTGGACACGCTTCGCTTTGTCCACCATGCCGAGTGTGCATGCGCCGCGCGCTCGCGCCAGCCGCCCACCCAACCCACCGTTGCCGCCTTGACAGACCCCCCGCGGTCGGGAATTGTCTTGGCAACATCGCCTGCCTCAACCGCCGGTCCGGAAAGGAGGAAGCGCGCGCTCATGACCTTCGATCACGACACCGTCACGTTGCTCTCCGAAGCCCTGGGGTCGCTCGAGCAGGGGTTCGGTCGTCTTCCCGATTTTTCCCCCCGGCTCGACGTCGGCCAGGTCCGCGACGCGCTGATGGCGGCCGCCGAGCGGCTGCGGGACAACTACCCGTACCACCACCCCCTCTACGTCGGCCAGATGCTCAAACCGCCGCATCCGGTGGCGCGGCTCGCCTACGCCCTGGCCATGTGGATCAATCCCAACAACCACGCCCTGGACGGCGGCCGGGCCAGCTCGGCCATGGAGAAGGAAGCTGTGGCGCAGATTGCGCGCCTCTTCGGCTGGGAGACCCATCTGGGGCACCTGTGCGGCGGAGGCACCCTGGCCAACTTCGAGGCCCTCTGGGTCGGACGGGAGCTGCGTCCGGGCAAGGCGGTCGCGGCCTCGGCCCAGGCCCATTACACCCACGCGCGCTTGTCGACGGTACTGGGAGTGCCGTTCTGCGCGATCCCGGTCGATGCACGCGGCCGGATGGATCTCGGGGCGCTGGAGGAGGCGCTGGCCGGCCGCGGGATCGGCACGGTCGTGGCCACGCTCGGGACGACCGCGGCCGGAGCCGTGGACCCGCTGCCCGCGATCCTGGCTCTCAGGGAGTGCTACGACTTCCGGCTCCACGTCGACGCGGCCTACGGCGGCTACTTCATCCTGGCGGACAACCTGGGAAGGGAGGCGCGGCAGGCCTTCGACCGGATGCGGGATGCGGACTCGGTGGTGATCGATCCGCACAAGCACGGGCTTCAGCCCTACGGCTGCGGCTGCGTGCTGTTCCGCGATCCGGCCGTGGGGCGCTTCTACAAGCACGACTCTCCCTACACCTACTTCAGCTCGGACGAGCTGCACCTGGGGGAGATCTCCCTGGAGTGCTCGCGGCCGGGCGCCTCTGCCGTTGCCCTGTGGACGACCCTGCGGATGCTCCCCCTGGTGCCCGGCGGCGACTTCGCCCGCGGGCTGGCCTCCTGCCGGGAGGCCGCTCTCGCGCTCCACGGCGCACTGGCCAGGGACGCGCGCTTCGCCCCCCTGTTCCCGCCCGAGCTGGATATCGTCGTCTGGGCCGCGCGGGCACGGTCGGCGCGTGAGTCCTCCGAGCGGGCCCGGCGGATCTTCCGCGCGGCTTCCGCGCGGGACCTGCACCTGGCCCTGGCCGGCATCCCCCGTGCCATGCTCGAGACCTGCGCGCCCGTTGCGGAATGGGATGCCGAGGAGATCGTGTGCCTGCGGGCCTGCGTCATGAAGCCGGAGCACCGCGCGTGGATGGGCGAGATCTGGAGCCGGCTCGACGCAGCGGCTGCCGGTTCGTGATGGGTTCTGATTACGCGTTGCACGCCGGACTCCGGCTCTTTTCCGTCATCCGGCGCAGGCGGTCGAAATCCACGTCCGGAAGGGCGACGCATGCGTCGCCCCTACAAGAGGTGCGCCGTCACCCCCCGCACGGGCGCACCAAGCAGGCGCCCCCGAAAGGGCACCGCGGCTTCGGCCGGGACAACGAAGCTCGAACGGCTCGGTGTCACCAGCCTCCTCCCCCGCCCCCTCCGGAGCTTCCTCCACCGCCTCCGCCCGATCCGCTCGAGCCGGGGCTCGGGACGCCCGAGGCCAGGGAGCCTGCTGCGGCTGCCCAGGCAGCCGTCGCGCCCGCTCCGCCGAAACTTCCGCCGCCGCCGGTCCAGCCCCTGGATCCGGATGGGCCGCCGCCGAACGGACCGGCCGGAGAGGCCAAGGCAGGAGAGGAGAGGCCGCTTGCGCCGTAATCCTTGAACCAGCGGCTCACGTCGCGGCCCAATCCGAAAGCGATCAGATAAGGAAACCACGAGTCCCGAAGGTCGGGATGGGGCTTCTTCAATTCCTGCTGGAAGCACTTTCTGGCCGAGGCGAGCCTCTTGCGAAGCCCCATCCGCTCCCTGCTCTCGCGGGTTGTCGCCAGCGCCAGTGCAAGGCCTGTGACGGCCGCGCTCACCAGGGTCAGCCCGGCGGCGAGCGGGAGGCTGCTCCTAAACGCATCGCTCACCAGGAACCACGCCAGGGCGGCGCCCAGCAGCAGGAGCGGTGACGCGAGGCTGAAGAGGCGGAGCCTGGGATGAGCCACTCCTCTTCTGTAATGCGGCGCCTCGATGGCCGCCAGGACCAGGGTCACGAAAGCCGCAGCAAGGCCGGCGAGGCCGACGGCCAGCTCGCCGGGCCTGAGCACCGAGGCCAGGGCGATGAGCGCGGCGCCCGCCAGGCCGAGGGCCGCCGGCCCTTTCCAGGAAACGCCGGCTCCTCCCTGGCCGGAAGGCCCGAGGAGCCCCTGCACGCGTTTTTCGAGGGACTCCCGGATCTTCTCGGCAGGGCTGAAACCGGTCTTGCTGTAATGTCTCCGTATGCTCTTCGTGTCGGTCCGGTCGTTGGCGAAGAACAGGGCATCGATGAGCTTCCGCTCGTGGCCGAGGAGGCCATCCCGCCTCGCCAACAGCCTGAGGTGGAGCTCGTCCCGGCCGAAGAAGCGGCCGCCGCGCCGGATCTCGCTCTCGATCTTGCCCTCCGCAACCAACCGCGCCAGCACTGCGGCGACTTCAGGGGCGGCCGTGGTGTCATCCCACGCCGCGCCGACGACCTCCGGGGGCGTGCCCAGCACGTTCTCCTCGAGCCACGACTCGGTGACGGCGGAGACGGGCAGGAGCGGTTCGAACCTGCCACGCGATCTTTCGTGCCGGAGGAAGGACGCGCTGAAGGCGATCGCTGCGGTGAAGTACAAGGCCAGGAGCAGGTAACGGAAAAGAGGCGGCGCCCCGGCGGCAACTCCCGCGGGTTTCCCGGCGGCACCGTAGTGCAAGGGCAGAGTCAGCACCACGCTCTCGCCCGGCTCGAGCCTCCCCTTGTTCAGCCGCGCCTGAAATGGCTCGGGACGCTGCCACACGGGATCGATGCGCAGGTCGACCGAGAAGGCCAGGATCGGCCACTCCCGGTCCGGAAAGGCGAAATCGTGGTCGAGCCAGTAGGCTTCCCCGCGCCGCACCAGGATGTCGGAGAGCGTGTACTCGATCCGGTAGGAGAGGGCAGTCTCGTCGAAAGGAGGGTCGGAGGGCAGGCGGCTCCTCCAGCGCAGGGTCCTCGAGTCGACCCACTCGTAGTGGTCCACCCGTTCGAGACTCCCTTCGCCTAGGGCGCGCCACCCGCCGGAGCCCGGATCCGTCCTCGACAGACCCTTGAAGTCGAGATCCTGACCGAAGCCGATGCGGAAGGTCCGCTCTCCGCCGTTCCAGTCGCCCGTGAAGACCATGACATGCACTTCCGAGACCTGGAGTCTTCCCTCGGCATCCAGCGTGGCTTCCACGTCCAGCGACCGCCAGTACAGCCTCTTCTCCGCGGCTTCGAGCGAAGCCGCCCCCGGCAGCCGTACCAAGAGCAGGAGCAGGGCCGCAAAGCCGGAGGTCCGCAAGCGCAGGCAGGGAGCCCTGCCGGCCCGGCCTGCCGCTCGCGAGGGGCGGAGGCATCGGATTCTCATGACCCTTCCTCCCGGTGGATCAACTGATCTGCAGAGTCCACGATGATCTCCGGGCCGCCGTAGCTCCGCAGGTAGCCGGTGACCTCCACCAAGCGCCCTGCATACTCGGCCGGCGGCTGCAGTCCATCCTGGAGGAGGGCGGCCAGGTCCTTGCGAAAAATGACGGCGGTGAAGTCCGTGCGGTCATTCGCTCCGAAGTTGAGATGAACGGCCTTGGGCCCGGTGTGGACCTTGAGGACCCGGCCGGTTACGGTCATGAGGCAACCGACGAATCGCCCGGCTTCCTGGTGCGGAATCCGCCGGGTCGGCTGCTGCGACCAGATCCCGCGTTCCCGCCGGAACGCCTCTCTCTCCGCCTTCCGGTAGGGGGCGGCTCTTTCCAGGCCGCAAGGCGGAATCAGCAGGGTCCTGGCGAGTCCCTGCCCGAGAAGCTCGAGCCCCGGGTCCTGATGGCCTGCCTGCACGAAGGCCAGGATCCGATCGTAGGCGTCGTGCTTCTGTTTCGAGCAGGGCAGGAGCCGCACCGGCTGGCCGAGGACGAGGTCCGTCGTGCATCGCACCGCCTGTTCGAAGTACGGCTCGCCCTTCTCCGGCGTGTCGATCCCGAGCAGCCGGACCGACTCGCCGGTCTGCAGCCGGATCGTGTCCCCGTCGATCACCGCTGCGATCGTGGTCAGGCTCTCCCGGGCGGAAGCCCGGCTCGGGCCGGGGCCCGATGTGGAGACGGCCGGCCTGGAGGCGTCCAGGAGGAGCCAGGAGCCCGAGCTGCCGAGGGTGAGGCCGATGAGGAGCCCCCACAGGAACCGCCCGCTTTTCACGCTTCCTCTTCCCTGCAGGGGCGACGCATGCGTCGCCCGGCCGGAGATTCTCAGCCCTCCCCGCGAAGGATCCCGGGACGGGCGCAGCGGGCAGGGGCGACCGGCGGTCGCCCCTGCAATGCCCTGCGCCGGGGAGGCCGGGATGACGGAGCGAGAACCGCATAGCAAGCAGCGCCCCTACAAAACACTCTGCCGGGAAGCCGGGAGGACGAAACACGCTCCGGGATCCCAGCTGGTAGGGGCGACCGGCGGTCGCCCTCACAACGCCCCGTGCCCGCGAGGCCGGGATGATCAAGCATCGGACTGATCGACCTCCTCTAGTGCGCCTCGCTCCAGTTTCTGCCGCTCTGGATATCCACCTTGAGCCTCACCTTCAGGGGGATCACCGATTCCATTTCCTCGCGCACCAGCTGTCGGGCCCGCTCCAGCTCCGCCTCCGGCACCTCGAAGACGAGCTCGTCGTGCACCTGGAGCAGCATGCGCGTCTCCAGGGAATCGCTCCGCAGCCTTCTGTGGATTCGGATCATCGCCAGCTTGATGATGTCGGCCGCCGTGCCCTGGATCGGCGTGTTGATCGCGGTCCGTTCCGCCAGTGCGCGCACCGGCGCGTCCCTCGACACGATCTCGGGCAGGAGCCGCCTGCGGTTGAGGAGGGTCGTCACGTATCCGCTCGCCCTGCACTGTTCCAGACACGCTTCCCTCCAGGCCTTGACACCGCCGTAGTGCGCGAAGTACTGCTCGATGAAGGTCTGGGCGGTCTTGCGCGGAATCCCCAGCGCCTCCGCCAGCCCGTAGGCGCCCATGCCGTAGATGACCCCGAAGTTGATCACCTTGGCCTGTCTCCTCATGTCATCGGAGATCAGGGCCGGATCGCAGTCGAAGATCTGGCTCGCCGTGCGGGTGTGGACGTCTTCGTCGTTCGCGAACGACTCCAGGAGCCGCTCGTCCTCGGAGACGTGGGCCAGGATCCTGAGCTCGATCTGACTGTAGTCCGCGCTCATCAGGAGCTTGCCGTCCTCCGGGATGAAGCCCCTGCGGATCCTCCTCCCCTCCGCGGTGCGAATCGGGATGTTCTGCAGGTTCGGATCGCTCGAGCTCAGGCGTCCGGTGGCCGTAACGGCCTGGTTGAAGCAGGTGTGGACCCTTCCCGTGAGCGGGTCCGCGAGGCGCGGCAGGGCTTCCACGTAGGTGGACAGGAGCTTGGATGCGCTGCGGTAATCGAGCACGAGTCGGGGCAGAGGGTGCTCGGCGGCGAGCCGGGTCAGCACCTTCACGTCCGTGGCGGGTCCGGTCTTGGTCCTCTTGATCACCGGCAGCCGGAGGGTCTTGAACAGGACCTTGGCAAGCTGCTGGGGGGAGCTCACGTTGAACGGCTCTCCCGCGATCTCGTGGATGCGGTTCTCCAGGTCGGCGAGCTGCCGGCGGAACTCGACGGCGAGCTCGCTGAAGAACGGCACGTCGATGCGGATGCCGCGGAACTCCATATCCAGGAGGACTTCGATGAGCGGCATCTCGATCTCGTGAAAGAGCGGGCTCAGCCCTTCTTCCAGGAGCCTGTCGCCGAGGATGCGCGTGAGCCGGTAGGTCGCATGGGCGTCCTCGCAGGAGTATCGGGAAGCCGCGTCCAGCTCCACCTCCTCGAACCCGATCTGCCTGCCCGCTTTCCCGCCCTCGGTCACTTCCTGGTAGGTGATCTTCCGGTGCTGCAAGAACTGGAGGGCGAGGTCCGCAAGGGCGTGGGCCTTGCGCGAAGGATCCAGCAGGTAGGAGGCGAGCATGGTGTCGAAGGCAACGCCCCCGACCTCCACCCCTTTCCGTTTGAGGACCAGCAGATCGTATTTGATGTTCTGGCCGAACTTGGGCCGGCCCGGGTCCTCCAGCAGAGGCCGCAGCCGGTCCAGCACGCGCTCGAGCGGGAGTTGGGCGGGCGCGCCCAGAACCACGTGCCCGACCGGGACGTACCAGGCGCGGTCTCCGTCCACGGCGAAAGAGATCCCGACCGGCTCGGCCAGGGCCGGGTTCCTCGAGGTCGTCTCGAGATCCAGGGCGAATCCTTCACGACTTTCTTCCAGGGCCCGGACGAGCTCCTCCAGGGCGCCCTCGTCCAGGACGAGCCGGTAGAGGTCGTCCCTGAGGGTGCGTTCGGCAGGGAGCTCTTCCAGGAGGCGGTGGAACTCCAGAGAGCGAAAGATCTCCCGCAGGCCGGCCGCGTCGGGTGCCTGGCGGCGGAAGCGCTCCAGGTCCGGGTCGAGTGGGACGTCCGTAGAGATCCGCACGAGCGTGCGATTCTTGAGGATCCGCTCCCGGTGCTCTTCCACGAGCTGACGGAGCCTGGGCTTTTCGATTTCCCCGGTCCGCCGGAGAAGCTCATCCAGAGATCCGAACTGCTGCAGCAGCGCGGCCGCGGTCTTGGGGCCCACGCCGGGAACGCCCGGCAGGTTGTCGATGGAATCGCCCGTCAGGGCGAACAGGTCCGGGAGCTTGTCGCAGGGGATGCCGTACTCGGAGCCGAGTTCCTCAGGGCCCACGATCGCGTCTCTCTTCGGGTCCAGCATGCGGATGCCCGGCTCGACCATCTGGCAGAGGTCCTTGTCCCCGGTCACCAGGACCGCATCGAGGCCGCTCTGCCTGGCCAGGTGCGCGAGGGTGGCCAGGACGTCATCGCCCTCGTATCCGCGGAGCTCCACGCACGGGACCCGGTAGGTCTCCAGGAGCTTGCGGATCCAGGGGATCTGGACCGAGAGGTCTTCGGGCATGGGAGGCCGGTTGGCCTTGTACTCCGGATAGGCCTCGTGCCGGAAGTTGGGGCCCGGCGCGTCGAACACCACGGCCAGGTACTCCGGGCTGTGCTCTCTGACGATCTTGTTCAGGATCTGCAGGAAACCGTAGATGGCGTTGGTCGGAAAGCCCTTGGAGGTGGTGAGCACGCGGATGGCGTGGTAGGACCGGTAGAGCGTGTGAGAGCCGTCGATGAGGAACAGCCTCTCCCTGGGTTCAGCCGACATGATCGTTCCTTTCCGCGGCTGCAGGGGGGGCAACCGGAGGTTTCTCGAACAACTCCTTCAGATCGAACACGCGGATCCGCCGCATGCGCGGCGTCTGCTCCATCGCGCGATAGTAGGAAAGGGTCTTGAAGAAGTTGTGGTTGACTTCGAAGAGGTTCTGGATGGGCGCAACGTGCAGGTTTTCCACCGTGCAGGCCGGGTTCAGCTGCTCCTCGATCCTGTTCATGAGATCCAGACGGTCTCGGAAGCTTGGACTGCTCTGGACGTCGTACGGTTCCAGGAACAGGCCGGCCGCGTCCTTGAGAAGGTCCATCACCACGAATCTGTGCCCGAGCCCGTAGAGCCTCTCCAACTCTTCAGCCGACTGAGGCCAGGCGTCGGGCACGTTCTTCACGCCCACGTACACCTGAGACAGAAGGGGATAGGAAGCAACGTGCCGGAGGCCGCCCTGGGAACGGATGAAGTCCGTTGCGCGCCGGTAGCTCAGGCTCGAATCGCCGGCGCGGAAGGCGTGCAAGGCGCCGGTCGCAGCCACGCCCAGGAAGAGACCGATCAGCAGCAGCCTTCCCACCTGGCGGGACCCGAAGGACTTGCGGGCCGCCACCGCCAGGACCGCTCCCATCAGGACCGTTCCGAAGGCCAGGAAGCCGCAGGCGTACCTCGCCCTGGGCTGGAGGAAGGTGCACACGAAAAAAGGGAAGAGGAAAAAGAAAGCCGCCCATTTGTCCGCGGGCCTCCTGCGGGCGATGCAGACCGCGAGCGACACGGCCAGAAGGAGAGGGTACAGTGGGCCCTCGAGCTTCCAGGAAAGGAACGGGTACGTGAGGACGTTGCCGAAGCTGAACGCCTTCTGCGTGGAGAGCAGGTTCGTGTAGATCGAGACGAAGACCTGGCCGATGAGCTGTTCGAAGTAGGTCTGGAAGGGCAGCGCGGCCTTGAACAGAAAGTGGACCGCGAGCGTGAGAAAGTAGTAAGGCACCTCGGTCAGCACGATCGGTATCAGAAGCCCGCACGAGAGCAGGAGAAGGCTCTTCAGCCGCTCGCGCCCGCCGCCGCGTTCGCCGTACGGCTCCAGAAAGGCTTCCCACAACAGGAAAGCGAGCACGAACGTGAGGGTGCGGTAGTGGAACACGAAGGCCGCGCCCAGGGCGAGCCCGGCCAGAAAGAGCGTCCGCCTCCGGTATCCGGGTTCTCGGCCCCTGCCGGACACGTACGCCAGGGCGGCCAGCAGGACGAAGAAGAGGGAGTCCTGTTCGGTCAGGCCCGAGTGGGAGTAAGCCACCTGGTAGCCGGACAGGCCGAACAGGGCGGCGGCGATCAGCCCGGCGCGGCGCTGGTAGAGCCGGGCGGTCACGCCGAACACGAGCGGGATCGAGAGGGTCCC
This sequence comes from bacterium, assembly GCA_040756235.1. GTDB lineage: Bacteria > Desulfobacterota > DSWW01 > DSWW01 > DSWW01 > JBFLZG01. The sequence continues at coordinate 25,521 of JBFLZG010000024.1, read as the reverse complement.
GAACAGCGCGGAGATCAGGCCGCCCAGGTAGACCGTGTCCGGCCCCAGGATCGCCATGCCCAATGCCACCAGATAGACGTGGCCGGGCCGTGCGTACCACGGAGCGCGCCCCTCCAGGTCTTCGCGGAATCGCTTGGCCTCGTTGTCCCGCTTCCACAGGTCCTCGCCGCTCTGGCGTTCCGACTGCTGGAGCCGGAGGCTCTCCCAGGCGTTCTGAACAAGGCTGTAAAGGTACCTCGCTTCGAGCTGGTAGGCCGCTTCGTCGGCAATGAACGGCTCGTACTGGGTGATGTTCCGGAACCGGAGAAAGGCTCCGGCCGCGAAGACCGCGAGGAGCAGGAGCCCGGTGACGGCGACCGAAGGTTGTGGAATGGGGGTGGGGATCGTCGTCCGTTGTCTCTGCAAAGGAGAGCGTCCTCTGTGGATGTGGGCGCCCGGGCGGGGCAGACCGATCCTAGGAGGGGCCCTGGGGGATGTCAAGGCGAAGAGAGCCTTGCAGGGGCGACCGGGTTCCGGCCTGCGAGGGTGCGGGATTCCCGCGCCTGCCCGGACTCGACCCGGGGTTTGCGGGGATGACGGGCCCACTGGATTCCGGCCTGCGCTCGGCGCGGGATCTTGTAAGGACGACCGGCCGGTCGCCCTGCCGAAAGTTGTCAATCCGAGCTTTCTCCGGCTAGAGTGGGCCGAGGCGGGGCCCGGCCGCCGCGCGCCGGATTTCATGCAAAGGAGATCGCGGATGGAGAAATACGTGCTGGCCATCGACCAGGGCACCACGGGAACGACGGTCCTCCTGCTGGATCGGTCCGGCGCATGCGTCGGCCGCGCCTATTCCGAGTTCCGGCAGATCTATCCGAAGCCGGGCTGGGTGGAGCACGACCCGGAGGAGATCTGGGAGGTGACGCGCCAGGTCGTCCGACAGGCGCTCACTCATTCCGGGATCACGGCCCGCGAGATCGCCGCCATCGGCATCACCAACCAGCGCGAGACCACGGTGCTCTGGGAGCGGCGTTCCGGCAAGCCGGTCCACAACGCCATCGTGTGGCAATGCCGCAGGACCGCTCCCATCTGTGACGACCTGCGCAGGCAGGGCAAGGAGAGCTGGTTCCGAGAGAGGACCGGCCTGATGCTGGACGCTTATTTTTCCGGCACCAAGGTGCAGTGGCTGTTGGAAAACGTGAAGGGGGCGCGCGCACAGGCCGAGCAGGGCGACCTCCTCTTCGGGACCATCGACTCGTGGCTCGTCTGGAAGCTGAGCGGCGGCCGGACCCACGTGACCGACTACACGAACGCTTCGCGGACGCTCCTCTTCAACATCCACGAAAGGCGATGGGATCCTTCCATTCTTTCCCTCACGGGCATTCCGGCCTCCGTCCTGCCGGAGGTCAAGCCGTCGAGCGGGGTCTGCGCGCACACGGCGCCGGAGCCTCCCTTCGAGCGGGAGATCCCGATCGCGGGCATCGCAGGCGACCAGCAGGCCGCCCTTTTCGGGCAGGGCTGCCACGAGCTCGGGATGGTGAAGAACACTTATGGGACCGGGTGCTTTCTGGTCATGTACACGGGAGACAGGCCGGTCGTCTCTTCCAGGGGACTCCTGACGACCCTGGCCTGCGCCGCAGACGGGGAGCCGGCCTATGCGCTGGAGGGTTCGATCTTCACGACCGGGGCGGCGATCCAGTGGCTCCGGGACGGCCTGAAGATCCTCACCCAGGCGGCCGAGAGCGAGGAGCTGGCGAGGAGCGTCGAGGATGCCGCCGGGGTGTACGTGGTTCCCGCTTTCGTCGGGCTGGGCGCCCCGCACTGGGACATGGGCGCGAGAGGCGCGATCCTCGGTCTCACGCGGGGGGTCGGCCGCGCGCACATCGCGCGGGCCACACTGGAAGCGATCGCGTACCAGAGCCGGGACGTGATCGAGGTCATGAAGCAGGAGGCGGGGATCCCGATCCGTGAGCTGCGGGTGGACGGCGGGGCGAGCGCCAACGACTTCCTGATGCAGTTCCAGGCGGACATCCTGGACGTACGGGTCGACCGCCCGGCCATGATCGATACCACCGCCCTGGGAGCCGCCTTTCTGGCCGGGATGGCCACGGGAATATGGAAGAGCCCCAGTGAGCTGGAGCGGGCGCGCCGCCCCGGAAAGACTTTCCAGCCTTCGATGGCGAGCACGGAGCGGGAGAAGCTCTACAGGGGTTGGCTGGAGGCGGTGGCCAGGGTCCGGACGAAGGTCTGAGCGGACCGGCTTGCGCGCCGGCCCTCTGTCATTCTTCCTCTTCTTCTTCCCCGAGGGGCGGGGGAGCGCCCTGGCTCTTCATCATCTCCTGCATCATCGTTCCCAGTTCCCCGAGGTTCTCCATGGGCGGGAACGGGCGGCCGGACTCGCGGGCCCTTTCCTTGGCTTCTTCGAGAGACTCCAGGAACTGATCGATCTGGTCCTGGACCTGGGGATTTTCCCGCTTCAGGCGCTCCACCACTTCGTCGAGCTCGTCGAAGTTGGCCTCGGTCAGGGCCTCGACGGGCTCCTCCGCCTCTTCGGCAGAAGGGTCTGCGGGCGGTGGCGCCGGAGGAGGCGGCGGCGGGGGGGCCTCCCTGCGAGCCCGTGCGGCTTCCGGCCGGGCGAAAGGCCGCGACCGTGCCTGTTGAGCCGGAGGCCCTGGGGGGGCCTTCGAGTACGAGTAGACCCGGCTCGAGCTGTCTTTCCCCTCCGGGAGGAAGATCCTCACTTCCTTCAAGAGGTAGTCATCAGGGGCGGCGCCCTGCTTCGGGGCGGCGTAGACGAACGTCACCCCCTTCTGCCTCAGGATCTTCCTTATGGCCGTCTCCAGCGGAAGCTCCTCGATCCTCAGGGTGACGCGGCCTTCCAGCGGGCCGTCCGAGAGAATTTTCAGGTCCCCCTGGCGGGAGAGCTCCTGCAGGACTTTATCGAGAGAGGCGTCCCGGGTCTCGAGGCTGAGCCTTCCGTCCGCGACGCGCAGCGCGAGAATGCCCTCGGAGGGGTTCTGGTAAGAGGCGACCTCGGCGGCAGTGTTCTCGGACGTGGCGGCGTGAGCGCTGCAGACCAGGCTCAAGGCAGCCATCAGGAGCAAGGCGGCAAGCCCCGCGCTGCGACAGCTGCACGCCCTGACGCGACCCGGGGCGGGTGGAGGAAGCACGAGCCCTTCTTCCCTGTGCCGTACGACGAGCGAGGAGAGCATGAAAAACGCCTCTGAGGTGTTCAGGACCGCGGGGAGGCGGCGCGGATCCGCCCCCCGGCCGAGCAGGCCCAGAGTCTTTCACCTTCGCTCCGGCTTGTCAATTTCAAATCCCCTGCCCCTGCTCCCAGCGGCATTCGCACCAGCCCCCGGCCAGGTCTCTCGCGGTCGATCCTCGGGCGCAAGCGGGGCAGAACGCCCTCGGCGCGACGGGACGGATCCGGCTGCTCTCCCTTTCTGAAATGAAAAGAAGCTGTCTTTCGGTGGCGAAAGGCGCGCCGCATCCGGCACAGCGCACCAGCCGGTTGCGGCTGACCTCCGCGCCGCAGTGGCGCAGGGTCCGCCGGCCGTTCGCCTCTTCCACGGTCAGGGCGCCGGTCGGGCAGCTCTCGGCGCAGGCAGCGCATCCGATGCACCGCTCGGCCGCCCGGGAGAAGTCGAGCTTGGCCGCTGTGATTCCCCTCGCACCCGCCTCGTCCTGCGGATCCTGCATGATGCGGAAGAGATGAAGGGCATCGATCCCCAGGGAGTCGCGGCAGACCTCGACGCAGCGCCCGCACCGGATGCACACGTCGCATCGCAGACAGCGCGTCGCTTCCCGCGCCGCATCGCCGGCGGTCAGTCGCAGGTCGACCTCGTCGAACGATTGCCGCCTTCGGTCGATTCCGATCCGGAGCAAACGGGGGGGGAGGGGGTACTCCCTTTCCTGCGCCGAAGTGCGCAAAGGGGGAACCTGCCTGCGGGTCCCCGGAAGCAACCCGAAGGCAGGTCTGGGGAGCCTGCGCAGGTAGCGATGGATGGCCTCGGCCGCGCTCTTGCCGGCTGCGACCGCCTCGATCACGCTCGCGGGGCCGCTGACCACGTCGCCGCCTGCAAAGACCCCGGGCAGAGAGGTCTCCATCGTTTCCGGGCGCACGGCCACGAGCCCGCTGCGGGTGAGCTCCAGGCCCGGAACGGCTTCCACGGAAGCCCGATCCGGCGTCTGCCCGATTGCCCGGATGACCATGTCGGCCGGGATGAAGAACTCGGAGCCTGCGACGGCGACGGGGCGCCTGCGGCCCGTGCCGTCGGGTTCGCACAGCTCGTTGCGGATGCACTCGAGACCCGCGAGCCTGCCTTCCGCCGTGCGGATCCTGATCGGGGAGGAGAGAAACGAGATGTGCACTCCCTCCTGTTCGGCGGCCTCCACCTCCTCTCGGTGCGCCGGCATCTGCTCCCGCGCCCTTCTGTACACGACCTGCACCGCCCCTCCGCCCAGGCGCAGGGCCGTGCGCGCGCAGTCGATCGCCGCGTTCCCGCCCCCGACCACCACGACTCGCGCGCCTGCTTGTGCCGGCCCGAGGCTCCCGTGCCGCAGGAACGTGAGACCGTCCACAACGGCCGGACTGTCCTCTCCCGCCACGCGCAAAGGCCTGCCGGACCAGGCCCCCAGTCCCAGAAAGAAGGCCGCGTACCCCCGGTCCCTCAGGCTCTCGAGGGTGATGTCTCTGCCCAGGGCGAGCCCGGTTCGGATCCGGACTCCCTGGGCCAGGATGAAGTCGATGTCCCGCCGCAGGACGTGGCGGGGGAGACGGTAAGCAGGAATCGTCCAGCGGAGCATGCCCCCCGGCTCGGGCATGGACTCGAAGATGACCGGCCGGTAGCCCCGCCGCGCCAGGAAGTAGGCTGCCGAGAGCCCGGCCGGGCCGCTTCCGACGACCGCCACTTTTTCCGCAAAGCCTCGCCGTGGAGGTCTCCCCGGAGCATCCCCTTCCCGAGAGGCTTCGTCGAAGGCAACGCGTTTGAGGCGGCAGATCGCGATGGGTGCGTCGAGGGAGGTCCGCGCGCAAGCCGTCTCGCAGGGCCGCACACAGACGCGACCGAGCACGCCCGGCAGCGGGAGGTCCTCCCGGAGGACTTCCAGCGCGTCCCCGTAGCGCCGCAGGCCGGTCAGCGCCACGTATGCGGGCACGTCCACCCCGGCAGGGCAGGCCGATCGGCAGGGCGCCGGAACCAGGGTCGTGCACTCGCCGGCCGGACACAAGTGGTCTTCCAGATGGCTTCGGAGGACGTCCTCGTGTGCGAAAACGCGAGAGGCGGCAGCCACTGCGTCATGCCAGCCGGGGCGGTCGATCGTCCGGGACGAGAGGTCGCTCGCCAGCCGGCGGGCAGGCTCCGACCGCTCCGGCGACGCGGCTCCCTGTGCGACGTCTTCGAGAAACCGGAGGAGGCGCGCCAGCCCGTCTCTCAGCTCGCCATCCGGGGCCGTGCGCGAGCTCAGGGTTTCCGCAATCAGATCGCGGGCGGCGCGGACCGGGCAGGAGAGGCTCTTCATCGATCAGCTCCTCACAACCCCCGGGGACCGGAGGACCGGCATCCTCTAGCGGCAGCTCTCCGGGCTGCGGCCGGCGACCAGGCGGGCATACCGGCGCCGGCGGTCGTCCGGAAGGGCCTCCGCCACGCCGAACTCCAGGCACCCGGTCAGGCACTTGGTCACGCACGCGGGACGCAGGCCCTCATCGATCCGGTCCATGCAATAGTCGCACTTCACCGCCTTTCTGGTGACCGGGTTCCACTGGCAGGCGCCCCACGGGCAGGCGACGATGCAGCTCTTGCAGCCCACGCAGGTCTTGGGGTCGATGAAGACGATGCCGTCGTCCGGCCGCTTGCGGATCGCGCCGGACGGGCAGGCGCTCAGGCACCAGGGCTCCTCGCAGTGGAAGCAGGCCATGAACACGAACCGGACGGCCGGGAGGCCGCCGGCCTGCGCCGGCACGACGGTCAGGTTGGCGCACGGGACCGGGCCCGGCCCCAGGCCCTTGGCCGTCTTGCAGTGCACCTGGCAGCCCAGGCAGCCGGTGCAGCGCGCCGCATCCTGGAGCAGATAATACCTACTCATTGCGCCCCCCTGCCCCGGAGGGCCCGGCCTTGCCGACGCGGACGACGGTGTCGCACAGCGCGTTGCCTCCGCCGGCAGGGTCGTACTCGGACAGCATGCCCTTCTGGAGGAGCTGGTCCGCGACGCCCTTCCGACAAGCCCGGGTCTGTGCAGGCACGGTGCGGCCGAAGCCGTGGATCAGGAAGACCGCGTCCCGATGGATCCAGGGAGTCACCTTCACCTTGCAGGTCGCTGCAACTCCCTGCCGGCTCACCTCGGCAAGATCGCCGTCCGCGAGGCCCAGGGGCGCAGCCCGATCCGGGTGCACCCAGAGCGCGTTCTCCGGGAGGATCTCGTGCAGCAGCGGGTTGTTCATGGTCTGCCCGTGCGTGTGGACGGCCGACCTGCCGACGAGGAGTCTGAACTCGTCCGCCCCCAGAGGCGCCGGCGGCCGGAAAGGGGCAAAGCTCTCCACCCCCGCCTCCTCGAGGCGGGTACTGAGGAGCTCGACCATGCCCGAAGGCGTCTTGAGCCGCGCGTCGCTCGTACGCTCCGGGAGCGCGGGGCGTTCGGCGAGCGGGAACACGCCGGTCTTGCGGATCTCGGGGGCAGAGATCCCGGTGCCGTCGAGCTGATAGTCCCACACGTCCTCGATCGTCTCGAAATCGAAGTGCCGGCCGGCCCCGAGCCGCCGGGCCAGCTCCCGAAAGATCCACCAGGCGGGCCGGGTGTCGAAGCGGGGCGCCACGGCTTGGTCCCGCATGTAGATGCAGGGGACAGGGCCCTCCCGCAGGGCGAGGATGTTGGCCCGCTCGAGGTAGGTGGACTCCGGCAGGATCACGTCGCTGCGCCAGGCGGTCTCCGAGAAGTTCACGTCCACGGAGACCACGAGTTCCAGGCGATCCAGCGCCCGCTGCACGGCCCCGGTGTCGGGCAGGCTGAGCAGGGGGTCGTGCCGGTAGGCGATGTACGCGGCCACCCGGTAGGGCTCTCCGGTCTCGATCGCCGGAAAGAGCCTGTGCAGGAGACCCGCCTTGCCGTCGAAGTGCCGGTCCTTCCAGCCGCAGCCGTCCACGCGCTTCTCCTGCACCCGGGGGATCCGGTCCGCGAGCTTGCGGAGGGGCTTGCGGCCGCACTCCGCCGGGCCCCGGGCGAGGATCACGCCGCCGGGGGCTTCGACGGCGCCGAACAGGGAATTGAGGATGTGACAGGTGCGGCTCACGTAGAAAGACTGCCGGTTCCGGGCGGTCATCCAGCCCGCGTGGAAAATGATCGAAGGCGCGTCCGCGGCGACCTCTCTGGCCAGGTCCCTGACCCGGTTGGCCGGAATCCCGGTGAAAGGCTCCTGCCACTCGGGCGTCTTGTCCGCGACGAACTCACGCAGGGCTTCGATCCCGGACACCCGGCCGCTCGTGAAGGCGGCATCATGCAGATTTTCGCGCAGCACCGTGTGGATCAGGGCCAGGTTCAGGGCGTAGTCGGTACCCGGCCGGATTTGCCAGTAGCAGGTCGCCCGGGATGCGGTGAGCGTGGCCCGCGGGTCGATGTACGTGCAGCGCGCCCCTTCCGACAGAGCGTGCACGAACTCCTTGGCTTCCTTCACCTGCAGGGATTCGAGAAGGTTGCGCCCGTAGAGCACGAGGTGACGAGTGTGCGCAATGTCGTAGGCCACGCCCTTGCGGCCGACCCCGAAGAGGCTCAGGGTGGCGTGGTGGGCGTTCGCCCCGCAGGTGCAGTCGTGATTGAAATAGTTGGGGGAGCCCAGGGCCTTGAGGAAGCTCCGGGTCAGGTCCGTGAACGGTCCGCCCCGGTCGCTCAGGGCAACCGCGCGCGGTCCGTGGCGGGCGGCCGCCGCCTCGATCCCCCGCGCGACGAAGTCGATGGCCTCGTCCCAGGAGGCGCGGCGCCAGCCGCCTCCCCCACGGGGACCGGTCCGGATCATGGGGTAGCGTGGACGCTCGTCGTCTTCGTACTGAAAAGAGAGGCCCGCGCTGCCCTTCGCGCAAAGGCTGGATCCCATGGCCCGGTCGTGCGGGTTCCCCTGGATCCAGACCGCCCGGCCGTCCCGGACTTCCACCTGGATCGGGCACCGCACCGAGCACATGCCGCACATGCTGTACACGGTTCGGCGCCCGGCTCCTGACCCGTCAGGGGGCCGCGGCGCGCTGCCGCAGTCGTCCATCCTCGAGGCCCTCATCTGGACGGCCGTCCCCGGGTCACTCCAGCGGGACGTCCTCCGGAAACACCGGCTTCTCACCCGCCATGTTCGCCCTGAAGCCGGAGATCGCGTCGGGCATGAGGGCATTCACGGCCATCATCTCCTTGGCATAGTGGTAGGCCTGCCATTCGGTCATCTCGATCTGCGCGTAGTAGACCTGCTTGCTGATCGCCAGGGTCTTGCGGCTGTACTGGGAGATCTCCTTGGCCAAGGCCCAGGTCTCGTCGGCGAGCTTCTCGTCCGGCACGACGCGGTTGACCAGGCCCATTTCCCGGGCTTCCTGGGAGGAGTAGAGCTTTCCGGTCATGAGCATTTCCATGCATTTCTTCTGGCCTACGCAGCGGCTCACGGCCACGGTGGGCGTGGAGCAGTTGTAGCCGAGATAGATCCCGGTCATGCCGAACTTGGAGTTGCGCTCGGCGGCAACGACCAGGTCGCAGGCGGCAACGAGATGGCAACCCCCGGCCATGGCGACCCCCTGGACCTGAGCGATGACCGGCATCGAGGCCTGGCGGATGCCCAACATGAGGTTCATGGAGGCCTGAAAGAGACGCCGGATGTCACTCACGCCGGTATCCAGAATCTCCTTCCGGTCATGACCCGAGCAGAACACCTCGCCGGCGGCCCGAACGATGATCGCTTTCACGGACTGTCTCCTGCTCGCCGCCCGCAGGCACTCCGTGATCTCCTCCTCCATCTCGCGACCCAGGGCGTTGCGCTTCTCGGGCCGGTTCAGCGTGAGCAGCCCGATCTGGTCCTTTTCCTCGTACAGGGTGAACTTGTAGTTCATACCCGTCTCCTCTCGTTGTGGCTCGTGGTTGGCTATGACTGGAGGCGCCTCGGGTGCCGTTGCACGGGCCGCTTCCTGTACTCGGCCCCTCCGTTTGCACCGTTCGCCCCGGCCCTGAACCCCCCGAGGCGCCGAACGGCCCTCGATGCAGTCTTCGTACCAGGACGAGAGCGCCTGCAATCAGGGCTGCGGCGCGCGTTTGGGGAGGCTCTGGGCGGTGCCGGATAACACCACATCGGCCGGTCTGGTGGCGGATTGCACCGCGAAGTGAATTCCTATAAACTGCTCCGATGTGCGGGTCTGCACCATCTTGATGGAACAAGGGCTTTCCGTCAAGGCGGGGATGTCGCCGCTCCCGGGTAACCCCCAGCCAGCTTGGCACAGTGCTTGCTCTCTCCGCGTTGCCTTCGATGCATCGGACCAGAACCGGGCGGCTTCCCGCACCATTCGGACCAAGAGGAGATCCCATGCCCCAAAGGCAAGAGAGACATATCCCGCTCGGCGTCGGCTTTTACCCGGACTGGTGGTTCCGGCAATACGGCCTCTCCTTTGACCGGAAGTATTACATGGACCCGGAGACGAGGATCGAGGCCCGGATGGAGATGGACCGGAAGCTCTACGAGCGCTTCGGTGACGTGGGGATGGGCGATCCGAACCCCAAGCCAAGGCCGTTCATCACCTTCGGCATGGTCATGCTTCCGGCTGTGTTCGGATGCGAGATCGTCTTCCAGGAGGACGCCCTGCCGTGGGCCATGCCCCTCAATCTGTCGGAGGAAGAGGTCATGAGACTCACGGTGCCGGACCTCCTCCACACGCCCCCCATGACCGACATGATCCGCCAGATCGAGTACCTCAAGGGCAAGTACGGCAGGGTCGTGGGGGACGTCAACACCACCGGGGTCCAGAACCTGGCTCTGAAGATCCGGGGGGAGGACCTTTACACCGATTACTTCGAAAACCCGGATCTGTGCCAGCATCTGTTCCGCATCTGCACGGAATCGATCATCCGGCTCTTTCAGTTCGTCTACCCGGTCACCGGCACCGGCGCCATGGACGTGACGCCCATGAGCGACCCGAAGATCTTCGTCATCCCGAACTGCACGATCGAACAGATCTCGCTCAAGACCTATGAAGACCTGCTGCTCCCTTACGACAACCAGATCGCCGACGCCTGCCATCCCTTCGGCATCCACCACTGCGGCTCCGTGGACCAGGTGCTCGAAGGCTACGCCAAGGTCCGCCATCTCGAGTTCGTGGAGATCGGCTTCGGCTCGGACGTCAGGAAGGCAAGGCAGGTTTTCGGTCCCCGCGTGGCGATGAACGCGCGCATCAGCCCGGTCCTCATGAAGAACGGCAGCCCTGAGGACGCGGCTGCCGAAGTGCGCAGCTTGATCGAACAGGGGGCCCCCCTGGGCAATTTCTCGATCGACACGGTGGGGTTGACCGACGGCACCCCGGACGAGAATGTGAAGGCGGCGCGGCGCGCGGCTGCAGAGTACGGCAAGCTCGAGTGAAACCGCACGGGAGGGAGACATGGAGACGATCCTCAGGAGCTCGACCCAAAGCGTCGAGATCGGGCCGGGGCGCCCGCTGGTGATCATCGGCGAGCGCATCAATCCCACCGGCCGCAAGCGGCTGGCGCGAGCGGTGCAGGAAAGGGATTTCAAGCTCCTCCAGGAGGAGGCGGTGCGCCAGGTGGAAAAGGGCGCTCACGTCCTGGACGTCAACGTCGGCGTCTCGGGGATCGACGAGCCGAAGACGCTGAAGGAGGCCGTCAAGGCCATCCGCGAGGTGACGGACGTCCCCCTGTGCATCGATTCCGCTCTGCCGGCCGCTCTGGAAGCGGCCCTGGCGGTCTGCCAGGGCAAGGCACTGGTCAACTCGGTCAACGGCGAGCAGCAGAAGCTCGACCAGGTGCTTCCGGTGGTCAAGGAACACGGGGCCGCCGTGATCGGGCTCACCATGGACGACCGGGGGATTCCGAAAGAATCGTCCAGGCGGATCGAAATCGCCGAAAGGATCCTCGAGGCGGCCCAGCGCGCCGGGATCCCACCCGAGGACGTGATCATCGACCCCCTGGCCATGGCCGTGGCGACCGATCACCGCACGGGCCTGGAGACCCTGAAGGCCCTGGAGGGGATCCGGGCGAGGCTGGGCGTCAACCAGACGCTGGGCGTGAGCAACATCTCATTCGGCCTTCCGGAACGCCACGCCATCAACGCGGTGTTCCTGGCCATGGCGGCCCAGAAGGGGCTGACCTGCTGCATCGTCGATCCCACGGTATGGGAAGTGCGGCGGGCCGTTCTCCTGGCGGACTTGCTCCAGGGAGCGGACGAATACTGCATGCGTTTCATATCCGCCTTCAGGCGGGAATCTCGGGGCTGACGGAAACAAGGATCGAAGCGCCCGGCACATCGGAAAAGGGTGTCGACAAACACCCTCTTAAGAGGCTGGTGAGAAATGGCCAGATGCAAGGCGCGCGAAATCCTGAGGAACGAGGCGTACATGGCGAGTCACGGTGGACCCCGGCCTGCGCCGGGGCAGGCTCCCCCCGCCTCGCTTTCCCCATGAGCGCAACGCCGCAGATGGCCGTTTATCGACAGCCTCTCGGGAAGGAGAAAATGCGGATGGACCTGGAGACTCTCAGACAGGCAGTGATCTCGGGAAGGCGCAAGGAAGCGATGGAGCTTGCCCGCAAGGCGATGGACGATGGCGCCGATCCCCACGGGATCATCAACCAGTGCCTCATCCCCGCGCTCAAGGAGGTCGGGGAGAAGTTCGAGCGGCGCGAGGTCTTCGTCCCGGAGATGATGATCGCCGCCAAGTCGATGCAGTCCTGCGTCGATCTCCTCAAGCCGTTCATCGCCAAGGGCGAGGAGACGAACCGCGGCACGGTCGTGATCGGCACCGTGTTCGGCGATCTTCATGACATCGGCAAGAACCTGGTCAGGCTCCTCCTGGAGAGCTCGGGATTCCAGGTGATCGATCTCGGAGAGAACGTGCCGGCCGCGAAGTTCGTGGAAGCCGCAAGGGCGCACAAGGCCGCGGTGGTCGGCCTCTCTTCGCTCCTGACGACGGGCGATCCCCACGTCCTGGAGACCGTAAAGGCTCTCAGGGAGAGCGAGCTCGCCGGCCGGGTCAAGGTGGTCTGCGGCGGCGCGGCCCTGACGCCCAAGTTCGTGGAGCAGACTTGCGGGGCCGACGCCTACGCGAAGGATGCGGCCGAAGGCGTGAAGAAGATCTCGGGGCTGCTGGGGATCGCCTGAAGAACGATCCATGCCGACCATCACGTTTCTGCCTTTTGACAAGACCGCCGAGACCGACGGATCGGAAACGATCCTGGAGGTCGCGCGCAGGCTGGGCCTGCCGCTCGAGTCGGCCTGCGGCGGCCGCAAGGCGTGCGGCAAGTGCAAGGTCGTGATCGAGAGGTGCGCCGAGCCTCTGCCTGCGCCTTCCGAGCGGGAGCTCAAGGCCCTGGGAAGCCTCATCGGGGTGGGGTACCGGCTCGCCTGCGAGAGCGCGGTCGGCAGGGGAGAGATCGTCGTCCGCATCCCGGAGGAGGCGGTCTGCCGGACGCCCGTGGTCCTGACGTCGGGAGCGGGAGGCGGGACCGGGCCGCGCGTGAAGCCCTGCGTGCGGGCCTGTACGGTGGACGTCCCGGAGCCGGTCCTGCGCTCGGCCAAAGGCGATCTGGAGAGGCTCTCGCTGGCGCTCAGGGAGAGCCACCGGATGAACGGTTTCGATGCCGACCCCCTGGTCTTGAGGAAGCTGCCCGGCCTCCTGCGTACGGATGCGGGAACGCTCACGGCCGTGGTGCGGGGCGGCCGCGAGGTGATCGATCTGCGCGCCGGCCGGCAGGCGCGGCTGCTCGGGATCGCTTTCGACATCGGCACCACGACCGTGGTCGGTTACCTCTCGGACCTCACGAGCGGGCGGGTGCTCTCGGTGCGCTCCGCACTGAATCCTCAGGTCTCCTTCGGCGCGGACGTGATCCGGCGCGTCTCGCTCTGTCAGGAGCAGGAGGACGGCCTCGAGAAGCTACGCTCCGGCATCGTCGGCTGCCTGAACGGGCTTCTGGCGGAAGCCTGTGAAGAAGCGAAGGCCGCGCCGTCCGACGTCGTGGATGCGACCGCTGTCGGCAACACGGTCATGCACCATCTCCTGATGGGCCTGGATCCGAGGTACCTCGCGATGGCGCCCTATCCGCCGGTCCTCCAGGGGGCGCAGGACGTGAAAGCCAGGGACCTCGGGCTGGCGCTGGCGCCTTCGGCGTACGTGCACCTCCTGCCGCTCAAGGCCGGGTTCGTGGGAAGCGACACCATCGCCGGCGTTCTGTCCGCCGGGCTTCACAGGTCCGGGACCCCTACACTCTACCTCGATCTCGGGACGAACGGCGAGATCGTCATGGGCAATCGGGACCGGCTGATCTGCTGCTCGACGGCGGCCGGGCCGGCGTTCGAGGGCGGGCACATCGAATTCGGCATGCGCGCCGCCCCGGGCGCCATCGAAGGCGTGCGGATCGCCCGGGACAGTCTCGAAGTCAGCCTGCGGACCATCGGCGGGCTGCCTCCCGTGGGCATCTGCGGGTCCGGCATCCTGGCGGCGGTGGCGGAGATGATCCGGACCGGGATCGTCCTGCCGCGGGGGAATTTCGACGAGTCGGCTCGTTCGCCCCGGGTCCGCAGGGGCGAGCGCGGCTGGGAGCTGGTGCTGGCCTGGGCCTCCGAGACCGGCATCGGCCGCGACATCGTCGTGACCCGCAAAGACGTCTCCGAGATGCAGCTGGCCAAGTCGGCCGTCCACGCCGGCGCCTGCCTGCTGCAGGAGACTTTCGCGTCTCCCTTCCGCCGGGTCCTGCTCGCAGGGGCGTGCGGCAACTACATGGATCCGCGTGACGCCCTCACGATCGGCCTCCTTCCGCAGAACCCGGGCGCCCGCATCCTGGGCGTCGGCAACGCCGCCGGCCACGGCTCCTGCCTGGCCCTCGTGGACCGCCGCAAGAGAACGGAAGCGGTGCGCGTCGCCGGGTGGATGGAGTATCAGGAGCTCGCAGGGAACCGCCGGTTCGAAGAGATTTTCCTGTCCGGGATGTTCTTCCCACCCCCGGGGGAATCGTCATGACCTCGATAAGGACCACCGATTCGGTCAGCCTTCTCGAGCCCGTGGTCGAGAGCTTTCACGATGCGATCATCCTGATCGACGACGAGAAGATCGTGAAGGTGAACCGGAGCTACGACCGCATCACCGGCCTCAAGGGTGAGACCCTGCTCGGCAAGCGGGTCCAGGAGCTGGACGGTGAAGCCCATGTGTGCCTGCACGTGGTCCAGGACGTTTTCCGCCTGGTCCAGCAGTTGCGCAAGAGCGTGACGAGCATGGCCAAGCTCGCCCGGGGCAACGAGATCTACGTGACCGGCACGCCGGTCCCGCGGGACCGCACGACCGACTGCGTGGCGGTCACGTTCCGGGACATCACGGAGCTGCAGCTTCTCAAGGAGGAGGTCTCGCGCCTGACCGCCCTGTACCTGTCCACGCCCGAGGAGGTCCGCATCTCCCAGATCACCGGGCATGACATCGTGACCGAGAACCGGGAGATGCTGGGGATCCTGGACCTCGTGGGGCGGCTCGCTCAGGTGGATTCGGTGGTCCTGTTCGAAGGCGAGAGCGGCACCGGAAAAGAGGTGCTGGCGCGCCTGCTCCACCGGCTCGGCCCGCGCCGCCGGGGCCCCTTCATCTCGGTCAACTGCGGCGCCATCCCGGAGAGCCTGTTCGAGTCCGAGCTGTTCGGCTACGTGCGCGGCGCCTTCACCGGCGCGGCGAGCACGGGGAAGCCGGGGTTCTTCGAGCTGGCGAACGAAGGCGTGATCTTCCTGGACGAGGTGGCGGAGCTGCCCCTGAGCTGTCAGGTCAAGCTCCTCAAGGTGATCGAGCAGCTCGAGATCACCCGCCTCGGCGACGTCCGGCCCATGAAGCTCGACGTTCGCATCCTGGCGGCCACCAACCGGAACCTCCCGAGCATGGTGGAAGAGGGCAAGTTCCGGGACGACCTCTTCTACAGGCTTTACGTGGTGCCGATCCGGGTGCCACCGCTCAGGGAGCGCAAGGAAGACATCTTTCCCCTGATCTGGCACTTCCTGCGCATTTTCAACGAGCGCTTCAAGCAGTCCAAGCGGTTCTCCCGGGAGGTCATCCACATATTGGAATCCTATACCTGGCCCGGAAACATCCGGGAGCTGCAAAATGTTCTGGAAAGGATGGTCCTCACCAGCGAAGGGGAGCTCATCGAACCCCGTCACCTGCCGCCCGGCATCTACCGGAGCGATGTAGACGAGAGCTCTCTCGTCCAGGTCCGGGGGATCCTGTCCTGGAACCAGGCCCGCGAGATGTTGGAAAGGAAACTTTTGTCGCACGCCCTGAGCGTCCGGGGGACAACGCGGGAGGTCGCCCGGTTGCTCGATCTGGACCACTCCACCGTGGTCCGCAAGATGAAGAAATACGGCCTGCGTCCGGGCGCGGACGGCAGGGGGCCGTGACCGGAGAGGGAGCTCGCATGCAGAACAAGTTGATCTCCATGAAGGAGGCGGTCGCCCGCTACACGTGGGACGGGATGCTCTACGCCCACGGCGCCGCGTACCCGGTCGGCGCCGATTCGATCGCCTTCGGCAGGGAGATGGTCAAGCAAGGCAGGAAGGACCTGAACGTCATCAGCCACTGCGGCTCCCAGCAGATCAACATGCTGGCGGCCGTGGGCGCGGTGCGAAGGGTCGAGGTCGGCTTCTCCGGGCTCGAGGTCTACGGGTTCGGCAACGGCGTCAGCCGGGCGGTCGTGAGCGGCCGCACCACCATCGAGGATTACTCGAACGGCGGCATCACCTACCGCTTGCTCGGCGGCGCGATGAACTGGCCGTTCGTGCCCGCCACGGTGAACATCCACAACGACCAGCAGTGGTGCTCCGGCGACTACCCGGAGGAGTATCCCTGCAGGCGGAAGATCCCCGAGATCACGGATCCTTTCACCGGCAAGAAGTACGGGGCCTTCTCGGTCCTGAAGCCCGAAGTCGCGGCGATCCACGTGACCATGGCGGACATGTACGGCAACGCCATCATGCTCGGCTCCGAGTGGAGCCGATTCGAAATGTCCCGGGCGGCGCGTCAGGTGGTGCTGCAGGCCGACTATATCGTGGACACCGGCTGCATGCGCCAGTACCCGAACCTGGTTCGGATCATTGCCGAGATCGTGGACGCGGTCGTGTACTGGCCCATGGGGTGCTGGCCCGCCTCCTCGGTCGGCGTGCACGACAGCGACGAGGAGCACATGTTCTTCATGAACGACTGCTTCAAGACCGCGGAGGGTACCGAGCGCTACGTGGACCGGTACGTCCGGGGCTACGAGGGCCGCGAGGAGTATCTCTCGCTCATCGGCAAGGACAAGCTCGACAAGATCTGCGCCACCCCGACCCGGTTCCTCATGGATCCCTACCGCCAGTGGATCCGGAGCGAAGCGGAGATACGTGAGCTCGAGGACCGGGCAAGCAGCTGAGGGAAGACGATGGACTACACGAGACAGGAATTCATGGCCATTGCAACGGGGCGCGAGCTTCGAGACGGGGAGCTGGCCATCTTCGGCGTGGGCCTGAGCATGCTCGCGGGATACTTTGCCAAGAAGAACCACGCCCCCAACCTCAGGGCCTTCACCGAAGGCGGGATCTTCGGGTCCACGCCGATCGGAGGGCTGCCGTGGGGGATCGAATGCACCCGCATATCGGCCAACGCCACGAGCTTCACGAGCGCCATCGACGCGCTCGGTTTCCTCGTGGCCTCGGGCCGCTGCGACGTGGGCATCATCGGCGCTGCACAGGTGGACAAGTTCGGCAACGTGAACACGACCGGGATCTGGGACGTGCCCCCCTGGAAGGCAGGCCGGTACGCGCTGCCTCGGGTCCGGCTGAACGGCAGCGGCGGCGCGAACGACATCGCGGTCGGCTGCAAGCGCTACCTGATCATGGTGGCGCACGAGAAGAAGCGGTTTGCCGAAAGGGTCGATTACATTTCGTCTCCCGGCTATCTCACGGGCGGGGATGCGCGCGAGAAGGCGAACTTCGTCGGCGGCGGCCCCTCGGCCATCATCACCACGCTGGGCGTTCTGCGGCCCGATCCGGTGACCAAGGAGTTCTGCCTGGACGCCTATTTCCCTTTCTCCAGCATCGAGGAAATCCGCGAGAACACCGGCTGGCCGCTGAAAGTATCCGCCGATATCCGGGTCGTCCCGGACCCTTCCGAGCAGGAGCTCAGGAACCTGCGGGAGATCGACGAAACCGGCTCGCTGCGAAAGAAGAAATGATCTTGCCGCGCACCGCCGTGATCGCGTGCGAGGTCTTCCGGGACGAGCTCGAGCACCTCGGGGTGAAGGGCTGCCGGTTTCTCGAGCAGGGCCTGCACCGATATCCTGCGGAGCTCCACGTGAGGCTCGCCGCGGCCGTTCGCGAGGCGGAAAACGAGTGCGGCCGCATCATCCTGGTGTATGGTCTGTGCGGCGGCGGCCTGGAGGACATCTCTTCCGCCTCCGCCGAGCTGGTCTTCCCGAGGGTGCACGACTGCGTCCACCTGTTTCTCGGCCGCAGGCCCGAGAGCGTCTGTGCGGACGGCAAAGGCTCTTTCCATCTCACCCGGGGCTGGATCCGTTACGGCAAGAACCCTTACACGGAATACCTGGAGCTGCGCAAGCGCTTCGGACAGGAGCTCGCCCACTGGAGCTGTGCGGAGATGGTCAAGAACTACGGGCGGGTGGTCTTCATTCGCACGCTGTCTGAAGACAATCCGGCGCTCGAGGGCGAAGCCGAGAAATTCGCCCGCTGCTTCGGGCTGGTCCCCGAGCAGACGGCAGGAGATCTCTGGCTGCTCGAAGCCCTGCTCGCAGGCCGGCCCGACCCCATGGTCGGCCGGCTGCCGGCCGGCTCCGGGATCCGCCGCGACCAGTTTCCTTGAGAGCCCGGCACCCGCACGGCCTGCCGCTGGCTAGAGGCTTGCCAGGGCGGCTGCCAACACTCCCGTAGGCTGGACGGTGAGTGCGTTAAGGATCCCGCCTCGATCGTCTCGGGCTCAGAACGCTCCGGCTCTTCTCCTCCCCGAGGGTCGGAGACGACGGCCCTTCGGGCAGGTCCCTCTTTTCGTCCCTCGCTCCGGGCCGGGTGTTCTCGGGACGCACGCGCCCGACGGATCTGGTATTCGAGAAACAGCGCTGCGTTCCACCGGCCTGTCGGGACTCGGGACGGCCTCCGCGACTCGCCCTCGCCTCCTCGGCGGGACACCCACCGCACTCGGTCGACACCCGGGTGTATCCCGGTAGGATGGACAAAATCGCAGGCGCGTCCGCCAGCCATCGGTTCAAGGTGGCGAGCGTGTCGGATGCGCCAGGGTCGCAAGGACGAGCGAGGAGTCCCCGCCGGCGTCGTAAGCCAGGCACCTTGCTCAGCTGCGCAGAAACCCCTCCGCCCGCAGGGCCCGGACGACCTCGGGGATGCCGTCCCGCGGGTCCGGGTAGAGAAAGCGGAACCCCAGCGACTTGACCTTCTCGTTGCTCGCGACGAAATCGTAGGTGAGATAGTAGATCGTGTCTTGTTCGAGCAGGGGCCGCCACCCGAGCGTCCGGGCAGCAGCCGTCGAGCCCAGGGCCGCCGCCCAGGCCGCAGTCCGCAGCAGGGCTTCAGGAAACAGGACCGGCACGGTCCTCTTCCCGAGAGCGGAGGCGGCCAGCGCCATGAAAGACGCCGTCGAGTGACGGCCGTCGTCCGTCAGATTGTACTCCTGCCCCTGGCACGCCTCGGATCGGGCCACCTGCGAAGCCGCGCGAACGACGTCCCTCACGTGGACGGACACCACGCGGTTGCCCAGGTTCCTGGGAACGGGGACCACCGGCAGGAGGTCCAGGCGCCGGAACAGATCGGCCATTCCGTAACGGGCCCTCGGCCCGTAAGGGGCGCTGGGGCGCACGATCGTGGCCGGGAGGCCTTCCTCGTGATGGCGCCACACGACCGCGTCCTGCATGGCCTTGGAGCGGCCGTAGGCGTCCTTGGGCCGGATCGGGTGCGTCTCGTCGATGGGGAGCCGGCGCGCGTCGAACTTCCCGTAGACGGCGTAGCTCGACCAGCTCACCACCCGCCGGACGCCGGCCTTGCGTGCCGCGGCGAGCAGATGGTCCGTCCCGAGCACGTTGGTGCGGAACAGGCGTTCCCAGGAAGCGGAAAAGTCGAACAGGGCCGCGACGTGAAAGAGGACTTCGACGCCGGTCAGAGCGGGCCCCAGCGTTTCCGGTGCTGTCAGGTCAGAGGGCACGAACGGGACCGCGGGCGGGAGATGGGTGCGGGACGCGGACGGGAGGTCGGTGGCGCGGACGTCCCAGCCCTCGGCGGCGAGCTGATCCACCAGATGGCTGCCGATGAAGCCGCAGGCGCCGGTTACCAGTGCTGTCTGCAGGGGCTGTCCGAGACCGATGCCTCCACGAGCTCTCCGGCTCTTCCTCCCCGAGTCCGGTGCCATCAACCACCCTGACCCTGAGGCTCGGCAGCTTCCGGCCCCGGCTTCCCTGCGGGAGGTGCGGGCGGCAAAGGGGAGAGCGTGCCGGGCATGGCAGGGGCCTCGGTACGTTTGTACTCCTTGGGGGGCACGAACAGAGATTCGGAAAGACTCTCCTCTTCGACCTTCTTCACTTCCCAGCTCATGAGGAGCTTGCCGAGGACGGGCTTGATGCGCTCGATCCTGATGGGGAACCCCTTGTCCCGGACGTGCTGCCACTCCTGGAGCCTCTGGCCGGCCAGAGGAGCCGTCTCCCCCATCCACTTCCCCATCTCGGTCTGGTAGACGTCAAACGGCTTGCTGGACACGGCCTGCGTCAACCAGTAGACGGCCGTCTTCTGATCGTCCTCCAAAATCTCGTATTCCTTGCAGGGGAACCCGTTGATCTTCTCTTCTTTGCCGGTGGCCCGAACGGTGATCTTCGAGGGCTTCTTCTGCTCGCCGAGGTCCTGGGGGAACATATCGATCTTCTTCTGCATCTCGGCCCGCTTTTCCGGAGGCATGGTCTCCAGGTTCTTCTTCATCTGTTCCCGCAGGCTGCCGATCCATTGCATGGCCTGCTTCTGTGCCTCCCGGAGTTGATCCAGGCCGATCTCGCTGTAAGTCTTTTCTTCCGGGGTGAGGGCCAGGAGCTTGCCGGCCTCGAAGTCCACGATGAAGACTTTTTCGGTCTCGCTGCGCAGCTTCTTCCCCTGCAGGTAAAGGACCGACGAGTGCGTGCGAGGAGGCGCAGCCTGAGGGCCGGCCGGCGTGGGCATACCCGAGAAGACCGTCTGCTCGTGGATGATCATGCCGGCAAGGGTCTCTTGCGGAGCCGGCAGGCACAGGGCGGCGAGCAGGCAGAAGCACAGGCAGGACAGGAAAAGGAATCGCGACCCGCTGCACCGGCGCCTTTCCGGTGGAGAGTCCGGCTCGAGAGGCCTGTTGGCTTGCGGCACGAAAATTTTTTTCAAAAGGAGGCTGTCGAAAACTACGGGTCGTTCTGTCATGGGACTCTCCTCTGGCTGGTTCTACGAAAGATCCTGGAGCGCAAGGGCGGGGAAGGCGCAAGAGCGGGTTCTCGGACTTGCATCAGGCGTTCGTTTCTGTAGACTGGTGAGTTGTCGGGCCTGAGAGCGCCGCTGCGCCAACTATCACAGAATCCCCGTGAATTGACAAGCCGGTTCGGGCCGGGCCGAGGGGAGCCCTCAAGAACGCTTTCGCAACGCGAGACATGAAAGGGGAGAGGTCATCATGGCAAAGGAAGTCCCAGGCGCCAACGTCTGCGCCACCTGCGGGAAGGTGACGACGAAGAAAGGTCATCTCTGCACCCCGATGCCGTTCGAGAGCACTGCGGCCGCGATCTGCGCGTACTGCGGCCAGGTGGCCACGGACCCACGGCACATCTGCTTTCCCAAAAGGGTGGAGCTGGCCTATTTCTGCGAGAGCTGCGGAAGAGTGGCCACGACCCGCGGGCTGCTCTGCAACCCCAGGGCCATCCCGAAACCAAAGGCCGCTGCTGCAAAGCCGATGAGCCCCGGAAAACCGGTCGGGAAGAGCGTGCGGAAGGCCGCCAGGCCCGTCAAGACCGCCGGTAAGGCGGCCGTCAGGCCCGCAAAGAAGGTGGGGGTGAAGGTCCGAAAGAAGAAGGCCCGGTAGGGGCGAAAAATTTTTCGCCCCTACGAGCGGCCCCTCAGGGCTCGGAACAGCTTTTTCCATGCTGCGCCGCGGAGCACCGCGGTGCGCGGCAGGTCGCCAATGACGAGCCGGGCGATCGCACGGGCCAGGCGCGCGTTCTGCTGGGCCTTCTCCACGAACAGATCGAGAAGCCTCTCCGGACCGACCAGCGCGGGTCTGACCAGAATCGATTGCAGGATCCGTGCGCACAGCAGGTCGCGGGTGATTTCGCTGCGGCAGTCCGAGCGATAGGTCCGGGAGGCCTCACTGCGGGGGTCCCCGGAGCCGACGGCGCTCACGATGGAGCGCGCGGCCAGCGAACCGCTGCGCATGGCCGTTGCGATGCCCTCTCCGCTCAGCGGGTCCGCCAGCCCGGCCGCGTCGCCGACCATGAGGACGCGCCCTCGCGCGAGGGGGCGAAAGACGCCGCGGAAGGGAATCCTGGCGCCCCGCAGCGGCCCGACCTGTGCGGCATTACGCAGGCTGCGTGTCAAGAACGGATTCGTCTCCACAAGCTGTCGAAACAGACTGCGGAGCGGTTCGCGATCCCGCCTGGCCCGCAAGCAGTCCAGCCGCATGCCGTACCCGACGTTGGCGCTTCCCCGGCCCGTGGGGAAGAACCACCCGTAGCCCGGCACCAGGCCGGGGTCGAAGTGGATCTCCATGAAGGGCGGGCCCGGTTCCACTCCCTCGAAATAAGCCCGAACCGCGACCACGCTGAGCCTGTCCGCTGCCGGAGCGGTCCGGCGGGACCGCAGGAGCCTCCCCGCATGGGCTCCCCAGGCGGCCACG
Organism: bacterium; assembly: GCA_040756235.1. Lineage (GTDB taxonomy): Bacteria > Desulfobacterota > DSWW01 > DSWW01 > DSWW01 > JBFLZG01. The sequence continues at coordinate 3,454 of JBFLZG010000024.1, read as the reverse complement.
ACGTAGCCGGCGTGAAGAGAAAAGGTGCGGCCTTGCCGCGTGCGGGCGCGGATGCAGGCGTCCCTCTTGGCGGATTCGATCTCCAGGACCTCGCACCCTTCCCGGATTTCGGCTCCCCTTCTCAGGGCGGCCTGCAGGAGAAAATGGTCGAAGACCTTTCTCGGTATGACGTACCCCTCTTCGACCTCGGGGTCTCCCGTGAGGCGGACCTCCATGAGCCGGCGGCCGGGCGAGCTGATCCGGACGCCTTCGATCCGGCAGAAGCGGGAGAACACCTCCTCGTCATGGAGCCCCATCTCTTTCAGGATCCGCACGGCGCGGGGACTGATCCCGTCCCCGCAGACCTTGTCCCTGGGGAAGCTCGCCCGGTCGATCAGAACGGTCCGGAGCCCGCGGGCCGCGAGCTCGCAGGCCGCCGTCGATCCGGCCGGACCGGCCCCGATCACGCAAACGTCATAGTGCTCCTGCTGGATCATGACACGGCCGCTTCTGATGGTCTCGACTGACAGGGCAAGATCATTGTGGTAATTTCAAGGCAAAGTCAAAGCGAGCGCCCACAAGTCAAAGTGAGCGGGAAGCGAGAACGACATGCGCGTACCCGAAGGATTGATCATCCGGCCGCCCAGCGAAGCCGGCAGCCTGCTCGTGCGGGTGGTTCGCGGATGTCACTGGAACCGGTGCCGCTTCTGCGGGATTTACGATCTGTACGGTCAGCCCTTCGAGGTCCGCCCCCTCGAGGACGTTCTGGAAGACATCGACCTGCTGAAAGAGTACTGGGGGGACTTGCCGAAAACGGCCTTCCTGGGCGATGCCGACCCGCTCGAAAGACCGGTCGCGTTTCTCGCCCCGATCCTGGACCGGCTGCGAGAGCGCTTCCCCGGGCTCGTCCGGGTCACCGCCTACGCCAGGGCGAGCAGCCTGTATCGAAAGTCTCCGGAGGAGCTCGAGACGCTCGCCCGGCACGGGCTCGACCGCGTCCACGTGGGCCTCGAAACCGGATGCGACGCCCTGCTGCGGTTTCACAAGAAGGGCATCAGCCAGAAGGTGGTCATAGAGGCCGGCCGCAGGGTACGCGAAGCGGGCATCGAGTTGAGCTTCTACGTCCTGCTGGGGCTGGGAGGCCGGGAACATTGGGAGGCGCACGCGGCAGACAGCGCCCTGGTCATCAACGAGACGGTGCCGGAGTTCATCCGCATCCGCCGGCTGTGGATCCACCCGCTCTCCAGGCTGGCCAGCGAGCTGAAGGCCGGCACCTTTCAGGAGCAGACCGCAGAGGGGACCGTGAGAGAGCTTCGAAGGCTGGTCGAAGGCATCACGGTCCAGGGTCCGTTTCTGGCTTGCGATCACGCCAACAACTATTTCCCGGTGGAAGGCAGGTTCCTGGAGGACCGCGAGGTCATGCTCGGCCGGATCGATGCGTTCCTCGCTCAGCCGCCGGAGGAACGGGAACGGCATTATCGCTGCGTGGGCTCGGTGATTTGACCTCGGGGCCGTCATTCCCGCGGAAAGAGGCTGTGTCGCAACCCCAGGTCAGACCTTCATGCGTCCCGGCTAGAAGATTTCCGTCATTCCGGCGCAGGAGGCTGTGTCATAAATCCGGTCAGACCCTCGTGCGACCACTCATTCCGGAGGGACTGGGAGGCGCGGCCCGATGATTTCCGTCATTCCGGCGAAGGCCGGAATCCAGCCCCTGCGCCCAGTTACCACAGTTGGTCTTGGTGCACCCTGCCGGATCCCGGCTCACACGCGCTCCGCAGCGGGGCCGGGATGACGGCAATGTGACACAGCCGCGCACGCGGAAGTCCCTCCGTGCCCGGGGCGGGCGCAGCAAGCAGCGACCCTACAAGTGCCGTAGAAGCACACCGGAGTATGACAATAGCCTCCAACGTCTGGAGGAGGGTACGAGTCACCCTCTGCGCAGCTCGTCCGAGATCTCGTTCCGGTCATCCGCGCGGAGGGGGAACTCGGCAGCCAGGATCTTGCCGCAAAGCTCGACGGCATCGCACAGGCCGGAGGTCAGGTCTCCTCTTCGAATCCCGGCGAGCACCAGCTCCAGCACCTCGTTCCACGATCCGGGCTTGACCCGGGCGTTGATCCCGGTATCCGCCAGCACCTGCACGCGGTGCTCGAGAAGAGAGACGAAGATCAGCACGCCGGTCCTGTCCCTGGTGCGGTGCAGCTCGAGGTCCTGGAACGCCTTCAGGGCCCTCTCGTAGACTTCCTCCTCGCGCACCCTGGCGGACAGGAGGGAGCGTTTGAGCGCCGGCACGAACCGGACGAGCAGGAAGGCGGCGACAAACCCTGCGGCCTGCATCGCGAACAGCTCCAGGGGAGCGAACACCGGAAGCACCCAGACGGCCGCAAGCGAGGCGGCCAGGAGCCCGATGAGCCCGCCGATCAGGTGCGCGTGGGGGTAAGTGTCCGCGGCGTCCGTGACCATCGGCACGATCTCGCCTGCGGTCATGTTCTCCGCCTGGCGGACCGCCTCCCCGATCCTCTTTTCCTGATCTTCGGAGAAGAGATTTCTGGTTTTCTGCGCCATGCTGATACTCGCTGATCGAGAAGGTCTCACCAGCGTCCCGAAGCTCCGCCCCCGCCGAAACCGCCGCCTCCTCCGCTGAAGCCGCCGAACCCGCCTCCGCTCCTTCCGCCGAAGCTGCGGCCGCCCATCCCGCCCCCCAGAAACCCGCCCAGGAGCATGAGCCTGCCCAGCCGTGAGCTGATCAGGAGCAGAAAGAGCAGAAGAAGGAGAAAACCGCTGATCCGAACCCGGCCCTGTCCCCCGGTCTGCCCCTCGGGCGCCTTGAACTCCCCCTCGATCGCCTGCAGGATCGCCTCCAACCCGCCGGCGATCCCTGCGTAGTAGTTGCCCTGCTTGAAGGCCGGCAGAACGATCCCCCTGAGGATGCGGCTGGAGAGCGCATCGGTCAGAACGCCCTCGAGCCCGTAGCCGACCTCGATGCGGGCGTTGCGGTCCTGAACGGCCACGAGAAAGAGGACCCCGTTGTCCTTGCCCTTCTGGCCGATCTTCCACTGCTCGGCCACGCGCATGGAATAACCCTCGATGTCTTCCCCCTCCAGGGACGGGACGGTCAGAAGGACGACCTGATCGGTGGTCTTCTGTTCAAATGCCCTGAGGGTGGATTCCAGGGTGGACCTCTGCCGCTCCGAAAGGAGGCCGGCCCGATCGTTCACGTACCCGACCGGCGGCGGAACGGGAGGGGGTGCGGCGCCCAGGAGCCCCACCCCGGAAAATATCCAGAGCGAGAGCAGAGCCAGGCCGATTCGACGGGATTTCTTCATGCCGGTGCCACGACAGGGACGAGGGACGGAAGAGAATAACTAGAGGCTGTCCCAAAACGCCCATCTGCGGCGTTGCACTCATCCTTCGTCACTGCGGCGTACTTCCATGTACGCCTCATTCCTCAGGATTTCGTGCGCCTTGCATCTGGGC